>JBLHRL010000008.1:0-78358 GCA_047625975.1 Arenicella sp.
GGTATTGGTAGTTACAACCATTGCCGAAATACCTACGGCAGTAGATTGCTCTACTGGCACAACAGTCTCATTTGGCTCGATATCAAGTGCTACAACGTTTTCTTCTACCGGTAAGCTTTTTTGTACAACTAACTTTTCTTCAACGGCGATTATCCGCGACGGTTTTTTCAATGGTGGCAGCGCTCTGGCTGACTTGTATTCGGCGCTATCATCTGCGGTGATCACTTTCTTAACGCCACCACAAGCCGAAACGCTCAATACCATTAGCAAGACTAAGAGCACCGAGATGCTGTGGCTAAATTTTATATTTTGTTTGATTGAAGTCATAATTAATTTGGTCATGGATCGACAACTCGACCCTTTGTTTTATTGTTATTTTTAAACCAGCTTAGACATTGGGGGAATCGAAGCTCTAAGTATCAAAACTCTAGTCATCGAAACTGCCCTAGCCGGCTTGCTTCATAGCCTCGTCGACTTGCGCTTCAAACTGGGGGCTTAATGAGGTCAATGGCAACCTTAATTTGTTGGCAGTATAGCCCATTTTAGCCACCGCATACTTAACCGGTATGGGATTAGATTCAACAAACAGTTGAGCATGTAAACCACGTAATTTAGCGTCTAATTGTTCGGCCAAGACAAAATCACCAGCAAGTGCGGCAGCACACATATCGCTCATTAACCTGGGTGCTACATTGGCCGTCACTGAGACATCGCCACGAGCACCAAGCTTCATATAATCGAGAGCAGTGGCATCATCACCTGAGAGAATTGACAATTGATGACCGCAACTATCGATTAACTTTTGGCCTCTTTGCAGATCACCTGTTGCATCTTTGCAGCCGACGATATTATCTATCACTGCCAATCTTACAATAGTTTCGTTACTCAGATCAGCAACCGTTCGCCCAGGTACATTATATAAAATCTGAGCGATCGGTACCGCTTCAGCAATGGCCTTAAAGTGCTGATATAAGCCTTCTTGGGTAGGCTTGTTATAGTATGGGACCACGGACAAAGCCGCATCGGCACCCAGCGATTCGGCTTGTCTTGTTAAATGAATGGCTTCTTGTGTAGAATTTCCGCCGGTACCAGCGATAACAGGTATGCGTTTATCCACTGCCTTAACAGTGTATTCAACCACCGCCAAGTGTTCATTAACGTTTAGAGTTGATGATTCTCCAGTAGTTCCAACGGACACAATACCGTGGGTCCCTGACTCGACGTGCAGTTCGATTAACCGTGTTAAGGATTGGTAGTCAACGGTGCCGTCTTCAGCCATTGGAGTGATTAGTGCGACTAGACTGCCTTCGAATTTCATATTTCTGATTAAATTAAGGTCTGTGTTATGTCTAGCTATAAATTGTAAGAGCTAGTTCAAATAGTAATTGGTCGATTTTTACTCGGGTGTCTCTTTTTTACTCTTAAACTTACCGAGCAAGTAAAATACAGCACCACTAATCATATATATCGAGCCGATCGCCAAGAAAGCAGAAGGCGGATCTAGGTAAACAAATGCAATAATTAATACCAATACAATTAAGCCAACAAAAGGCATCTTATCTCTAAATTCAAAGTCTTTGAATGAGCGATACTTAATATTACTCACCATCGCCAAAGCCATGACAACCATTAATAGAGCAAGGGCGATATTGTAATCGGTCGGTGAGATCCCTGCATCGACAAACAACCACACTGTCGACGCTATCATCGCAGCCGCACCGGGACTCGGCACGCCAATGAAGTGAGTTTTATCACTAGTAGCGGCGACATTAAATCGCGCTAATCTTAACGCAGCACAAGCGATGTAAATAAATGCTACAAGGCTTCCGAATCGGCCTAGGTCAGTGAGCGCGAACTCAAATAACACCATCGCGGGGGCGACCCCGAACGAAACCATATCAGACAAACTATCGTACTCTGAGCCGAAATCACTTTGTGTATTGGTTAGTCTAGCAAGGCGACCATCGATAATATCCATCGCCATAGCCACATAGATCGCCAATGATGCGGCCTCAAAATGGCCTAAACGAGCTTGCATTATGGCGTAAAAACCGGCGAATAGACCCGCCGTAGTGAACAGACTCGGCAACACGTAGAAACCTTTGGCTGGCTTCTTAGTGTCTACTTTGCTTTCGCTTGTCTGTAACGAGTGTAGTTTGGGTTTCTCTGAGCTCATACTGAGATTATACAATGTTGAGAGTCGCTTTGCCCACTTTTGATAGCACTAATAAATGTGCAATCAATTGTCAAAGCGATGGTTCGACTTAGCCGCATTAACGATTCGAGGTCTAACCAAGTTAAACGCTTAAGCAAAATCGTCGAGCAACGAATGCTTAGCCATAGTTTGCATTTTATTTTCCAGTAAAAAGTATGCGCTTATAAAAGCAAGAAAAGCGTTGAAGTTACCTTCAATGCGTCCAATACTCTACATTTTTTGTCACCGCCTCGCGGGCTTTCTAGCCTTGAGATTGAGGTATAAACTATAACTTACTACGCCACCGTCAGAGCAGTTTCATCTGAAGATAAACCGGTTACTCCAGAACGCGCCAACTCAAGAATAGTGATGCCGTTCATACTCTTCAAGAGCTCATCGACTTTTTCGCTACTGCCACTCATCTCAACTATAAACTGAGAATCAGAGACAGTAATTAGGCGTGCGTTAAACGCAACAACAATCTTATCTAGGTCAGCTTTCTGCTCAGTATTAGCCACCAATTTAGCCAATACAACTTCGCGTTCAAGGTGACTGCCTGCGGTAATGTCCTGCAGAGCGGCAACATCAACTAGCTTATTTAAATGTTTCTCAATTTGATCTATCTTTCGTTCATCTCCATTGGTAACAATCGTCATGCGCGACAATGTCGGGTCATTAGTCGGCGCTACTGTTAATGATTCGATATTGTAGCCACGTGCGGAGAACAAACCAGCCACACGTGATAGGGCGCCGGATTCATTTTCTAATAAAACTGAAATAATATGTCGCATAATCTCTCTACTTGCTTGGGCGTAAACGCATTTGGTGATGCCCTTTACCGCTCTCAATCATTGGGTAAACGTTCTCTTTCTGGTCGGTAAGGAAATCCATAAATACTAAACGATCTTTCATTGCAAATGCTTCTTTCAAAGCGCCCTCAACATCACTAGGCTTTTCAATTTGCATGCCGACATGGCCATAGGCTTCAGCTAAGGCGACGAAATCTGGTAAAGAATCCATATAAGAATTCGAATAGCGCTTGTTGTAGTTGAACTCTTGCCACTGACGAACCATCCCAAGGTAACGGTTATTAAGACTGATAACCTTTACCGGTAATTTATACTGTTGGCAGGTGGCGAGTTCTTGAATACACATTTGAATGCTGCCTTCACCAGTAACGCAGGCTACATCAGCGTCCGGGTGGGCTAATTTCACGCCCATCGCTGCCGGCAAGCCAAACCCCATAGTGCCTAAGCCTCCCGAGTTAATCCATTTATGGGTATCTGAGAAACCATAAAATTGTGCCGCAAACATCTGGTGCTGACCAACATCTGAAGTTACATAAGCTTCGCCACCGGTTACTTCATGTAATTTTTGTACCACGTACTGAGGCTTAATAATCTCAGAGTCCTCGTCATACCAATAACTATCGAGCGAGCGCCAATCTTGGATCTGACTCCACCAGTCGGCAGTCAATGAAGGATTGATATCCTTACTACGTCGAGCAAGCTCTTGATTAAACGCGCTAAGAACTTCTTTTACATCAGCAACAATGGGGATATCGGCTATGATATTTTTATCGATTACCGAAGGGTCAATATCTACATGAATTACTTTTGCATGGGGCGCGAAGCCTTCCAATGTTCCGGTAATACGGTCATCGAAGCGAGCCCCTAATGCAATAATCAAATCAGAATCATGCATTGTCATATTTGCTTCATAGGTGCCGTGCATACCCAACATACCAATAAAAAGTGGGTCATCATGCGGGTAAGCGCCGAGCCCCATTAATGTATTGGTGCAAGGAAAGCCTAATTTCCTAACGAAATCAGTCAGTTCTTTTTGGCCGTGCGCTAAAACCACACCGCCACCTGCATAGACGACAGGCCGCTTAGCATTAAGCATTACCTCAACCGCGGTTACGATCGCACTCGGATGCGCCTTAGGTGCTGGCGGATAAGAACGCATTTCAATTGCTTTTGGGTATAAAAACTCAGTTACTTCAGCGGTAATATCCTTAGGGATATCAACCAGTACTGGGCCTGGACGGCCAGTAGTCGCAATATGAAACGCTTTCTTAATAGTTTCGGCAATTTCTTCGACGCTTTGAATCAGAAAATTATGTTTGACGCACGGTCGACTTATACCTACCGCGTCTATTTCTTGAAAAGCGTCATAGCCAATCAACGGTTTCATTACTTGGCCAGACAGCACTACCATGGGTATCGAGTCCATGTAGGCAGTAGCAATACCGGTAATAGCGTTAGTGATGCCTGGACCAGAGGTTACTAGCACCACACCAGGCAGGCCAGTAGAGCGAGCGTAACCGTCTGCTGCGTGCGTTGCACCTTGCTCATGACGAACGAGAATGTGTTTTACTGCGTCTTGACAATGAAAAGCGTCATAGATGTGCAATGCTGCACCACCTGGGTAGCCAAAGACGAATTCTACACCCTCTTCTTCAAGGCTTTTGACCACTATTTCTGCACCTGATAACTGCACGGAGCTCTCCTAATAAAAGCTGATTCTTCACTCTTTAAGGTAAAGATAAAAAATGCCCGAAAATGGACGACTATTTGAACTTCAAATTATAAACGCAAAAGACCTAAACACAACGAACTTATTCACTTTTTTAGCGCATGTTTACACTCACACTTCGGTCGCAAAGCCAATACAGTATGACTCTATGACAATCTGAAATACAAGGCATTCATATAAGATATGGTTGTATTACAACACTCTAAGTGATTGCCCTAAAAAGCGTCTCTGGCTTACAATAACGTTTATGCATACATATATAATTTCAGATCTACATTTGACTCCTGAGCGACCTCAGATTAGCAAGGCATTTTTCGAATTTCTAGCCAACCAAGCTGCTAGCTGCGAGCGGCTTTACATTCTAGGCGACCTATTTGAATTCTGGATTGGCGACGACGCTGGCAATCTGCTCGGAGCCGATCCAATCTTGGATGCTATGAAAACTATTAGCCAAAGTGTTGATTGCTATTTCATCGCCGGCAATAGAGACTTTTTAGTCAGAGAAACATTTACTGAACGAACCGGCTTCAAAATTCTAGACGATGAAACAATAGTTGACCTCTATGGTACTAGAACGCTGTTACTGCATGGTGATAGCTTGTGCACTGAGGACATAGCCCATCAACAGTTTAGAACCGAAATGATGACTAATAACGAATTTTGTGATGGCTTTTTACAATTAAGCATTACTGATCGCATCGAACAAGCCAAACAAGCGCGACTGCAAAGCAATCAACACAAATCCGAAATCAGTATGGGCATAATGGACGTCACCGAGACGGCGGTACTCGCATCATTCGCTGAACACTCAGTAAGCCAGATGATTCACGGCCACACTCATCGCCAAAATACTCATCATTATGAAAATGCGAGCAACGACGGTCAGCTGGCAAGTCGTTATGTTCTAGGAGACTGGCACACCACAAACAGTATTCTAAGAGTGGATAAAAACGGCATCAAAATCAGTAACTCACCGATTTAGACTAGCTATGTCATCAATGGCCGTTTAATTCGAGCCAGGCTCGGGGGTCGCTTTAGAGCGCCCCGGAACAACACGGTAAAAAGTTTCACCTTCTTTAATAAAGCCGAGTTGACTTCGGGCCCGCTCTTCTAATGCTTCACTGCCCTGCTTCAACTCATTTACTTGGGCATGTAATGTTTCATTGCGTCGTAACAAAGACTCATTTCGCTGGCTAGATTGCTGGATATTACCTTGCAGAGACCATAGTTGAAAAACGCCATGCCCACCAAACCAAAGTTTGGCTTGCAATAAGATTAATAAGAAAAAAAGTATGCTGGCCACGAGTCTCATGCCCTAAGTTTACACTGCGGCCAATAAATTTAGTATCGAAGTACTTCTATACTGGTTTTCAGCAATAGTGAAGCGAAGCAAATATCGCTTAGCCGGTACCCTTTACTACAAACTTAAAGGCGGTTTATCTTATACAGACTTTGCGTTTAATGAGACCCAGTTTGGCCAATCGGAGTTCGAGGATGTAAGCGTAGCGTCCGGTGTTGGTTTAGGCCGACCTAGGCGTTGTAGAGCTTGAGTACTCCGCCGACACAGGTGATTCTGATGTTAGAATTCTAGCCGTAAATGCGCTACTCGGTTTCTAGCGTCTTCGCCCCGCTAGCGGGTATAAATGTTAACGCTCGCCGGCTAGTGCAAACGGTCAAAACACCTCCGCATTTAGTTAAAAAGCTAACTAGAAAAGTCTAGATCACTAAATACATCGACCGGATCTTCCAAACCCACAGCAATTCTGACCAGCCCTGGTGAAATTCCTGCTGCCGCTTTGTCATCGTCACTCCAGCGTGCATGAGTGGTTGTGTAGGGGTGCGTTATGGTTGTCCGAGTATCGCCTAAATTCGCCGTAATCGACAAAAGCTCGGTACTATCGATTAGCTTCCAGGCCGCTTGTTTACCGCCTTTCAACTCAAAAGAAACTACCGCACCCCCTTTACTTTGCTGAGATTGGCCGAGATCATACTGAGGATGAGTTATCAGGCCTGGATAATAAACACGCTCAACTTGTACAGTACCGGCAAGCGATTCCGCTAATAGCATCGCATTATCACATGCTTGATGAATGCGTAATGGCAAGGTCTCTAGCCCCTTAGCAAAAACCCAAGCATTAAATGGGCTCATTGATGGGCCTGCCGTGCGCATAAAGCTCATTACTTTTTCGCCTACGAATTCAGCATCGCCAACAACCGCTCCGCCGATGCAGCGCCCCTGACCGTCGATAAATTTAGTTGCCGAATGTAAAACAACATCAGCACCCAGTAATAAGGGTTGCTGCAATATCGGCGTGCAAAAACAATTGTCAACAACGACTTTAATGTCTGGATTGACCGAATGGGCAATATCAGAGATCGCCGCTATATCGCCGATTTCCATTAACGGGTTGGTCGGCGTTTCAAAAAATACCATCTTAGTATTTTGCTGCATAGCGCTGCGCCATTGATCCAAATCTGTAAGGCTGACAAACGTAGTTTGGATGCCGAAGTTGCCCATCAATCCCTTAAGTAAGGTGTGGTTAGCGCCGAAGATTGATTGCGATGACACAACATGATCACCTGATTTCAAGCCAGCCATACAAGTTGCCAACATTGCTGCCATACCAGATGCCGTTCCAACACAGGCTTCAGCGCCCTCTAATGCCGCCAAACGTTGTTCAAAAACGCGAACAGTCGGGTTGGTAAAGCGCGAATAGATATTACCCTCTTCCTCAAGCGAAAAACGCGCTGAAGCCTGAGCGGCTGACTCAAAAACGAAACTGGAAGTCGTATATATCGGCTCGCTATGCTCGCTCTCTGAGCTACGAACTTGCCCAGCTCTAACAGCTTGAGTCGCGGGGCGGTAATCTGACATACTCTTTTTCATATTTTTTAACTAGCTATACCAAACATAGGCGACCTTCATTTGCTCAACTGGCTCAACAATTATTAATTTGACATTTGGCTAACATCGCGCAATTCAGAAGGCTGAAACTCTTTTGCTTGCTTAGCACCATCCTTTCGGTCAGCCTCCAATTCAGCAAAGTATTCATCATCGACGTCGCCTGTTACGTAATGCTTGCTAAAGCAAGATGTATCAAAGTTAGTGATTTGAGGATTCCCCTCTGAAGCCGCATCAATCAGGTCATTTAGATCTTGATAAAACAAACGGTCAGCACCAATAGCTTCTTGAATTTGCTCAACAGTTCGATTGTTGGCAATCAATTCTGATGCCACAGGCATATCAATACCGTAGACATTTGGATATCGAACTGGAGGAGCCGCCGATGCAAAGTAAACCTTTTTCGCACCGGCATCTCGTGCCATCTGCACGATTTGCTTTGAGGTTGTGCCACGCACAATTGAATCGTCAACCAGCATAACGTTCTTACCACGAAACTCTAATTCGATCGCGTTAAGCTTTTGACGAACGGACTTTTTACGTTGCTCTTGGCCAGGCATAATAAATGTACGACCAATGTAACGATTTTTTATGAAGCCTTCGCGATAACGTACGCCAAGTACTTGGGACATTTCCAGCGCAGACGTCCGGCTAGTATCAGGAATAGGTATCACTACGTCAATATCATGATCAGCCCATTCTCGAGCGACTTTTTTGGCTAATTTCTCACCCATACGCATACGCGTACGGTAAACAGAGATACCGTCGATCATTGAATCAGGCCGTGCTAAATATACTTGCTCAAAGATACACGGTGCATAACTGGCGTCGCTTACGCATAGATGATTCTCGATTTCGCCCTCGAGTGGCAGAATGATTGCCTCACCTGGCATTACATCGGCAAGTACTGTGAAACCTTGGCTATCTAGAGCAACACTCTCAGATGCAACCATGTACTCACGACCCTTATCGGTATCTCGATAGCCGTAGATCAGCGGGCGAATACCGTGCTTATCTCTAAATGCGACGATACCGACACCCATCACATAGGCCACCACCGCATAACCACCACGGCAGCGTCTAAATACGCCTTCGATCGCGGTAAAAATATGCTCGTGTGTGAGTGTATGAGTATTCCCACCAAGCGCGTTATAAATCTCATGGGCGAAAATATTAAGCAGGACTTCGGAATCTGATGTGGTATTTACATGGCGTAAATCATCTTTAAATATTCGTTCTCTTAAACGACCAGCATTGGTTAAATTGCCGTTATGAGCAAGAGCAATGCCAAACGGAGAGTTAACATAAAAAGGTTGTGCTTCAGCCGAAGAATTTGATCCAGCGGTTGGGTAACGGCAATGGGCAATTCCCACATTTCCGGTCAACCTCTGCATGTGTGCACTAAAAAAAACGTCTTTGACTAGGCCGTTGTCCTTACGTAGATTAATGAATCCATTTTCATCACAGGTTAAAATTCCCGCAGCGTCTTGGCCTCGATGCTGAAGAACAGTTAAACCATCGTATAAACTCGTGCTGACCGAAGACTTACCAACTATACCTAACACACCGCACATATTAATCGCTCTCTGTCTCTACTGAGATAGTCTGGGGTCAAAGATTAGCGCCAGATTTTAAGACCCAATTAGAAGTCTATTATCTGGCACGCCGATGATACATTATTTAAACCAATTATTTTAACGTTTACGCTACGCTCGATGCTTACATTTTCACTATTTTGACGCTATTAATTCGGTTCGCCAAGCGTTTTTAAAGCGTGCTCGGTGACTTTTTGTTTAAGACCGCCGCCTTCCTCATCGGGTGTCAGGCTGCTATCTGGAAATAACGCTTCCACCGTTTCCATGAACGGCTCAAATTTAGCTAAATACTGAGAATTTTTCCACCAATCAGATGTTTCCAACCCAAAGCCACGTGCCACAACCAATAGCGCTACAACGATTGCCGCGCCTCGCAGTGCACCAAAACCCAAGCCTAAAACTCTATCAACACCTTTAATTGGGCCGCGAACAAATATCTTAGTAATAATGTAACTAACCAAGGAAAAAATAAACAGCGTAGCAATAAATACCAGCGCAAAGCCAGCCCACTCCCTAAATTTGGGCGCGGGTATATTAATGTACTGATGAATAAACTCGCCCGCGTCACTGCAATAATTGAATGCTAACCAGATCGCCAATATCCATGAAATAAGGGATAACGACTCTTTAATAAAACCGCGAAAAGTACCCACCAGAATCGAGACTGCTAATATTGCCGCGATGATCCAATCAAATCCACCCATTCTTTCCTCTCTTTAACTGTAATACAACTTTAATATGACTGTACTTATTTCGATTCTTATTATTTTACGGGTAAACCCGAATAAAACCTTCCTTGCCAGCCTTAGATTTTAACCGTTTTTGTTGGTTAATTGCGGCGATTCTTTTTGCAAATGGCCCAAGCCAAACTCGCGTACCTGTTTTCTTACCTCTATTGGTATCGACCACACTACTTGAGGCCGAAAAGCCCTTCTTCTTTAACTCGCTGACTAATGCTATCGCTCTTTTTTTTTCTGTAAACAAACCTACTTGAACCACCCACCCCAAATCAACAGCGGTAGTTTTAAGGCTCTCCTTCTCGGCAGCCTCTGCTTTCTCAGTTTGAGACTTAAGCTCAGCGGCTAAAGCCGCCTGCAGATCTCGCTCTCTCTTTGCTTGTTGCTGAGCGTCGCTTACAATATTGGCTTTTCTCAATACACCTTCATTTTCGATTTTCTTAAGCTTGATTTCATCTGCTTTTGCCGCTATGGATTTCTCGGCAATGGATTTTTCAGCGGCTGCACTTTGCTGCTTAGAGGGCCGTGCTTTAGTGCTGGCGGCCGCTTGATTCGCCGCCCTAACTAGATCGCTATTGCGTTTGGCATCTAGTGGTGTGATCTTTGAGATATAGACTGTTTCTGCAATCTCATCATTCATTATCTCCGTTTCAGAACCTCTCGCGCTAGTGATAATATTAGCCACCTCGACTTCTGATACTGCAGCCACCAACGGCATTGCATCTATTTTACTTGCTGCGCTTGGTGGCCCCAATAACCACGGCAGAACTAAAGCACCCAAAAAGAGCAATACGGCAGCCCCAGTGACGCGGTACCTCAAATCAAACTCGTTAAGCTGTTCGGTTTCTGGGTTTGTTTTTTTTGGCATAAGACTTCTGTTACTGGCTCTGGTTTAGCCTATCTCTCTGAGCGTGATCACATAGGAATCAGCAAATAAGACAAGCCTAATTAACATGCCTAAGTATATCACCTACAATATGGAAGGAACCAAAAACCACAAGACGGTCATCTGCGTTTAATGTTGCAACAGCGGCATCATAAGCATCCTCAACGCGGTCATAGTCGGCAACCTTAGCTGTTGAAATTGAGCGAACCACAGCGCCGATCTCAGAGGCTGACGCTCCTCGTTCGTTATGAATAGTAGCAACATGCCATTCGTCTACCTGATGAGCGATCTGCTCAAGACTGACTCGAATCTCTTTGTCTCGCAACATTCCGCAGACCACAACTGTTCTCGGCTTGCCTAAGGCGCCCTCATTGCTTTTTAAATCAAAGAGGAACTGGTTTAAACGAGCGACAGATGTTTGGTTGTGCGACACATCAAAGACGATATAGGGATCATGACCGAACACTTGGCAGCGCCCTAAAATTGTGGCGTTGCCAATACCTTCTACGATACTCGACGTTTCGACCGGCAAATCGGCTGACATCAACCGTACGGCTTCAAGTGCTACAGAACAATTAGACAACTGAACCCCTGCTTGTTGCAACGGTAAAGGTAAGCCCTTGAATGTCGTTCCCGATGAAGACCATTGCCAGTGGCTATCATCCTTTGATTGAGAGTAATCGAACTGTTGACCAATTTGCCTTATCTGGGCGCCTAGCGTCGATGCATACTCAAGCATATTATCCGGCGGGTCGGTCAAGCCCAACACTAGAGGGCGGCCACCTCGAGCTATGCCAACTTTTTCGTAAGCGATCGCTTCGATAGTGTTACCCAACCAACTGGTATGATCAATTGAAATACTAGTAACTATTGACACATCAGGGTCTAGAATATTAACCGAATCAAGCCTACCCCCCAAACCAACTTCCATTATCGCAATATCAACCTGACTGTCGGCAAACAGGTCGATTGCAAGCAATGTTCCAAATTCGAAGAAGGTAATCGGAGTATCTTGTCGCTGCGATTCAACACGATTAAAAGCGGCCAACAAGCGTCGATCGTCAATCGCTTCTCCATTTAGGTTAAAACGCTCGTTAAAATCGACTAAATGCGGCGACGTAAACTTACCCACTTGATAGCCGGCTTGGCGATAGATTGAGGCTAACAATTCAGCGGTGCTACCCTTACCATTGGTACCGGCGATACTAATTATTTTATAGCTCAAACCGTACGGATACATTCGTAGAAAAACTTCGCGAACACGCTCTAAAGACAACTCGATCTCTCGATGATGGAGGGTCTGAATATAATCGACCCACTGAGCTAAATTACGAGACATATTCAAGCGACCTAATGCTAGCGTCGACCGCATAAACCTGATTGACCGCTGAAGCAACTAAATCAGCATCCTTAACGCCAGCAGCGACCTCAAGACCACTATTAAAATCAACCGCAAACGGTCTGAATTGCCTAACCCTCTCGGCAACATTATCAGCCGATAGGCCGCCAGCAAGAATCAATGGTTGTGAGCCTTGCAAGTTTGGCCATAGATCTGGAACCAGAGCTTGTCCAGTGCCACCATGCTGGCCCTTGACATACGGGTCTAACAAAATAGCACTAGCATCTGTAAATAGACCACAGTCTCGACGTACTTGGTCTGCTGATTTTGCTCGAATCGCTTTAATATAGGGTCGTGTTAGAGATTGCCCAAAGGCATTGCTTTCGAGGCCGTGTAGCTGCACAGCATCTAAGCCTATCGAGTCGATACTATGTTCAATTTGGTCATGATCGGCGTCTACAAATACACCAATCAAAGAGACAAAGGCTGGTACTACTTGACGAATCAATCTTGCTTGATTAGACGTAATAAGTCGCGGACTATTAGCATGTAAAATCATACCAATAGCGTCTACCCCGAGAGAGACTGCATGCTCTACATGGACAACTTGAGTCATTCCACAAATCTTGATACGGGTTCTATTCTGTGCTTTCACGGGCTGCATAAAGTTGATTAATTTTAACGGCTATTGAATTTAAGATATTAAGCATATAAAACGGTTACTCAAGTGAGCGCATACGACGCCAGTAATTACTTAAAACCGTGCCTATTCATTTACCTCACTCACCCCAGAAAGAAATATTATGATGCTTACTCGGCAAAACGAACTCACCTGGGTATTCTACACCCGCCAAATATAGACCATTTGGTGGCGCGGTAATACCTGCCTTTGTACGGTCTTTCGCCACCAGTACGTCCGCCAACCAATCGACGTCTCGTTTACCACTACCGATTTCAATTAAACAACCTGCAATGTTGCGTACCATGTGCTGTAAGAAAGCATTGGCATTGAGATCAAACCAAATCCAATCACCCTGATAATTCAACTCGAGTTTATGCATTGTTCTTATCGGCGTATTAGCTTGGCAGCCGGCCGCTCTGAACGAACTGAAATCGTGTTCACCAACAAGCACTTTTGCCGCCACTGCCATTACCTTTGGATTGAGAGGTTCTCGCTCATGGGTTGCATAGTTCCGATACAAAGCGCTTTTGATCGGTGAGTTATGAATAATGAATCGATAAGACCTTGAAAGGGCTGAAAACCTCGCGTGAAACTGATCATCAATAGGCGTCACCCAACGCAGACGAACGTCATGATCCAAGAACCGGTTAGTACCACGGCACCAAGCGAATTCTGTACGATCAGAATACGAGTCAAAATGGATGATCTGATGGCTTGCATGAACGGCCTTGTCGGTGCGACCCGCTGTAACAATAGGCGTAACATGATCCGCTACGCGGCTAAGCGCCTCCTCAACAACTTCTTGCACGGTCCTCACATCATGTTTCTGTGCTTGCCAACCACTGAAGTTGGTACCGTCGTATTCAACGCATGCAGCGAATCTCATTGGGTATTACCTTTGATTAGGTCTGAATTTACCATTCTAACTAGAGCCAAGCTGAGAGGTAACTCAGCCTCAATCGCGAGCCTAGAGGGAAGCCATGGTCAAAAAATAAGCCCAAACTCATTCGAACTCTGGCTTATGGTCTTGGCTGTAATTACGTTAATTTTCAGCGCTCGAAAACAGGCGGTGATAGCCCACAGCAGTCGTCGATGGCAAACTAAATACCTAGGCGTCGATCGACTCTAATAGTGCTTTAGCGTCGCTTAATACATCAGCGCTATTGTTGTTATTTTCGACTAACCCGGTCAGAATTTTACGCGCGCCGTCTTCATCTCCAAGGTCCACGAACACCTTAGCAAGCTCATACTGAGTACGCGCTTCATCGTAGTCGGGGTCTATCTCAAGGTCGCTAACTTCTTGAAGTTTACCAAAGGCCGCCTCAATGTCATCGAATTTCTCCTCATCAACCTGACCTGCACTATGCTCGAGATCAAAACCCAACAGGGATTTTTCATCCTCGTTATTGACTGAGATATCGACAATATCATCACCAAGTGAAGTGGACAGATCTAAGGGCTCAGGAATAATATCACCTACAAATTCGAGTGGATCGATTTGTAATTCATCTGAACCGCCAATCGCGCTGAGATCATCATTTAAGTTAATTAACTGGCTTGCCTCATCGTTAGACCTTGGAGCAACAGTCGTTGCTGACTCAGTTTCAAACGTGAGTGCTTCTTCTAGGTCACTATGTCGATCAGAAAACGACTCATTTAAATTCGCTACTTGTTTGCTGTCATCACCCTCAACGGCTTGCTCGTCCGATGCCGAGAGACTGCTGTCCATAGGCACTTCGGAAATACTATCGGCCTCGAGTAACAACTCAGACTCTTCTTCTACCAAAACGTTGAGATCATCACCCGACAACTTAAACAACGGGTTACTTGGAGCGACCTCTTTGCCCATTTCGCATACTTGCTGCCAGACGTCACCCGACAATGCAGGTCTCTGAGAATAAAGTTCTTCTGCAATTCGTTCAAAACCTTCGGTATTCTGACGCTTATGATAAAGGCTTAAAAGCTTTTGTTTGATATCGACTCTATCTGGATGGCTTGTAACGCCATCTAATAATACTTCTTCGGCTTGCTCATCACGGCCATAGGCAATGTAAACATCCGCCTCAGCAACCGGGTCGACCTCATCTGCTTGCACAACCGCATCACTATCGCTGTAGACAGTTAAAAATGAAGTCTCTTTATCAGCCATTGCGGCCGAAGCCATCGACGCAGTCTGAGATGCAGACATCGATGCTGTATCGGCGCTATCGCCAGAGTGGCCAATACTATGCGAGTTACTTTCAATAGATAACATACTGATCTCAAACTCTTCATCAACGCGTCGCCTGCGCATGAATAAGATTGCGGCACCCGCCGCTAGCAGCACACCTAATCCTGCTAATATTTGATTCCAGCCACCGCCGTCAAATATCGAGGCTTGAATCTTATCAAAAAAGGATTGCTCACGGACTACGTTAAGGGTTGGTAGCGGTTGTGTCGTGGCGATCGCAACCGCGTTATCGATGTCGACATCCTCTTTAATACCTCCCAACACTGAATCTTCAGTACTCACTTGTGCGTCCAGCAAGTTATCTATCGTCTTGTTAGTACCTTGTGAAGTGTTATCAACTGCCTCAGAAAAATCGTTTTGCTCCGCTAAAGTCGCCTCAAGATTAGCCAGATCGGCGCTCTCAATACTTAACTCCACCAAGCGATTCATATCGCTGAGCTGAACTTCAAGTAACGCAATTCGCTCATTCAATTCTTGGCCTTCTAACTCGCTCGATGCCAGCGATGACCGTAACAATGTCACTTCTCGACGTAGAGCCAAAACTTCGCCATCGCCGGCATCGCCTTGGTCGCTCGAAAGGTAATCATTCGATTCAGAAGAGGCTCCTACTTGAAAACTATCTTGCAAGGCGTAATCATCAGCGGCAGTTGACCCCGAGGCGAAAGAAGAATCGTCTTGGAAATTGTAATTATCTTGCCCGACATTAATCGAGCTACCCGCCCGTGGTCGCAACAACTCTGGGTTCCAATCGGCTACTTGTTGGCTAAAAAACGCTCTAGACTCAGTAACATTTACGGCCCTAATCGCTTCAAGGTCACCAATATTAAGTATTGAGCCCTTTATAAGGCCATTGATGTTGCCTCCTATAAATGAACTTCTATTTTCTTCGAACATTACCTTCATAATTTGGTAAATGCTCAAATCTGGAAATTGTCGCTGTAACTCTTGTGCGATTATACTCAGCGATTCACCGGCCGCGACGGGACCGTAACGGGCGTCAGTAAGTTCTGTGTCTAATGAATCTTGAAAGTCAGCGTTTTGATCTACTGACACAGTATCATCGCTGTACAAATTGTCTTCGATTAGCGGCTCTACCGAGGCTAACGGATCTTCATTGTCGATACCGACCGCAGTCAAACCTTCTGCATAAAGATCGGCTTCGTAGCGCTGATCAGTACCTACTTGACGCGGCTCAGAAATCGCAGTCGGAGCTTCTGCTGCATACACTGGCGGGTCTATCAACGCGGTGTACTCGCGTAAGAAACTACCACCCGACCATTCAACCCGAACAAGAAAGTGAATGAAGGGCTCTTTAATGACAATCTCGTTACTGGTGACACGCAAACGGCGCTCGCCGTCAACCGTATCTAATAACAAACTAAAATCTTGCAAATAGCGTGGGTAATCAACCCCGAGACTCTCAAAAGTTTCGCGCGATGCAATCACCGCAGTAAGCGTGCTTAAGTCGTCACCATCTGCGACTCTAAGCTCAATCGTACCGTTCAGAGGTTGGTCCAAATTAGAGTTAACATCTAACGCACCTAAGCCCAAAGCCGATACGTTGGATGCGCTCAGTAAAAATGCGGCAGCAACACCCATGCTTTTTGCTTGACTTGAGATGCTAGAGTGTAGGGCTCGAGCTAATTTAGTTTTTGATACAGTCATTTTTTGTTTCGCCATAGAACACTCAAACATTCTTGCATATTTTTAATAGGCTGGCTCTAAGTGCTTGTAAATTGGGGTGATTGCACTAGGCGTCAGAGACAGTACTTTGATAAAATATCAAGAATAATAATTTTTTTATAAGTTTTAGGTAGTTAGCAACGCATTGTAACAACTTACATCAATTTTTAGCAAATCAACAGTCTAATCTGTTAGAAAGCATGTCTAGAAACTCTAATATAGGCACTAGTCCACGCGCTCTAGTTTTAAATCTCTTTGATAGTCTCGCTGGGCTGAATCGAGACATGGATTGCTCAATAAAGCTCGCATTGGCGGTCGATGCAATCACACTAAAGGTAATCTTTAATCAAGCATTCGGCAATTTGTACGCTATTAGTCGCCGCACCTTTACGCACATTGTCAGAAACAATCCAAAGATTAATACCTCGAGGGTGGGAGATATCTTCGCGGATACGCCCAACATAAACTGCATCGCTTCCTGCGCCGTCAGTCACTGCCGTGGGGTAGCTACCATCATTTCGCTCATCAATAACAACGATTCCGGGAGCCCTTTCCATTAACGCTCTTACCTGCTCAGCGCTAATCTTCTTTTTTGTTTCAATATGACAGGCTTCCGAGTGACCAAAAAATACCGGCACGCGAACCGCCGTCGGGTTAACTTCAATACTGTCATCACCCATAATTTTTTTTGTTTCCCAGACCATTTTCATTTCTTCTTTGGTATAGCCATTTTCCATAAATACATCTATTTGTGGTAGAACATTAAACGCTATTTGCTTTGGATAAACATTAGACTCAACCTTTTTAGCATTTAACAGATTGGCTGTTTGACTGGCCAACTCTTCCATCGCATTTTTACCAGTACCTGATACAGCCTGATAAGTGCAAACATTGATCCGCTCGATTCCAACCGCGTCTTGAATCGGTTTGAGTGCAACCAACATTTGAATTGTTGAACAGTTAGGGTTGGCAATAATATTAGTGCCTTTGTAGTCTGCGATAGCCTCGGCATTAACTTCTGGCACCACTAATGGCTTATCGTCGTCGTAGCGAAAGTGAGAGGTATTGTCGATTACAATACATCCTGCGGCCGCGGCCTTAGGCGCAAACTCGGCTGAAATCGAGCCTCCGGCTGAGAACAAACCAATCTGTACTTTTGAAAAATCGAAATCAGCTAAGTTTGTAACACGAATCGACTTTCCCCTGAATTTTTTACTGGTGCCAGCAGAGCGCTCACTGGCCAATAAATACAAATTATCTATTGGGAAATTACGCTCTTCGAGCACCTCTAATAGGGTTTCACCAACAGCACCAGTGGCACCTACGATGGCTAGGTTAAACAGTCGTTTATGATCTGGGGCAGACTTATTACTCATGAGGCTCTCTAAAACTTAGTAATGGCTCGACCGATCAACAAGTTTGACAGTTGTTAATTCAGACGTTACCTTGGGGTAAAATTAAACGCTTAAAATGCTATCGTTAACAAATCTATTTCTCGGACACATCGAGAACACTAATGGGGATAATCGAGTATAATTGTAGCGGATTGATTTTAGCATGTTGAAGAGGTCATTAAGAAGGCTAAATGAGTAACGATAGACTACAGATCAAAGAGACCACTGGCAAAATTCTGGGCTTTAATCAGTTTTGGCAAACAATTGCCTCAGAACTAGGTAATTCACGTTTTAAAATTAATACTAAAGCCGAATCAATTAAGTATTTTTTGGCCGCCGAAAGTGATCATAAAGACTTTCTCCGAGTGTTAATTAGACAAAGCTACAAACGCTGTCGCTGTTACCACCTTAATGCACGTTTCGACGTCAATATAGCCTTAGATATTTTGGGTGAAACGAGCTATAAGCTACAAGGCACTAGGCAAGACGATTTGATGGACATCGAACTCCTTGAGGAGATCGCATGGCTAATAAATCAGCATTACAGCCATGCTATCGAAATGCCTGAATCGATGTTAGCGCAACAAGCCAGTAACGTTGGTGAGCTTAATGGCCCAATTTCTAGTGAGGTTGGAGCAATATTTTCGATGTCTAAGATTAAAACTCGAAGAGCGAATCAAAAACTCTGAATCAAAATCAATCTTTCGATCGCTCAAAATTAGTATCCCAGTAACCGCAGGCGTAACCTATTGATTGATTACAGTACTGCCAATCGGCATCAAAGAACGCTAGCAAGCAATAAGAAATCATGCGTCAAATAAGAGAATTTTAGTTATTGATGACAACCCTTTGATTGCCGAGGCCTACTTATGATTTTATCGATTCTTGATAAAACCTTGAGCATCGAGACGAGTTTAAACCCGAGGTTTATATTAGACGGTGTTGGCCTTAGCGTCTTAAGATTTATTCTTAGTCGATTTACAGATGCCGACGATAAACGGTTTTTCCTTTATACGAACACTAGAATCGCATAACGAAGCCACACCAGTTCTGGTTTTTTCGACAACACAGACGAGCTCCGACGTCGAAAGATCCTTGTGTAATGTCCCCATGGGTTTATTGAAAAAAAGTGCCAAGGGATTTATCCCAAAAAATTCATCGGCTGATAGGCTCTATTAATACTGTTTTCTCCGACAAAGACTATATTATTGAATACCTTCAACGGAACTTAACAGCCGCCAGCTCATCGCCCGACAATACATCCAGTAAGGAAACCAAACTTACATCACGCTGGTCGTAAATAATAACCCCATTTAAAAGTGGCGATTCAAATTTATAAATTGCCGCCATACTCAATGTCACCGAGTCTAGCGTTAAAGGCTATATCTCCTCTGTGTTTAAAGTGCTCAAGGTGAAAAATCGAACCACGTGCGTTAGACAAACGACTAACTTGGCTTATTAAAGCCAACAATCTAAGCAACTTAGCTTATGTCTCCGAATCAGCCAATAAAACAAGCAGGCCTTCTTCGTCTATCACCTCTATTCCCAGCTCTTGCGCTTTCGTTGCTTTGCTTCCTGCATCTGTGCCAACTACCACTAGGTCGGTTTTTTTAGAAACACTGCCGGCAACCTTTGCACCTAGCAGTTGCAATCGTTTCTTAGCATCTGCTCGGTTAAGGCTTACTAAAGATCCAGTTAATACGACTGTTTTACCGTATAGCGGCAGCGATTTCGGATCAGCGAGTTGATCCACAACAATGGCTCTATAGTTGAGACCCGAATCGAGCAGGGAGGTAATTACAGATTGATTGTTATGGTCAGCAAAAAAACGAACAATATTTTCGGCCACGATCGGCCCGATATCAGGCAAAGACTCAAGCGTATCGGTACTAACATTGCTCAAAGCGTCAAGGTTACCAAAGGTGTTAGCCAATTGCTCAGCGGTGCTTTCCCCAACCTGTGGTATGCCTAAGGCAAAAAGTAGCCTACCTAATTCTGCTTGCTTACTGGCGGTAATACGAGCGATTAAGTTGTGCGCTGATTTTTCTGCAAAACCCTCGAGCGCAACCACTTTATCAAAGCTCAATGTGTATAGATCTGCGACATTCTTTATTAGTTCCTGATCAACCAAGGCTTCGACAATTTTATCACCCATACCGTCTATGTCCATCGCCTTACGTGATACGAAATGTTTGATTGCTTGCTTTACTTGAGCCGCGCAAATCAAACCACCAGAACAGCGAGCAATAATACCCTCACCTTGCGCCATCACCTCAGAACCGCAAACAGGGCATTGCTTAGGAAACTGGTAGGCAATCGAATCGGCTGGCCTTTTGTCCAGATTCACGGCGATAATTTGAGGTATAACATCACCGGCACGCCGAACAATCACAGTATCGCCAACACGAACGCCTAAGCGTTGAACCTCAGATTGATTATGCAGCGTCACATTTGAAACAGTGACACCACCGACGAATAAAGGCTCTAACCTAGCCACTGGTGTTATTGCACCAGTTCGACCTACTTGCACATCAATGCCGTTCACCACAGTACTCTTTTCTTGTGCTGGAAACTTATGCGCTAACGCCCACCTCGGCGCCTTAGCAATAAAACCAGCAAACTGCTGCCAATCCAGGCGATCAAGTTTGTAAACAATGCCGTCGATTTCATAATCTAAATCGGATCGAATCTTACTAAGACGAGTAAAGTAATCTAGGCAACCTTCGGCACTCTCGACCTTTTCCAACCAGGGGCAAATAGGAAAGCCCATTTCACCTAATTTTTCTAATGTCTGAGAATGCGTTGTGGCAAAACTTGGGTCACTAATAACCCCTAATGAATAAACAAATATATCCAGAGGACGGCTAGCTGTGATTTTGCTGTCAAGTTGGCGTAAGCTTCCAGCAGCGGCGTTACGGGGGTTCACAAACGGTTTCTTATCCAACTTTGCCTGCGCTTGGTTTAACGCCGCAAAGCCCGCATGAGACATAAATACTTCGCCGCGTACTTCCAACTTGTCCGGCGCGCTCTCTGGCAGGCGGAGAGGAATGCTACGAATAGTCTTCACGTTCAGCGTAATATCTTCTCCAACCTTACCATCACCTCGAGTTGCCGCATGTTTAAACACTCTATCCTGATAATAGATACTAACCGCTAAACCATCCAATTTTGGTTCAGCGACGTAATCAAACAGGCGCTCAATCGGTTGGTCTAACTGTTTGTGTAATCTACGGTCAAACTCTCGAATATCATCATCACTGAAGCCATTGCTTAATGACAACATTGGCCTTTCATGCTTAATTTGACTAAATTCATCAAGCGGCACTGAGCCTACTCTTTGGGACGGCGAGTCAGCCGTCATCAACGCTGGATACTGAGCTTCAACTGCCAACAATTCTTGCATCAACTGATCATATTCGTAGTCAGAAATACTCGGCGCATCTTGCCGGTAATACAAGCGATTATGGTGCTCGATTAACGAGCTCAAGGTAGCGTGTCGAGTCAGGGCAGTGCTAGAATCTAACATAGCTACTCAGCTAAAATAATTTTTTAGCTACTGCATCGCCGGGGGTAAACCCGTCTTGCTGCATGCTAAATGCGATATCCGAAACCTGCTGCATCAGCATAGAATAGGAGCGCTGGGTCATAATGCGGCCGTTACGGTCCACTACCTTACCCTCGAGCCAGGTTGCAAGACTGTTTGCATCTTTGACCATTTCTTGAAAAACCATTTCAGGGTCTTTTGTTGACGGCACATTCATATAAACCACTAAATCATGTACTGGTTTAGCGGCACCACTGGAAATTCCGAACTGGCCGGCGCCATCGGTACAGGCCAACCGAAACAACACCGATATATTATTCTTAATTCCGACGGTTTTCATAAAAATGCCGTTCTTGTCGGTCGCCATCATTAAATCACGCGCGCAGCTCTCAATGTCGGCCATACGAAATCCGGTCTTCGCTTTTGGCACCACATTTAGTACCGCCATCGAGTCATAACGCCGGCCAATTTGATCCAAGGCCAAAGCTTGCTTAAGTGCGTCGTCGATTTGCATAGAAAATTCAAACGGTGCATCATAAAAATTAGTAAATTCCAATACCATTTGCTGAAAGTCATGCAACTCTTTCTGCGACATGGCGCCTTCGCGATCAGCTAACTGAATTGACACACCCAACTCTGTAAAACGTGCAGACGGCAATTCAAACTCGATATCACGCCACATATCAGTTAACTGGTTTAAACCATAAATATGAACTTGGCGATGAAACTTAAAATCATGCTTACGGAATAAGGACAAAAGACCTTGTTGCTCGATTGGATCGGGGTTTTTAATTCTAGCCACTAGCTCGGTTACCACGCTAGCAGAGTCTTTATCGATTTTCGGTTTTGGCGCCAACTCGGCTTTATGAATTGCAGCTGATTTAGTCGAACCCGATTGGTCTTGGTTACCTTCAGGACTGCTTGAGAGTTGCCGTTCAGTAATATCGATTATTGGTTGTTGCTGCATAGAATCATGCTTATCGACTTGCGCCTCTGCTTCTGCGCTCTTAGCTAGCGAACCTTGATTACCGCTACTAGAAGTGACCGCTGGTTTGTCTGCAGTCTGTTTCGTGGGTCGCTCAGTCACCAAAGAATCATCACCTTGCTGTGCAGATTTATTTTTTCGCTCTTCTAGTTCAGCAAACAATGGGTCGACATAGTCCTTCTTTTCGATAGGTTTAAATTGACGCTTTTGCAGTACGGAATAAGCCACAATTACAACAAAAATCAGTAATCCCGATGCGAAAAATATAAGATATAAGTCGCCCACCTTACATCGCCGCCAATTTTGCGGCTTCAGCAACATCGACTGACACTAGCCTAGAAACGCCCGGCTCAGCCATGGTAACACCGACTAAAACATCCGCCACTTCCATCGTGATCTTGTTGTGAGTAATAAATAACAACTGAGTTTTTTCACCTAATTTTTTCAAAACACCAGCGTAACGTTCAACGTTCGCATCATCCATCGGCGCATCAACTTCATCCAACACACAAAAAGGGGCTGGATTTAGTTCAAAGAAAGCAAATAATAAAGATACCGCTGTTAGTGCTTTTTCACCACCCGATAGAAGCGCTATAGTGCTGTTACGCTTACCTGGTGGGCGAGCCATTACGCCAACGCCAGTATCGAGCATATCTTTGCCCGTTAATTCTAAATAAGCGCTACCACCACCAAATAATTTCGGGAAAAAATCTTTAAAGCCCTCATTCAGGGCATCGAAAGTCTCTTTAAACCGGCTTCGCGTTTCTTTATCAATCTTAGCAATCGCCGCTTCAAGAGTCGCCATTGCTTCGGTGAGATCCGCATGCTGCTTGTCTAAGTAGACCTTGCGTTCAGAACACTCTTCATATTCATCAATCGCCATTAAGTTAACCGCGCCAATTCGCTCAACCTTGGTAATTACATCGGCTAATTGTTGTTCAATTTGCTTTAGCTCAAGACCCTCTGGCAATGCCTGCTGAGCCAATAGCATTTGCTCATCATTTTTTTGCAGTCCTTCGGCAATAGTATTACGCCGCACCAAAACTTCTTGACGTCCCATTCTTACTTGCTCGAGGCTATCTCGAACCGTTCTCGACTTACGATCAAAACTCAATCTCGCTTGGTCGGCACTCTGCATTTGACTTTCGAAACCGCTCAAATCATTTCGTGCTTTCGATAAATCTCGCTCAACGCTCAAGCGATTTTCCAACAACGCCTGGAGTTGCTCGCGTAAGGCCTCTGTCGGGTCATCGTTATTGTTGATTATCGCCGACAATTCGGTTCGTCGAGCCGCCTGCCCTTCGAGTTGATGACTTAGTCGGGCGATGCTCTCGACCAAACCCACTAAACTCGACTGAGAACGCTCTAACTCGATTTGCTTAGCTTGACGCTCGTCGCGAGCATGGCGCTCTTGCATCCTTGCTTGCTCTAGCTCTTCGGTTAAAGACGATCGTTGACTAGTCAACTGCTGCCTTCTCTGATCGAAATTAATCGCAAGTTCTTTAGCATTTTCCATCAACTTATGAGCGGCATTGACTTCATCTTTAGCTTTCGCCAACTGATCATTCAGTTCTTGCTGCTCTATCAGTAAAGAATCTCGTTGCCCCAAGAGTTCGACACTGCGAGCTTCGATAGCACCAAGCTGATTGTGTAAATCGGTACGCTGGTGAGATTTATTCCTAAAGTCACTACGCAACTGCTCACGACCGGATTCTAAGGACTTTATCGCCGCCTGATCGCTCTCGGCTTGAGATTGAATTATCTGTAGATCATGGCTCGCTAGATCAACGCTGTCTGTCAATTTCTCGATCCGTGCTTCGCGCTGTAATATACCCCCTTCAGCATGATCAGTGCCAAACGATGTCCAGTTAGTACCTACCCAACAACCTTCGCGGGTAACAATTGATTCGTGAGCCGATAACTTATGCCGATTTTGCAACGCTTCGGCTACCGTATCTGCGATGTAAACGCCCTGAAACCAGCCATCAATTTGCACTCCTGAGGCGGTAACTTTATCGGCTAAGCTATCGAGCTTGGCGGCAACTTGATCGACGGGCGCAGAACTCTCGTCAACCAGCCATACTCGGCCGTCTTTGAAGTCACTTAAATCAGCTGAAAATTGCTCCAATTTCTGCACTGAAATCGCGTTTAATTGACGGCTAAGTACCGTATCTACAGCAAGCTCCCAGCCATTTTTGACATTTAATTTTGAGGCGATTCGCTGATTATCCTTGATACCTCGCATCTGTAGCCATTTATTGACTTCTTTATTATCTTCGCCTAAAGCCGCCGCTTGCAGCGCCTTGAGTGAATTCAGTTGCGCCGAATCATCTTGCAGCTTATGTCTCACTAAATTGTAGCGTTCACGCCGTTCTTCAAGTTCAGATCGGAGACCAATAATTTTCTGATCACGCTGTTGCAATGATTCTTCGAGCCGCGAACACTCATCGTCGATCAGCGCTACTGACTCTTTGAGTTGCTTAATTTCTTCGATATTGAGTTTACTATCGATATCACTCAAATTAGCCACGACCTGAGTGCGTCGAACCGTGAAATGATGAATCTGACGGTCTTGCTGCTCGATACGGGCCGACTGTACTTCGCGTTCTTTCTCAGGATCAGCGGCATCACGATTTAACTGCTCCCATTCTTGTTGCCAAGCTTGAAATTCTTCGTTCGCGATCTGGAATTTACTATTTGCCGATTCATAAGTTTCGGCCAGAGTTTCCACCATTGGCTCAAGCTCAATCTGCAGACTCTCAGCCTCGGCCAAACGCGTTTGGTCAATTTCAAGGTGTTGCGACGCCTCTCGCTCAGAATCGGCTAATCGATCAAACTCCTCTTTTTGTTGCTTACGCGTTAATCGAGTGTGTTCAATTGACTGCTCCAACGCGGCGATTTCACCGCCGATACCATAGTAATCGGCCTGAACTTTATTCAAGATTTCGGTTAATTCAACCTGTTCTTGGCGCATCGCCTCAATTTGAGACTCAACGTCACGCTGTTCCGAAACTTGGCCTTCAAATTCAGTCTGTAAGCGCTCAAGGTCAACGTCTTTAGCTTTAACCTGCTGATGCAGGGTGAACCAGCGCATAGTCTTGAGTTGACCGTCTAGTTCGCGCTGTTGCTCTTTAAAGTTCTTATAACGTTCAGCCTCATTAGCCTGACGTTTGAGTCTTCGCAGCTGAGTCTCTAACTCTCCGACAATGTCTTCTACCCGACTAAGATTGTCACGAGTATGTCGAATTCTATTTTCAGTTTCTCGACGGCGTTCTTTATACTTTGAAATACCGGCGGCTTCTTCGATCAATACTCGTAAATCTTCAGGCTTAGATTCAACGATACGGCCAACCATACCCTGTTCAATAATCGAGTAAGAACGAGGGCCAAGACCGGTACCAAGAAAGATATCATGAATGTCTTTGCGTCGGCATCGGGTTTTATTGATGAAGTACTTAGAACCACCCTCACGCATTAATTCTCGACGAATACCGATTTCAGCGAATTTGGCATATGCACCCGGAGCGGAACCATCTTTAGTATCAAACACCAGCTCTACATAAGCTCGGTTTACCGGCTTACGTGCGGAAGAACCGTTGAAAATAACGTCTTCCATACTGTCACCACGAAGAGTTTTCGCGGATGACTCACCCATTACCCATCTAATCGCATCGATCACGTTTGACTTTCCACAGCCATTCGGGCCGACAATACCAATAAGGTTATTCGGCACCGTGACTTTTGTGGTGTCTACAAATGACTTAAAGCCAGATAATTTAATGTGTTTTAGGCGCATTAATGGTACTAACTATCCCCAGTTTGGCTCGTAAGCCATTGATTTTAAAGCTACCTAAAAGTACTCAACGCACTACTGTTTATGACACAGTAATAATTCGGGCGTTGTGCATATAGCCACCTTAATAACCGCTCTTAATTGACGTAGCGGCTAGGCTAATACGTGGCATACTGGAATAATAGACGATGCTTTTTGTTTTAAAAATTTTGTCCTTAAGATTAAGTTAAAATGGCTCTCGATAAAACAACTGATTTAGGCAATTTAAGCTTTTTCGACTCAAAGCCGCTGACTATCGCCTTACAATCAACGATATGCTTTCTTAAAGCAGACTAATGCATAGATAAATGTCCAATACGATGCCGTTAACCTTTGCCCAAATCCAACAATTTAAGATCGACGGATATTTAGTCTTAAAATCACGGCTTAGTGATCAGGAAGTGGATACTTTGCGATTGCTCACTGAAAACCATTCGGCGGCTAGAATTGCGCCATTTGAGTTAGAAGCACAGCTTAAGTATCCGGGTGCGCCTACCAGTGCTGATACTGTTGGCGGTGATACAATACGGCGCTTGCTAATGGCTTATCAGCGTGACTCCGCGTTTGCTCAACAAGCGACTCGAAATGATATCGTTGATGGCATAAAACAAATATTGGAGACAGATGCGTTACGGCTAAACCCGAATCATCACAACTGCGTAATGACCAAACAGCCCGCCTTTAGTTCGGAGACTCTGTGGCATAGAGATACTCGGTATTGGAATTTTAGCGACAAATATCTTATCAACGCTTGGTTTGCTCTCGGTGACGAACAATTAGAAAATGGGGCTATGAAAATATTGCCGGGATCACATCGTTGGGAGATACAAGAACACGCCTTGGATAAAGACCAGTTCCTAAACCTGGACCACCCCGACAACCAATATCGCCTAGCTACGCAACGTTTAGTAACCTTAAATAAAGGTGATGTACTACTATTCAGTGCACACTGCTTTCACGCCGCAGGCAAGAATAATACCAATGCACCAAAATTTTCGATGGTATTCACTTATCATGCTGATTCGACTACGCCGATCAACGGCACCCACTCCGCAAGTGTCGCAGAAATTAATGTTTAAGGTTGTCGCTATATAGGCCTTTCGCAAGATTCTGCTTAGCTTGCCGTTCGACGATCTTTAAACGCCGCGGCTAATGTTCTTTGATCCATATATTCCAATTCACCCCCCACTGGCACACCTCTGGCCAAACGAGTGATTTTGACATTGTATGGCGCTAACATTTGTTGTGTATAGTCGGCAGTAGCCTCACCCTCGGCGGTGATATTGGTAGCAATAACAACTTCATGAATATCATTTTCAGCGACTAATTTATTGAGCCGTCGGAATGCCAGTTTTTCAGGACCAATACCCTCCAACGGCGAAAGCTTGCCCATTAATACGAAGTATAATCCGCGATAGGCTCCAGCTTGCTCTAGCGCTTGTAAGTCGGCTGGGGTTTCGACTACGCACAACAAGTGTTTATCACGTTTCTCTGACGAACAGATATCACAAATCATCCCTTCGCAAAAAGTATTGCATCGTTGACAGCACGTAACTCTATCTAGCGCATCATTGAGGGCATCAGCGATTGCCTTCGCACCTTCTCGGTTACGCTCCATCAAATGGAACGCCATACGCTGAGCATTCTTAGGCCCCACTCCCGGCAGGGCTTTTAATGCATCTTTAAGTGCTTCAATTGCGGATGAAGTTGGCATAGGAATTGGCGCCTAAAACGGCATTTTCATACCGGGGATATCCAAACCACCGGTTAAGCCAGCCATTTTCTCCTTCGATGTTCTATCTACTTTTCGCACCGCATCATTAATGGCTGCAGCAACAAGGTCTTCCAATATCTCTCGATCGTTAACGTCGCCTAATAATTCAGGGTCAATACTGACGTTTTTAACATCATGGCGACAATTCATCACCAACGTCACCATACCGCCGCCAGACTCGCCTGTGACATCAATATTAGCCAGTTCTGCTTGCGCCTTCTGCATGTTTTCTTGCATTGCTTGCGCCTGCTTCATTATGTTTCCTAAGCCGCCTTTCATCATGCTAATTCTCTTGACTCGTAGTAATAAAGTATTAAATTTAGTTTAATTGCGTTAAGCCGCTAACTAAGCTGGCTTAATTGACTCTTCATTTAAGGTGGCGCCAAACTCATTGATAAAGGCTTTCACACCCGGGTCACTCTTAAAATTTTCTTTGGTTTGCTCAAATTGCTCATACCCCAATCTGGCCAAGCAGTCAGCAGGCGTTTCCCGATCCGATTCTTCAACATCTAGGGTAACCACCGTCGCCTTATTGGTAATCCGACGAATAGCCTCCTCAATATTATCTAAACGCTCAGGTCGCAAAAGGTGTTCTTGCAAGGGAGAGACAGATAATACAATTTTATCATCACTAAGCTTTTCACAAGCACAGTTCATAGCCAATTCTTTCGCGAATCCGGTCAAATTCGTTTGCTCAACTAACTCTCCCCACTCGTTATTGCCTGCCAAAGTAACAGCAATTGCACTCAGCTTAGGAGCTGCTTGTGCCGCAGGAGCCGCTTGTGCCGCAGGAGCCACTTGTGCCGCAGGAGCCACTTGTGCCGCAGGAGCCACTTGTGCCGCAGGAGCCACTTGTGGTGTAGGAGCCACTTGTGGTGTAGGAGCCACTTGTGGTGTAGGAGCCACTTGTGGTGTAGGAGCCGCTTGTGGTGTAGGAGCCACTTGTGGTGTAGGAGCCACTTGTGGTGTAGGAGCCAATTGTGGTGTAGGAGCCGCTTGTGCCGTAGGAGCCAATTGTGCCGTAGGAACCACCTGTGGCCCAGGAGCCGCTTGTGGTGCCAATGGATCGTTTGGTTCAAACGCCAACATTCTCAACAGCGCCATTTCAAAGCCAACACGCAGACTCGGTGCCAGGGGGATATCGCGCTTACTAATAAGCCCGATCTGATAAAACAGCTGCAAGGTTTCAACCGGTATCGCTTGTGCGACGCTGGTGATCAAAGCCTGATTAGCATCGGTAGCCGACAGTGAGTTCGGTGCAAGCTGTGCCAACGATACATAGTATAGCTGCATTAAAACGTCGTCTAATGCGACTGAAAAATCTACCGATGAATCAGCCATTTCGGCTACAACTGACAATGCTTGATCAATATCCTGATCTGCCAGAGCTCGTAAAATAGCCTCAGTTTGAGCCGATTTAATAGTGCCTAACATACTTTCTACATCAGCCAGCTTGACCGAGCCGCCACCTTGAGCAATGGCTTGATCTAGCAGGCTCAAACCATCACGCATACTGCCATCAGCCGCCTTAGCAATTGCATGTAAAGCCGCCTGATCAAATTCAATTCCTTCGCTGCCAAGAATTTTAACTAATTGATTCTCAACTTGATCGGGGCGCATCGCTCGTAAATTAAACTGCAAACAACGGGATAAAATAGTAACCGGCAGTTTCTGCGGATCAGTGGTAGCAAACAAGAACTTAACGTGTTCTGGTGGTTCCTCTAATGTTTTCAACATCGCGTTAAAGCTGTGAGTCGAGAGCATGTGTACTTCGTCGATCAGAAATACCTTAAACTTACCGACACTCGGCGCGTAATGAATATTCTCTAATAGCTCGCGTGTATCGTCAACTTTGGTTCGCGACGCGGCATCTACCTCAATTAGATCGACGTACCGACCTTCGTCAATCGAGGTACAGGTTCCACATATCTGACAAGGCTCAGCACTAGTACCTTGCTCACAATTAAGTGATTTAGCGAAGATCCTCGCTAAGGTCGTTTTACCAACGCCTCGGGTACCGGTAAACAGGAACGCATGATGAACTCGGCCACTATCTAGAGCATTAGAAAGTGCTTGCACCACATGACTCTGACCAACAACTTCAGAAAAAGCCTTAGGGCGCCATTTTCGTGCTAACGCGAGATATGCCATAGAAGTTCAATACCAGACTAGGATTAAATGGGTGTTAAATACGATGAAGTAACTGCACCTATTTTAGCGCAGCATATGCAAATACTGGCTTCGCGAATTCAGCCTATCAACAAGCGCGCAAAGACTAAGTCAAAGAATACGTGCCTCTAGCTCTTTTTGAAAGCCCTGCTTTGAAAAACTAAAACAGCCTTAAGCTTTTTTGCAAATCTTAGTAAAAAAACGAAGGCAACCTTGAGTCTTTGGCAAGCCTACGGGTAAAAAATAAAAAATAACCTTGAGCTTTTTTTGCAAACGCGTGAGCAAAAACTAAAAAAGTGGTGGTTAACCTGATCACAGCACCCGAATCAGTTGCTGCGGCTGCTCCCTTCCGGGTCTGACCGAGTTCACAACTTATCGCCACTATGGAGACTAACCACCACCGAGAGTGGATTATAGCGAAGCCTGATCGCTACGCCTATACACGAGGCTGTTTTTCGTTCAAAAAAAGACACTTTTTTTTTGCCGGTTTCAATTTTGGTCTATTATTAGGAGAATGTGCGACACGCACACCACATTTAACCAGCAATGAGTCAATGAGCCGAAAAACCAACGTTTATCAAGTTAGCCAACTTACCGACGAAATGCGTCGCTTAATGGAAGTCAGTTATCCTGAAATCTGGATTGAAGGCGAACTCTCGTCGCTCAGCACACCTGCATCCGGGCACCTATACTTTAGCCTAAAAGATGAGCGGTCACAGTTGCGTTGCGCCATGTTTAAAGGCCGTGCAAGTATTAATCGCTATCGACCTAAAGCTGGCGATTTAGTTAGAGTAAGAGCTAAAATCTCGGTATACAGCGCTCGTGGAGATTTACAGTGCATCGTGCAACATATTGAGGAAGCCGGTGAAGGCCTTTTACAGCGGCGTTTCGAAGAGCTAAAAGCATCTCTTAATCAACAAGGCTTATTTGATCAAAGCCACAAACGGTCTTTACCGTCGTTTCCCAAGCATATTGGCATCGTCACATCCCCTACCGGCGCCGCAGTACGAGATATTGTGAGTACATTAAAACGTCGTTGCCCAGGGATTCCGATAACAATTTATCCCGCCGTTGTTCAAGGCGATGGTGGTGCAAAGTCAATTATCAATGCGATTAGAAACGCGGTCGCGCATCAAACCTGTGACGTATTGCTGCTAAGCCGAGGAGGTGGATCATTAGAAGACCTATGGTGTTTCAATCATGAGGATGTCGCACGTGAAATTTTTGCTTGCCCTATTGCTATCGTTAGCGGTGTTGGCCATGAGGTCGACGTCACCATTGCAGACTTAGTTGCAGACCTAAGGGCTCCGACACCCACTGCCGCCGCCGAATTGGTTAGCCCCAATACCGAGCAATTAGTAAATCAATTGGAAAGTATGAAGTTTCGTTTACCTCGCAGTTTCGAACGTTTTATTCAACGACGCGCCCAGCAAGTCGATTTTACCGGCCGCCAGTTGGCTCATCCGAGGCAACAACTCAAGCGTAATAGCGACAAGCTCGAGCAACTAGCATCACGATTACGTGTGAACATTAACTCATTAGTATCTACTCCTGTTATCGCCACAACTAATCTGTCTAAACGACTAAGCTTCCAAAACCCGCGGAAGGTAGTTGCTTACAAAAAATCGTCGATGCAGATGTTAAGTCAGAGGCTTCAGCGAGCAACGACTAGCAAGCTAAATTTAGTCCAGAGTTCAACTCACAATTTAGCTGGTCAGTTACATTTAGTAAGTCCTCTAGCAACTCTAGATCGCGGTTTTTCAATTGCGCGCGATACCAACAAGCTAATTCTGCGCAATGCGCGGCAGGTGTCGGTGAACGACAAGATCAGCATTCAGCTTAGCGACGGCCAACTCGATTGTGACGTTGTTACAATAAGAAAATGATGCCAAGCCTTGCAATACGCAGATTTATATTAATAGCCGCCTTAAGTGTGGCCATAGACTGTGCCGCAAATGATCAATTTAGCCACCCTGGTGGGGTCGCTCAACTGACTCTATACAAAGACTCGACTGATTTCCCAGAGGTACAATTCGGCTTAAACCAACCGGTGATAATGGAATATCCCGATCATTGGAGAATATTAATCGGGCTGAGTCTAGAGACGCTACCCGGTGATTATGTGGCCTACGTTAAATCGGGCCTTAAAGGTTCGTCGGGGCGCTACGAAAAAATTGTGGTAAAACAACATAGTTACCAGTTTCGTGAATATTCAAGTCTTAAAGGCAACGTTAGCGCGCAAGCGGTGAACAAAACCAATGACATATTTAGCGACCTCGACTTTAGCAATACCCAGCAACCGTCACTGCCACTGCGTTGGCCCCTCGACGGTAATTGGTCGAATAACTTTGGTGATCAGCTATACGATACAAAACGAGGCGATCTACATACTCCCAACGCAATTGCGATCAACGTAAATAAACTCAGCAGTGTTATTGCTCCTCAAACCGCTATTATCTCAAAAATTGAAACATCTGAAGCCGGTGTGTCTACCGTCTACCTCGATCACGGACGAGGTCTATACAGCATTTTGTCGGGCTTAAGCGATATCACCATAAAAGTTGGTAATGGTGTCGTCGCTGGTGCGGTCATTGGAAAATTACCAGCGACTGGCAAAGGAGCCGAGACAAACTCGACACCTGCCGACCATACCTTGGTGTGGCAAACAGTTATTAATAATGCCTATGTCGACCCCCAAGTGCTGACACTATTGGAACCCTAAGAACTGATAGAATCCTAAAAAATGACTATTAGGTTTAACGTTAGAGAATATTATGTCTCGATATCCAATTAGCAAAACTTATACGGCTGTTGCTAGCTATATTATGATTCTGGCAGTACTGATTTCTAATATTGAAGTCTCAGCACAACCCTATCAACGATCAGTTGTACTTGATAACAACATTGAATTTAATTTTGCGGAGGTCGGCGACAACCGTATTCATTACGCGGCATCGGGTGATCGACAAAAACCTGGTGTGCTGTTTATCCACGGTACGCCTGGCGGTTGGGATGCATTTGAAATCTATCTACAGAGTCAGCCGTTGAAAGAAGATTTTTTTATGGTTTCAGTCGACCGTATCGGCTGGGGTGACTCACCACTAGAACCTGAATTAATTAATGGTGAATTCTCACTACAGGCGCTAGCCATAAAAGCGGTAATCGATCAATACCCTAGCAAAAAATGGACCCTTGTCGGCCACTCACTCGGTGCATCTCTTGCACCAAAAGTAGCCTTATACGCAGCTGATTCGGTCGACTCTCTTATATTGTTAGCCGGCTCGTTAAACCCTTCGCTAGGCAAGCCTCGTTGGTACAACTGGGCAGCGAATACTTGGCTAATAGCAAGCCTGATTGGTAATTCAATGAAGTACTCAAATCGAGAAATCATGGGCTTAAGAAAACAACTAGAATTAATGGATTCCGAGCTGAGGCAAGCTCAGCTAGACGCTAATATACTGGTTATCCAAGGAATGAAGGACAAGCTTGTCTCGCCTAAAAACGCAGCGTATCCGGCTCAACAGTGGCAGTCTACTTTTAACGCCATCGAGGTCATAGAACTTGTCGATGAGGGTCACTTTCTACCGTGGCGACAAACGCCTCTTGTGGTGCAATCGATTTACAAAATTAGGGCCGCCAGACAGCAGCCCTAAGTTGAGGTTTAAGCTATTCTTTGCGCCTTCCACCACCACGGTATTTGACTTTATCTTTACTCTTACGTGAAGTAGGATCTGGCTCGTAAGGGTTTTCTGATGTCTTAAAACTGAGGCGAACTTTAGTGCCTACCATATCGTAGGCTCGCTCAAAGGTGTTTGAAATGTAACGCTGATAGGTCTTTGGTAATTTGTCTAGTTGATTACCATGAATAATCACGTGCGGCGGGTTCATTCCGCCCTGGTGACCAAACTTAAGCTTAATTCGATAGTTGCCAACCATCGGCGGGTTACGTTTTTCCTCGGCATCAGCCAGAATTCTATTTATCTGTCCGGTGCTCATGTCGGTCATCGCACTTTCGTATAATTTATCGACCAACGGCATAATCGTATTCACGCCCTTACCATATTTAGCCGAAATAAATTCAATTGGAATATTACCCATATGGCTAAATTTACGATCTATCTGGGCTCGCACCTGCTCTTTGTCGTACTTACTCATACCATCCCATTTATTAACTAGGATCATTAATGATCGGCCACTACTAAACACCAAGTTAATTAATCGGTTGTCTTGGTCTACGATGCCATCTCGAGCATCAATAACAACGGCTACAACCTGTGCCAGTTCAACCGCACGCAATGTTTTCATGACAGAGAAAAGTTCAACCCGATCGTCAATTCGTGACTTCTTGCGCATACCCGCAGTGTCGATTAAAACATACTCTTTTTCGCCAACTTTAAACGGCACGTGAATACTGTCTCTGGTGGTACCAGGCATATCAAAAACGACTACCCGCTGTTCACCGACCAAGGTATTCACTAACGTAGACTTACCAACATTTGGCCGTCCAACAATCGCTAGCTTGGCAACCCCAACGGGGATATCGTACTCGCTATTTTCCGCATCACGTTTACCTTCAGTCTCAGTAAGGATTTGGTCCATCAAGACAGTAACACCGTCTCCATTTTTGCCCGAAATAATATGCGGCTCGCTAAGACCCAGCTGATAAAAGTCGGCGGCTATCATCCCCTTATTTAAACCTTCGGCTTTATTAATACCAAGGTAGACAGTGATACCGGTATTGCGTCGTAATTGTTTGGCGATTTCAAAATCAACCGGCGTTGCACCATCACGACCATCAACAATGAAGATCACCGCGTCGCTGTCATGTAATGCCTGGTCGACTTGGTCTTTCATTAGACTGTGAATTTCGTCGTCGTCTGTTTCAATACCACCAGTATCAACCACCCAATAGGGCCTGCCACCAATTCGGCCTACACCGACCATACGATCACGAGTGACCCCAGGCCGATCGTCGACTATCGCATCGCGACTGCGTGTTAGGCGGTTGTAAAGGGTCGATTTCCCTACGTTAGGCCGCCCAACAATCGATATGATGGGCTTAGGCCTTTCAACCGTGGGAATGGTTTCGATAATGTCTTGCTCTTCCACGATTGTGTTACCGCCTTGAGAAATTATAAATTTGAAATTAATGCAATTGGAGCTCTAGCAAGGTTGAAAATAACTCGCCAGAACCGTCAATAACATTAGGTTAGCTTTTGTTTACTATACTAATTGACTGTAGGCTGCCGCCACTGTCTAAGAAATAAACAATATCTGAATCGACAACGGGCTCGCCAATAATCGTTTTTGCACCTAGCTTATGCTTACCTACGATAGCTCCATCAGTCTTACGCAGCACGTATAGACCACCATCGCCCTCGCTGACAAGGATATACGGGCCAATCGAAATCGGAGCACTCACTTGAAAGTGTTGCAGGTCGGTTTGTGACCAACTTTTTTCGCCATTTGTGCGGTCCAGTTGATGCACTACACCCAGTTTGTCTGTGACGTAAAGATAGGCGGCATCGTAAGCAAGCGAATGAAACGAGGACACGCCACTAGTCCAAGCTATTCGTTGGTTGCGAATATCGAGCGCATGAGTTACCTCTTGATAGGAACTAATGTACAAAAATTCGCCAACCAGCAAAGGATTAGTATCGACATCAGATAACCTATCTATCTCGTTTGTGCCGCGCGGAAAAGAGATGGGGAAATCCCACAACGCGGTACCATTTTCAGCCTGAAGTGCCGCCATATTGCCATCAGAAAATCCGATAAAAGCAACGCCTTGAGTCAATACTGGGCGAGAGTCGCCGCGCAAGGTCAGCTTAGGTAACTGACGACTAATGGTCCACTTAACGCTACCGTCGTAAGACGACAAGCCAAAAACCTTACCGTCACCAGTACGCGCCACAACGATGCCACTGTCAATCACAGGGCTGGCTAGAATCTCACTACTGAGCCGGGCTTGCCAAGCAATTGATCCGTCTTCTTGGTTTAGGGCATAAACGATACCTTGGTCAGTACCAACCAGCACTAATCCGCCGCCAACACCTACCCCGGCCGAAATAACCTCTTTTGAGAGCTTAACTTGCCAATCTTGCTTGCCGGTTTCAGCCGACACCTTATAGATGCGACCGTTAGCCGAGGCGGCATAAATATCACTACCGAAAAGTACCGGCGATAATATAGCGTCGCCAGTTTCAATTTTCTTCCCTAAACCAATCTGCCAATTCTTTTCGATCTTAGTGATCGTCTCGACTTTAGGTTTAACTGGCTCTGGGTCTGCACCAAAGAAATCCGTTTTCTTAGATTTACCACATGCGGCCAACATACATACCATTGCAACTAGGACTATCAAACGTGAGTTTTTCATTATTATTCCTCTGAAATTCAATCAACAACCGTAAACTTAAACGAGCGAAGGCCTTACTATTACTCGGTCGCGTCAGCGCTAACGGCGGCCGGCGCGGCTGGTAAACGGTCTATCTTTAAGCTCAATAATTGAGCATAACTTGACTGTGAACTGGGCAATGTGTCGATCGCTTTTTGATAAAACTCGCGTGCGTCTTCGGCGTTGCCCTCTCGAGCATTTACGTCAGCTAGTATTTCAGAGTAGTTTGATTCGAACCCTTGTGTGGGCACAAAACTAGCCAATACTCGAGCTTGAGTTAAATCACTCTGCGACAATTTAATTTTTGCTTGGCGAATACGAGCTGTGTGCTGTAGACCAAGCTCTGCGGCATTATCGATAACCCATTGAAGCTCGCTATAGGCGGCGTCTAGATCACTAATCGATAACTTTTTTGCTTTCAATAAAGCGGCCTTTGCGGCATACGATGAAGAAGCGTAGTTTTCTTTAAGCTCTTTTACTTGCGCATCAATATCAGACAAGCTTGAATCGCTAACCTCTGTTAGTGCTGCTTGGTAAAGCGCTGAAGCTTGTTCAGCATTGCTTTGAACACTGTCTTTATACTGCTCATAACCAAAAATCGCCGCTAAGCCTAGGGCGATGCCAATGGCCAACCCAGGGCCATTGTCTTTTAGCCACTTACGTGCGCGTTCATCTTGTTCTTCAGGGGTCAGAAAAATATCGTCAGCCATGTGGAAATCTCGTAAATTTTTTAGTGTTATTAAAGTACTTGGTGATTCTAACGCTACTTTAAAGGGTTTTTATCTGCGCTGATAAAAAATTAACTTAAACCGCTTGAATGGTAAATCCAATCAAAATCTAGCAAGCAGAATATTATATAAAGGAAAGCATTATAGCGATTCTAATAGATTAGTCACGGTGTTAGCGACGTCGTTTTGCAATACTGTTTGCTGTGCAATCGCCACTTGGGTTCGACGTAAGACTTTAATGCTCGCTTGATTCGAGGTGGCTTCGTCTTCGCCAATGATTACCGCAATCGGCGCACCACTTTTATCGGCCTTCTTAAATTGGTTTTTCATACTACCATCTCCCATATGGCACTGAACCCTTAGCCCAGCTCGGATCATTTTTGCCTGCAGTGTAATCATTTGCTTGCGAGCACCATCGCCGATTGAGACTAAAAAAGCATCGGGGGCATCTTGTTCGATCAGCTTGGCGATCGGAGCGCCTTGCTCCTGTAGTATTTGCACTAAACGCTCTAGGCCCATTCCAAAACCGAAGCCAGCTATGGCTTGGCCACCTAGTTGCTCAACCATTGAATCGTAACGCCCGCCACCGCAGACTGTAGATTGAGCACCGTAGTCAGCATTCACCCACTCAAAAACAGTATCATTATAGTAATCTAAGCCACGCACTAGACGGGGATTAACAGTGTACTCAATGCCAAGATCCTGCAGATACCCTTGTAGACAAGAAAATGATGCCGCCGATTCGGTCGACAAGAAATCTAAAATATTTGGGGCACCTAACAATAACGCTTGGACAGCTTCGTTTTTGCTATCGAGAATACGCAATGGATTAGTCGATAGGCGCCGTTGGCTGTCATCGTCGAGCATGTCTTTATGGTGTGATAAATACTCGACAAGCGCACAGCGATAGTGTTCACGTGTATCAGCGTCGCCCAAACTATTTATTTGCAACTCAGTGTGCTGTAGGCCGAGGGCCCTAAATATATGATCGATGATCGCCAGCACTTCAGCTTCTATGTCAGTGGTAGACCAGCCATAACACTCAACTCCAATTTGATAAAACTGGCGGTAGCGTCCTTTTTGCGGTCGTTCATGACGAAACATTGGGCCGGTGTACCATAAGCGCTGCTGCTGGTTGTAAAACAAACCGTTCTCGATGCCGGCTCGAACCGTACTTGCTGTGCCCTCAGGACGAAGGGTTAGGCTATCACCATTGCGGTCATCAAAGCTGTACATTTCTTTAGAGACTATATCCGTTTCGGCTCCAATAGAGCGCGAGAACAAATGTGTACTCTCTAATAGCGGCGTCCGAATTTGCTTATAGTTGTGCTGAGCAAACACGCCTGCGCATACCGCCTCCACGGCTAGCCACAAAGGGCTTTCCGTCGGCAGAATATCGTTCATGCCACGAATGGCTTTAATTTGGGACTTTTTACTCATACTTTGAGGCATCTAAATTATTACTGGATTTTCTGGCCTTCTAATAACCACATACTACTTTGCCGCGAATCCGAAGACTGAAATACGACGTATCGAATACGTCGTATCGAATACGTCGTATCGAATACGTCGTATCGAATACGTCGGCGCTATTCGCCGAGCGTAAAACGTGCAAATACACCCTCACGATATTGTGAGATATCGTAAGCCGTATCATTAAACGTGGCCGCGACGGCTTTGGCATTGCCGAGAAACACGCTCATCGAGGTTGAGGCCAAAACCGTCAACTCCTCACCCTCAGCGTAGCTTTTGTAGGCTAAACGATTGCCGTCTCCGTCTCGAATATCAACCCAACAACTATCTGTAAAACTGAGTCTCAGTTTATTCTCAACGGGCACTGCATCGCTGACCGCAACGTCGCCATTCACTTCATCACCAATCTCAGTCTGATCATCAGCCGATACATCGCCTGTAACTTTATCAAGCTCGGCTGGAGAGTCTACAGACGTTAAGCTTTGCGCAGTATAGGCGGACACCACAAGCGATGCCGCTTGTTTACCCGCTAAGCTATTCAATTGACCGGTAAACCAGAGAAACCCGCCGAGCACGACTAAAACGACAATCGCGATTACCTTACCGGTGGTCAGAAAACCTCTTGGATCGCTCTCATAAGCATTGCCAATCCCTCGTGGCATATCATCCAAACGTGTCCCTTTTTGCCAATTCGGATTTAAGTAATGGTCTAAAACTTCATCAACGTTTAAGCCAAGCAAACGCGCATAAGAACGAATATATCCTCGCACGTAAGTCGGTTCGGGTAAGCCTTCACTTTGATCGAGTTCTATTGTGCGAATCTGAGTTACAGAAAGATTTAGCTCATGAGCAATCTCTTCAACCGTCTTATTCTGCTGCTTGCGCGCGGCGGCAAGTAAACTGCCACTGCCTCGTTTCGGAGCCACTACAACTTCGTCTTCTAATTTCTTCTTATCGTCCACTTTATTACCTATTCCAGCCCAAACCCAATTAAAGTGTCGCCGTGCAACAGCGACTATCAATGGCATAACTTTTTATCGTCATACCGCCCGAAGGATACTTGCCAATATTCTGATCTTAGCGACCTGCCTTACGAATTGAACGAGCCTCGAGCGACGCCGGAAACGTATTCAATAGCTTACTTCGATATTCGCCAGCAACATCATTTGCATTCAAGCTTAATTCTATTCTATACGCCAATAAAAGTGAGTCAGGTTGCGGTTCGGTAATTGCAAAAAGCCTTTCAATATAGGCCCGAGAAGACAAATGCTGGTTTGTCTCAAACTTCATTCGCGCAAGTTTAAATAAAGCGGGAGCAAGCCTTGGGTTAATCGATAATGCCTTCCTGAGATACACCTCGGCTTCAACACGGTCAATACTGGCAAGGCATTCGCCGGCACGCATATAACTCAACTCTGCTTTATCAAACAAAGGGTTTGATACCGCAATATCAAAATATCTCTTAGCTTTATCACCTTTACCTGTCTGACACAAAAACGTACCAAAATCGTGAGCTGCAGCAGAATTCTCACGATCGGCATCGACCGCTCGACTGAAATACCTTTCAGCCTGTGAATATTGCTTCAACTGAGACATTAACAAGGCCATCACGTAATTGCTATCTGAATGATTTGGGCTAATGTTCAAAGCCGTACTAACTGAGTCTTTGGCCGTAGATAACTGGCCCTGCTCCATATAGCCGCGGGCCAGCTTGGTATGAATAAGCGCCTTTTCATCGGCGCTCAGCTTGGCCTTACTAACAGACTTTGATTGATTTAGCTGGCCGCTACTAACGCAAGCACCTAGACTAAGGGCGACAAACAACATCAACGACGAGGTAACAATCTTAGGAGTGATGCTTTTTCTATTTTCTGGCATAAAGCTTATTGTGTTTTTTCCGCCTGCTGTTGTCTGAATTTTTCCGCGCGACGGGTACGGTCCATCACATCACCTGCCAATTGACCACAAGCCGCTTCAATATCATCACCCCGAGTTTTGCGTATTGTAACGATGGTACCGGCGTTATGCAGAATATCTCTGAAACGATTAATTCTCGAATTCGATGAGCGTTGATAATCAATACCCTCAAAGCTATTGAAGGGAATCAAATTAACCTTACTAGGGACTGTCTTCATTAACGCTGCCAGTTGATGAGCATGCTCAAGCTCATCATTGATCCCTTCGAGCATTACATACTCGAAGGTGATGCGAGAACGCGCCGAATCAGCAACATAGCGATTACAGGCCTCTAGCAACATCTTTATTGGATATTTTTTATTGAGTGGTACTAAAACATTTCTAAGCTCATCATTGGGCGCATGCAAAGACACTGCCAAACTCACTGGACAAGCTTCTTTCAGCTGATCGATTTTCGGTACAACACCCGCGGTACTTAATGTAATACGGCGCTTCGACAAACCAAAACAAAAATCGTCCTGCATGATTTTCATAGCGGAAACAACACTATTGAAATTCATCAATGGTTCGCCCATGCCCATCATCACCACATTACTGACAATTCTATCATCGGTTCCATATTGCTTAGCGAGCATATGCTTGGCGAGCCAAACTTGACCGATGATTTCAGCCGTGGTTAGGTCTCGATTATAACCTTGCTTACCGGTAGCACAGAACGAGCAGCTTAGGGTACACCCAACTTGAGAAGATACGCAAAGTGTCCCGCGCTTATCTTCAGGGATGAACACCATTTCAATCGCGCTCTTACCCGGCACTTTCAACAGCCACTTACGCGTGCCATCTTCAGACAACTGATCAGAGATAATCTGTGGTAGAGAAATTACCGCTGTTTCACTCAAGGAGGCGCGCAATGCCTTGCTGATGTTGGTCATCTCGGCAAAGTCAACGACGCCCACTTGATGAATCCATTTCATTACCTGCGAGGCACGAAAAGACTTCTCACCAATAGAAGCGAAATACGCCTCCATGGCTTCACGGTCTAGACCCATTAAATTAGTAGGTTGCTGCGTTAAGTCATTCATGATCGTAGTTTATAAAGTAATTGATGGCTAATTGCTTAGATCGCTAATTGGCAGTTCGCTGTGCGCAAACTTCCGACGAGCATCTCCTAGCGAGTACGCGCAAACACGCCATCTGTTCCGAAGAAAAATTCGATTTCTTCAGCGGCTGTATCAGCAGCATCCGAACCATGGCATGCATTTTCGTCAATGCTGCTAGCGAAATCAGCACGAATAGTGCCTGGCGCCGCATCAGCTGGGTTAGTTGCACCCATTACATCGCGGTGAGCTGCAATCGCGTTCTCGCCTTCAAGGACCGTTACTTGAACCGGCCCAGATGTCATGAAAGATACCAAATCGCCGTAGAATGGACGTTCTTTATGAACAGCATAGAATTCACCAGCCTGCTCATCGCTTAAATGCATCATTCTAGAGCCTACCACTTGTAGACCTGCTTTTTCGAAGCGTGAGTAGATTTCACCAATTACATTTTTTGCAACAGCATCAGGTTTAATGATTGAAAGAGTACGTTCAACAGTCATTTTAAGACTCCAAAAATTTTAAATAAGTTAACAATTCGGTTTGCCGATTGGGAGGCACAAAACGGCCAGCCCGATCGGGGCGCATAGTCTACCGTTTAGCGGTGTTAAATACTAACGATGATGACTGATAATTATAGCGATTTGAAAAAACGGCCTCAGACATCCAAAAGTCGAACAGAAGTCAGCACTCAGACCGATTGACCAACTAAATATTCGCCATCAAGGCGATCAAATATAATCTTCTGCCACTCTCCCATTATCACTTCGTCACTCGGTATCAATACCGCCAAGTAGTCCTCTGCGCGACACATCGTATAGCCATCTCGTTTAGCTGGTTTTTCAGGCAATACCCATGCAATGTGCCCTACTTTCGATTCACGTAAAGCTTGCTGAATTGGCTCAGCGGCGTTGCGCAAACGTAAATTTCGCTGTTTGCGCTCAGTCACTGGCACTTGCTTCGCCGCCGGGATTCGAGCTGCGGGTGTACCGTCACGCTCAGAATAAGAAAATGTATGTGGAAAAGCCACGCCAATATCGCGTAACATTTGCTCAGTATCCAGATACTGTTGTTCGGTCTCAGTAGGAAAGCCTACCATTACGTCAGCGCTAATCACCAACTCTGGCATCACCTTCCGTAATGTCGATATACGTTCACGTACATGGTCGGCATCGTAGCGACGCTTCATTCGCTTCAAGATAAGAGTGTTGCCACTTTGTAACGATAAGTGCATATGCGGGCATAGTCTCGGCTCGCGTGACCATAGCTCTATTAGCTTATCAGTAATATGATGTGGGTCAATCGAGCTTAATCGAATTCGAAAAGGTTTTTTTGAATCATGCTCTAGCGCCAATAACTCTTCTAATAAATCACAGAGGTCAAAAGACTCACCACTCGCGCGCGTAAGATCGTTGCCGTAAGACCCCAAATCAACGCCGCAAATTACAATTTCAGGGTAACCATTTAATACTAAACGATGCACCTGACGCCGAATCAATGTCGGGGCCAATGAGCGGCTCGGACCGCGAGCAACATGAATAATACAGAACGTACAACCTTGATCACAGCCTTGCTGAATTTGCACAAATGCTCGCGTACGTGCTTCATAACCCGCTAGTAGCTGGTCAGGTAAACTTACATGTTGGTCTAAATCACCAACCATAACCTTGGGTAGATCCCCCGCTTCTAGTTCTGGAAGAAGCTTGTACATGTCTAATTTACGATCATTGCCTAATACTAAGTCGACTCCGGGAATGTCGGCGCAGGCCTGTGGATCCATTTGCGCGTAGCAGCCAGTGACCACAACTAAAGCGTTCGGGTTTCGTTTTATAGCCTTACGAACTTCTTGCCGTGCTTGGCGGTCAGCTTCTCGCGTAACAGTACACGTATTTATAAGATAGAGGTCGGCCGACTCGGTATTAGGCACAATCGTCCAATCATCGGTTTTAAGCGTCTCACCGATCAATTCGCTTTCATAAGTATTTACTTTGCACCCCAGGGTTGTGATTCCAACCCGCTTCGCATGAGAAGACGCTTGCGTCGACGCAGTAGTAGCCTGGGTTAAGCTAAAATTAGCTCTGCCTATCTGCTCAACTTTAATCTCAATATTGCTCATAACACTTCAACGCCAAATATAGAAAAAGCGGCATAAGCCGCTTTTTCTTGCTTAGACCTAATGAGCGAATTCCTAGAATAGCTCATTGATTAGTTTATTTAATTAGGTAACGAATACCGGCACTAAACATTCTATTGCTTGAAAAAGAATCAAGATTTTCTGAGCTACTATCAAATACACGACCCTCTAAAAACCATTGCAGCTTGGTCTTGCCGATATCGCCGCCGACAATTCCGTACAATGAAGTATCTCTGAAGTCACTGTCGTCGATGTCCCAAGCACCAATACCGGCTCCGATGAAGGCTCGCTGGCTTAATTTATGCTCAATGCCAACGTCCACCGAAAAGTTCTCTTCTGGGTATATGTTTCCGCCGTTAACACCTTGACGTTCAAGGTATGATACTTGGCCTAATAGTGACGTTTTAGCGGTAAGTTCTTTCAACAAACCAACACGTACACCAATAACGCCTGATGAATCACGCTTATCCATGTCCCAATTTGTTTCATAACGTGGCCGTGTTTCTGTTCCAATAAACGCGCCAATAAAAGGAATTAGCGAAAGCACTGGGGCAGAAGGTACCACCGGAGTAATCTGGGCTTCAGTAGGTGTGACCGCCGCAACCTGAGGCGCGACACATGCAGCCGAAGTATCAGCAGCAACAGAAATCAACGATACGTTGCAGCACGCTTTCGGAATAGCTATATGATAAACCTGACAGCCACTTTTAAGATCGATCTGGAAGCCTTCAAACGATTTTTTGCCAGCCCATTCTCGGTATTTATTAGCTACATAGGCACCGTTAACCTTGGAGCCAGACCATAAAAAACGAGTACCAACAGGATAAGCTCGCTCGGTCATTGCGCCGTTCGCCACGGCGGCCATTAAGTCATCTGCGCTGCCAGTCCAACCAGAGTCTACAAGAATATCTCTAATCTTGGATGGATTATCAGCAAAGAATAGCTGTAATTGCTCTTGAGTTTCAACACCACCTGAACACACTGCCTGAGAGGTACCAAGGCGAGTTAATTTTTTGTATTGTTGAGCCGAAGCAATCTGACTGCCGAAGAATAAGGCCAGTAAAACTGACGATAAGGTAAATGAATTTAAGCGTGAAACTTTCACAATGACTTCCTCTAAATGTAAAATTTTAATGTCTTTAATTAGCATTGCCAGCTTCAGGAATTTGGCAACTGTATTAGAGGTACATTTTAAGCCTTTTTAGCTTGAATAACACAACTTAATTGATAATTATAGTTAATTGATCGGAAACAATTAATCGGCTGTCACGTAAAAGTATCGATACCAGTATGACTATGAATCCAGCGCAAAACTCTCACCGCAACCGCATTCATTGGTTGATCGAGGGTTAGAGAACTTAAACGTTTGATTCAAACCTTCGGCGACATAGTCAATTTGTGTGCCGTCCAGAATACTCAAACTGGTTGGATCAATCACAACCTTGACGTCGAAGCTTTCGAATACCAGGTCCTCTCCATCGATGCTGTCAGCAAAATCCATAACGTATGAGTAGCCAGAACAACCTGACTGCTTGGCGGCAAAGCGCAAGGCTAATGAATTGTTTTTGGCAATCTGAGCCGCGAGACGAGTCGCAGCAGGCTTTGTTAATGTAATCATGTGTTTAATATGCTTGTATTTTTGTGAAAATCAAGTCGTTCTGATCGTTAATTGTTTTGATTAGAGTCGGCTTTCAAATTACTGGCTTTGGTGCTTGGCTCCAACTCAATACAATCGGTGTTTATTTCAGGCAATACAAGAGTGGAAACGTCAATACCTGACGACTCTAGTTTTGCGGCCAATTGGCGATTGTATTTATCCATCACCTGCAGTTGTTGGCATAAACCATGAATTGCTACGGCTATAGGGTCGTCGGCCGATGCATGATGGCCGTAGGCTTGAAACCGCCCATTAACTCTATCGTACTCGGGTGAGCCTACTGCATGGGCGGTTAGTCCGACCATGGTGGCGCCTTCGTCGACATCTTTGACTACCACAGAGTTTGAGCCAATCCGCGCATTGTCTGCGACTGTAATCGGCCCAAGCACTTTGGCACCGGCACCGATCACCACATTATTGCCCAGTGTTGGGTGACGCTTACCTTTATGCCAACTTGTTCCGCCAAGTGTCACGCCGTGATACAAAGTACAATCGTCCCCTATTTCGGCGGTTTCGCCGATCACCACACCCATTCCATGATCAATAAAAAATCGCCTTCCTATCGTCGCTCCAGGGTGAATCTCGATACCCGTAACCCAACGTGAGAAATGCGAGATGAAACGCGCCAACCATTTCAACCCAATCTGCCAGCACCCGTGTGCTAAGCGATGAAATAACATTGCGTGCACACCTGGGTAGGTAGTCAAAATCTCTAACGTATGCCTAGCTGCAGGATCGCGATCAAATACTACAGCGATGTCTTCTTTTATTCGTGCCAACATAATAATTTACTCGTCCTCAGCAGCGCCAATGTCTGTCGAGGCTATTTTGGTTTGCATAGCAGACAAAATGCCACGCAATATTTGTATTTCTTCGATACTTAAATCCGCCTTACTGTAGAGCCGCGTCAACTTTCTGATCAACACCGTAGGCGGCCTCACCTTTATGAAATCTAATGACTCTAATGTATTTTGCAAGTGCTCAATATGCCCATTTTTTTGCTGCTTGTTCGCGGCAACCTGACGCTCCTTAGCGGCGGTCATAGGCTTACCATTATCTTTAAGACCCGAGCCCGAGGCTAAAAATTGCATCCTCAATTCATAGGCGATAATTTGCACCGCGTTGGCTAGGTTCAGCGAACTGTATTCTTGATTAGCAGAAATTCTAATTTGCGATTGACACAAATCCATTTCAGCATTAGTTAAACCACTACTTTCACGCCCAAACAGTATGGCCACTTGACGCTCAGACTGACTCACATGTTGATCAACATTGGCCGCTGTTTCACGTGGGCTAAAGGTCGGCCAACTTACTTCTCTATCTCGTACCGATGTGCCTAACACCATAGTGCAATCGCCAATTGCCTCGTCGGCCGTCTGCACAATTTCAGCATTAAGCAATACACTCTCAGCACCCGCCGCTAATTTACTGGCCTCGTAATGAGGGAATTTCTTAGGATTTACTAACACCAGACGCGACAAGCCCATGGTTTTCATTGCACGTGCAACCGAACCAATATTACCGGGGTGCGTTGGCTCTACCAGCACTATTCTAATCTGTGCTAACGAGTCGAGCCTATTTAACGACTCTTTATCGGCATCACTAGTGGGGGGAACAGCGCTCATAATTAGCTTTACAATAGGGTTGGGTTAAGCGCAATGCGCTGTGATTGTCATTCTAACGTATATGCTGACAACGAGACACGTAAAAAACTATTAAGCATTACCAGAAGCTGAAATAGAACCACTTCTAGATCTTTTATTGTGTCGCTCAGACCGTTACAATGCGCGCTGCTCTTTACAACTTAATCTCTGGGACTTCTCTATGGAATCCAACTTATTGGCTGGCGCGTTAAACGTTGCCACGGCTGCCGCGCTTGAAGCGGGTAAAATCATTACGCAAAATATAACTCAGTTAGATCGCGTTAAAGTAAACAACAAAATCGGTACTCGTAACCGGCATGAGCTTGTATCTGAAATCGATTTAATGGCAGAGCGTACTATTATCGAATATCTAGACAGCAGCTACCCAGAGTTTAATATTGTCAGCGAAGAAGCTGGTGACCTGGGTCGTAAAAGCGACTGCTGCTGGGTTATTGATCCAATGGACGGCACTCATAATTTTTTGCATGGCCACCCTCACTGTTGTGTTTCAATTGCCCTTAAATACCAAGGCGAAGCGGTTGTTGCGGTAGTCTATGACGCGCTTCGAAATGAGCTGTTCTCAGCTCGTAAAGGGGGCGGTGCTCAACTGGAAGGACGTCGTATTCGAGTCTCAGACGTTAGCCGTCTTTCGGATAGCTTATTGTGTACGGGATTCCCTTATCGCGACGGCGCTGAAACTAAACTTTGGTTGAAGACATTTGCGGCACTTATGCCGCGCTCGCAAAGCATTCATCGCACCGGTTCGTCAGTTCTCGATTTGGCTTATGTGGCCTGCGGTCGCTATGACGGCTTTTGGGAGTTCGGCTTGCAAGAATGGGACATCACTGCCGGAGCACTTCTGATTCGTGAAGCGGGTGGAATAGTGACCGATATTTCGGGAAGTACTGATGCTGAAAAATCAGGCAATGTGATTGCAGGTAATCCCAAGGTTCATGAAAAAATGAATCATATGCTAAGCAATATTAAATAGTCGTTAAAAACCTAGTTAGAAAGTCGTTAAAGACCTACGTGAATTAAAATTACCAATGAAATCACCGACGACAGCCAATAGTCAAACACAGCATACGCCTATGATGCAGCAGTATCTGGGGCTAAAAGCAGATTACCCAGATACGCTAATGCTGTATAGGATGGGCGATTTTTATGAAGTGTTTTATGCCGATGCCGAGCTAGCTTCTAAGTTATTGGGTATCACCCTTACCCAGCGCGGCAAGTCTGGCGGCGAACCAATCCCGATGGCGGGTGTACCCTATCACAGCATTGATCAATATCTAGCCAAGTTGGTAAAGCTTGGTCACTCAGTGGCTATTGCCGAACAGATTGGTGACCCGGCAACAAGTAAAGGCCCAGTCGAGAGAAAAGTGGTTCGCGTTGTAACGCCGGGCACCTTAGTTGAAGATAGCCTATTAGACGAGCGACGTGACAACACCTTGGCGGCTGTTTATCAGCGTAACGGCTCGTACTCGATCGCCACCATGGAGCTGTCTCTAGGACACTTTAAAGCACAACAACTCGATGACTTAGATCAAGTTCACTCTGAGCTCAAACGCATTCAACCTGCTGAGCTTCTGGTAACCGAGCAAAGTCCAGCGGTAGACCAATCATCAACCGGTATCGCAACCCGCTCTGTGCCCAATTGGTACTTTGATTTTGACGTCGCCAATGAATTGCTTTGTCGGCAATTTAATACTAAAAATTTAGTTGCCTACGGCTGCCAAGATTTCCCGCTTGCAGTCTCTGCTGCCGGAGCGTTGCTTCAATACACCAGAGATATGCAGTACGATTCAGTACCGCACATAAGCGACTTCAGTATTTCGCAAAAGACTGACTTTCTAATTATTGACGCGGCAAGCCGTCAAAACCTAGAGATAGAAACTAATCTTGGCGGTGGTCACGAATTCACCCTAGTAGCACTGATGGATAAATGTGCTAACCCTATGGGCGCACGTTTGTTGCGCCGTTGGTTGCATGGCCCAATCTCAGACCGCAGTATTCTCGGTCACCGTCAACTCGCAGTTGGTGATTTTATCGATCGGGTAGATCAAAGTGCGGTTCACGATCTGCTGCGAAAATGCGGTGATATAGAACGTATACTTACTCGTATCGCACTTAATAATGCCCGCCCGCGAGACTTAGTCCGCTTACGTCAGGCTCTGCAATGCTTGCCTGCGTTAAAGAATCTGCTGTCAATTGCCAATACCCAATTACTCTCGCAACTAGCTGGCAAGTTAGGCCCATTCGAAGCACCACAACAACTGCTTGAGACGGCTATTCTAGACGAACCAGCGGTAGTTACTCGGGACGGCGGTGTAATTCGCCCTGAATTTGATAGCGAATTCTATGAGCTTCATACACTGAGTAAAAATACCGGCGAATTCTTGGTCGAGCTAGAACAGCGTGAGCGTCAACAAACTGGCATTACCAATCTACGAGTTAAGTACAACCGAGTTCATGGCTTCTACATAGAAATGAGTAGAGCCCAAGCCGACGGCGTACCGGACCATTATATAAGACGCCAAACTCTAAAAAATGCTGAACGTTTTATTACTGAAGAACTAAAAGAATACGAAGACAAAGTGCTCAGCGCACGCGAAAAAGCCTTAGCTCGCGAGAAGTATTTATATCAGAATGTGATCGACCAATTACAACCTGCCCTGCTCGATATGCAAGCTATGGCGCAGTCACTGGCTCAAATAGACGTATTGAGTAACTTTGCTGAGCGCGCCGTAGCATTGAGCTTTTGCTGCCCTGTACTTTCTGAATTCAGCGGAATAGAGATTATCGAAGGTAGACACCCGGTGGTCGAAGCTAGTCAGTCGGCGCCTTTTATCGCCAACGACTTGATCTTTAATAACAAGACTCGTATGCACGTTATTACCGGCCCCAACATGGGTGGTAAAAGTACTTATATGCGTCAAAATGCATTAATTGCTTTGCTCGCATACACCGGCAGCTATGTACCCGCGAGCTCGGCTACAATTGGCCCTATAGACCGCATATTCACTCGTATTGGAGCCGCCGATGATTTAGCTGGAGGCCGGTCAACCTTTATGGTCGAAATGACTGAAATGGCAAATATTTTACGCAACGCGACCGAAAACAGCCTCGTTTTAGTTGATGAAATTGGCCGCGGCACTAGCACCTATGACGGCTTGTCCTTAGCCTGGGCATGTGCTCTAGATTTGGCGCAAAGATTAAAAGCATTCAGTTTGTTTGCCACACACTATTTTGAGATCACCGAGCTTGCTGAAAAATTGGCCAATGTCAATAATGTGCACCTCAACGCGGTCGAACATGGGCAAGACATTGTCTTTATGTATCATGTCAACGACGGCCCGGCCAACCAAAGCTACGGCATTCAAGTAGCCCGCCTAGCCGGCCTACCGAGCCAAGTACTAACAACCGCTGAAGACAAGCTACGTTCACTCGAATTAGAGGCAAGTAAATCACTCTCTGGGCAATCTCATCAGCACAGAATGGACTTTGCCGTTACCAAGGGGGTCGAGCAGAGCGCGCTTGAGAAACGGCTTAAATCAATAGACCCTGACGAATTAAATGCCCGACAGGCCTTAGAGCTCTTGTATGAGCTCAAATTGACCTTAAATTAACAGATCAAACTCGATTGATTTAGCGCCGTCTTGCCCATAGAATACGCGCTGATTGAGAATCATCGATAACGGAAAGACACGGAGAACCCGATGACCTATATTGTCAAAGAAGAATGCATTAAGTGTAAGTACACCGACTGTGTTGAAGTATGTCCAGTTGACTGCTTTCATGAAGGCCCTAATTTTTTGGTGATTGACCCAGAAGAGTGCATTGATTGTAGCTTATGCGAGCCTGAATGCCCTGTAAGTGCAATCGTTGCTGACGACGACTTAGAGCCCAAGGACGAGCACTATTTAGAGCTTAACGAGGAATTATCAGCTATCTGGCCAGTGATTACCGAGAAAAAACCAGCACTTGAAGATGCCGACGAGTGGGCGGACAAAGAAGACAAGCTTAAATTGCTAGAGCGATAGATTAACGGCTATAGCGATAGCCACCTGCCGTTAAAGGCCATCTGATCGAATATATTAAAAAAGGAGCCTTAAGGCTCCTTTTTTAATATTGTAATTTGCATATCAGCAAAACTCACAACGGAGAGATCACCACGACACTTAAGACGCGTCTTTATTGATTCCTAAGCGCCGGATTATCTCAGCTGACGGTAAATAACCAGGCGCTAAAGTGCCGTCATCGAAAATGATCGTCGGAGTGCCTCGAACACCAACTTTCTGGCCTAAGTTATAAGTTTCAGTAATTGGATTTTCACAGGTTGCCGAAGGCACTGAACCACCCGATTTAGCCGTCGTTAAGGCTGATTGCTGATCGGCATTACACCAAACCGATACATATTTTTGATGGCTTGCCGAACCCGCGCCTGCACGTGGGAATGCCAAGTAGCGCACCTGAATTCCAGCCGCACTAAGATCATCTACTTCGTTATGCAGTTTGCGACAAAAGCTGCAGTCGATATCGGTAAATACGGTAATATGACGTGTCGCATCTTCAGGCCCAAAGACGATCATTTTACTGGTCGGTACCTCTTCGATGACCTTAGCAACTCGATCAGCTTGAGCGGCATCTCCGACGTTTACTAAATCTTTCGTATTGAGTAATTCGCCAATTAAAACATGGTCACCAGAGACGTATAAGAATGCATAGCTGCCGTTAAATTCCATACGATAAACGTTCTCAGCAGCCGTCGTAACAATCTCTGCATTTTTCGCCGGTGGAATCATCTTAGTGATTTCGCTACGAACCCGTTCAATGTCTTCTGCAACGCTTGCAGCTTGCGCCGAAAAACTGGTGATGCCCAAAGCGGCAGTCAATGTAAGCAGCAATACTGTAAACGTATTTGCTTTTAATAGCTTAGTCATAATTATTCCATTGGTTGATAATTTGGAGTGGCGAAGCTTAGCAATCAAAGCCAACACCGATTGTTTGGATTTTTTAAATTTCTAGATAACCGCTAACAACTAGTCTCTGAAATTATTAAATTGCAGCGGTATGCCAGCATCGGTTTCTCGTAAAAATGCCATCACTTGCTGTAAGTCATCTCGCTTTTTACCCGTCACCCGAAGTTGGTCTCCCTGTATCGCAGTTTGAACTTTAAGCTTTTTATCTTTGATCTGCTTAACCAGTTTTCGACCTAACTCAGTATCTATACCTTCTTTTAGATCGATAATTTGTCGAGCAGTGCCACCACCAACTTCTTCTATTTCGTGGTAATGCAAACAACTTAGATCTAAGCCACGTTTAGCCAGTTTTTCGCACAAGATATCCACTGCTTGACGAACTTGAAAGTCACTATCCGCGAATACCGTTAATGCCGACGTCGAATGCTCAAACCTAGCATCAGACCCTTTAAAGTCAAAGCGTGTGCTCAGCTCTTTATTGGCTTGATGCAAGGCATTAGTAAGTTCTGGTTTATCTATCTCGGATACAATATCAAATGATGGCATAATGGTGGCAACTAGATCGTAAGTGATTAATTAATAGCGGTAATCAGGGTAAATCCCCGTTCTAAGACTTTACCATAGCATTAGCTTTTAACCCATCACCTATTGCCTTAATAGACCGCTTAGCAACTTGAATTCTTACACCAATTATATGCTGTTACGAACAATAATAATCATTGCCTTTACTGTGCTCGGCTTGACTGCTAGTCATTCTAGCTTCGCGGTGATCTATGTTTACCTGACGCCTAATGGAAGTAAGATAATTACCGATAGCCGAATAAACAAGCCAGGCTACGTGCTTAAAAAGAGCTATTCGACCAACAGTTATCTATCAAGCACTAACAAATCAGTCTATAAGTCGAGAACGATTAAATCTCAATATGATGCATTAATTGTCAACACCGCTCTAAAATACGATTTAGAACCGAGCTTTATCAAAGCCGTTATTCATGTTGAATCAGCGTTTGATCGCTATGCATTGTCACCCGCAGGTGCCATGGGTTTAATGCAGTTAATGCCTGCAACAGCGTCTAATTATCAATTGAAACAAGATCACTTCAATCCAAATCGAAACATCGAGGTTGGGGTACAACACATAAAAGATCTTATGCAGCGCTACGGCAGCGACAAACGCTTATCACTGGCTGCATATAATGCGGGGCAAGGAGCTGTCAGCAAATACAATGGTGTGCCGCCGTTTAAAGAGACCCAGAACTATATCAAAAAGGTAATGCGGCTATATGAACTTTATAAAAAAGAGATTTAAAACAATAACCGGTTAAGTACCCTCTCCTTCCGAATCTAACCTCGCACCAATCATTATTTGCTTCATCGCAAACACGGCTTCATAAAAACCAGTCATCGTCGCGCGCGCGACTATCGAATGGCCGATATTAAGGCAAGCAAACTCAGGTATTTTAGCGATTTCGATGACGTTTTGATAGTGTAGCCCGTGACCAGCATTGGCCTGAATACCAAGGCTCTTGGCTAACACAGCGGCTTTTCGAACCCTCTCTAACTCATCGGCACGCTGATAGTCTGCACAATCGGCATAGACACCAGTGTGGATCTCGACAATTTCTACGCCTAATTCTTTTGATGCTTGTATCTGTTCGTCGTGCGGATCAATAAATAGCGAGACCTTAATACTGTGCTCTTGCAAGGCGCCAATATAATCGCCTAGCTCGAGCATATTCCCGACCACGTTCAAACCACCTTCTGTGGTTAATTCAGCTCGTTTCTCGGGAACGATACAACATTCGTAAGGCTTGACTGTTTGTGCGATCTTTAGCATCTCCTCAGTCGCCGCCATCTCCAAGTTCATTGGCAGATTGACTGTTCCTCGAATGCTGTATACATCGTGATCTTGAATGTGGCGACGATCTTCGCGTAGGTGTACGGTAACACCATCAGCGCCTGCTTTACGAGCAATATCGGCCGCCTGCATTGGGTCTGGGTAGGTAGTGCCGCGGGCTTCACGCAAGGTTGCGATATGGTCAACGTTGACGCCTAATTGGATAGTATGATGTTCGCTCATTGTGTTAAGTGGGTAGTTCTATAAATGACTATGCTGCTGACCAAACTTGCGGCAAACGCTAGCGTGATTTTGGGTAAAACAGCTCTCGACTAATAATTGGTTTTCGACCCAATGTCTGATTTAATATATCACGCATTAACTGCTTTCCCTGTGATCCTTCCTGATTAGTCAAGCGCACACTGGTTTGGGTGTTAAGTGATTTTATAACACGACCACTAAAGGCACCACGCTGCATGCTGCCTAAACGCACAAAGCCTTGTGATGGCTGGTAGCGATAGAGGCCATGATCCTCTATTAATGTTTTACCATCAGCTTCGAAGTCGAAGTTGATTTGATAGCCAGTTTCCTTCATGACAACTTGCTCAAACTTACGTAAAACCAGCGGTAATAGCTCTTCACTACCGGCTTGAGCTAAAGCCATAACGGTTGAATGGTAGCGATCAAAAAGAGCCGCATGCGGGTCATGTCGATGCAATAAGTTGACTATCAACTCATTACAGTAAAAGCCACACACCATAGCATCACCGCGAAGCTCATGATCAACAAGGTTATAATCGGTTTGATCTATTTCAGCCGAGGTTAAAATCGGTAATTCGCCCTTGCCTGTCCAGCTAACCAAAATAGGCTGGAACGGCATAAGTGAGCCCTTAAGCTTAGACTTCAAGCGTCTCGCACCTTTGGCCATCAAGCCCAAACGACCGAAATCTCGGCTAAAAATTTCGACTATCCAAGAGGTCTCGCTGTAAGGGCGATTGACCAGAACATACGCTCGTTGGTGGTGTACGCGCACGACTATTATATCAATCGCCAAACAAGCTTGCTATTTAAGGTCTTCATCATAGCCTAAGCTGTATAAGTCTCTGGCGTTGTCTGACCAGCCAGAGCGTACTTTAACGAAGAGCTCAAGAAAAACCTTCTTTTCGAGCAAGGTCTCACAATTCATGCGTGCATAAGTACCAATTTTTTTAAGTGCCTCGCCGCCTTTACCAATAACCATGGCTTTGTGAGAATCTTTTTCTACCCAAATGTCAGCAGCGATCTGGGCTTTACCATCTTTAATCTGAAAATCGACAACTTCGACAGCGGTAGCGTACGGCAGTTCGTCACCCAGACGCCGAAATAGCTGCTCACGCACCAATTCAGACACCAAGAAACGAAAACTGCGATCCGTGATTTGATCTTCATCGAAACCTGCTGGTTGAGCTGGCAAATACGATGTCAGCACCTCCATTAAACGATCGACATTATCACCGCCAGACTTAGCAATAGCACAGACCGGAACGATCTCAGCAAAATCATACATTCCTGAAGACTCGGCGATCAATGGCAATACATCATTAACAGACTTCAGCCTATCCAACTTATTAATCAGCAAAATCACGGGTATTTTAACATCTTGCAAAGCTTGCAAAACGTGCCTGTCGCCATCAGTCCAGCCAGTCGCAGTAATCATAAAACAAACCGCATCGACGCCATCAATACTGGAGATTGCGGTTTTGTTAATCACTCGATTGATCGTTTTACGATTCGACTTCTTCAAGACCGAATGTATACCCGGCGTATCTACAAATACAATTTGCTTATCGTCATCAGTATGAATACCTAGAATACGGTGCCTAGTGGTCTGTGGCCGGTCAGATGTGATACTAATTTTCTGCCCAATGATTCGATTCATCAGGGTAGATTTGCCAGCATTCGGTTTGCCAATAATAGTTACAAAGCCGAATTTAAAATCTTTACTCATTTGATTTTTCTCAATTTATTAAAGCTCGACTCATAAAATAGGCCAAGCACCTGCTCCGCGGCAGACTGTTCAGCCCCTCTACGAGAGAGAGCTGTTGCACGACTGTTTAGATTTAACTCTTTTAGCGTGCATTCGACGGTAAACTCTTGTTCATGTTGTTCACCAAGTGTTTCTACGATTTCATAGTTAGGCAGGCAGTAGCCCTGCTTTTGCATCGCTTCTTGTAATTTACTCTTGGCATCTTTGAAAGTCGATTGTTCGGATATCGCATCGAACAGGTTTTTAAAATTTGTATCAATAAAATCTCTTGCAACATCAAACCCTGCATCTAAATATAGGGCACCGATGATACTTTCAACCGTATCAGACAAAATAGAATCACGATTAAAACCACCGCTCTTGAGTTCGCCCTCTCCCAAAATAAGAAACTGACTGAGGCCCAAATCGCGCGCCACAATGGCGAGTGTTTCTTTACGCACTAGACTTGAACGCATACGACTCAACTTACCTTCGGCTAACATGGGGTAATGACGGTAGAGCCAATCAGCTACCACAAAACCAAGAATACTGTCACCCAAGAACTCTAGACGTTCATAGTTGTTCGAGCCTCTACTTCGATGGGTTAATGCCAAAGTTAATAAAGATTTGTCAGTAAACTCATAATTGAGCTTGCGCATTAAAGCCGCTAATTTATCCAAGACTACCCACCAAAACAAGAAACATGTTGGCCTACTCGATCTACTTTAGTATGCATTTTCCAGAGAAACTGCATTCTATAGTAGGATTAAACTTAGCAACAATATCAAGGTTTCCAACAACCGAAAATCTACGTTCATACTTAACTTGCACCGTAAACAAAGTTCGACTACGTTTAATTTTCAGGTCTTTTTTGAGATTTATAGCGCTGAGGCTACTATCCATAAGTAGTTGTTTGCTGATCTTGCTTACAATTTCACTTCTGCCAACGACGCTAACATCCACCCCCTCGACACTTCTTTTCATCGCATGTTTAATATTGCTATTGGTGTTATAAATCGGCACCAGTTGCATAGCGATATAGCTAGAAAATGCCAATACCGAAAGTGTGAAAACCAGACTCCAAAAAGTCCAACCGCCTTGCCTATTTATCCTCGATAGTGCCTGAGTATCGGTCAGCACATGTTTTTTCTTCATATTCATCTCCAAATCCAAACACTCACCAGCATGATATCGGTCCAGCGCCTAAGGGTTAGTTGCTTTGTAGCATGACTTTACGTGCTTTAATATTATTACCAATTCGATCAAAATCAAGACCGTTTCCAGTGGCCGTACCAAAGCTCATCCAAATGAAAAAAGCTTCTCCAACAATATTCTCATCGGGCACGAAAGTAAAAGATCGGCTGCGACTGTCAGCACTATTATCTCGATTGTCCCCCATCATAAAGTAATGCCCTTCTGGCACCTTCCATTGTCCAGCATTAGCATTTGCCGCTGAATACTTACTCAACAAGGTAGAAAAAGAAACCATTGCGCCATCATCAGCGCCGCTGACAATACTTTGCTCAAATTGATATTGAGCGGCGGTCTGGCCTTGCTGTATGTAATCATCGAGTGGGGTCGATTCAATCTTTTCACCGTTCACGTATAAGGTTTGATTACGATAAACGATTTCGTCACCGGGCACACCTATCAGCCGCTTAATATAGTTCTGAGACGGGTTTGGTGGAAATCTAAATACCACTACATCCCCTCGCTCCGGCTCATTAATAGCAATAATTTTAGAGTGAGTGACCGGCAGTCTGATCCCATAGTTAAACTTATTGACCAATATAAAATCACCAATCTCTAAGGTAGGCAACATTGAGCCCGAGGGAATTCTAAACGGTTCAGCAACGAAACCTCGCAGTACAAAAACCAACAAAAGAACCGGAAAGAAAGATCTTGCGTAGTCTAAATACCAGGGCTCGGGTTGTCGTTTTGAGACGGTTGGAAATAACAAGCGACACACCAGCATAACTGCGGCACACAAACAGACTAAACCAAATAATATAACTTCAAACATAACTAATCACCCGTCGTCTTGAGAACGGCTAAGAACGCCTCTTGAGGTATCTCCACAGAGCCTATTTGCTTCATGCGTTTTTTACCTTCCTTTTGTTTCTCTAACAACTTACGTTTGCGCGATAGATCACCACCATAACACTTAGCTGTCACGTTTTTACGCAAGGCTTTCACCGTTTCCCGGGAGATCACCTTGGAACCAATAACAGCTTGAATCGCAACGTCAAACATCTGTCGCGGAATTAACTCTCGCATACGCTTGACCAACTCTCGGCCACGGTAAATAGACTGATCACGGTGCACCAGGATAGCAAGAGGATCAACCGACTCGCCATTGATCAACACTTCAACTTTGACCATGTCGGTAGCCCGATACTCTTTCACATCATAATCAAGCGATGCATAACCACGACTAACCGATTTGAGCCTATCAAAGAAGTCCATCACGACTTCATTCAATGGCAACTCAAAGTGCAACATCACCTGGCGACCAAGATACTGAATGTTTTTTTGAATGCCACGCTTCTCCATGCATAGGGTCATTACTGCGCCAATATACTCTTCTGGCATCAACATATTAGCATCGATAATCGGCTCTCGAATCTCTTCGACTTTGGATAAATCAGGCAACGCCGAAGGATTATCAACCTCTATAGTCTCACCACTTTTCAGTTCAACTTTATAGACCACGGTTGGCGCCGTTGTTATAAGGTCCATGTCATATTCACGTTCAAGGCGTTCTTGAATGATTTCCATGTGCAGCATACCCAAAAATCCGCAACGGAAACCTAGGCCTAGAGCATCAGATACTTCAGGTTCATAAACCAATGACGCATCGTTAAGACGTAATTTACCAAGCGCATCGCGAAATGAATCGAAGTCAGCCGAATTAATCGGGTAAAGGCCAGCAAATACTCGTGGCTGAACTTCTTGAAAACCAGCTAAAGCGACTTCGACGCCATGCTTCGCTGAGGTGACCGTATCACCTACTTTGGCGCCAGTAATATCTTTAACGCCAGAAATCAAGTAACCAACCTCACCCACATTGAGCTGATTCTTAGGCACTCGTTTAGGAGTAAAAATACCCAGGTCTTCAACCCCGTACTCAATACCGCTAGACATCATTTTAATACGGTCGCGCTTCTTCATGGTGCCCGAGATCACTCGAACTAATGACACGGTGCCTAAATAATTGTCAAACCATGAATCCATGATAAGTGCTGAGAGCGGCGCATCAGGATCCCCCTTCGGTGCTGGCAGATCGCTGACGATTTGCTCGAGTAAATCTTCGATGCCGATGCCACTTTTAGCACTCACGTGTAAGGCACCAGAGCAATCAATGCCGACAACTTCCTCAATCTCCGCGCTTACCCTATCGACATCAGCTGCAGGTAAGTCAATTTTATTCAATACTGGGAGAACTTCCAACCCTAAATCTACCGCCGTATAACAGTTAGCAACAGTTTGAGCTTCGACACCTTGTGATGCATCTACGACTAATAGCGCGCCCTCGCAGGCGGTTAACGAGCGTGACACCTCATATGAAAAATCGACGTGCCCTGGTGTATCGATCATATTCAGTTGATACGTTTCTCCGTCTCGAGCAGTGTATTTCAAGGCCACACTTTGCGCCTTAATGGTAATGCCGCGCTCACGTTCGATATCCATCGAATCCAGCACCTGCTCGGCCATCTCACGGTCGCTTAAACCACCGCACACGTGAATAAAACGATCGGCCAAGGTCGACTTGCCGTGATCAATGTGAGCAATAATAGAAAAATTGCGGAGTTTAGTAATATCGTGCGGCATGACATCCTTTAAAAGTTTACGAATGATTCAACAGCGTATTAGACCATATCATCATGATTTGCAGGCTTCTTAAAGCCTACGACGCGGCATTTTAACAAACCCTTGGGCCAATGCCTAAGTTATTCTGCCGATGTTTTGACCGAAATTTACAGCTCTACGCTATACTTGGTTAATTGATGATTCTTCAACCGCATTTTCTAGCATTATGACCACTCATTACTCAGATGTATTAATCGTTGGCGGTGGTGCTGCCGGCCTAAGTATAGCGCTTCGCTTGTCGCAAGATGATGTCTCTATTACGCTTCTATCAAAGTGCAATTTAACTGAAGGCTCAAGCCTCTACGCTCAAGGCGGTATTGCCGCGGTTTTAGATGGCAATGACAACTTCGAATCGCACATTAATGACACTCACAATGCTGGCGCCGATTTATGCAAGGACGCGGCGGTAAGAAAAATTGTCGAGGGTGCTCCCGATGCCATCAATTGGCTGATCGATAAGGGTGTTAAATTTACCTTGGTCGATGGTACGGAATACGACGGCGTGGACAGTGCATACCATTTAACCCAAGAAGGTGGTCATTCTCATAGGCGCGTTATTCATGCCAAGGACGCAACCGGTCGTGAGGTTGAAACAACCTTAGAGCGACATGTTAGAGCGTTACCGAATGTCACCATACTTGAAGATCACATCGCCATTGACTTGATTACCTCTCAGAAACTCAAGGGGTTGTCTGGTTCCCGCTGTTATGGCGCTTACGCGCTCGACGTAAACAACAATAATGTAAAAACCTTTGCTGCGCGCTCAGTGGTTTTATCAACCGGCGGCGCCTCTAAAGCCTATTTGTACACTACCAACCCAGACACCTCGACCGGCGACGGCATAGCCATGGCCTGGCGAGCTGGGTGTCGTATCGCCAACATGGAATTCGTTCAATTCCACCCTACCTGCCTCTATCATCCTTATGCCAAAGGATCACTCATTTCTGAGGCCGTTCGCGGCGAAGGCGGCTTACTGAAGCTGCCAAATGGCGATCGATTTATGGATAACCATCATGAGTTGGCTGAGTTGGCTCCGCGCGATATCGTCGCCCGCGCAATCGATTATGAAATGAAGAAAGGTGGATTCGACTCTGTCTATTTAGACATCAGCCATAAAGGCAAAAAATTTATTCTAGATCACTTCCCTAACATAGCCGAAAGCTGTGAAAACTATGGCTATGACATGACCACACAGGCGATTCCTGTAGTGCCCGCGGCTCATTACACCTGTGGCGGCATTATGACAGACTTACGTGGGCGAACCGATTTAAAACGCCTTTATGCGGTCGGCGAAAGTAGCTGCACTGGCCTGCATGGCGCCAATCGGCTAGCCAGCAATTCATTACTAGAATGCTTAGTAATTGCTGAATCAGCGGCCGATGACATACGCCAACGCTTGAAGAAAGACGACGACTCATTGCCCGACTTGCCGGCATGGGATGAAAGTCAAGTATCTGATCCAGACGAACGTATTGTGGTCTCTCACAACTGGGATGAGCTAAGGCGATTCATGTGGGATTATGTTGGCATTGTACGTACCGATAAACGCTTAGAGCGTGCCCGAAGCAGAGTAAACCTGCTGCAAGAGGAGATTATCGAATATTACGGAAACTTTCGCGTCAACAACGACCTGATTGAGCTGCGTAACCTAGTTACCATCGCTGAATTAACCATCGAATGCGCCCTGACCCGCAAAGAAAGTCGAGGCCTTCACTACACCTCGGATTACCCGGAAATCAAACGACACGCAAGAGATACAATTTTGACGCCGAACAACTTCGTTGGCCATGCCCCAGTACCAGAATGGGGCAATAGCTAAAAACTCTAAGCTGAATATCTAATATGAACGCTATTTTGGTTATTATAATCAAATAGCGGTTTATTTAGTACTGGTCATAACTCAAAACTATAAAGGGATACTATATAATAATATAAATTAAAATATTTTTTGGGGGGAAATATGCAAGATCCACTATCAAGGGTTGACTTAAATCTATTGGTTGCGCTTCAGGTACTAATGCAAGAAAAAAATGTTACACGGGCAGCAGAAAGAATGTTCGTGACACAACCCGCGATGAGTAAAACTTTAAACCGTTTACGCAATCTGATTGATGATGAACTTTTTGTGCGCTCGTCTCATGGTCTAACCCCGACGCCCAAAACACTCGAGTTAGAAAAGCCGGTTAATCACATTCTTAACCAGCTTACTGAGCTAATGGTGCATAAAAAAGAATTCGACCCAGCCAATCGAGCAGCGACGATTTCACTTGCAACACTTGGCACATCAGCCAGCGTCGGCATGCCAGCGTTCATCAATAAACTCAGACAGAATGCACCAAAGTTGATGCTGATCAGTCAAAATATTGATGATAAATGGGAGGATCGCCTGCGATCAGGTAACTTGGACTTTGCAATTGTCGCCAAAAACACCTTCAATGACGATTTTTTCACGCATAAGCTAATGAACATAAAGCCTGTACTCTATATGCGTAACGATCATCCCCTTGCATCTGTTGACCACATCACGCTAGAGCAGCGGCGCGAATACCAACATATGGCGGTTTATTTTCCGAACTTTGAGACCACCCGAGAAGATATGAAAAAATTATTCGCTTCGTTTGGAATTCTCTCCAATGTTCCATTTTTAAGCACTAATTTATTAGTTTGCCTTGAGATGCTACGTAAGACAGACATGCTGATGATCGCATCAGACCGACTAATGGATTCAACCTTGGTAAGCGAACATTTCGTTAGCAAACCATTAGAAGGCTTGATTAACTTAAAAATTGACGCCTTATCGTTAGTTCAACACGTTAGAACCAAAAATTCTCCGCTGCATCAGTATTTGGCAAATTTAATTGTCGAGAGCTTCGCTCAGCCTGACGTCTTTTAGAACTACGTGAGGTGCCCTTTCCTTTCTATGGGTTGCTCGGATTAATCATATTCGCTGGATCCGGTAATGCTTGACGATTTTTTAGCAATCTGGTTTACAACAGTGTGCTGGAGATATTGCCGTCAACTGAACTATTAACAGAGGGTTTTAGAGTCCTGACAGGGTCTTTAATTTCTCTATGATCTGAGCTAAACCCTGATCCTCGGAATCGTATCGAGACAACAACCAGTCCATAATTATTGGATCTTGCTCGTCAAGTAGACGCTGAAAATCACCTTGTTCAGCGTCACTCAGGGTCACATATTCACTTTTTAAAAATCGATCAAACAACACATCGAGCTCTCTAATCCCGCGACGGCAACGCCAAACCAATTGTTTCTCATTAAGCATCGCTGTCACAGCAATTTAAAGCGATCGCTCAGCGATCATCTTCTTGATTTCACTAATCGCTTTACCAGGATTGAGGCCCTTAGGGCAAGCATTAGTGCAGTTCATAATAGTATGACAACGATAAAGCTTGAATGGATCTTCTAAGGCATCTAAACGTTCGCCAGTCGCTTCGTCACGGCTGTCAGCTAACCAGCGGTAGCTCTGAAGCAAAATCGCTGGGCCCAAATATTTGTCGCTATTCCACCAGTAACTGGGGCATGAAGTAGAGCAACATGCACACAAAATACATTCGTATAAACCGTCTAATTTCTGACGATCGTCTTTAGACTGTAAACGTTCGGCCGCTAAAGAGACTGGTGTTTTAGTTTTTAGCCAAGGCTCTATCGACGCGTATTGTGCGTAAAAATGAGTCATGTCCGGCACCAAATCTTTAATCACCGACATATGTGGCAATGGGTAGATCGGCACGTCGCCTTTACACTCGTCAACGCCTTTGGTACAAGCAAGTGTGTTGGTGCCATCAATGTTCATCGCGCACGAGCCACAGATACCTTCACGACATGATCGACGAAAGGTTAATGTCGGATCGATCTCATTTTTAATCTTGACCAGAGCATCCAGCACCATTGGCCCACAACTATCCATATCGACGTCATATGTATCAGTATGTGGGTTTTTGTCGTCATCTGGAGACCAACGATAGATCTTGAAAGAACGAACATTAGTCGCGCCCGAAGGTGCTGGGTAATGCGTGCCTTTTTGAACTTTTGAATTCTTTGGTAACGTAAATTCAGCCATTATTTTATCCTCTTAAACCTTTTTCGTACGCGCTTAATAGACGCGTGGTTTCGGTTTGATGTATTCCACATCATCAGTCATTGTATAAGCATGAACTGGACGGAAATCAATCGTAGTATTGTTTTGATCATCACACCAAGTAAGCGTGTGCTTCATCCAGTTTTCGTCATCACGATCTGGCATGTCATCACGAGCATGGGCGCCACGACTTTCGTCACGGTTAGCGGCTGAGTTCATCGTAACAACCGCTTGGCTTAGCAAGTTCTCTAGTTCCAGAGTCTCGATCAAATCGGTGTTCCAAATTAAGCCACGATCAGTGGTTTTAACATCAGCAAAGCTAGCGGCGGTAGCCGCTAACTTGTCAACACCTTGGTCCATCATGTCGCCGGTACGGAATACGGCACAGTGGGCTTGCATGGTACGTTGCATTTCCAAACGGATCTCAGCGGTTGAACGGGAGCCATCGGCATAACGTAATTTATCTAAACGCTCTAGAGTTTCTTTACCGACATCATCAGCGAAGCTCGACATTGGCTCACTTGGATCAACCGTGTCTTTTGCACGTAGTGCTGCAGCACGACCAAATACAATCAAATCAAGCAGTGAATTAGAGCCTAAACGGTTGGCGCCATGCACAGATACACAAGCTGCTTCTCCGATTGCCATTAAGCCTGAGACCACGCTATCCGGATCACCATCTCTCAAAGTGAGAACTTCACCATGATAGTTAGTCGGAATGCCACCCATGTTGTAATGCACCGTTGGTAATACAGGAATTGGCTCTTTGCTTACGTCGACACCGGCAAAAATCTTAGCCGACTCGGAAATACCAGGTAAGCGTTCATCCAATAGATCTGAACCTAAATGCTCAAGATGTAAGTAAATATGATCTTTATCGGGGCCAACGCCTCTACCTTCGTTGATCTCAATCGTCATAGAACGAGAAACAACATCACGTGAGGCTAAATCTTTAGCGTTCGGAGCATAGCGCTCCATAAAACGCTCGCCCTCAGAGTTGGTTAGGTAGCCGCCCTCACCGCGAGCCCCCTCAGTAATTAAACAGCCTGCGCCATAGATACCCGTTGGATGAAATTGTACAAACTCCATGTCTTGCAATGGTAGGCCGGCACGTAACACCATCGCATTACCATCGCCGGTACAGGTGTGAGCCGACGTTGCCGAAAAGTACGAGCGGCCATAGCCGCCAGTAGCTAATACGACTTGCTTAGCGCGATAGCGGTGGATAATGCCAGTAGCCATATCAATCGCCATAACACCTTTACATTCGCCGTCTTCCATAATCAAGTCCAGCGCGAAGAATTCGATAAAAAACTGGGCATCATGCTTGAGCGCTTGCTGGTACAAGGTATGCAAAATTGCATGCCCTGTTCTATCGGCCGCAGCGCAAGTTCTCAGTGCTTGACCTTCACCGTAGTGAGTGGTCATGCCTCCGAACGCACGCTGGTAAATCTTACCGTCTTCAGTTCGTGAAAACGGCACGCCGTAGTGCTCAAGTTCATAAACCGCAGCGGGTGCATTACGACACATATACTCGATTGAGTCTTGGTCGCCGAGCCAGTCTGAGCCTTTAACGGTGTCATACATATGGAAGCGCCAATCGTCTTCACCCATGTTGCCAAGCGCGGCACTCATGCCCCCTTGTGCAGCCACCGTATGACTTCGGGTTGGGAATACCTTGGTCAAGCATGCGGTCGAAAGACCGGCTGATGCCATGCCAAAAGTTGCGCGCAAGCCAGCGCCACCGGCGCCAACAACCACCACGTCAAATGAGTGGTCTATAATTTGATAATCGCCTTTCACGATTTAGCCTCCTACAGAAACTTTTAATACTGCGATAATAGCTAGTACAGCCATTATCACCGCGGCAAATTTGGTGCCTAATAAGAGAACTAAATTAATCCACTTGGTTGGCACATAATCTTCTATAACAACCTGCAAGCCGGTTTGGGCATGAAACAAGGCGGTTAACGTAAATAACAGAATAATGGTCGCGTTGATTGGCGAGCTTAACCAAGCTACGGCCTGACCATGTGTACCACCAGCCAAGCTTAAAACTGATATCACAAACCATGAGCCCATCGGGATTAGGGCAATCGCTGTAACACGCTGCCACCACCAATGAGAAAAACCGTGTTTAGCCGAGCCTAAGCCGGTCGCTTGAGATAATGGGCTACGAAATTTCATTACGCGCCTCCGCTAAGAGCAAAGTAAATAGTTATTGCCGTTAGTGTTACGGCGCTTATTAAGACCGCATAACCTGACTTATTTAATGTTTCTATGTCAAATCCTTTGCCAGCATCCCAAAAGAGGTGGCGAACACCATTAGACATGTGATAGAAAAATGAGAATGCCCACGCCAATAGGAATAATTTAGCCAACCAATGTGAAAAATATGCTTGAAGCTCTGCATAAGACTCAGGGCCACTTGCAATACTCATTAACCAATAGACCAGCACCGGCGTACTGATGGCCATAAAGCTACCAAAAACACGGTTTAGGATGGATAATACAGATGTTATCTGCGGTTTATAAACCGACAGATGAGGTGATAGGGGTCTCTCTTTTTGCATGTCAGAGTTACTCTCTTTGAATTATTTAGAATTCTTACTGCCGATATACGTAAACGCTACCGATCATTCGTGATCTCAACTTACTCTAGACTACTGATATTCTACAACATGTTATGACCAAGTGGCAGAATATCAGATGAAGACTACAGCATTAATTGTAATTAATATACTGAATACCAATGGCTCTAAAGCTAGATCAATTTTCTGCTTAATACTGCGCCTTCATATCGGTTCTTGTATAGTCTTGAGCTGTTATACAATATTAAAAGTCGTAACAACGACCTTTAGACTCCCAATCGCCATAGCGCGTTGGCTCCAAACCTTTCGGGCCATTAATTTCTTTGGCTAAGGGTTTTACAGTTTTAGCCTCAACATCTGAGACCTTGATTTTATTTTTATCTTCGCTTGTAGCATTTTTTTTCTGTTGCTTTTCAACAACAATATTATCTAGCTTTTCGTGCTTACTCATATCTTATGTTATCTGCTAAATTTAGGTGACTACGCCGTTGATTCGGCGACGCCGATAGTTATATTCGACAGGACCGATGATAGCATGTCTATTATGAAATTTTTATTCACCCAAACAACCTTATGAAATCTGATTCCCAACCTATCGCCGTCAGTAATTTAAGTGTTTTACGCTTCACTGGTCCCGATAGCCTAAGCTTTCTCCAGGGCCAGCTAAGCAACGACCTAAACGCGCTTTCGTCAAGTTGGCACTATAGCGGGTATTGCAATCCTAAAGGTCGCTTACTGGCTCTATTTCAAGTCTGGAGAAATGAACAAATAATCTATGCAAGCATAGATAGCTCGCTAGTAGACGCTACCATTAAACGCTTGCGTATGTTCGTTATGCGTAGCAAGGTGGTCATTGATGAACTAACGCAAGCTAGATGTTTAGGCTTGACCGACATAGATAACAATTCGGAACGCTTTTCAGTCGATATTAACGAATCTATTCACACTTTATATCTTGGCACTCGAGCCTTGAGGATTGACCTTGAACCGAGCGATCAAATGCCGTCAGCGGATACGATCGACTCGCAACAATGGGATCTCGCTAATATTGCAGAAGGTGAACCAACTATCGATGCTGATAATGTCGAGATGTTTATACCCCAGATGGTTAATCTCGACCTACTGGGTGGCATTAACTTTAAAAAAGGCTGCTATACCGGGCAAGAGATCGTTGCTCGAATGCACTACTTGGGTAAACTGAAACAGCGTATGTTTGTTTGTCAGCTTGAAGGCAACGCTAGCTCAGGCGAGAAGGTCATTTCGGGCGACAAAAATGCAGGCAACATTGTAGCCGCTTCTGCCGGCTCTGCGTTGGCCGTTATTCGACGAGATTTAGTCAATAGCGAACTACAAACTGTAACAGGCACTAAGCTTGTTCCACTGTCAGTCCAGCCATACACTATTCCTGATTAGTACGCGGCCACTCAAGCATAATCTAAGCCGTCAAATAGTTACAGCCTAACCAAATGGTTAGCTGGCCGGCATATCGCCAGAGCGCATTCCCTATTGAAACTGCTTGATGAGCTGTTGTGCGCCTCTGTAGGATGGGTCAAGCTTTCACGCCGAGGTGCCTTGCCCGCTTTCTGTATAATGGTGTCATCATCGGCCACATTGATAGTGTCTTCGATATCGCCCGCGCCTAAAACTCACTGCGCTTGCTGATTATGGGTGCCGACGAACAAAGACGGTATTTTCTGTACGACTTCGCCAAAGAATGAGCCTACCAATACTAATAGAATCGCCAGCGCCCCGCTTCGATTTAATCATCGAGCAACCACGTCGGTCCTCTTCATCGCCACATCGCCTACGTCTACGGCAGCGCATAAGCTATTCTCAAACTCGTCTTTAGAGACCCTCCATGTGCATAGTGAATTTTAATAGACGATGGCGCGACCACACACCGGTCTAACGCTAACTGTAATGCTCAAACAACGTAACAAGTTTTGCCATAGAGGCCTCAATTTCGTCTGCATCAGAATTATCGGCCTCAGCCATGATGTGGCGACACAAATCACTTATATCGTCGTAACCGTACATTCCCGAAGAACCTGCAAGCTTATGAATTATTTCAAACAACTTCTCGGAAGCGGCCTTATCGGCAACAAGAATGTCACGCTGGTGATTTAGCAGTTCGATCTTTTCGCCGAAGCTTGCCTTGTAGCGATCTTTAATATTTTTAATCTGTTGGGATTCTGATTGACTCATAATTGCTCTAATAATCTAAAGTGAGTTCTGCAAGCAGAGTGGAATGCTACTTATATTTGCTCACGTACTGTTTTAATTTGTAATCTAATTAAGCTCATCCTGAACACCATTGGCAACATGACCGATCATTGCAATCACGTCATCTATATCAACAGGCTTAACCAGATAATCATAACAGCCAAGACTTTCAGCCTTAATTCGGTCAGTCTCAACCGCTGATGCACTCATAATGACTACGGGGGTTGAATTGTTAGTTTTCTGTAATGCCGCCAAGGCCTCGTAACCGGTCATTACCGGCATATGTATGTCCATTAATACCAAGTCAAACGTGCTCGATCTCAGCGCTACTAATGCCAGCGCTCCGTTATCGACATGAGTAACCTTGATTCCCCGCTCGCCCAACAACATCAACATTAAACCAGAGATGTCATGATCGTCTTCGACTAAAAGCACCGACATTTCGACTTCTATAAGCGCTGAACTTGAGATTTCTGGACTGACTTGATCGGTTAAAATCGGCGCCGGAATCTGGAACGTTACCTGTGTGCCCTTACCCAAAACTGACGAGATTTCTAGGTCGCCGCCCGTTAGTTCAATAATGCGTTCGGTTATCGTTAGGCCTAAACCGGTACCAACTTTACCCGTATCAGCGGCCTGCCAGAAAGGTAGTCGGATTTTTTTTAAGTCTTCAGGACTAATTCCGGCACCTGTGTCGTCTATAACTACAAACAAAAAATCATCTCGCAACTCAGCCGCAAGCGACACCGAACCATGGTCGGTAAATTTGATCGCATTGCCGACCAAGTTGATCAAACATTGCCGCAAACGACTATCATCAATAACCACGGTTGCCGATTCGCCGAGTTGAAGCTTACTAATAAAATTAATGTTCTTAGTATCACTCAGCGGCCTTAATAATAATTCTACGTCTTCAAAAAGCTCGACTAAGTCAGTTGCCTTTGGACGCAACACAATTTCATTGGAATCAAGCTTGCCATGATCCAACAAATTTTCTACTAATGACAAAAGGTGCTTGCTCGAGCGTTGTACCGCGCGTAAATGTCCTGCTTTGTTATTAGCCTCTTGTGCTATGAGCGAACCATCACCCTGATGGGCTTGCTCTCCAAGACTTTGCTCTACTAAGCTTGTATAGCCAATAATTGAGGTCAAAGGTGTTCTAAATTCGTGTGAAACGCCCGATAAAAAGCTGGTTTGTAGGCGAGAAGCTTCTTCTAATTGATAATTTTTGCGTTCAAGCTGCTGGGACGCTTGCTCCAATTGATAAAGAAGCTTTTCTTGTTGCTCGACCAATAATTCATTTTCATTGGCTTTTTGTTGTAGCAATTGCCGCTGCGCTGCTTGAACAGAAGCATTTACAATCAGCACCGTAAGGCAAGCGTCACTGGGAATTAAACTGACTGAGACAGGAATTCCAGAGGGGCTCTCAACCATCGGTAGATCTAACTCGGTCTTGGCATCTAGACCCAACATAAAGTCAACGCAGTCATCAACAACGGCACCAATAACAATATCATGATAGCCATAGTTGGTAACATTGTCAGACACATCAATAATGGTCATCGACAGGTCAACACAAAAATAGGCAAGTCCGAGCTTTTCGAATAATTGCGCGTTTATTTGCTGTTGTAAATTTGCCTCTACCATGGTTATTTTTCTAGCGTAATCTCTGCTTTTAGCTGCTTTAATTATCTTGACTTTGTATTCTCTCAACCAACTTCTTAAACACTTTTTCGACGTTGTCACCGACTTTAGCGCTGGTCGGAAAAATATCCCAAGCTTGCTTTTCGAAAAAAGCGCGACTCTCGTCATCAATATGCCAGTCTTCTAAGTCAGCCTTATTCATAGCCACCACCACCGGCACAATGCCGATTCGCTTTTCAACTGTCTGCCATATGTCAACTAAGCCACTTACGGTACTGGCGCGAGTACCATCGGCAACCAGCACAACACCACTTGCGCCAACCAAGTAACTTGCATTAATAGGTGACAACGAATCTCGGCCAGCCACATCCCACACAATCAACTTAGTGTCATTCACAATTGCTGTATCAATCTTAACCCCGATAGTGGTGAGATACTTATCGGAGAAGACATTGTTTACAAATTTTTGCGTTAGGCTTGTTTTGCCGACTGAAAAGTCACCGACCATGCAGATTTTTTTCTTTTGCATCGAGTTTCTTAAATGTTTCTTTAGTTTCTATTTTAATCTTAATTAAGATTCAGTTTGATTCAACACGGCGTTCTAAATAGGCTTTTTTGCCGTCACTACTACCCATCGACTACCTGCAAAAAGGGCGCTCACAAGAGCTAAGGTATCAGGCTCGAAAGTACCGCCAACCTCGACTACGAGTAAGTTGTCTCTAGTATTACTAGACATACGTATCCTGTTCAAGTCTTGAATAGCAAAATTGCTTCTCAACAAATCTGACACCGACTCAAGCGACGCTGACAATCCCATAATGGTCAACCTGTTATCAGCAGCCAACTGACGGATTCGGGCATCGTTGGCATTAAGCCACTTTATGGGTGCTTCGCCGTATAAATGGATGACGCTATCGCGCACCGACAAGTAGACGCCTGCTGGCAAGATTAACTCATTGCGGAAGCGCTGCAACTCCATGTCAACCTCTAAGGAGCGGAATGGAATGGTCTTGAATTCCAATAATTGCCGATCAATGTCATACGCCTCGAGTGCACCATAAGGCACTGTTGCATCAGGGTCTTTGAGACCCTCGATAACTAACTTTCCGCTTTCCCAGTAAACGTCAGTGGCGGCTATGCCCGGCGCCTGTTTTAAGTAGTATTCCACCGTAGAAAGCTTATTATGGTGCACAAACCATTGATAGCCGAAATAGAGCAACGCTAAACCGACAATAATAAACGGGATGCTATTCTTTTGTATCGAACTACTGACCGCGCTGTCACCGTCCCTAATTTGCAATTGCATCAGCGGTTGCAAAAGACTTTCGATGCCATCAAATTGATCTATATTACCGTCGAAACCGGCAATCTGAATCGCATAATTAGTGCGAATTTTATACAACGCGTCATAAAGGTCATCCTTCAAACCCTCAGGGGCATCACCATGTATCACACAAGCGAGCATTAGCTTTGGGCCATGCGCCACCCAAACGGTGTGGTCGCCAACTTTAAAGTCAGTCAGCCTGGCCTTGCGATCACGAGAAAATGAGTCTTGTACAAAATTTTGAATTGCCGAGAACATGGCACTAACGGCATCGCCATCGAGATTGTCTATATCGTCTACCGTGACTTCAGATATCTGCATTCCCGACTCGCGATCGATCAAATGAACGTTTTCAACTCGGTACAATAACGACTCTCGTAAAGCTAGCTCGCCGTAGGGAACGCCAGTACGCAATGATTGAATACGGGTTCTCAACCCTTTAACCGACGTAGCCGACTCTACGGTACGGTTAATCGTAATTAATAAAGATGAGATAGCCTGAGATATTGCTCGGCGTATAGAGGGCGCCATAACAGGGTAAAGAATTTCGGCATACTCTTCTGGCTCAGACCGAATCGCTTGCTTGAGACTCAATGAAACCGGCCCTTGAAGCGACGACACTAGGGCGCTGGTGTCAGTATTTCTAATCGCTGGAGCCAGTACTTCAGAGACATCGCGAGCTCGACTCTCGACATCTTCGATACGCTGTTTGAGCGCCGCCAGCTCGTCAGCATTAGCGCCGAATATTATTCGCCGCAGCTCTTCAATCTGCCGCAGCTCTTCAGCCTGATGGGGTTTTTCGATTTTACTCATCGCAATAGGTTCTCGCTATTGGGCTAGGTAAACTAGTTGCCGCGTAACTTGATAGCCACTTCATCAAGCATCAGCGCTAACGCCTGGCGGCCAACTTTATCATTCTGTAGATCTTCTCTTTGCTGCTCAATTTGTGCCATGAGTTCGGTTTGAGTTGCATGCGCACGATCCTGAAGGTCTTGATGGCTCTGGTCTAAAGAAGCTCGTACCACGACTAGATCTTGATTGGCTTGGTCTTCCATAGAGGCAATCGCTTGCTGTAAGGCGGATTCAGCCTCGCGCAGCGTATTTTGTAAGCGACTAAGCTCAGCATCTCGAGCCGACTTTTCTTCCAGTATCTGCGTGTCTACACGCGCTAGAGATTGATTTATTCCAGTGTCCATACTGCCCATTTTTTCAATCAACTTATCTTTAAGTTGGTCGACATCGGCTTCTAATCGAGCCTCAAGTTCGGCAAACCGATGTTCAAAATCAGTAACGTATTTACCAAATAAAATATCCCTTACTTTTTCAATATCACCCAAACCAGGGTTGATCACTTCGGCGGCTGGTCGTTTATTTTTTTCAGGCATAACAAGGTATTAAAGTATCATGTAGAAGCAGGACTTTAGTAACATTAACTTACTATCGTAACGGCTAATTTAGTGGCGGCAAATACTATTATAAATTCGTCGCAGTGCAAGCAATTTCAGTGTCGCTAATAATTTAACAAATAGTTTGATCGTTATTTAACATTTTCAAGGCGATAACCGTGCCTATAAACAGACGTTAGTTGCCAATTGTCTTGTTCATCTAACTTTAGCTTGCTTCGCAAGCGGCTAACATGCGTATCAACGGTTCGAGTATTAAGTTGTGAACTGGTTCCCCAAACCATTTCTAATAAATGACCTCGAGAGATCACACGGCCTAAATTTTTAAACATAAACAATGTCAATTCGTACTCTTTCTGGGTCATTTCAACTGCCACTTCATCGAGTGTTACGCAGCGTAATCTAGTATCAATTTTAAATGGCGGAAAGCTATAACTTGCGGCCGTGTTCTCATCTCCAAAACCCATTCGCCGTGCGATCGCATTTACCCGAGCCATGGTTTCTTTATGGCGAACTGGCTTAGTCATAAAGTCGTCGGCACCTGCTTTCAAGGCTTCCACAATGTCGTCTTCTGAGTTGCGCTGGGTAATAAACACTACTGGCACAACCGTATCCACATGTTCACGTAAATGTCTAAGAACCTCAATTCCCGTGAGCTTCGGAACCATCCAGTCAAGTAGCACTAAGTCATAACTGTCTTGCTTGTACGCTTTTATAAACGCGTTGCCGTTGTGAAACACATCGCATTGATGGTTTGCCTCTTCTAACCAGGCTACCAGCAAATCGGCTTGATCTTTATCGTCTTCTAAAATGACTATTCGCATATTTCCTTTTTAACCTCAATCCGTCGCCTTATTTTATTCAAGTAATCTATTAGGTGACGATACTAATTTTAGACCAGCCATAATGAAGATGATATATATGGCGTTATATACTCTGCCAAATCTTGCTGATTTCAGCCGTAGGTTTGTGATACATCCCGCACAACAATGTCCAACATCTTACTCACAAGCGCATTCTGTAAATCCAAATATTAGCACGCTAAAAGCAAATTCGAAACTGTTAGAGCCGCTTCTAAACTTATGCTAACGTGTTTAAGCGTTAGCTCTGAAACCAGAACTAGCCATCTAAGAGACGATATCAAACGCCTAAATATTAATTCACCTCATCTTCCCAACGATACTAAAACATGTCTGAATCACACAAATTACTCATCGGCGGCAATGGCCAACAAACTGTTTTTATGGATGCCAGCATGGCCAATCGTCATGGCATGGTCGCCGGTGCAACGGGTACGGGCAAAACCGTGACACTGCAAATTTTAGCCGAGAATTTCTCTAAAATTGGTGTGCCTGTCTTTTTGGCTGATGTGAAGGGTGACGTTTCAGGCATTGGCAAAGCAGCCAAACCGCATCCAAAAATTGACGAGCGAATCACCACTATTGGCATTGAAGGCTACCAAATGAGCCCCAGCCCAGTGATTTTCTGGGATTTATTTGGTAAGAAGGGTCACCCGATTCGTACTACTGTCAGCGAAATTGGCCCGTTACTGCTTTCGAATTTGCTTGAACTAAACGATACGCAGACTGGTATTTTATATTCCTGCTTCAAAATTGCAGACGACCAGGGGATGCTTATTCTCGATCTAAAAGATCTTCGCTCAATGCTTATTTGGATGGGTGATAATAGAGCCGACCTAAAATCAGAGTATGGCAACGTCTCGACCGCTAGTATCGGCGCGATTCAACGTGGACTGCTTGTCCTTGAAGAACAAGGTGCTGAATTTCTGCTCGGCGAGCCCGCCATTGAGCTTGATAACTTAATGAGTCAAGATTTCTCTGGCCGAGGTGTTATCAATATTTTAGACGCCAGCAAGCTGATTCAGAAATCACCAAAACTTTATTCCACCTTTCTTCTATGGTTGCTATCAGAGCTATTTGAAACCTTGCCCGAGATTGGGGATGCTGAAAAACCTAAATTCGTAATGTTTTTTGATGAATCGCATTTACTGTTTGACGACGCACCGAAAGTATTAGTAAAAAAAATCGAACAAGTCGTCCGTTTGATTCGGTCGAAAGGAGTGGGTATCTATTTTATTTCGCAAAGTCCGTTAGACATACCCGAAGAAATCTTGGGTCAGCTTGGCTTAAAAATTCAACACGCCCTTAGAGCATTTACCCCTAAAGACCAAAAAGCGGTGCGCACTGTTGCCGGCACATTCAGAGCTAATCCAACTATAGACACCAGCACTGTGATTACTCAGTTGGGCGTTGGCGAAGCGTTGGTAAGCACGCTTGACGAAGACGGTATTCCGACCCAAGTAGAACAAGTTTTAATCCGTCCACCTGAGTCTCGAATCGGCCCAATGAGCAGCACAGAGCGTCAAGAGCAGATTGGCCGTTCGCCTTACAAGGGTCGCTACGACCAGCCTCTCGACCGTGAATCGGCGTATGAAATGTTAATCAAACGTGCCGAGAAAAGTGCGGCACAAGAAGACGCCGTCGCGCGAGAAGAGTTAGCGCGTGAGACGATCGAGAAATCAGCTAAGCCACGTAAACGATCCAGCAGACAAACTCCAACCGAAGCGTTTATATCAAGCGCTGCTCGCTCAATTGGATCGCAGTTGGGTCGCCGAGTGATTCGTGGAATTTTGGGTTCGCTATTTAAGGGCTAGACGGTTAGCGATAGTAAAGCCATAAAAGCCGCTATTTATGCTGTGAAACCCACCTAAAACTGTTTTTCAAGTTAATTAGATGGGCTATAATCACCCCCGATTCGAAACTCAGTATAATTCACAAAATTGGTCACATTGGTTGTTATATTAGACCGATACAGCCACCCCACATTATTGTCGCTATAGTTGATAGCCACATATTATTCTAAAGAACAAAAGGTACTCAAATGAGCGAAGAGCAAATGAACGATTCAACATTTGGCCGTCTATTTATCATCATGATGATTGTGTTGACGGTGATGGCTATTCTGATCGCTGTTATAGCGGGTTTTGCCTCGAACGATGTAGATACTCGATTAAATGAGCGTAGTCAGCTGGAAAACACCCAAGCAACCGCAGATCGTATTGCTCCAGTGGGCAAATTTTCGGCTACCACCGTGTCTGCAGCTCCTCTTGTAGCGGCGGTGATGACAGTCGAAGACATGTACGGTAGTTGTGCCGCGTGTCATGCTACGGGCGCCGCCGGTGCTCCAATCACGGGTAATATTGGCCAATGGGCTAGCCATCTTGCGAAGGGCGCTGACACCCTGTATACCAATGCGATCAATGGTATAAATGCAATGCCCGCTCGCGGCGGTAATGCGTCACTAAGCGACGATAACGTAAAGGCAATTGTTGACTACATGATTGAGCGTTCTAAGTAAGGCTCAGTTACATTCGTTACCGATCAGTGGTGACGATATAGTTGGCTCGAATTGCCAACAACTATCAAAGCCGCCTCTTAAGGCGGCTTTTTTATACCTTTTACTATCAGTTGAAAAGGTTATCGAAACGGCTATTTAGGTAACCTTTTCGTCAATAAGAAGGCATCGTCCGCTAGCTTGGTGACAACAAACTTGCCGCCAGCAGTGCGGATTATTTCTCTACCCGCCTCTATTGTAATAGGATGTCTACATGCTGGAAGCTGAATCAAGCAAAATCTAGTCTAAAATTAAAATTATAAATCAACAAAAGGTTTCTATGAGTCTTGCTAACAAGGTACTAATCGCGCTTATTCTAGGCATTGTCGTGGGCGGGGCGCTGAACGTGTCTGGCCTCACTGAGAACACATTTATCGACCAAAATATTATAAATGGAATCTTTCTACTTGGTGGAAAACTGTTCGTTAATGCACTAAAAATGTTAGTCGTTCCGTTGGTGCTGTTCTCATTGATTCCGGGCATTGTCGGCATCGGCGATATACGACTATTAGGTAAAATCGGCACCAAATCATTTCTTCTCTATATCGCCACCACCGCTATCGCAATATCAACCGCAATAACCTTTGCCGTGATGTTTGGTATCGGTACCGAAATGACGATTCCGTTCGAGTCCAGCTTCGAAGGCAAAGAAGCCGCCTCTAGTACTCTTGACATATTGATCGGAATTGTTCCGTCGAATATTTTTGAGGCCATGGTCGAAGCCAAGATGCTATCAATTATTTTCTTCTCGATTTTCTTTGGGATAGCATTATTATCTATTTCTAAAGAAGCGCCAGATGTGGTTAACTTTATCGAGCAAGTCAGTAAGGTGATCATGCGCATGGTTGATATCGTAATGTGGTTTGCCCCGATTGCGGTGTTCTGTTTAGTCGGTAAAGCGATAGCAGATTTAGGCTTTGACTTAGTTCAGCAGCTCGCAGGCTACTTCTTAGTCGTTATGTTCGCCCTATTCTTCCATGCCTTTGTCACGCAAATGACGATCTTGAAATTATTCACTGGCTTGAACGTAAGGTTGTTTTTAAACAAAATGAGAAATGCTCAGCTATTTGCCTTCAGTACATCCAGCTCTGGCGCAACTATTCCTGTCACTTTAAGAACAGTCCAGCAACGCCTGGGTGTTGATCGTGCAGTATCATCCTTTAGTGTACCTTTTGGTGCCACTATTAACATGGACGGAACCGCTATGATGCAAGGTGTGGCGACGGTTTTCGTCGCCAATTTATACGGTGTGGAACTGGGTCTAATCGGGTATGTAACGGTAGTCGTGACCGCCGTATTGGCGTCAATCGGCACTGCCGCTGTACCCTCGGTGGGCTTGGTGATGCTGACGCTAGTATTTAACCAGGTGGGCTTACCGGTTGAAGCGATTGGTATCATTATTGGGGTTGATAGATTGATTGATATGACTCGTACAGCGG
>JBLHRL010000009.1:0-68684 GCA_047625975.1 Arenicella sp.
GTCAACTTTCGGATACATCACGTTTCAAGAAGATTCGTCGTGAAGTAGCTCGTATCAAGACTATCCTAAACGAGCAAGCTGCTACAGCTGCTCAAAGTTAGAGGTTATTGAAATGACTGAAAATACTGGCGCTCGTAGCGTCGAAGGCAAAGTGGTTAGTAATAAAGGCCAGAAGACTATCTCAGTGATGGTTGAACGCCGTGAAAAGCACCCTTTGTACGGTAAGTACATCCGTAAATCGACTAAGTTCTTAGCACATGATGAAGAAAATGTGTGTGGCGAAGGTGATACGGTGATCATTGAAGAATGTCGCCCACTTTCAAAGAACAAGTCTTGGCGTTTGGTTAAAGTTGTTGATAAAGCTGTTATTGCTTAGTCCACGATTTTAATTATTCATAAGAATTTAAGCACTGAATAGAATTGGAGTAACCCCATGATTCAAATGCAAAGTATTTTAGAAGTAGCCGACAACAGCGGTGCACGTAAAGTTATGTGTATTAAAGTTCTTGGTGGCTCTAAGCGACGTTATGCCGGCATCGGTGACGTTATTAAAGTGAGTGTTAAAGAAGCACTCCCTAACTCACGTGTTAAGAAAGGTGCTGTGTATGACGCAGTTATCGTTCGCACTCGTAAAGGTGTTCGTCGTTCAGATGGGTCAGTAATCCGTTTTGATAAGAACGCTGCTGTTATCTTGAACGCTTCAAGACAGCCTATGGGTACTCGTATCTTTGGCCCAGTAACTCGCGAGTTACGTGGCGACAACTTTATGAAGATCGTTTCACTAGCACCAGAAGTGCTATAAACGATTGTCAGAATAGGCTAAGACTATGAACAAGATAAAAAAAGGCGATCAAGTGATCGTAGTATCAGGACGCGACAAAGGCAAAACTGGAGCAATACTTCAGATTATGGATGACGGTCGCGCCCTTGTTAACGATATTCAGTTGGTTAAAAAACACGTTAAAGCTAACCCTATGGCGGGCGTAACGGGTGGCATAATCTCGCAAGAGGCGCCAATCCAACTTTCAAACGTGGCTATATTTAACCCTTCAACTAACAAGGCGGACAAAGTTCGCATCGAAGGCGAAGGCAAAGATAAGCACCGTGTATTTAAATCAGATGGAAGTAAAATAGACGCGTAAGCGTTTTATTTCCACTACTAGGTATAAAACAATGAATAGAATGCAAGAACATTACGTGAAGAACGTAGTTCCACAATTGCAAGAAAAGTTTAAATTTTCAAGTGCAATGCAAATCCCACGTATCACAATGATTTCGATCAATATGGGTCTGGGTGAAGCCGTTGGTAACAAGAAAATTATCGAAAGCGCAGTGGCCGACATTGAGCGCATTTGTGGTCAAAAGCCAGTTGTTACATTGGCGCGTAAATCGGTCGCGGGTTTCAAAATTCGAGATGGTTGGCCGATTGGCGCGAAGGTTAACCTTCGTCGCGATCGTATGTACGAATTTTTTGACCGACTAGTGACTGTTGCGATACCACGTATTCGTGACTTTCGTGGTTTGAACCTAAAATCTTTCGATGGACGTGGTAACTACACATTCGGTTTGAAAGAACAGATCGTATTCCCTGAAATTGAATATGACAAAGTTGACGCGTTACGCGGTATGGATATTACTATTACCACCAGCGCTGCAAATAACGAGGAAGCTGAAGCGTTACTGCGCGGCTTCAATTTTCCTCTTAAGACTAAATAATTAGAGACTAAAGCCATGGCTAAGAAATCTATGATCGCTCGTGACGTTAAACGCACGAAGCTAAACAACCGCTTCCAACAACGTCGTGATGAATTGTCAGCCGTTGTAAATGACCCTGAAGTTGAATATGACGACAAATGGGCGGCGATGATTGCATTGCAGAAGTTACCACGTGACTCAAGTAAATCTCGTCAGCGTAATCGTTGCGGTTTAACTGGTCGACCACACGGATACTATCGTAAGTTCGGTCTGAGTCGTAACAAGCTACGCGAAGTAATTCTTAAAGGCCAAGCGCCAGGTGTAGTGAAAGCGAGCTGGTAAGTTCGAACTTCACAACATTTAGTACAGCTGCTTAAGATAAGCCTTGAGCAGCGCAACAGATAAAAACGGTACACCATTATGATGACTGACCCAATCGCGGATCTATTGACCCGCATCCGTAACGCGCATCACGCTGAAAAAGTTTCCCTAACCATGCCTGGTTCAAAAATTAAAGCGGCAATCGCTAAGGTTTTAAAAGCAGAAGGTTATATAGAAGATTTCAGTGCATCGGTTGAAGATAAGAAACCTTCTTTGACAATTAAATTGAAATATTTTGAAGGCGCTCCGGTTATTGAGCTAATTCAACGTATTAGCAAGCCTGGTCTTCGTGTTTACACAAACGCCGAAGAGCTTCCGAAAGTAAACGGTGGTTTAGGTGTTGCGATTATCTCAACCAGTAAAGGCATCATGACTGACCGGGCGGCTCGTGCTGCTGGCGTTGGTGGTGAGGTGCTCTGCCACGTAAGCTAAATGACAAGTACAACCCGCTAGCGTAGGTCGCTTGAGACAAGCATTGGTTACTTTATTTTATGTCAGAGCTAATAGCTAATAATTTTAAGTTATTAGTTTCACTTGTTGGAATAAATGGCTGTAGCAAACGGTAAATTGCTGTTAGTATAGCCGCCCCTCGAGGTGACCCTCAATTTATCAATTAAGGTTAGTCATTTAGGTTGTTTTAAGGGCTCCGAGGTTTGGGGTCTTTGATGCGACTGTTTAAGAAAAAATTAGGCAGTTAAAGAATTAAGTAAGCCGCGGCAATAGTGCCAGAGCTGCATTAATAGAGAAAATAGAATGTCCAGAATTGCAAACGCACCCGTCAGTTTGCCAAGCGGCGTCGATGTGACGTTGAGTGGTCAATTGGTTAAGGTGAAAGGCGCTAAGGGCGAGTTAGAGTGGGTCGTCCACCAGCTTGTCTCGGTCGCACAAGAAGATGCAACGATTAAAGTTGCTGCTAATGAAACGAGCAAGAACGCAATCGCGCTTGCAGGCACAACTCGTGCTTTGATCAATAATATGGTACTTGGTGTAACAACCGGGTTCGAAAAGAAGCTTACCATTATTGGTGTTGGTTATCGTGCTCAAGCTCAAGGTCAAAAATTGAACCTTACTCTTGGATTCTCACACCCGGTTGTATATGAAGTTCGTGATGGGATAACCGTTACAACTCCAAGCAACACTGAAATAGTTGTTAATGGTATCGACAAGCAAAAAGTCGGCCAGGTTGCTGCTGAGATCCGTGCATATCGAAAGCCTGAGCCATATAAAGGCAAAGGCGTTCGTTATTCAGATGAATATGTATTGCGTAAGCAAGCTAAGAAGAAGTAAGCGGAGTCAAACATGAAAGATAAAAAAACAGCTCGTCTACGTCGTGCTAAGAAACTACGCGCCAAGATTGCTCGTCAAGGCGTAAGCCGTTTGAGCGTTCACCGCACCTCGCAGCACATCTATGCGCAAGTAATAGATGGTACTGGTGGTAACGTATTGGCTGCAGTGTCAACGCTTGATGCCGGCATCAAGAAAGAAGCAAAGAACACAAGTAACTGCGATGCGGCTGCGTTAGTGGGTAAGCAAATTGCTGAACTCGCTAAGCAAGCTGGCGTTGAATCAGTTGCCTTCGATCGATCTGGTTTTCGTTACCACGGTCGCGTAAAAGCACTAGCTGATGCCGCTCGAGAAGCTGGCCTCAAGCTGTAACGGTAAACCAGGAGATATAATCATGGCTGGTCCAAAAAGAAATAATCGTAATGATCGCGAACCTGTTGATGAGAGCCTAGAGCAACTTATTAACGTACGTCGTGTAGCGAAAGTAGTAAAAGGTGGTCGAATTTTCGGTTTCTCTGCTTTAACAGTTGTAGGCGACGGAAAAGGTAGTGTCGGAATTGGCCGAGGCAAGTCGAAAGAAGTGCCCTTGGCCGTGTCTAAAGCAATGGAATCTGGTCGTCGCGAAATGAAAAAAGTTCATTTAGTTGGCGGTACATTGCAATACCCTGTTGTTGCTACGCACGCCGGTTCTACTGTCGTTATGCGTCCCGCATCAGAAGGTACGGGCATCATCGCTGGAGGTACAATGCGTGCCGTATTCGAAGCGGTTGGTGTTAAAGACGTATTGGCAAAGTGTATTGGTTCAACTAATCCTGTAAATGTTGTTCGCGCAACAATTAAAGGTTTACGTTCAATCAATAGCCCTGCGTCAGTTGCTGCAAAGCGCGGCAAGTCAGTTAAAGAAATTATGGAGTAAGCGGCAACGCTTCTCCTGATAATATTCGGAATAGACAAATGGCTAACGAAAAGAAAATCCAAGTAACCTTAGTAAAAAGCATGTTCGGTCGTGGTGCAAAGCACATGGGCTGCGTGAAAGGCTTAGGTTTACGTCGCATGCACCAAACGGTTGAAGTAATTGATACTCCTGAAAACCGTGGCATGATTAATAAAGTTTCTTACTTACTAAAGTGGGAAGAGGTATAAGACAATGCGTTTAAATACTCTAAAACCAGCAGAAGGTGCTAAGCATTCGCGTAAACGCGTAGGCCGCGGTATTGGTTCTGGCACTGGTAAGACAGCAGGTCGTGGTCACAAAGGCCAAAAAGCTCGTACTGGCGGCACTATACGAATCGGTTTTGAAGGTGGTCAAATGCCTTTGCAGCGTCGTTTGCCTAAACGTGGTTTCCGCTCAATGATGGCTAAAAACATGGCTGAAATTCGTTTGCACGAATTAAACCTTGTTGAAGGCGAGATAGTTGACTTAGCATCTCTGCGCACGGCAGGCTTATTAAATGCCGGTCATTTACGTGCCAAGGTTGTGCTTTCTGGTGAATTAACGAAGGCCGTAATACTTCAAGGCGTTGGCGCTACAAAAGGCGCGAAAGCGGCGATTGAAGCAGTTGGCGGTAAAGTAGAAGACTGATTTAGTCTTCTACTGACATCTTTAAAGTTACTGTTAAGTCCCAATAAAGCTTTTACGATAACTAGAATTTAAGTCATAGACTAAGAGCTTAGGATTAGATAATGTCACGAGAACAAGCCGCAGCCCTTGCAGGGTCTGGAAAACTAAAAGAACTATGGTCGCGAATAGGTTTCGTATTAGCGGCACTTATCGTCTACCGCCTTGGTACTCACGTTCCCGTTCCTGGTGTAGATCCTATCGCAATTTCAGCTCTTTTTGAGCAAAATCGTGGTTCTATTCTAGACGTACTTAATATGTTTTCCGGTGGTGCATTAAGTCGATTGTCAGTAATGGCTCTAGGTGTAATGCCTTACATTTCTGCTTCAATTATTATTCAAATGTTGACTGCTGTTGAACCTCGCTTGAAGCAAATAAAAGCGGAAGGTGAATCTGGTAGACGGAAGATTCAAAAGTGGACTAAATACGCTGCGGTTATATTAGCAACTTTTCAAGCTTTTGGTGTCGCGAGTACAGTTCAGTCACAAACCGCCAACGGCGTGCCAGTAACATTAATTACCGGCATGCAGTTTACTGTGGTGTGTGTTTTGGCTTTAGTGGCTGGGACTATGTTCCTAGTATGGTTAGGAGAGCAGATTACAGAGCGTGGTATTGGCAACGGCATGTCGTTGATAATCTTTGCGGGTATCGTAGCAGGCCTACCTAGCGCTATTGGGGGTACTATTGAGTTAGCTCGAAGTGGTGAATTTTCATCGTTATTTGTGGTTTTCTTGTTAGTTGCTGTGGCTTTGGTTACAGCCTTCGTTGTGTTTGTCGAACGTGGTCAGCGTCGTCTAACGGTTAACTATGCGCGCCAACAACGCGGAAGCCAAGTGATGCAAGCTCCAGCTTCTTACTTTCCGTTGAAGATGAATATGGCCGGTGTTATTCCTCCTATCTTTGCGTCAAGTATTATTTTGTTTCCGGCAAGTTTGGTTGGCTTTTTTGGTAATGAATCGGCGACCGGTGTTGCGGGAGTGTTGAGAGATATCTCAACCAAGATGCAGCCTGGTGAGTTGGTGTATACCATTATGTATATCGGTATGATTTTGTTCTTCGCCTTTTTCTACACGGCGTTGACGTTTGACCCGAAAGAAATCGCTGAGAATTTAAAGAAACAAGGTGCGTTTGTGCCGGGTATTCGCCCAGGTCAACAAACTGCACGTTATATAGATGGCGTCGTATCAAAGCTAACTTTGTGTGGTGCTATCTATCTCGCAGTCGTCTGCTTGCTTCCTGAGCTGCTGATTGTTAATTACAATGTACCGTTTTATTTTGGTGGTACGTCGTTGCTTATTATTGTTGTTGTAATCATGGATTTGATGGGCCAAGTTCAATCTCATCTTATGTCTCAACAATATGAAAGCTTAATGAAGAAAACAAACTTGACTGGTAAGTCTGGTAGCGGTCGTAAACGTCGACGCTAGAGTTACCAACGAGTAAAATTTAGAACATTTTAGAACATCGTTCTGAGGTAAATCATGAAAGTTCGTGCATCAGTAAAAAAAATCTGTCGCAACTGTAAAGTTGTACGCCGTAAAGGTGTGGTCCGTATTATTTGTTCGGAGCCGCGTCATAAGCAACGTCAGGGCTAAGTTTTACCGTTTTATAACCCGTTTTTTAGCTGCTATCGTCGTCGCTTGTTAATGTGTTTTGTTGATGTGCAATTGGCACGTTGTCGCAAAATTTGACCAGTGTTTCGTTTAAAAGCAAAGTCTCGGCACTACTACGGTAAAGCAAAAGTTTGAAGGTAAATTGATGTAACTTTTTACTCGCTTTTAGTGTGTAGAAGCTTGCTTTCTAATCACCTAAACAGTATTCTAGCGCGCCTTTCGGGCATGCCTAGAAAGATAAAAAATAGTCTAGCGAAGTTTTTATACTTCGTTAGTTTGAAGAAAATCGCACCCGGAGATACACAGTGGCACGTATTGCAGGTATTAATCTACCAACACAAAAACATGTTGAGATTGCACTAACATCAATCTACGGCATCGGTAAAACTCGCTCACATTCAATTTGTGACGCAGCTGGTATTGAACGCTCTACTAAAGTTAGTGCGTTGTCTGAGCCAGAGGCTGAAAAGCTTCGCGCTGAAGTCGCTAAATTTGAAGTAGAAGGTGATTTACGTCGTGAAGTATCTATGAACATCAAGCGTTTGATGGACTTAGGTTGTTTTCGCGGCATACGTCATCGTCGTGGTTTGCCTTTGCGCGGACAACGTACTAAAACTAATGCGCGTACTCGTAAGGGTCCACGTAAACCAATCAAGCGCTAAAGCGCCAGCTTTTAGATTGCTATCCTTTATTGACAAGTCTTTGTTAACTCTGGTTGCAACTTAGAAAGTCTGTTTTTGAGAAATTAAAATGGCTAAAACACCTAGTAAGACTAAGAAGAAAGTTAAAAAGCATATTGTAGATGGCATCGCCCATATACAAGCTTCTTTTAATAATACGATCATCACAATCAGCGACCGTCATGGTAATGCTTTGTGTTGGACAACTGCAGGCGGCTCGGGCTTTCGCGGTTCACGTAAAAGTACTCCTTTCGCGGCTCAAGTAGCGGCAGATCGTTGCGGCAAAATGGCGCAAGAGTTCGGTATGAAGAATTTAGAAGTCCGTGTTAAGGGTCCTGGCCCTGGTCGTGAATCAGCGGTTCGTGCACTAAATAACTGTGGTTTCGATGTAACTCAAATTACTGATGTAACTTCAATTCCACATAATGGTTGTCGCCCTTCTAAGAAGCGTCGCGTATAACCCGTTCGATACTATGGCTCAATACTTGTAGGGTATAGAGCACGTCACATAGGTCGAGAGCAACTTTAAAGACAGAGAAACTAAAATGGCAAGATATATTGGCCCAACTTGTAAGTTGGCACGTCGCGAAGGTACGGATTTATTCCTTAAGAGCCCAGCGCGTTCGTTAGAATCAAAATGTAAGATGGACAAAATTCCTGGTGCAACTGCTCAGTCACGTCGTCCGCGTACGACAGTTTATGGTACGCAGCTTCGTGAGAAGCAAAAGCTACGTCGTATCTATGGCGTGCTTGAGAAAAAATTCCGTTCTTATTATGCTGAAGCCGCACGCGTTAAGGGTTCAACCGGTGAAAATTTGTTGACTCTACTTGAGTCGCGTTTAGACAACGTTGTATATCGCATGGGCTTCGCTGTCACCCGTGCTGAAGCACGTCAGTTGGTAAGCCATAAATCAGTCAAAGTTAACGGTCAACTTGTGAATATCCCCTCTTTCAATGTGAAAGCTGGTGATGAGATTGAGATTCGTGACAAGGCGAAGAAGCAGCTACGAATTGGCGCAGCATTGGAAATCGCCGAACAAATTGGTTCTCCAGAATGGTGTTCGGTAGATGTTGCCGCGAAGAAGGGCGTATTTAAATCTGCTCCCGAGCGTAGCGAACTTTCGGCTGACATTGATGAATCATTAGTAGTAGCACTTTACTCTAAGTAAAAGCTTGTTTAGGCAGCAGTTTCGGCTCTGTCTAATTTTTTGACCCTAAACATTTAACCGGATCCGCCAGAGGGTCTGGTAAATAACTGGAGACAGATCAACATGTCAGACACTATTGAACAATTATTAACGCCACGCTTCGTAGATGTAACTACTGAAGATGGCACTCGCTCGAAAGTAGTTATTGAGCCTTTAGAACGTGGTTTTGGTTATACCTTAGGCAATGCCTTACGTCGTATTTTATTATCATGTATTCCTGGTTCGGCTATCACTGACGTTAAAATTGATGGAGTGCTGCACGAGTATTCATCAATTGAAGGCGTTCAAGAAGACGTTATTGACATTTTACTTAACCTTAAGGGCGTTGCTGTTAAGAAAGAGTTTGATGAGCCTGTAACTCTAACTTTAACGGCTAATGGTGAAGGTGTGCTGACCGCGGGTGATATTCAAACTGTAGCAGACGTCGAGATTTCTAATCCTGACCATGTGATAGCTCACTTATCTAAAGATGCGAAGTTTCACGCTGAACTTACTGTTCGTAGCGGCCGTGGTTATCAGCTTTCTGAAGCTCGTAAGAGTGATACAGAAGACAAAGAAATTGGTTTGATGCAGCTTGATGCTACCTACAGTCCGGTACTGAAAGTAGCGTACTCGGTAGATGATGCTCGTGTGGAGCAGCGTACTGATTTAGATAAGTTGACGTTGAAGATTGAAACCAACGGTACAATTGATCCGGAAGACGCGATTCGTAAAGCTGCAACGGCGCTTAGTCAACAAATTCAAGTGTTCGTTAACTTGGAAGAAATTGCGGCAGTTACGCAAGAAGAAAAAGAACCAGAAGTAGATCCTGTATTGCTTCGCCCGGTAGATGAATTAGAGCTTACGGTTCGTTCAGCTAACTGTCTAAAAGCAGAGAGTATCTACTATATCGGTGATTTGGTATTACGCTCAGAAGTAGAGTTGATGAAGACTCCAAACTTGGGTAAAAAGTCACTTACTGAAATCAAAGATGTTCTTGCACAGCGCGGACTTTCTTTGGGTATGCAATTACAAAATTGGCCGCCTGCTGCACTTCGTGTAGACAGTGATAGCTAGAATTAATTTAATAGAGATAGGTTTCTGTCATGAGACATAGAAAATCAGGCCGTCAGTTCAACCGTAACTCAAGCCACCGTCAAGCGATGTTTCGCAATATGATGGTGTCTTTGTTGAAGCACGAGCAAATCAAGACTACTGTAGCGAAAGCAAAAGAACTGCGTATGTTTGTTGAACCAATGATCACACTTAGTAAAGTAGTGACCTTGGCTAACAAGCGCATAGCTTTTGCTAAACTACAAGATCGCGATATTGTTGCTAAGTTATTTGACCAAATCGGTGTTCGGATGATGGATCGTCCAGGTGGTTATACCCGCGTTTTAAAGTGTGGTAACCGTGCTGGTGATAACGCGCCAATGGCGTATATCCAATTGGTTGATTTTGACTTAGAAGCGCATGCCGCTTTGTTTGAAGTTGAAGAAGACTTTGAAGAGGACGACGCAGCAGCCTAGGTTGTTACGTTGTTTGATTAAAAAGCCTGTCTCTGCAAAGAGAGCGGGCTTTTTTTAAGCCTGCATTTACTTTGATAGGATTACTTTAGCTGTTTGGCCCTACGTGTCTTGATTAAAGGTGTCTTGATCAGAAGTGTCTAGACAGTTAAGTCTTACTAGTAGTGCTAGTCACTCAGGGCCTACATTAAGTCAAAGCAACCCTTGTACTTGCCCTATAGGCATTGACCAACGTTGGTGGCTTTGATCGCTGGAGGTGAGTTAGTTGGTATCTGAGTTTGTTTTTATGCTTATTTTTATGCAATTTCGGTTTAATCTAGCCGCGGTTACAGTGATTTTAGTTTTAAGCGGCCACTAATACGCACGCTCTATCGAAAACTCAGCTAATTGCATAAGCGCTTGTTTATATTCTGATTCTGGCAATACAGAGAGGTAAGATTGGGCTAATTTTGCTTGCTTGCGAGCAATTCTGGCGGTGTAAGCTAAGGACCCTGTTTTTTCAATAATCGCTAGCACCGCATCAAGATTATTCCGACTCGCTTTAGTAATGGCGTCTTCGAGTAGTTGTCGATCATCGCCGGTGCTTCTTCCGATAGCGTTAATTAGTGGTAGAGTTGGCTTGCCTTCAGCGAGGTCATCGCCTACATTTTTACCCATAGATTCGGCATCAGCGGTGTAGTCGAGAATGTCGTCAACCAATTGGAATGCGGTACCAAGGTGTAAACCGTAGGCGGCCATTGCTTCCTCGACAGGTCGGGCTTGTTTGGTTATGACCGCGCCCAGCTGAGTCGCTGCTTGGAATAATATTGCCGTCTTTGACTGGATCGTCTCCATGTACTGCTGTTCGGTGGTGTCGGCCGAGCCACAGTTAATCAATTGCATAACTTCACCTTCAGCTATCTGATTGGTAGTACGCGACAGAATTTCCATCACTCGCATACTGCCAACTTCTACCATCATTTGAAAAGCACGCGAGTACAGATAGTCGCCAACTAATACACTTGCGGCGTTGCCGAAAACTTCATTGGCGGTCTCACGACCGCGACGCATTTCAGATTCGTCGACTACATCGTCATGTAGTAATGTAGCCGTATGTATAAATTCAACAATTGCTGCTAACAACGTTTGATCCGAAGAGGTGTTGACAACTTCGGGATTCGCCGCTTTTGCTGTTAATAATAACGCAACTGGACGCAAACGCTTACCACCTGCATGGACAATATAAGCGCCGAGTTGATTAATCAGTGCTACATCGCTGTCGAGATTGTTGGTAATGATTTGATTTACCAACATCATGTCGTCTTCGACTAGCGAAATAACCGATTGTATATCAATGGCTTGGGCCTTAGTGTCTGAAATGGGTGTGCTACTTATTCTCATAGTTAAATATTATAACGCAGGGAGATCAAAAACGGCTGTTTTTAGAGACCTATTTACAGTTCGATTGGAATTCCTAAAACTGCTATTTATTGCATCCTAAGAGTTGACCCAAGACGCTGTAAACACTAGTATTCTTGCCCTGTTCGCTGGGTCCGTACTTGGAAGAAAGATAGATTACCGTTTTAGTCGTAATCTAGCCCCTTCAGAACGCAACATTAGGCTTAAGAGCCGGAGTATTTAAATGTACGCAGTAGTAAAAACTGGCGGTAAGCAATATCGCGTCGCCGTAGGCGATAAATTAAAAGTCGAGTCGTTGGACGCACAAGAAGGCGATAACGTAATTTTAGATCATGTATTAATGATTGGTGACGGAGACAGTGTTGAAGTAGGTACGCCTACCTTGGACAAAACTGTCGAAGCAACTGTACTTAGTAACGGCCGTGGCAAAAAGCTTCGTATCGTTAAGTTTCGTCGTCGTCAGAACTCTCGCACACGTACTGGCCATCGTCAGAATTATACTGAGCTAGAGATTACGGCGATTGGCGGTAAAGCAGCAGCGCCTAAGAAAGCCGCCGCAGTTAAAAAAGCAGCCGCACCTAAGAAAGCAGCATCGAGCAAGGAAACCGTAGTTAAGAAAACTGCAACTCCTAAGAAAGAAGCGAAAGCTGATGGTGCTGATGATTTAAGCAAGATTTCTGGCGTAGGCCCAGTTATCGTTGGTAAACTAGCGGCTATTGGCATTACTACGTTCCAGCAAATTGCGGATTTCACAGCGGATGATATCACTCGTACCGACGATGAGTTAAACTTCAAAGGTCGTATCGAACGTGATGAATGGGTTAAACAAGCAACTGAATTCGCTAATAGCTAGTTCAAGCGCTAACTGAAAAGGCATATAAAAAATGGCACATAAGAAAGCAGGCGGTAGTTCAAGGAACGGCCGCGATTCTAATTCCAAGCGTCTTGGCGTAAAACGTTACGCTGGTCAACTCATCAACGCTGGTACTATCATCGTTCGTCAACGTGGAAGCGCTTTCCACCCGGGCACTGATGTTGGCATGGGCAAAGATTATACGTTGTTCGCGCTGAAAACCGGTGTAGTGAAATTCGAGATTAAAGGTCCTAAGAACCGTAAGCACGTAAGCGTGATTGCATCAGAAGAAGCGGCGGCATAATTGCCGTAGTGTCGCTTCATCTGTTTGTACTGTGTTTAGGGTTAAAGCCTAAGTTTTATCCGAAAGCCTCGCTTATCAGTGAGGCTTTTTGCTTTCTGGCTTATAGATATTTAGTCTTTTTGCGGTTTAAACCATGAGAGCTCGTCATGTAACGAGACCACAGAGCCGACAATGATCAAGGTTGGCGCCTTGACTTTCTGGTTTTCTATGATCGTCGGCATAGTTTCAAGGCTGCCGATATAAACTTGTTGATTATTGGTGGTTCCTTGCTCTATTAAAGCAATTGGCATGTGAGGAGACACTCCTTGCTCCATTAGCTTTTTACATATGGTTGGTAAGCCAACCAGACCCATGTAAATCACTACGGTTTGATTTGGGTTAGCTAGCATTGGCCAGTTTAGTTCGACGGTTCCGTTCTTCAGGTGACCCGTCACGAAAACGCACGATTGTGCGTGATCACGGTGGGTTAGCGGAATACCAGCATAAGTAGCACAGCCGCTAGCCGCTGTGATTCCGGGAACTATTTGAAACGGCACGCCAGATTTTGCGAGTAGTTCGATTTCTTCTCCGCCACGACCAAATATGAATGGGTCGCCGCCTTTTAGTCGAACCACACTCTTTCCTTGTTTGGCTAGGTCTACCAATAACTGATTGATCTCTGCTTGCGGTACGGCGTGCTCTGAGCGCCGCTTGCCAACGTAAATTCGGTCTGCGTCACGTCGGCATAAGTTAAGAATATCTGGACTAACTAAACGATCGTAGAGCACCACATCGGCTTGTTGCATCAAACGTAAGGCTCGAAAGGTGAGTAAGTCTGGGTCGCCGGGACCCGCACCAATGAGCCAAACCTCACCACTATTATTATTCGCGTTGGAACTGGATTCGATTAATCTCTTTAGTTGTTGTTCTGCATCGTCATTGCGGCCCGAAAAAAATGATTCAGCGATTGGGCCTTGAACTACTTTTTCCCAAAACATACGGCGGTCACGTTCGTCTGGCATTGCCTTTTTGAGGGCATCTCGGTATTGACCCATAGTCGCTGCGAGCCGCCCATAACTGGCGGGAATAAACGCTTCGAGTTTGGCTCGCAACATGCGTGCTAATACTGGTGCATCGCCACCGGTAGAAACGGCAATTAGTACGGGGGACCTATCGACAATTGATGGTGTAATAAAACTACAGAGATCGGGTTGGTCGACCACATTAACCGGTATATTAGCAGCCTGAGCCAAGACGGACACACGCTTGTTAACATCAGGCTCACTTGTGGCAGCAGTAACTAGGCGATACCCAGCAATGTCACTATCCTCAAAACGACGTGCAAAGTGTTGTATCTGTGGGCCAAATTCAGACTGTAAATCGCTGCATAAATCGGGCGCAATAACTGTGATTTTGGCGCCAGCTAAGATCATTAAGCGAATCTTCCTTAGAGCAACGGGCCCGCCACCAACTATTAAACATGGTTGATTCTTTAGGTCGACAAAGATTGGGTAATTTTGCATTGCTGTATTTTACCGCAGCTTGCAACGCCTGTGGCATTATCCTCTGTATGAATACCGAAATAAATGATTTCGCGCTGTCAAGCGCTAGTAAAACGGCAATTCGCGAAGCTATCAAAAATATTGCAGTAGGACCTGACCGAGGGCGTGATATACCGCGTGACTTAACTGCCTTGGTGATGCGCGGAATACTTAGTGGCGATATCGACCCGATACAGACCGCTGTATTTCTGATTGCTCTGAGGATGAAACGTGAGTCTTTAGATGAATTTTTAGGTTTGTTTGATAGTTTGCTCGGGTCGGTGCAACCGGTAACCGCAGAAGTAGATGACCTATTATTATTGGCCGACCCTTTCGACGGATATGTGCGAAACAATACCATGACACCGTTTATGCCTGCAGTGCTATCTGCTTGCGGTCATAACGTGGTGATTCACGGTGTCGAAACCGTGGGGCCTAAGCACGGTGTAACCGCACATAAAGTGTATAAAGCAGCCGGAATTGAAACTCAGCTTGATGTCCAAAGTGTTGCGGTAAAAGTTGCTGCGATCGGTTGGGGCTATGTTGATCAGAGCGTTTACGCACCTCAATTGTTCGCTTTACAAGATCTGCGCGATCGAATTGTTAAACGGACGGCACTGACGACACTCGAACGTCTATTGATACCGATACGTGGTAAGCGGCATACTCATTTAGTGCTAGGATATGTGCATAAAGCGTATCCAGAAATTTACGCTAGAGTCGCTAAAGAGGCTGGCTATGAGAGTGTACTATTGTTAAAAGGTGTTGAGGGTGGTCTTGCGCCGGCGCTCAACAAACCGCTACGAAGGTTTTTCTTCGCAGGTGAGTTGCCAAGCGACATTGACGCAGAAAAGCAATTACTCGAGTCTCAGCCTATATTTAATTGCGCTTCTGCGGCGATGGCGGTTAAGCCGACAATGGATCCCGTGGAACAATGTTTAGAAACGGGCTTGGGCGTGTTAAGTGGAGTCCGATCGGTAGCTCGTGATAGTCTTTGTCTTGCTTGTGCTCAGATCTTAATCGACCATGACTCTGATTTAAACCTGTATCAAGCGGTTGAGAAAGTGCAAATGTGCTTAGATAACGGTTCTGCCAAAGAGCGATTTAACGCCACGCTGTAATCTGATAATTACCTGTATGACTAGACTTGAAAACCGCATTTTTATTTTCTCGGCTTATGAGCTAATAACCCTCGCTTACAAAATCACCTAACTAAAAAAATCATATGGCAAATTCTAAACCAAGTATTGCGCAGCAACTCCCTGAAACTCCTCAAGTGAAAGACGCGCTAGAATTTTTAACCAGTATTGTCGGCTCGGCTTGCCAATTTAAAGCGTCGGACATTCACATTAGATCAGGGCATCAAATTATGATGCGTCTAGACGGCCGTATTCGTCAAGTTAAAGGGTCTCCGCAGATGAGCGACGAGATGATTGAACGCTTGATCTTTCCGTTAATGTCCAAGTACTACATGGATAAATTTAAACAAGAAAACCAAGTCGATCTATCCTTGAGTGACAATTCGGCTAATCGCGTGCGAGTTAACATGTTCCGGCAGATGGGGCAGTTAGCGGTGGTAATGAGGGTCATTGAAAATCATATTCCTAGCCCTGATGAGCTGGGCTTACCTCAGCAAGTTAGAACGATCTCTAAAATGCGTCAAGGTCTGATTATTTTTTCAGGTTCCACAGGCTCGGGTAAATCTACCTCAATGGCGTCATTGATCAACGAAATTAACAAAGATCGCTATCAGCATATTTTGACTATTGAGGATCCGGTGGAATATATTTTTACGGAAGAGCGTTGTGTTATTTCCCAGCGCCAAGTTGGTATTGATGTTCCTGACTTTGCATTAGCTATGAAAGCCGCCTTACGAGAAGACCCTGATGTGATTTTGATGGGCGAGATGCGAGATCCTGAGAGTATCGAAATAGCTTTAACCGCGGCCGAGACTGGGCACTTGGTGTTTAGTACCTTGCATGCGCCCAACTCGGCAGATGCGATTACTCGTATGGTTTCTAGTTTTAGCGGTGAAGAGCAATCCACTATTCGCTCAAAATTAGCCCATAACCTTCGTGCGATTGTTACCCAGCGCCTATTGCCTAAGAAAGAGGGCGGTGGACGAACAGTGGCTTGTGAAATGCTCACAGTAACACCGCTTGCTCGTGAGCTTATTCAACAACCCCAACGGATCAAGGAAATTAAAGATTTGATTAAAGGTGGAGATAAGGTTGAAGGCATGTTGCACTTTGACCAACATCTAGAAGAGCTCGTCAGGAATGAAGTTATTTCTGAAGAGACGGCATTAACTAATGCCTCTAGTGCTACCGATTTAGCGTTAAAGTTGAAAGGCTTTTAGTCCGCGTAAGTGACTATTAAAGAAAAGCCGCGTTATGCGGCTTTTTTTGTGGTGGTCCTAATGAACCGTTCTAAAGTTAGCTGAGATCCTTTGACTCCGTTCAGGATGCCAACAAGCTGCGGCCTGTGCTCGCAAACTCAACACTATGGCTACACAACACTATAAGTCTTTGATAATCGCTAGAATTTCATCGACGTGGCCTTTAACTTTAACCTTACGAACTTGATGAGCTAATTTGCCATTGGTATCGAAAACAAAGGTGCTTCGCTCAATGCCTATGTAGATTTTGCCATACATGCTCTTTTCTTTCATGACATCCATCTCGTTGCATAATATTTCTTCTGGGTCAGAGATGAGGTCGAATGGAAAATCTTGCTTGTTAATGAAGTTTTGATGGGTGCGAATGCTTTCGCGCGAGACCCCAAAGATTTCAGTATTGGCGGCTTGAAACTGTTGGTAGTTGTCGCGAAAATTCTGACCTTCTGTGGTGCAGCTAGGGGTATTATCTTTTGGGTAAAAATATAAGACTAAATTTTTACCTGTTAGCGCGCGAAGTTGCATCGCCTCTTGTTGTGTAGTCGCTACTGTAAGGTCTGGTATTAGGTCGCCGATTTTGATGGTCATTTTTGCTCTCGTGTTAAGAATCGAATGATGAAATTGGAAGTTTGAGTCTAGTCAACAATCCGCCAGTTTAATTTAGTCGCGTGAGCACGAAGTTTATCATCTGGGGTCACGGCAATAGGCGTATTTACTAATTCGAGTAATGCTAGGTCATTAATAGAGTCGCTGTAAAAATAGCTATTTTCAAACTTCTTGTTATTTTTTTTTAGCCAAGCGTTTAGTCGAGTTACTTTACCTGCTTGATAGCAGGGGGTTCCAGCCACTTTGCCGGTGTAAGCGCCATTGATGAACTCGGCTTGTGTAGCTATAAGCGTCGCTACGCCAAGGCGCTCGGCAATCGGTGTGGTTATAAAGTCGTTAGTCGCGGTAATGATTAAAATATCGTCACCGGCGTTGCGATGTTTGTCTAATAAGTTCGGTTTACCACTGATGATCATGGGTTCGATCACGGTTTCTAAGAAATCAAGCCGCCACGCCTTAAGCTGCTCTAACGGGTATTGCTTTAGAGTCGAGAATTGAAATTCACAAAACTGAAATATATCTAGCTCACCAACCAAGTACTGTTGATAAAAAAAATCTTGTTTGGTTTTTTGAACTTCAGCATCGACAGCGCCAATATCGGCCAGATACATTCCCCAACTATGGTCACTATCCCCATTTAAAAGTGTGTTATCAAGATCAAAAAGCGCTAATGCCACGGTGAACTCCATTGTTAATTAGTTAATGCATAAAGCCTGATGGTTCAATTATAATAGCTTTACGTTACAGAGTTTAGGAATTGAGTTAATATTAGTCTTTCGAATACTCCTAAGTTTAATCAAAACTAGGCCTCATGAGGTTATGATGTTGTAAGGCTAAGATCTTTTCCTCGCTTATGGCTTTTGCGTATAGAATAAACTTAATAGAAAGGCACTCAAATTTAGTATGCAAAATTTCGAACCCATATTTGCTAACGATGGTTATCGGCCGAATGTTGGCATAATTATCTGCAATCAACAGGGGCAGGTGTTTTGGGCACGGCGCATTAACAAAGATGGCTGGCAGTTTCCCCAAGGCGGTGTCAGTCGCAATGAATCTCTGGTTGATGCAATGTACCGGGAATTACACGAAGAAACTGGCCTAATACGGAAGCAAGTGCGACTGGTTGCTCATACTAAAAAATGGTTACATTATGATTTGCCGCATCGTTTACTGCGCAATCAGCGTCGTCGTGCTCAAGGTCCAGGCCGTAAGAGGGTTAATTTCAAAGGGCAAAAACAGGTTTGGTTTTTGTTGGAATTAACCGAAGATGACTCGGTTGTCGACTTAAAGGCCGGTCCCGAAACGCCAGAGTTTGATAGCTGGCGTTGGGTTGATACTCATCATGCGATCGATAACATTGTTGACTTTAAGCGTGGCGTTTATCAACAAGCTTTGTCCGAACTCGGCCAATTTTTACCAACCAGTTAATAACCAGGTCACTAATGAAGAACCGATTCAATGTTAAGCCGTCAAGTTTAACATTTTTACCTTCTGTGCTTCTTACGCTAGTGCTGCTCGTGACCAATTGGTCTATTGCTGCAGCTGAACAGTTATCGATCCAATCAGTTGCCGATGTAATCACTTCCCACGCTAAACAAAACCGCTTTCCGAACAAGTTGGTTTTTACCGACCCTCAAGGGCAGCAAGCACAGGGTATTGTTGAGTACACATTCGATGAAGCGGTGCATAAGGATATGGCCGAGGTGTATCTGAAGTATCAACCTGACTATGCATGCTTTGTGGCATTAGATGTTGAGACCGGAGCGATACTTAACCTGACCAGCTTTATCAAGTCGGATGAGCAATGGGAGAACCTAGTAATGCGATCTGAGTACCCGGCGGCCTCGGTGTTCAAAATGGTGACTGCGGCTGCGGGGCTTGACCTGGGTAAAATGTCGCCTAATACTGTGTTACCTTTTAACGGTAAATCGACTACCTTGTATAAAGGTCAAGTACTGCGTCATAAGACCAACAAGTGGACTCGTAATCCGACTTTAAAAGAGTCATTTGCGAAGTCGATTAATAGCGTATTTGGTCGCATAGGGATATATCAATTAGGCGCCGACAACTTGAGTCAGTACGCAACTCGTTTTGGTTTTGGGCAATCGATGAATACCGATTTTAACTTACCGATGAGTCGTGTTGGCTTAGATCTGAGTAATCAATGGCATATTGCTGAAGCCGCTTCTGGCTATACTAAAGATATAACTTTAAGCCCGATTCATGCAGCTCAAATGGCGGCAATAATTGCTAATGACGGAAGCATGGTCACACCGTATATGGTTAAGTCGATTAAAGATCTTGCCGGTAATCAAATATATAAAGCGAGAGCCGACCCAACCCCCGAGAAGGTGATTAGTCAAAAATCGGCTAAGGCTTTGCGTAGTTTGATGACCGAGACCACACGTATTGGCTCTGCTAGGAAGTCATTTAAAGGCTTGAGTCGCTATAAGGTTTATAGCGATATGGAAATCGGTGGTAAAACCGGCTCATTAACGGGCTATTCACCTAAAGGTCGGCACGATTGGTTTGTTGGTTACGCGGAGAAGAACGGGAGAAAAGTGGCTTATGCTTCGTTGATTATTAATAAAGAGAAATGGTATGTTCGCAGTGCCTATGTTGCACGCCAGTTTATTTACAACTATTTTACTGACCTCGCCGAAAAAGACTCTATAGCCGCCTCATCAGAGTAGTATTCAGGTTGAAAATGTTCAACTTTATTGCCGAAACTAGAATTACGAGAACTAAATTGATCGCCCCTGCTTTGGGTTTTTTGCACGGCGTTTTTCTGGTACTGATAGTGGTTTTGTATTCCATGTCGAGCTACGAAGACGCCCTTTATGATCAGTTGGTGAATAAGTTTACAGAAACTTCTATGTCACAACAGGAGATGGCTCTGAGCTTATTGAGCGAGTCACACATGTTGTTAAATTCACGGCATAAATTATTTAGTGGTGATGACTATATTGGTATGCGCGATAGCTTATTTCGGTCAGCGGATGTCCAATTAATTGATGCAAGGTTTTCTTGCGGAAGTTATTCCCATGTGCTCGGTAGATTACTACAACGAGCTGGGTTTGAAATACGCTTGGCGCAGATGAAATGTGACAATGTATGGGGCTGCCATATTGTGCTAGAGGCCAAAGTTGATGATCGCTTTGTCAGCTTGGATTCACTGTATAACGTTGCTTTTATTCGATCTGACGGCAAGCTAGCAAGTTTTTCAGAAGTTGGCGAAAACTGGAGCGATTACAAGCGCCAGCTACCATCAGGCTATCCGGATTGGTTTGCCTATGAGGATGTGAGATATACCAACTGGAGTAAAATCCCGCTCTTGATGCCAGCGGCTAAGAATCTTCTGAGCGTATTTATTGGTGATAAAGTGAATCGTGTTTCAGTGCGGTCTCTGGTGCTAAATGTATACAAAGCTTATTTATATATTCTAATGACCGGGTACTTGATGCTAATCTTTTTTAATATTTATGTGCTGGTTTGGAGGCGCGGTAGTCGTGGCTGATATGCACTGCTTAGGGTCAGTGTCGTTGACGATACGACGTTCGATTTACTAGCCTAATTTCGAATTTTTTCTAATAACGAACTGGTCGACCGTTGAAATTCAAATTCGACGGAATGAACTTGCCCACCATTAGCAATAACTTGATCTGCACCAACAATATTCGCTACTGTCCAGTCACCACCTTTGACTAGATGATCGGGTAAAACGGCTTCAATAATATTTAAGGGAGTATCTTCATCAAAACAAACCACAGCGTCAACGCATTCTAGACTGGCTAGAACCGACATTCGGTCTTCAAGAGAGTTAATTGGCCGGTCACTGCCTTTATTTTGCCTTTTCACTGAGTTGTCAGTATTTACCGCGACGACAAGTGAGGCGCCAATATTGCGAGCTTTTTCTAGATAATTCACATGGCCGCGATGAAGAATATCGAAGCAACCGTTAGTGAATACTAGAGGGCTGGGTAGCAATGATAACTTAGCTCGAATTTGAGCTGCATCACTGTCTGGGGAAACCACTTTTGCTTGTGAATCGAGTGTTCTATGGTTCGACATCGTTTATTTACCTTGTTGATACTCAAACACTTTGACTACTCGCTTAACACCGCGAACGGTCTGCGTATACTCGGTTGCTTTATTGGCTTCGGTGCGGGTGACGATGCCCATAAGATAAACACTCCCTCGCGTCGTAACCACCTTAATTCGATTAGCATTTAGGCCAGTTCTTAAGAACAAACGAGTCTTTACCTTGCTCGTAATTAAAGCATCATTGCTACGAGCCCAAAGCTTGGTTTTGCTAGTGAGGTTAGTTTCGTCAACAACTTGTCTTACCCCTTGTATGGAACTTAATTTTTGAATCAACGTCGGTTTTAGTGTTTCGCTGTCTATTTCACCAGTCAACAGTACTATGCCGTTCCATGACTGTGTTTTAATATGGGCCGCTTTGCGAAACTCTGAGGTAGACCCAAGAATGTTGCGCGCCGTTACTTCGATTGCGCTGTCATCAATATATTCGCCGACGGTTCGACGGTCGTGAATTATGTCGACCGTGGCGATCGCCGCCGTAGCCACAAGGGCTGTAATGCAGCCGCTAAGAGTAATAGCACTGATCAATCCGATTATAGTGGTTTTGATAATCGCGGTATAAGAGTCGCTCATATTGGGCTCCAAACTCTGGTCTAAATTATTCGACAGAGTTGCGGTATTAGAGTTGCGGTGTAGTCGGTTTAAGCTGGACCGAGTGATTAGTCTAGTATGTAGCTGTCAATCAACTCACAAATGCAGTGAATAACTAAGCCATGTACTTCTTGTATGCGGGCAGTGACATCACCTTTAACAATCAGGTTTATGTCATCGCTCGCCAAAACTTGGTTTAAGTGTCCACCATCTTTACCATTCAGTGCAACCACCGTGACCGATTTGTCATGTGCTACTTCAACCGCTTTTATAATATTGGCCGAGTTGCCAGAGGTGGTGATCACCATTAAGCAGTCGCCAGGTCGGCCAAGGGCACTGACTTGCTTGGAGAAGACCTCGCTGAAGTCATAATCATTACCGATAGAGGTTAACGTCGACCCGTCAGCGGTCAAGGTGATACCGGGAAGCTCACGTCGTTCACGCTTATAGCGGTTTAGTAACTCGGATGACAGGTGCTGGGCATCCGCCGCAGAACCGCCATTACCGCAGACCATTAATTTTCCACCGGCGTCAAAGCTGGTATAAAGTGCTTTAGCGATAGCTTCTATTTTTGGCTCTAGGAATTGGTTGTCAAGAATGCTGGCAGCACTCGCTTTAAAGTGATCTGATATAGTAGACATAATTTTTTAGTTGTTTGAGTGACATTAGAATGCGTTAGCTATCCACTCGTAATCGGGCGTATTAAGATTTCCGTTTATACAAAGTATATCAAAACGGCAGGGGCAATCGGTTCTTTTAGTCTGTACTAAGTGAAATTCGGCTGCGCGACGAAGTTTGGCCTGCTTAAAACTGTCAATACTCTCAAGCGCGCCCCCATAACTACTCGATGCGCGATAGCGAACTTCGACAAAAACTAAGTAACTCTGATCCCACATGATCAGATCTATCTCGCCATAGCGACAATTAAAATTACGCTGCTCAAGTTTGAAGCCTCGTTGATTTAGATAGACAAGTGCTAGATCTTCAGCGCGATCCCCGGAGCTCATCTTTCTGGTTTTCTGACTTTTTTTGGATGCGGTTTTGTGGATCCCAAGTGTCTTCATTATAGTTCGAATCATTGTAAGTTCCGTTTACATTTTGACTATTCAGTGGGCTGCCATTAGGCGTTTCCAGCGGCGTTATGTCAAGCCCAAGGGTTTCAATTGGCACCACTTCTCCTTGTTTAAACGTCGCCCATATGGGTTGATAAACGGTCTCTCCATAGCCACCAATGCTGATTTGGCCGGTATTGCCATTAATCGCCAATGAATCGTCCTGCCGCAGTTTTTGGTAGCTTGCAGCGATGCTATAGGCGTCTGTACCTAGTGCGAATAGCATATTTAGTTGACCTGCGTACGGAGCCACATTAGCCGATTTTAAGACCCATGGCATAACTGGAAATTGAGTGCCGTCGAGGTCGATATTGTTGACCTTATCTTGAAGTCCATTAAATATTGATGAGGTTGCGTAAACTGGAATATTCGAGCCACTAAAAAAATTAACTTGTGGACGAATTAGGCGACCGGTTTCGGTGTTTGCGATCATCAAAATAAAGTCGATGTCTAGTCGTTGGTAGGCTGTGAACCTTGGTTTGAAACCAAGTGTTTTACTCAATTGACGATAACGATATTCGCTTTGGTTGATGTCGAATAGTTGTTTAAGTTCAACGCTATGGTCGTATTGTTTGGGCGAATAAGTAACGGTGTCGTTTATTTTGCCGCCCAAACTTGTCCATTTTCGGCTAAACGCAGAAACTGTACGACGACTGACATCAGTATCGGTTACCAAAAGGCCCGCGCTTAGGTGGCCGTCTTTCCAGGCGCGCTCAGCGACACGGGTCCCTTCCATTTCAGGGCTCATGGTAAATCTATATGTTGCCCCGTTCAGAATGGTGTCACCACCTAATAATAACGTCGAGGTACGACCGCTAGCGGCATAGCTGCTTATTTGATTGGCGTAGTCCTTGCCAAGTGGGCCAATAATGAAATCAGCTCCAGATTGGACCGCGGCGGCGTAATAGTGAGAACTTGAGCTTGGATTTTCACCAATATCGTAATAACGCAGTTGTGGCCTAAATTGTGAACCGTTGGCGTTATGTTGGTAGTCGATACCGTCTTTTACTGCTTGTGCTGCGACGTTGTACTTTGAGGTAATCGGTAACAGGATCGCGATTGAGCGAGGTGAGTCATTACTCCAGCTATCGTCAACCGTTTGTTTGCCAAGTGTATTGACTTCTTCCCTCCATTGAGTGAATTGCTGAGGCCGCTCTGGGGTAGACGATGAGACCGTTGTTAAGCTTTGTTCAATTCTATTTTTCACCAGGTCGTTTTGGGTGCTATCAAAGATCATTTGACGTCGCTGAATCGGTAATGAGTTAATTACTTGCCAAATATAGCGAGTTGTTTCGCTACGGGTGTTGCCTTCGAGCGATCGCTCGCGTTTTACTAAAGCGGCAATAGCGGAGTCATAGTCACCTAGAGTTTGAAAGCTAAACGAGCCAAGAAGTAGTGCGTCAACTTGTTGAACACTGAGTTTAGCTTGCTCAGGAATTGTTGGTAGAGCGTCTGGCTGATCGACGATCTCAACGTTAGCAGCCTCGGTGACTCGCTCCCACAAGGGTTTTAACAGCGAAATTGCCTTCACATGTTGTTCTTTTGAATAAGCAACATAGGCATTGATAACCGTCAGTCTATCGGCTTGAACGGTATCTAGAGTGTCGTAGTAAAGCTCAGCAGATGCGCGTTCGGCGGCGCTAAAGTTTTGCGCTTGAATATAATATTCAGCGGCGCTGAGTGTCGCATCCACTTGCGCGCCACGGCTGTTTTCAGTTTGCGACTGCTGACCATAGTATTCGGCTCTGCTGGAATTTAGTTCTTCGGCTCGCAATGTTTGGTTACCAAAGCGATTTTTGATGGGTATTGACCACCGATCATCGACTTTGGTTGATACCGGCGCGGTGGCTACTATTTCTCTGGCCTCAACCTTTGCCGGGTTTTGTGGCGATGTGGACGCGCAGCTAGCGAGCAGTGAGGTTGTTGCGACGATGCCTAAAAGTTTGGTACGGCTATTTAATTGTAGATGCATTTTGGAAGTATTCCGATTATTCTGGTTAGCCTTTTAATATCTAGCGAAGTATACCGAGTGAGCGACCCTTTTACCAAAGACAGCCCAGCAGTGAACAAAGACAGCCGATCAACAAGTTTAGGCGAGTCTGGTCAATTATTAGTGGTCGCTACACCTATCGGCAACCTAGGTGACATTTCGCATCGAGCCTTAAAGGTCTTAGGCTCAGTCGACGTTATTCTTGCAGAAGACACACGACACAGTAAACGATTGTTAAATCACTATGGCATAGTCACTAAACTACGTTCTTGTCATCAACACAATGAAGAATCGCAAGTCGACTGGGTTAAATCTCAGCTAGATCAAGGTTTGGACCTTGCCTTGATCAGCGATGCCGGCACTCCGTTAATTAGCGACCCAGGGTTCGTTTTGGTGCGAGCTCTACGCCAACAGGGCTATTCAATTGTAGCAGTGCCTGGGCCAAGCTCGATTATCGCCGCTTTATCGATTGCTGGCCTGCCAACAGATGGTTTTGTTTACGATGGTTTTTTGCCATCAAAGAGTGGCGCCCGACAAACGGCTCTTGCAAGCTATTTAAATCAGCATCGCACCACAGTGCTATTAGAGTCATCTCACCGAATCAAAGCCTGCCTCGCGGACGTGGTAGAGGTGTTGGGGGGGGGGCGACAGATCGCCGTCGCGCGAGAACTGACTAAAAGGTTTGAAACCGTGCTAGCGGGTAGCGCCGAATCAGTGCTTGAGATTTTTCTCGGAGATGAGGACCAGTCACGTGGTGAGTTTGTTTTGATGCTGGCCGGCGTTGAGCCGGTTTCAAGCAGTGATGCCGATGTGACTACCATATTAAAAGTGCTACTGGCTGACTTGCCTGTGAAGCAGGCAGCAGGACTCGCGGCAAAACTAAGTGGCAAGCGTAAAAATGAAGTATATGACTTAGCGCTAGCAGTCAAAGCTGAATTGGGTACCTAGGCAGACTTTATGAAACATATTGCTCGACTGATGCTGCTGGTGTTTTGCGTTTATTTTTCGAATGCTTATTCGGCTGTTTTAAACGGTCTGACACTTACCGAAAATGATTCCTTGTTGGTCGTTACCGATAATGATGCGCCGGTTTTTTCTTGGCAAGCGGCTAAACCGCTTATACCGGCCTCGTTGACTAAGCTTTCGACTGCCTATTTGGCGATTCAGAAATGGGGCTTGGATCATCACTTTCATACTGACTTCTTAGTCGACGCTGACACTCTTTGGGTGAAAGGTTATGGTGATCCATTTTTGGTCTCAGAGGAAATAGATCTATTGATTCCTGCCCTAACAGCGGCGTTGCGTGCCAACGGAATTACTCAGCCGAAGAGCCTACGTATTGACAATAGCTATTTTAGTTTTACTGCGGCGCCCGGCAGAAGTAAGGTGGCTGACCCATACAATGCACCAGTGTCGGCGGTATCAGCCAATTTCAATACGGTTAAACTGAGTAATAAAAACGGCATTATCTCGAGTGCGGAAGCGCAGACGCCGTTGACTAATACCGCAAAGAAAATGGCCTCCACCCTTAAAAAAGGTACCGATCGAGTGAACTTGGTGAATGCCGATAATGCGCAAACAAACTTTGCCGAACTATTGTTAGCTAAGCTAGGATGGCCGGGGATGGTGATAGCCATTAATCAAGTTTTGAGCGGTGATGAGGTATTGCTCTATCGACATCAAAATACACATAGCTTGGCGGAGGTGCTGCGCGGTAGCTTAGAGTTTTCGAATAATTTTATTGCCAATCAAGTTTTTTTAAAGCTGGGCGATGACGATGCGATTGGTAGCGTGTCGTTTGTTGCTAGCCGCGATTATACCAATGCGGCCTTGGCTGCTCGCTTCGGCTGGCGGAATCACAGCATTAATGATGGCTCTGGTTTGTCTCGAGATAACCGTCTTAGTGCCGATCAAATCAACGATTTATTGAAAGCTTTAGAGCCGAATAAAGACTTATTCAAGCAAATTAAGGTCAACTCTAAGTCGGCATTGGTGTTCGCTAAAACGGGTACTCTGAACGGGGTGCGCAGTTATGCCGGCTATATTGAATTGCCAGCAACATTACCATCAATGCCAATTAAAAAATTTCGCTTCGTACTTAATTTTAATCGTACCGTCGCGTATCGTCATCGAGACCAAGTGCTTGAACAATTGATCACCGATTTAAAACGCCTTTAGGCAGGATAATCTATGCGAGGTGCTCGTCGTGGCTCTGCAAATTCAACAGACTTAGACAATGTAGATTGGTCTAGTCTGAAGCAGTTAATTCCCTTTATGACTGAGTTTAAGGGGCGTATTGCCCTGGCTTTGTTGTGCCTAGTTGGTGCTAAAGTGGCGAGTGTCGGCTTGCCCTTTATTCTCAAGCACATAGTCGACCGACTTAATGGTAATGCTGCCAGTCAAACAGAGGCATTGCTACCCGATCAATCTATGGTGATCGTGCCGATAGCGCTTTTAGTTGCCTATGGAGTGGCACGCTTTGCCAATGTCTTATTTGGTGAATTACGCGATACTATATTCGGACGAGTAACCGAGCGCGCAATGCGCAGAGTAGGTCACAAGGTTTTCCAGCATCTGCATTCGCTGGATCTTGGCTACCACTTAAACCGTCGAACTGGCGGCGTCTCAAGAGATATCGAGCGGGGCGTAAATGGCATCAGTTTTTTAATGCGTTTTATGATTTTCAATATTGTGCCTACCTTCGTTGAAATTGGCATGATCATGGTTTTGCTTTTTTGGAATTACTCTGTTTGGTACGCCTTAATTGTGCTGATTTCGGTGGTTACCTACATAGGTTTCTCGGTTGTGGCTACCGAATGGCGTACGGAAACCATCCGTGAGATGAATAGCGCTGAAAGTAACTCTAGCACACGTTCTGTAGACAGTTTATTGAACTTTGAAACGGTTAAGTATTTTAATAATGAGGCTTTTGAAGCCGATCGCTATGACGAAAACCTAGCCGATTGGGAAGCGGCTAGACGTAAAAATCGACTCACCTTATTTGGCCTAAACGGTGGGCAATCGCTAATTATTTCAGCCGCAGCAACCGCGTCGATGGTGTTGGCTGCGTATCACGTTAGCCAAGGCATTATGACCATCGGCGACTTTGTTTTGATTAATGCGTTAATGATGCAGATATTTTTACCGCTTAACTTTCTTGGCTTTGTTTATCGCGAAATGAAAGGCTCAATGGCCAACATTGATGCGATGTTCGCCCTGCTCAAGGTCGAGTCGTCGGTACAGGATGTTGCGGATGCGCCTCGTATTGAGGTAAGCAAAGGTGCAATAGAATTTAAGGATGTCGGTTTTGCCTATCACCCCGAGAGGCCAATTCTCAAAGGCGTCACTTTTAAGGTAGCACCCAAGCAAAAAGTAGCTATTGTCGGCGGCAGTGGATCGGGCAAGTCGACGATCATGAAGTTGTTGTTCCGCTTCTATGACGTTGGTTCGGGGAGTATCCTCATTGACGGTCAAGATACTTCGATGGTATCGCAGGAAAGTCTGCGTCAGGAGATTAGTGTGGTGCCGCAAGATACTGTTTTGTTCAACGCTAGCATTTTAGAGAATATTCAATACGGTAATGTAGATGCAAGTGACGAAGAGGTTTGGGCGGCTATTGGCATGGCTTACTTGGACGACTTCATTAAGCAGCTACCGGACGGTGCGGAGACTCAAGTAGGTGAGCGTGGCTTGAAGCTCTCGGGCGGCGAAAAGCAAAGGGTGGCGATCGCTCGAGCAATACTCAAGCAGCCAAAGATAATGATATTTGACGAAGCAACTTCATCACTTGACAGTCTCGCTGAGCAACGAATATTACAGGCCATGGAGCGAGTCCGCGGTGATTATACTAGCGTCGTAATTGCGCATCGTTTATCGACTATCGTTGACTCGGATCTAATTGTTGTATTGGAGCAAGGGCAAATCGCCGAGCAGGGCACGCACGCTCAATTGCTGGCAATAGACGGTTTGTATGCGAGTGCTTGGCGGCTACAGAATACAGATTAATTTAAAGCGAGTTTAGCTAGCTATCGTCATTAGAGAGCTTTTTTGGCGCGCAACTTATGTTATTTGGCGGGTAATTCGAGCGAGGTCTGGTATCCTTGACGTTGACTGACGTTGTCTAAAAGTCGACCGTCATAACGTAAAACGCAGGTAGGGCAATTGATTATGGGCAGTACATCAAAGCTAATGTATTCATTTATTAAACCAGTACTATTTGCGCTCGACCCAGAGCGCGCACACGACGTAATCTTAGCTAATCTCGCTTTTGTTTCTAAAAGGCCGTTTCTGACATCGCAACTCGAGCGTCTGTTTGGACGAAAGGTGGCGGATCTGCCGATCCAGTGTATGGGTATCGATTTTCGACATCCGCTTGGTTTGGCCGCAGGTCTAGACAAAGAGGCTATGGTATTGCCCGCTTTTTCGGCACTCGGTTTTAGTGGTGTTGAAATGGGGACTGTAACCCCTAAACCGCAACCTGGGAATTCAAAGCCAAGAATGTTTCGTTTAATCGAAGACGAAGCCTTAATCAACCGTATGGGGTTTAATAGCGGCGGCGTTGAGGCCTTTTTGTCGAATATTCAAAAGACTGACAGCACCGCAGTGGCCGGTATTAATATTGGTAAAAATGCGGTTACGGCAATCGAAGACGCCCATTTCGATTACGTTTCGGCGATGCAACGAGTTTATTCTCAAGCGGATTATATAACCGTTAATATATCGTCACCGAACACTAAGTCGCTCCGAGACTTACAAAATGAATCGTTCTTAGACGACTTGTTGTTGAAAATCAAAATCGCCCAAAAAAAATGCCAATCGGTTCACAAGCGCTATGTGCCTATTGCCTTGAAAGTAGCTCCCGATCTTGATCAAGATGAAATTGAAAGTATCGCTGAGCTGGTAATTTCTCATCAGTTCGATGCGGTGATCGCGACAAATACAACAATAGCGCGACCAGAAAGCTTGCAAAGCAAGCACTCTGCTGAGGCTGGCGGTTTGAGTGGCGCACCCGTCAAAGATGCGTCAACTGAGTGTATTCGTCGGTTTTATCGATTACTCAAAGGTAGAGTTCAGATAATCGGTGTTGGTGGTATAAAGAATGCTGATGATGCGTGGGAAAAAATGTTAGCCGGCGCCGACTATGTACAAATATATAGCCAGTTTATTTATCAAGGACCGGGCATGATTGGCGAAATTGTCGATGGCTTGAATGCGAAAGTTAAGTCACATGGTTTTCATGACCTAGCAACCGCGCTGGCGGCACTACGAAGTGATTAATCATATTATTCCTAGCGTGAGGCCTTTGCTAAACATCATGAATTTGAGTAGACTGCGACTCGAGTCAACTGGGCAGTCGCCGCTTCATTAGAAGGGGAGGAAAGTCCGGGCTCCGAAGAGCAGAGTGCCAGATAACATCTGGGCGGCGCAAGCCGACGGCCAGTGCAGCAGAAAGATACCGCTTTCTTCTTTTTTAAAAGAACGCTAAATTAAGGATTTAGAGGGCTTTTGCCCACTAAGTCGGAACTTAAGCGATTTAGGCTTCAAATTCGTTTGCGGCTTAAAGGTTAGTAAGGGTGAAATGGTGCGGTAAGAGCGCACCGCGTTAGTGGTAACACGAGCGGCAGGGTAAACCCCACTCGGAGCAAGACCAAATAGGTGTTCGTTCTTTGAGCTTAGGCTTGAGGTTAAGGCGTGGCTCGCGTTGAACACGGGTAGGTTGCTTGAGGCATGCAGCGATGTATGTCCTAGATGAATGACTGTCCTTGACAGGACCCGGCTTACAGGTTGGCTCACTTTTTACGTGATGGTTCCGAGCTTTGTTTTGCAAAGCTCGTGAACTGGATCGTTTTTAATAACTAATGATCTGGTCAAATTTGCTGCTGATTAACTGTTATTATTTACAGTATATGCTATTGTCTAACACTGTGGGTCTGCTTGCTTAAGCGCTCGCATTACTAAAACATAATGATCTGCTAAAGTATTGAGTTGATCGAAGTTGATTGTTTATTAATTTCATTTTAAATAATCTGTTGCGCTTTAAAGTTAAAGTGATACTTTAAATAGCAATCTTAAGTCACATGGAAAAGTGCGCTAACTTACTGATAGAAAAAGGTTTTCTTGTCAATTAGTCCTTGACTCAACACAGACTGTCATAGATAGTGGCGAAATGTGGGTAATTGTGGGGATTTGAGAATAATTCATTCTGAGTCTTCATTGCTACAAATATTAAATCAATAAAAGTGAGCCAAAAGAGTCGTGGCAAGAGGCAGCAATCATATAAGTCTGGATGCGAAGGGGCGGATGTCAATTCCGACCAAGCTCCGTGATGTCCTGTCTGGCGAGTCTGGCGGTGATGTGGTTGTTACTATTAGTCCCAGCGATCACTGTCTATTATTGTATGCCCTGGAAGACTGGGCTGTGGTTGAGGAAAAATTAACCTCATTGCCAACCTTGAACGCTCAAGTTCGTCAATTGAAGCGTATGTTGATCGGCCATGCTGACGATTGCTCTATGGATGGGAGTGGCCGAATTTTACTGCCACAGCAATTACGTGAATTCGCCAATATTGATCGAAAAGCTGTGTTAGTCGGGCAGGGTGATAAGTATGAAATTTGGGATGAAGCGCATTGGCTTGCTCAGCGCGAGTCCCTGCTTGCTGTTGAGCTCGATGAATCGGCACTGCCGGTCGAGCTTGAATCTCTTTCCTTCTAGAGTCTGATCATGACTACCTCTGAACAACACATTCCTGTCTTAATACGAGAGGCGGTCGACGCGTTGAATATTTGCCAAGGTGGTATCTATGTCGATGCCACCTTAGGTCGTGCTGGTCATGCTAAACAAATTGTTGAACGCATTGGTGAGACTGGTGCCTTGATTGGTTTTGATCGAGACCCTCGTGCAATTGAGCTTGGTCGCACCGTATTTAAAGATGACCCGAGAGTAATTTTAATTCATAGTGAATTTAGCCGTATGGCCGATATGCTCCTGGAGCAAGCGGGGGTTGATAAGGTTGATGGTGTATTGATGGATCTCGGTGTCTCTTCGCCTCAGTTGGATCAAGCCGCCCGCGGCTTCAGTTTTATGCGCGATGGTGAGTTGGATATGCGCATGGATACTACGAAAGGTGAGTCGGCGGCGCAATGGCTGGCGCGGGTTGAAGAGCGCGATTTGATGATGGTGCTGTTTGACTTAGGTGAGGAGAAGTTTGCTCGAAGAATCGCCAGATCGATTATCGAGACTCGAGAGCAAAATAAGATCGAGAGTACCTTGCAGTTAGCCTCTATTATCTCGGATGCCACCCCCAAGAAAGACAAGAACAAGCACCCTGCGACCCGCAGCTTTCAAGCCATACGCCTGCACGTCAATCAAGAGTTGAGTCAGGTTTCGCAAGCTTTGCCACAAGCGGTGCAGTTGTTGAACGAGGGTGGTCGGCTAGCGGTAATTAGCTTTCACTCTCTAGAGGATCGTATCGTTAAGCGTTTTATGCGAGAGCTATCGACACCAAATCTACCGCCTAAGAATATTCCTGTGACAGAAGACGCCTACCTCACGCCGCTTAAGTTGTTGAGTCGGGCGATCAAGCCTGGTAAGCATGAAGTTCAAGAAAATCCTCGCTCTCGCAGCTCTGTGCTGCGCATTGCTGAGCGCACGGCGGTGCCTTACGTTGCGCCGGCGCCAAGCCGTTCCGGTGGAGGTCAGCGTGCGCGATAGTGTGATGTGGTTTCTGGTTGGCAGTGTTGTAGTGTCGGCTTTGTTCGTGGTTAATATTCGCCACCAGCATCGGCTTGCTTATCTGGCGTTTCAGACGGCCGAGTCGTTACGTGATGATTTGAATGATGAGTGGGGTCAGCTTCTAGTTGAGTCCAATGTGTGGGCATCCGCTCAGCGCGTCGAAAAAGATGCTGGCGAACGTTTATCTATGCGAGCGCCCCTGAAAGGCGAGATGACGTATATTGGCGAAGAGGCTAGTTATGCTACTCATCGAATAGCTGGGACTGAGTAATGTCTAAAACCGACTCACTGCCAATTAAAACTGAGCGCGGCGCGCGCCAAAAGAAGCTAGCGAAAGACGTCGTGGTGCCTGTTTCCACTTGGCGCTATAACGTAATTTTTATTCTTTTTGGTTGTTTGTTTATTGCGCTCGGTGCGCGTGCTGTGCAGCTACAGGTGGTTGACAATGACTACCTGCAATCACAAGGTGATGCGCGCTATTTGCGAGTGCAAAATGAGCCGCCTACTCGCGGTATGATTACCGATCGAAATGGTCAGCCTCTTGCCGTGAGTACCCCCGTCGACTCCATTTGGATGCATCCTGCGACGATTCTTCGCCAGCAAAAAGAGTACCCTTATAAAAAATTAACGAGCTTATTGGGAACTACGCCCGTCAAGTTATTGGATAAAGCTGAGAAGCGAAAGGGTCGTGAATTTGTTTATCTTAAGCGGCACTTATCTCCTCAGCTAGCGAATAAAATTCTGGCTCTCAATGTGCCGGGTATCAATAAGGTCCGTGAGTACAAACGCTATTATCCTGCTGGCCCGGTTTTGGGTCATGTGCTGGGATTTACCAATATCGATAATGAAGGGCAAGAAGGGCTAGAGCTCGCCTACGATGACGAGTTAAAGGGGCGCGCAGGCCGAACCCAAGTATTGCGAGATAGGGTTGGTCATGTGGTTGAGTATGTCGAGCAGTTGGCTCGCGTTCGCCATGGCGATGATATTGTCTTGAGTATCGATGCACGCATTCAATATCTTGCTTATCGTCACCTTCAGGCAGCCGTAAAAAAACACAATGCGACCTCGGCTTCGCTAGTGGCTTTAGACATTAAGACCGGTGAGCTGCTAGCAATGATCAGCATGCCTGACTTTAATCCAAATGACCGCGCTGAGCTCAAAAGTGCACATTTTCGCAATCGTTCGATAACCGATTCGTACGAACCAGGCTCAACAGTAAAACCAATCACCGTTGCCATGGCGATGCAAGCTGGGGTGGTCGATCCAGAGACCATGATCGATACAGGAAAAGGTTTTTACTATATTGGACGTAGTCGTATAAGTGACACCGAGCCGCATGGTGAAATTACTGTCTCTGACGTTATTAAGGTGTCGAGTAATATTGGTTCGGCTAAGATTGCGATGAAGATGCGGCCGCGTGATCTGTATGATACCTACCGTCGCTTAGGATTTGGCCAAACTAATAAATTAAAAATGCCTGGCGAACAAAAGGGTATTCTTGCAAATCGCAAAAAATGGAAGCCCGTGGAGCATGCCACTATGAGCTATGGCTATGGCTTATCGGTCAATACTCTGCAGCTAACGCGGGCTTATCAGGCTCTCGCAAATGGAGGAGTGCTGATGCCGGTGAGCTTGCATCCCTTAGAGCAAGCGCCTAAAGGTGTGCGTATATTTTCTACCGAAGTGACTGATGAAATAGCCAAAATGCTTGAAGCGGCGGTTGGTAGTAACGGCACAGCGCCTAAAGCGCGAGTTGATCATTATCGTGTCGGCGGAAAAACTGGCACGGCTCATCGCGTGGTAAACGGTCGCTATCAAGACGACAGCTACACGTCTCTATTTGCTGGCTTCGCGCCTATTAGCAACCCTGAAATAGCTCTAGTGGTGTCCGTTAATGACCCCAAAGGAGTTGATTACTATGGCGGCTTGGTAGCCGCACCAGTTTTCGCGGAAGTGATGGCGGGAGCTTTGCGTTTGCGGGGTGTAGCGCCAGACGCTATGACTGCGCCAAAAGACGATCCAGGCTTAAAGTTGATGATTTCTCGCCCAGTTGCGAGTGTTGATGCCTTCAGGCTAGTAGGGTTAGCGCAATGATGTCTTTAGCAAACTTGTTGGCGGTTCTCAATCTCGATACTGATATTGATGCCGATATTAGTGAGATCGTGATCGACAGTCGAAAGGTGTCTGCCGGAGCCTTGTTTTGTGCCTATAAGGGTGTTGTCGCTGATGGTCGAGACTATTTAGTCCAAGCTCAAGAAAGTGGCGCTGCTGCAATTCTGTACGACGGGCAAGACTTCGAGTTGCCTGCCGAGATATCCATCGCGGCTTTTTCGGTGACCGGGCTGCAAGCTAACGTTGGTGTTCTAGCGCATCACTTCTTTGGTAGAGCCTGCAATGAAATGCAAGTCTTTGGTGTTACCGGCACAAACGGCAAGACTACCTGTTGCTATTTACTCACTCAAGCATTAACCAAGCTCGGCATGCAAGCGGCGATGATAGGCACTATTGGCGTCGGTAAATTAGATGCTTTGCGACCGGCTGATCACACTACGCCAGACCCGGTCGCATTGCATAAGATGCTGGCCGACTTTAAGGCCGATGGCATTACTCAAGTCTGTCTGGAGGTGTCGTCGCATGCGTTGCACCAAGGACGCGTAAACGGTGTCGAATTTTTCTGTACTTTATTTACCAACCTGAGCCATGATCATCTTGATTATCATGGAGATATGCAGCGCTATGGTGCAGCGAAGCAGCTTTTATTTACTGATTTTGCTAGTGAATTGATGGTGACCAATATCAATGATCGTTTAGGCGCCTCGTTAATCGACATAGCCAATGCTGAATTTATCGTGTCTTACGGTCAAGGCGGCGATGTGGCTATAGACGAAGTTACGCTTGGCGCCGACGGCATCGCGTTTGAAATTGAGGCTAATGGCGTCGATTTTGGTGCCAGTACGCCACTAGTCGGAGCCGTTAACATTCCGAATATTGAAATGCTGGTTGCGACCTTGCTAGCCTTAAGTACTTCAGTTGATGATATTAAATCGATACTGTTAACGCTGGAGCCGGCTCCCGGACGCATGGAGTTGTATCGTTCTAAAGGTAGTCCTAGCGTAGTGGTCGATTATGCTCATACACCTGACGCCTTAGATAAAGCGCTATTGTCAGTGAAGCAGCACTGCCGCGGTAAGTTGTGGTGTGTTTTTGGATGCGGCGGAGATCGCGATCAGGCAAAACGGGCAGTGATGGGCGCTGTTGCTGATAAAGTAGCTGATCGCTTAATAATTACTAATGATAACCCTCGTTCTGAAGATGCGGCAACTATCGCCGATCACATTGTCTCCGGCATCTCCACTGACCATTCTGGTAATTATCAAATAATTCTAAATAGAGCCGAGGCAATCGCTTCCGCGATCAGTCAGGCAAGCTCGGATGACTGGGTTTTGATTGCTGGCAAAGGCCATGAAACAACTCAGCAGATTGGCAGCAAACTATTAGCTTTCTCCGATCGAGTGCAGGTGCAAGATGCTCTAGGGCTTGAATTATGATGCTGCTATCTCAAATCGCGCAGGCGGTAAACGGTGAGCATACCGGTGCTGACGTATTATTGCGTAATATTAGCATCAACACTCGTGATGATTGCCAAGGCCGATTATTTGTTGCTCTCAAAGGCGAGAATTTTGATGCCCATGACTTTGTATCACAGGCTGAGAAGGCTGGCGCTACGGCGCTATTAGTAGAACACGCCGTCGACACTGACCTGCCGACAGTCAGAGTGAAGAATACTCATCAAGCGTTAGCCGATTTAGCTCGCTGGTGGCGCTTACAATTTGCGCTGCCACTGATCGGTATTACCGGCAGCGTTGGTAAGACTACGGTTAAAGAGATGTTGGCCTGTATCTTCGCCGAATTTGGTCAAGGTGTGGTGACTAAGGGTAATTTGAATAATGAGATCGGAGTGCCGCTAACGCTTATGTGTTTAGAGGCCGAAGATCGCTATGCGATAGTTGAAATGGGCATGAATCATGCTGGAGAGATTGGGCGGCTAAGCGCCATGACTAGACCCACTATTGCGCTAGTAAACAACGCTGCCGCTGCTCACCTCGAAAGCTTAGGCTCGATCGAAGCGGTGGCTAGAGCTAAGGGCGAAATATATCAAGGCTTGTCTATCGACGGCATAGCTATTATCAACAATGATGACCAATACGCTGATCTTTGGCGTGAACTTGCTGGTGGTCACTCGATTATGACCTTTGGCTTGTCTGGCGACGCCGATGTAACGGCTAAGTATGAAGAGAAAAAGCACGGTCTGGTGATCAAGGTAAGGGCCAATCAAAGAAAGTTGAAAATCAAGCTAAATAGTGTCGGTGAGCATAGTGTGCGCAATGCCCTTGCCGCCGTGACAGTTGCCCTGGCAGCCAAAATTCCAAGCGCCAGTATCGAAGCTGGTCTGGCTAATTTCAAGCCAGTAAATGGTCGTTTAAACATTGAAACCCTTGCTGGTGTCGAGCTTATTGACGACACCTACAATGCCAACCCCGCGTCTATGCGAGCGGCGATTAACGTATTGGTCAAAAGTAAAGATAACCTGTTGGTTGTCGGCGATATGGCCGAGTTGGGCGCGGCGGCAGAAGTCGAGCATAAGGTGTTAGGTGAGCAGGCTAAAAAGCGTGGTGTTAAAGCATTGTATGCATGTGGTGAGTACGCAGAACTAGTCGCTGCATCTTTCGGTACTGGAGCCATCGCATTCACCTCGCAGGCGGCATTGATTGAGCGTTTATGCGCGGATAAAGACAATGGCGAGAAGCTAGCCGCGACTATTTTAGTTAAGGGATCTCGCTCAGCCAAGATGGAGCGAGTAGTCGAGGCTTTGCATCGGCAGCTTTTGTCCAAACAAACGAAATCGACATCGTCGGCTTTAAATCAGGGTGAAATTTAATGTTATATGCGCTATTTGAAATGCTCTCCGAGCAATATAGTTTTCTGAACGTCTTTCAGTATATTACCTTTCGAGCTATTTGTTCGGTTTTAACCGCCTTTACAGTGTCGCTTTTATTAGGCCCTATGATGATTCGTAAGCTGAGCTTTTATAAAATTGGTCAGACGATTAGAAAAGACGGCCCCCCGACTCACTTTGATAAAGTTGGAACACCGACCATGGGTGGCTTGTTGATTTTGCTATCATTGATTTTATCGACCATATTATGGGCCGATATGAACAATCGCTTAGTGCAAATTACATTATTTACCTGCTTTTTTTATGGCGTGATTGGTTGGTACGATGACTTTCAAAAGTTAGTTCATAAAGACCCGGTCGGGATGGGTTCAAGAAATAAATTTTTAAGCCAAAGCGTGGTTGCAATGATCGCAGCGTACTGGCTTTATTCAACCGCGCAAACGCCAATAGAAACGTCACTGATTATTCCGTTCTTTAAGGGTGTTGCGATCCCGTTGGGTATCCTGTTTTTGCCGTTAACGTATATCGTAATCGTTGGTACTAGCAATGCGGTAAATTTGACTGACGGCTTAGACGGTTTAGCGATAGTGCCTACCGCCATGGTGGCTGGCGCACTAGCGGTGTTCTGCTATCTATCGGGGCACGTTGTGTTTGCGGATTACTTGCAAATTCCGCAAATCGCTGGTTCTGGTGAAGTCGCTATCTTCTGTGCTGCCTTGGTTGGCTCAGGACTTGGTTTCCTGTGGTTCAACACTTATCCAGCACAAGTGTTCATGGGCGATATCGGGTCTTTGTCATTAGGCGCATCGCTCGGCGTTGTAGCGGTCATTGTTCGTCAAGAATTAGTGCTATTCATTATGGGTGGCATCTTTGTTTTGGAGACTGTATCAGTCATTTTGCAGGTGGCGTCATTCAAGTTAACCGGTAAGCGTATTTTTCGTATGGCGCCAATCCACCATCATTTTGAGCTGAAGGGCTGGCCTGAACCGCGGGTGATTGTGCGCTTTTGGATTATCAGCCTAGTGCTGGTGTTAATTGGCCTAGCTACGCTTAAGGTTAGATAGGAATAATACCCAACTAATGAGCTTACAAACTTACAACTCCCAGCAAAAGCTAGTGGCGCAATATGCGTCTGCCGCGGTGATTGGCTTAGGTGTGACTGGCTATAGCGCGGCCCGCTATTTGGTTGCGCGCGGCTTAGAAGTTGTGGTAATCGATTCTCGCTTGGAGCCGCCGCTAGCCAGTGAGTTTAAACGTGAATTCCCACAGATTAAGACCTTATTTGGAGTGTTTACTGAGAATGGCTTGGCAGGGTATTCGCTGATTATCGCCAGCCCAGGAGTGTCACTTAAAGAGCCGATGCTACGATCGGCTAAAAAGCAGGGTGCCCATATTGTCGGAGATATAGAGTTATTCTTGCAAGAAAACAATCAGCCATTGATCGCGATTACTGGTTCAAATGGTAAAAGTACGGTAACCAGTTTAGTTGGCGAGATGTGCGCGGCGGGAGGTATGACTCCACTGGTTGCAGGCAATATAGGTAAACCTGCTCTAGACGCACTAACCGATAATCAAGAATTCGATGTGGCGGTATTAGAGCTGTCAAGCTTTCAACTAGAGACAACTTATCAAGTGCCGGCTGAGTCATCGGCTATTTTAAATATAAGCGCAGACCATATGGATCGCTATGACTCAATGGGTGACTACGTGCTGGCTAAAGCCCGCGTTATCCGAGGCGCTAAACGCGCGGTACTGCCACGTCACGATGAGCGGCTAGCGCAAATAACTAACGTCAATGAAATCTTTACTTTTGAGCTGGAAGCACCGTCAAACGATAATGACTTCGGTATTGTTAAAAAATCCGGTAAACGTTGGTTGGTAAAAGGTCAGCAACGCTTAATGTTGCTTCAAGACATCCCGCTTTTTGGCTTGCACAATGTTAAGAACGTACTGAGCTCTTTTGCCTTAGTAGATTTTTTGCAGTTGCCCTTAGATTTGCTAGTCGAGGCTGTAATGAATTTCAAGGGTTTGCCTCATCGCATGCAAACTATTGCAACGATCGACCATGTATCTTGGGTCAATGACTCGAAGGCAACCAATGTTGGTGCAACGGCAACGGCATTAAATAATATAGAGCAGAAGGTGGTTTGGATTGCCGGTGGTCAAGCTAAAGGTGCTAATTTTGACGAATTAAAATCGTCAGTTAACAGTAATATAAGGCAACTTATATTGATCGGAGAAGATGCCCCGATAATAGAATCGGCGTTGCGCGGTTTGTTGCCTATATCATTTGCTATAAACATGCAGGATGCCGTTGATCAGGCGGTAAATTTGGCTAGCGCTGGAGATGTTGTGCTGCTTAGCCCCGCTTGTGCAAGCTTTGATATGTACGATAGCTTCGAGCACCGCGGCCGCGAATTTAAGCGCAGTATTGACGCTCTTAATAACTCTGATAGCGGTGCCCTGTGAAAGGAGATGCTTTACAAGCAACGCGCTCTCAGCCGAATACTAATTCAGCCGGTGTTGATTCAGTGCTCCTTGGTGTTTTTATATGTCTATTGATGTTAGGCCTAGTTATGGTGTTTTCGTCGACCATTGCGATGGGTAGCCAAGATTTAAATACCAATACCTCACACTTCTGGCGTCAGCTGATGCACATGATCGTCGGCATAGGACTCACTGCGGTGGTAGCGAGCATGCCGGTCTGGGTTTGGCAAAAGTTGAGCATGCCTATTCTGACATTTGCTATTGTATTGCTAATTGTATTGCTATTTTTTGGTATAGAAGTCAACGGTTCGACACGCTGGTTGGCTGTCGGTGGTATTCGCTTACAGCCAGCTGAATTTGCCAAAGTGGCTATTGTGATCTATGCCGCTAGTTACCTAACTCGTAAGCAAAACGAGATTAAAAAATTCTCCAAAGGCATTGTCAATATGGGGTTTGTGCTTGCTTTTGTAGGCGGTCTACTGTTGGTACAGCCAGACTTCGGCAGCTTTGTGATAATCGCCGTTACTGTCGGACTAATGATGTTTCTAGGCGGCATTCGCATCAGCCACACTATTATGTGTTTGAGCGTAGTCGCATCGGCAATGGCTTTAATGATTGCTCTGTCACCTTATCGAATGAAGCGACTTCTGACCTTTTTAGATCCTTGGTCGGATCCATACGGCTCTGGTTTTCAGTTAACACAAGCATTAATTGCCGTGGGGCGCGGTGAGGTTTTCGGTGTTGGCCTTGGAGCAAGTATTCAAAAACTTTATTACTTACCACACGCAAATAATGATTTTATTTTAGCGGTGATCGGTGAAGAGCTTGGGTTGCTTGGCATTATTTTGGTCATCGGTCTTTACGCTACGCTATTGCATCGAGCGCTGATGATTTCTCGCACAGCTGAATTAGTCGGTCGCGTGTATGCGTCACGTTTAGCACAAGGTGTCGGCTTCTTGTTAGTCTTCCAAGCCGTCATAAATATCGGCGTAAATCTTGGCGCTTTACCGACCAAAGGTCTGACTTTGCCATTCATTAGTTATGGTGGCAGTAGCATGCTGGTGTGCTGTATCGCGATGGGTTTGCTCTTTGGCGTCGATCGCCAGAACCGCAAGCGCGATACTAGCGGCACCGTTAAAACGGGCTCTGTGAGCGGATGTCATAGTCGACCTGCAGCTGTTGGCGGTGCTTTAGTATGAGACAGACTCGTCTAATGGTCATGGCCGGTGGCACTGGTGGCCATGTTTTTCCCGCGCTTGCCGTCGCCAAACAGTTACGTGACGCTGGAACTGAAGTTACTTGGCTAGGTACAAAGCGAGGCTTAGAGTCGACAGTGATTCCGGCCAACGATATTGCTATCGAGTGGGTATCGATAGATGGCTTACGCGGCAAAGGCGGTTTTAGCTTATTGCTGGCGCCGCTGAAACTCGCGCGTGCCATGTGGCAGAGCGCGGCAGTGATTCGCCGAGTGCAGCCCGATTGTATTTTAGGTATGGGTGGTTTCGTATCTGGACCAGGCGGTCTGGTCGCTAGACTGATGGGGCGGTCACTCGTTGTCCATGAGCAAAACGCTGTTGCCGGCTTAACTAATAAATATTTAGCAAAACTGGCTAATCGGGTGCTTACTGGGTTTGCCAATGTTGAAGGCTTACCGGCATCGGCCAGGTGGGTCGGTAATCCTGTGCGTGAGGCAATTCAGCCCAACCATACTAATAGCTCAAACAAGTTGAATGTATTAATCATTGGCGGTAGCCAAGGGGCGCATTCGTTTAACCTCAAATTACCATCGGTGTTTTCGGCTATCGCACACCAATCGGTGTCTATTTGGCATCAATCAGGTCGTGGCCGTGATACCGACGTGGTCGCTTTGTATAAAGCTAATGGTGTGAATGCCAAAGTCAGTGAATTTATTGAGGATATGGCGTCGGCATACGCGTGGGCTGATTTGTTAATTTGTCGTGCAGGAGCAATGACGATCGCTGAATGCTGTGCTGCAGCCAAGCCGGCTTTATTAGTACCTTACCCTTTTTCGGCTGGCGATCACCAGCAAAAAAATGCTCTTACAATGGTCAACGTTGGTGCAGGAAAAATGAGTTTGAATCATCAAATAGATACACCCGAGTTCAGTCGTGAACTTGTTTCGCTGCTCAGCGATAAAGCGGTCTTGCGGCTAATGGGGCAACAGGCTTACACGCTTCATAAGCCAAATGCTTTGCGTGATGTAGTGGCCATATGCCAGGAGTACCTCGATGCGTAAACGCGTAAGTAATATTCATTTTGTTGGCGTTGGCGGCAGCGGTATGTCGGGGATTGCCGAAGTGTTAGTGAACCTCAATTATAAGGTTAGTGGTTCTGATATAAGTGAGAGCCTAGTCACTAGGCGATTACGAGATGCTGGTATTACGGTGGTTATCGGCCATCATATCGATAATATACAGGGCAGCGACGTAGTTGTAGTTTCTACGGCTATTGATAAGTCAAACCCAGAGGTTAGTGGCGCCATCGAAGCGGGCATTCCAGTAATACCGCGCGCCGAGATGTTGGGGGAGCTGATGCGCTTCCAGCAAGGTATTGCGGTTGCCGGCACTCATGGTAAGACCACGACAACCAGTTTAGTGTCGGCGATCTTGGAGGCTGGCGGTCTGGATCCGACATTTGTCGTCGGCGGATTAATTAATAGCGCTGGTGTTAACGCGAAATTAGGTCAAGGCGACTATCTCGTCGCTGAAGCGGATGAAAGCGATGCTTCATTTCTTAATCTTAAACCTGAGATGGCAATCGTCACTAACATTGATGAAGATCACATGGTCACCTACGAAGGTGATCTTGGTACCCTAAAGAAAACCTTCGTTACTTTTTTGCAGAACTTACCGTTCTACGGTTTGGCTGTATTGTGCGAAGACGATGCCAACGTACGTTCGATCCGTGACCAAATTCACAAGCCGATGTTGTCATATGGCTTAAGTGAAGGCAGCGACTATCGCGCCTATGATCTGGCACAATCGGGTCAGGTCATGACCTTTAAAGTTGCTCGCCCTAATCGTCAACAAGACATCGAGATCGAGTTGTCGATTCCGGGTGAGCATAATGTACTCAATGCAACTGCAGCGATTACTATCGCTAGTCATTTAGACGTTAGTGATGAGGCTATTATCAAGGGACTCAAAGAGTTCCAGGGAGTCGGTCGTCGTTTTCAAGTATTGGGTGACATTCAGTTAAATGGCAAAAAAGTGACGGTGGTCGACGACTATGCTCATCATCCGGTAGAGCTAAATGCGACACTAAAAGCAGCTCGCGGCTGCTGGTTAGACCGACGGTTAGTGGCGGTATTTCAACCGCATCGTTATAGCCGCACCTATGACCTATTCGATGACTTCGTAACGGTCTTGTCAGAGCAGCAAGACTTACTCTTATGTGATGTTTACCCCGCCGGTGAGCAACCAATTAGCGGAGCAACAGGCCAGGCCTTGTCACAAGCCATTCGAGTGCGTGGCGCTAGTAATCCTGTATTTGTTCCTAATATCGACGAACTGGCAAGCGTATTAGCACCTTTGGTTGAAGATGGCGATGTGATTTTGGCTATGGGCGCAGGCAGTATTGGTAAGGTGATTAAGCATTTGTTCGAACAGCATGTGGTGATGCTTGAGAGTCAAGCCTGATGGTCGCTATTGCTCAAATTTCAAATACTCTAGCAACCGAGCTTGGTAAAGTAGCCGTACTTATGGGCGGCATATCGGCTGAGCGTGACGTATCGTTGTTAAGTGGTGCTGCGGTACTTAACGGCTTGCAGAGTAAAGGTGTAGACGCGTATGGCATAGATGCTAGCCCAGCCAATATTGGCGAGCTAAAAGCAATGGGTTTTGATCGAGCCTTTATAGTGCTTCATGGCCGCTGGGGTGAAGACGGGGTGGTGCAAGGTGCATTGCAAGCAATCGGCCTACCGTATACCGGTAGTGGCGTTCTCGGTTGCGCCTTAGCAATGGACAAAGTACGTACTAAACAAGTTTGGCAGTCACTGGGTTTACCAACAGCTAAGTATCGGGTGCTTAGTAGTGAGGCCGATTTAAACGGTTTGGTAGCTGAGCTTGGTTTGCCAATGTTTCTGAAGCCAGCTAGAGAGGGCTCCAGCGTTGGGGTTGCCAAAGTGACTTACTCAGGCGAGCTGCTGGATGCCTATCGTATTTCTGCTCAGGTTGGTGATGATGTATTGGCTGAAGAGTTTATTGCTGGTGCAGAATTAACCTGTACGGTTCTAAAAAATAAAGCCCTACCGATAATTCGGATGTCAACCGATAACGAATTTTACGATTATCAAGCTAAGTATCTATCAGACCAGACCCAATATTTCTGCCCTGCAGGTTTAGACGATGTCTTGGAGTCGCAGGTGCGAGCGCTCGCTTTAAAAGCGTTCGATGCACTTGATTGTTCCGTTTGGGGGCGTGTTGATGTGATGTTAAATAGCAACAACCAGCCTCAACTATTAGAAGTAAACACGGTGCCAGGTATGACGGCGCACAGTCTAGTGCCGATGGCGGCTAAAGCCACTGGCCTAAGCTTTGAAGACTTAGTGGTGGAGATTCTAGAAACTACTTTAGTTAATCTCCAAGACCACGCGGAGGTTGATACGTGAACGAGCAGCGTGCTTTTGCACATCAAGAACGTGACTTCCAAGCGCGCCGTTTTGGCAAGCTCGGCCGAGGTCTATTGATGATGCTCGCATCAGTATTATCGTTCGTTGCTCTGGGTCTATTGCTAACCGATCATTTGTATCGTCCCGACACGTTTAAGATCGACCGACTAAAAATTACTGGTCAATTTCGCTATATAGACCCAAGTGTGATTGAGGCGGCTGTTATTGATCAAGCTTCGGCTAACTTTTTTTCAATTGACCTTGAAAGTCTTAAAGCTGATGCCGAAAAGCTGGCATGGGTAGAAAGTGTTGATGTGCGTCGAGAATGGCCAGATACATTGGTACTGTCGGTACGTGAACATCGCCCAGCGATGCGTTGGGGTGAAGATAAATGGATAAGTACTACTGGCGTCGTGATCGATCTTCCTGAATCGATTGAAGCCAGTAATGTGATCTTGTTACAGGGTAGCGAGTCGCAGGCTAAACGTATTTTGTTACAAGCTACACGCTGGAAGAAAGAGCTAATAGCGCAGGGTTTAGAAGTAAGAGGCGTTAGCCTCAGTCAAAGTGAGGCCTGGACAATCAAGTTGTATTACCAAGGATACGACGCAGAGTTCGATTTGCTGTTAGGGCATGAAGAGGTTGCCGAACGCCTTGAGCGTTTTGAATTGCTATTTAATCGACAATTCAAATTTTCTGAGCATGCGCTTAAGCGTGTTGATGCTCGATATCCCGATGGGCTTGCTGTAGAGCTAGCGAGCGCCGTTTCCCTAAATATTGTAGCCTTGCCAAATAACTCGGCAATGGCTTTAAACAATGAGCACTAAGGTGATATGCCATGAGCAAAAAAGACGAAAGTAGACTGATCGTTGGTTTGGACATTGGCACCTCTAAGGTGCTTGCTATTGTCGGTGAGGTTAACGCCGATGGTGACGTTGAAATAATCGGCTATGGTCACCACCCTGCTACCGGTATGCGCAAGGGCGTGGTGGCTAATATTGAAGAAACGGTTACTGCGATTCAACGCGCGGTTGAAGAGGCCGAGTTGATGGCCGGCTGTCAAATTTACTCAGTATTTGCTGGTATCGCTGGTGCTCACATTAATAGCTTTAATTCACATGGTGTGGTCGCTGTCAGAGACAGCGAAGTTGACGAAAATGACGTTGAGCGAGTAATTGAATCAGCAAAGGCCGTGGCAATCCCGAACGACCAATCGATACTTCATGTTTTACCTCAGGAGTACATAATAGATGGCCAAGAAGGTATTCGCCATCCTATTGGTATGAACGGTACCCGCCTTGAAGCGAACTTACATATGGTAACGGCGTCAGTAAGTTCTGAGAAGAATATTGAAAAATGTATTCGTCGCTGCGGGCTAGAAGTTGATGACATTATTTTAGAACAATTAGCCTCGTGCGAATCGGTCCTGACTTTGGACGAAAAAGAGCTAGGTGTCTGCTTGGTCGATATAGGGGGTGGCACAACCGATATTGCGGTTTATTCCGAAGGTGCGGTTAGGCATACAGCGGTGATTCCGGTCGCAGGTGATCAAATTACCAACGATATTGCCATTGCTTTACGCACACCAACCGCATCAGCCGAAGAAATTAAGAAGCGCTATGGCTGTGCGCTCAGGCAAATGGCTGCGGTTGACGAAAGTATCGAAGTACAAACGGTGGGTGATAGGCCTCCACGTAAGTTGTCAAAGCAGACTCTAGCTGAAGTAGTCGAGCCTCGTATTGAGGAATTATTCGAGCTGATCAGAGTCGATTTGAGGCGCAACGGTTGTGATCATATGATTCGCTCAGGCGTAGTGTTGACAGGCGGTAGCTCGAAGATGGAAGGCATGATTGAACTGGCAGAAGAAATTTTTCATTTGCCAGTAAGGCTGGGTATGCCTAAGTACCTCGGTGGTCTTAGCGAAGTAGTGAAAAACCCAATTTATTCGACAGGGGTTGGTCTCGTGCAGTTTGGCCATGCCAACCAAAGCGGGTCTAAGAAAAAGACCAAAACAGAATCTAAAATCAGTGCTGTATTGCAAAGAGTAAAGCACTGGTTTCAAGGTAATTTTTAGAATTTTAATAACGGGAGTTAAGCATGTTTGAACTATTAGATACGATTGACCAACAAGCGGTCATAAAAGTCGTTGGCGTTGGAGGTGGCGGCGGCAACGCTGTTAACTATATGCAGATGTCCAGCATTGAAGGTGTTGAATTTATTAATGCCAATACAGATGTGCAGGCCTTGCAAACCTCAGATTGCCCAACCATATTGCAATTGGGTGGTAACCTCACCAAGGGTTTGGGTGCTGGTGCTGATCCGGATATCGGCCGTCAAGCCGCGATCGAAGATCGTGAGCGCATAGCAGAAGCACTAGCCGGTAGTGATATGGTTTTTATCACCGCCGGCATGGGTGGCGGTACCGGTACTGGTGCTGCCCCTGTCATTGCTGAGATTGCACGTGACATAGGGGCCTTGACCGTCGCTGTTGTAACTCGCCCTTTTAGTTTTGAAGGCGCACGCCGTGCTAAATTAGCCGACCAAGGTTTAAAGCTACTTAAAGAGTCGGTAGATTCATTGATTACCATACCTAATGAAAAGCTACTGGAAGTAATGGGTAAAGAAGCATCATTGCAAGATGCCTTCGCGATGGCCAACGATGTATTGCGCAATGCGGTTCAAGGTATATCTGAATTGATCACAAGCCCTGGCTTGATCAACGTCGATTTCGCGGATGTTAAAACGGTTATGTCTGAAATGGGTCAAGCTATGATGGGATCTGCCACTGCAACCGGCCCGAATAGAGCATCTGAAGCGGCTCGCAATGCCTTGAGTAGCCCGTTATTAGAAGACACTAATATTCGCGGTGCCAAGGGTATATTGGTGAATGTTACGGCTGGCCCAGACTTGTCAATTGGCGAGTTCGGTGAAGTTGGTGGCATGATTAGAGACATGGCATCTGAGGATGCGACCGTGGTAATCGGCACTTCTATTGACCCAGAAATGAAAGATGAATTGCGTGTCACTATGGTCGCTACCGGTATTCTCGACGGCTCTGAGCAAGTGGCTAGGCAACCTAGAATGGAAGTGGTTCAGCAGGTCGGAAAAGCGGTTGGAGGTGATTACGACCCGAGCGGTGTTTCTTATGGCAGAACTCGCGGTAGTGACCGTAGTTCTTCAAATGGTCATTATGAAGGGCTAAATGACATTGACGCGTCAGAGTCATTACTAATGTCAGGCTCGCGTGGTCGCGATTCGTCGGAGTTACCACTGTTCGATACTGAAGGTCAGAAAGGTTTAGACGTACCAACATTCTTGCGACGACAAGCCGACTAGGCCAAGTTCAATTAGGGTCACAATTTAAGTGAATTTGAGTTCAGTTACCTGACCGATTAAGCAATAGCGATAAGACGATGCCTTACCGCCGATTAATACTGGGCGTTAAGCCTACACAATTCCTCCCGTTTCGTGTAGGCTTTGCCCACTGTTGGCGATATTGGACGTTTAATCATTCCGGAACTATTAAGTTAGTTTAAAATATAGGTCGACTCTAAAATGACTCTTAATCTTCACTTTTCTGCCATAATTGATAACGTCACCAAATATAAATGTTATATGTTCAGATTATTTGGCGTCGTATTACTGAATTTAGCGGCGATTTAACGCTAAACGTTAACAAAAAAGACTAGAAATGTGATGCAATAATCCGTGATGAACAGCCCCCAAATAGCTATTTGCCTATGATCCATCAACGTACTCTTAAAAACGTAATACGTGCCACCGGCGTAGGTCTGCATACTGGTGAAAAGGTATATTTGACCTTACGCCCAGCCGCGATCGACACCGGAATAGTATTTCGTCGTGTTGATCTCGACCCTGTGGTTGAATTACGTGCTGACCCAAATCAAGTTGGTGATACCCGTTTGTCAACGGCCCTTAAGAAGGGTGATGTCACTGTCTCGACTATTGAACATCTAATGGCCGCTCTTGCCGGTTTGGGTATCGATAACGTCTACGTAGAAATAACCTCCCCTGAAGTGCCGATTATGGACGGCAGCGCTGCGCCGTTTGTGTTTCTGATTCAGTCCGCTGGCATGGTCGAGCAGAAGGCACCGAAGAAGTTTATCCGTGTTAAGAAATCGATTAAAATTGAAGATGGAGACAAATGGGCGAAGTTTGAGCCATTTGAAGGTTTTAAGGTGTCATTCGCCATTGACTTCGATCATCCTATTTTTGAAAAGTCACCGCAACAAGCGACGGTTGATTTTTCGACAACGTCGTTTGTTAAGGAAGTAAGCCGGGCTAGAACGTTTGGCTTTATGCATGAAGTAGAAGCGTTGCGTGAAGCTGGACTTGCATTAGGGGGCAGTCACGATAATGCTATCGTTATGGACTCTTACACTATTCTTAATGACGACGGCCTTCGCTACGAAGATGAGTTCGTTAAACACAAAATATTAGATGCAATTGGTGACCTTTATTTACTAGGTCATCAGTTAATTGGTGCATTTAGCGCTTATAAGTCGGGGCATGCCCTTAATAATAAACTTTTACGGGCTTTGATAGCGCAACCAGATGCCTGGGAGTTAGTCAGCTATGACGACCCGGCAGAAGCACCTATTGCGTTCATGCATTTAGCCAGCGCATAACACTCAACCCATTTAGATCTAGCAACCATCGCTAAGATGTTTAGCTGGCCTGTTTGTAATTGGCTTAGAGCTTAAGTCGCCTTTTTAAGTGTTTCGGCTAAACGCTTTAGTGAGGCAGCCAAGTGCTCATTTTTTATGATTGACTGAGCCGCTTCGATTGATTTTATTGATGAGGCAGAGGGCTTATGCCAGTTTGTCTCAGATAAGCTTGTTTTGCTTGATGATGTGTTTTCCCATTGAGCGGCGCTTTGCTTAGTCTTTAGGCTTTGGTGGTTAGTTAAATCTTCATCGACGTCGGATGACCGCGAATTTTGTTTTAAAGCCATTTGCACACGAAGTTTTTTTATCTGCTCGAAGCCAGCTTGGTGAAGAGCCTTAATTAGGCTGCTTTGTTGATGTTTCAGCAATGTTGCGGTACTTGACTGAGTGCAGCTGATAGTCAGTATTTCATTGTCTATGTTGGCCGGTGAAGCGAATTCAGTGATGATTGAGTTGGCTTGAGTGGCGCACCAGTTTTGCCAAGTTGGTGTGATGCTCAGAAGTTGGTTTTGTGACTCATTGAGTTGTCGTAAAAAGGGTAAACGGTTGAGTATGTTTGAGACATTTTGGCGGCTTTTGACGCTATGAGGTGATTTAAGACGTAAGGAGTTACTCAGAACTTTACGATTAGGTTTTGAGTTTTTGTTATTAATGTCGGACATGACGCGAATATAGCATTTTAGAAAATAAATAATGTTGGGTTTAGTTTGAAAATAATATTATTAAAAGACAATACGGCTAAGAATGGTGCATTTTGCCTTTCGGGTCATAAATTGCTAGTAAGTGGCACTGCCCTGTTGGTAGCTTTGCCTGTGATACTAGGGCTTGCAAGTTACTGGGTAGTGTCGGCGATAGATCGATCACTCAATCCGTTTGTCGACCCCCAATATCGGATTGCGGTTGAATCAAGGGTTAACGAGCAGCAGCAACAGATGCTTAAAACACGCAATTATGTTCGCCAACATATGGATGTGCTTGGTCGTCGTATTGGCAGCTTGCAAGCACAAGTTTCCCGCATCAATGCGGTTGAAATGCGTATCGCCCAATCTTCTGGTATTGATTTGCAAGACTTTCAATTTGAACAAGATCCGCCAATCGGGGGTGCTGCAGCAAACGAAACAGTGGATTCTGAGCAAATCGATATTGAAAACGCTATTGTAGCGATCGAGAAGGAACTGACGCTTCGCGAATCTGAAATAGCCGCGGTAGACTTTTTATTGTCACGCAATAGTTTAGAGACACGGCAAACGCCGGCAGGTTGGCCAGTGGAAGGTGGTTGGATTTCATCAAACTTTGGTTCTCGCTTACACCCTATATCTGGGAAAAAACAATTCCACCGAGGTGTCGATATACCTGGAAAAGAGGGTAGCTCGGTATTAGCGGTTGCCGACGGCGTTGTAATTCGTTCAATAAGGGGTGCGGCCTATGGCTGGCTAGTAGAGATCGATCATGGTGATAGTTTCACTACTCTTTACAGTCACAATCGTAAAAATCTGGTGTCTCAAGGGGAGACGGTAGTTAAGGGACAAGCAATTGCTGAAGTTGGATCAACTGGACGCTCGACCGGCCCCCATGTGCACTTTGAAGTATCCAAGAATAAGCGCAGCATTAATCCTGTCAGGTATCTGTACAAGAAAGGGTAATGGTCGCGCGTTTTTATTGATTTTATCAAAGGGCGCATGTGCCCTTTTTTGATACCCTAACGGTTTAAGTCAGATGATTTGTTTTGTTCTAAATCTAAACTACGTATTGCATTGCCGCTTGCTGCTGTTTGATTTGAATAATTACTAAGCTAGCTTGAAACCGTTTGAACCTGTGCTTAAAACAGTTTGAACGTTTTGACTTCATTAGTTCCTTGGAATTTGCTTTTAAAGCCTTATACTTGAGTGTAACTCGGCATAAATCGTGTCTAAACCCATAGTAGTTGGTGGCTAACGGTCATCAATCAGATAACAATAATTAGGTTCACCCGTGTTAAAGAAAATTTTTGGTAGTCGTAATGATCGATTAGTCAAGCAGATGGCTAAGAGAGTCAGCAAAATCAATGACTTAGAATTATATTTTCAAAGTCTCAGCGACGCTGAATTACAAGCGAAAACCGGAGAATTCCGCGCGCGCTTGGAGCAAGGCGAAACCCTAGATGACTTATTGAACGAAGCGTTTGCGGCGATGCGAGAGGGTTCTGTTCGAGCGCTTGGGATGCGTCACTACGACGTTCAATTGATCGGCGGAATGGTGCTACACAAAGGTCAAATTGCGGAGATGAGAACGGGTGAGGGTAAGACCCTAATGGCTACTTTAGCCGCCTACTTAAATGCCTTGGCTGGCAGTGTGCACGTTGTTACGGTGAATGATTACTTAGCCTCGCGCGACGCTCAATGGATGGCGAAGGTTTACAACTTCATGGGTTTAACGGTGGGTGTTATTGGCTCCGGCCAAGCACAGGATATTAAACAAGCTGCTTATCAAAACGACATTGTTTACGGTACCAACAACGAATTCGGTTTTGACTATTTACGTGACAATATGGCCTTCTCAGCCGACCAGAAAGCGCAGCGTGATTTGAGTTTTGCGATTGTCGATGAGGTTGACTCGATTCTAATCGACGAAGCGCGTACACCGCTGATTATCTCCGGACCAGCGGATACTGCAGCCGAGGTTTATAGCAAGATAGACGTTATTATCCCCCAGCTTATTCGACAAGAAGACGAAGATGGCGAAGGCGACTACACGGTTGATGAGAAATCTAAACAAGCATATTTGACCGAAGCCGGCCATGAAAAAGCTGAGAAGCTAATGGTTAGTATTGGTTTATTAGCCGAAGATGCAAGTTTATACGATGTAGGGAGTATTACATTACTGCATCATGTTTACGCTGCCATTCGCGCGCATACTCTATTTAACCGTGACGTCGATTATGTCGTTCAAGACAATGAAATTGTTATCGTTGATGAATTTACCGGACGAATGATGTCAGGTCGTCGTTGGTCTGACGGTTTACATCAGGCGATCGAAGCCAAAGAAAAAGTTGAGATCCAACGCGAAAACCAAACTCTTGCGGCAATTACATTTCAGAACTATTTTCGTTTATACAAAACACTTTCAGGCATGACAGGTACTGCTGATACCGAAGCCGTAGAGTTTATGGAAATCTACAGCTTAGAAGTGGTGGTGATCCCGACTAATGCGAAAATGGTTCGTATTGACCAAGCTGACGTCATTTTCAGAACCCAGCAAGAGAAATTTGATGCCATTGTTGAAGACGTTCGCGAACGTAATGCGCTTGGCCAACCGGTATTACTCGGTACCGCATCGATCGAAGTGTCAGAACTTTTATCGGCCGAATTCAAAAAACAAAAAGTTGAACATGAAGTGCTAAATGCCAAGCAACATGACCGCGAGGCATTGGTTATTGCTAAAGCTGGCCGCGCGGGTTCAGTGACAATTGCCACTAACATGGCCGGTCGTGGTACAGATATCGTGCTCGGTGGTAACCTAGATATGCGTCTTGCTGAAATTGAAAACGACGGCGAGAAAGAGGCTATTAAGGCTGAATGGCAAAAAGAACATGATCAAGTTCTTGAAAAAGGCGGTTTGTATGTAATTGGTACAGAGCGACATGAATCTCGCCGAATAGATAATCAGTTGCGAGGCCGTTCAGGTCGCCAGGGTGATGCAGGGGAGACTCGTTTCTTCTTATCGATGGACGATTCTCTAATGCGTATTTTTGGCAGCGAGCGCATCTCAAACATGATGCAAAAGGTTGGTATGGAAGAGGGCGAAGCAATTGAAAGCCGCCTCGTTTCAAGAGTGATCGAGAATGCTCAACGCAAAGTAGAAGGCCATAACTTCGATATTCGTAAGCAGCTGCTTGAATATGACGACGTTGCTAACGAGCAGCGAAAGTTAGTTTACTCAGAGCGTAACGACTTGATGTCGAGTGACGATGTGTCGGAAAACATTGAGAACATGCGTGAGGAGGTGGTGGACCAAGTAGTTGATCGCACTATTCCGCCACAAAGCCTGCCTGAGCAATGGAATGTGGGTCAGCTAGAAGACGATTTACGCTTAGAGTTTGGTATCGAAATGCCTGTCACTGAGTGGTTAGCCGAAGACAAGTCGCTTTATGAAGAAACGTTGCGTGATCGTATATTAGATAAGGTTGAAGAAACCTACAAAGCTAAGCAAGATCAATACGGGATTGACATTATCCGTCATTTAGAAAAAGTGATCATGCTGCAGACCTTAGATACTCAGTGGAAGGAGCATCTTGCTGAGATGGATTATCTTCGCCAGGGCATCGGCTTGCGTGGTTATGCTCAGAAAAACCCTAAGCAAGAGTATAAACGCGAAGCGTTTGACATGTTTACCACTATGCTTGATCGTGTAAAAGCTGAAGTTATTACCGTTTTAGCAAAGGTGCAACTGCGCGAAGAGTCTGAGGTAGATGAGCTAGAGCAGCGCCAACAAAGAATGTCGCAGGCTGGATTAGAGCTTCAACACGCTGATGCGTCAGCAAGTAATTCCGCAGTGTCGCCGCCTCAAGAGTCAACAACTTTTACGCGCAGTGCGCCAAAAGTTGGTCGAAACGAAGCCTGCCCATGTGGTTCTGGTAAAAAATATAAGCAGTGTCACGGCAAGTTAAAATAGGCTGCTGCAATTGAGCCTTAGGCATAAAAGTGAGTAATTAAGATGGCAGTAGGTTTAAAGCAACCTGGAAAATTGTATCCAGTGAACGGTGTTGAACTAGCGACTACGGCCGCGGGTATTCGCTATCAAGGTCGCGAAGATTTACTGCTTATACGATTATGTGAAGGAGCCAGCGTCTCAGCGGTGTTCACTCAAAACAAATGCTGCGCAGCGCCTGTAACTCTGGCTAAGGCTCATATGGCCAGCGGAAAAATACGTGCATTGTTGATAAATTCGGGTAACGCCAATGCCGTAACCGGTGATCAAGGGTTGCAAAATGCAACGCAAAGTTGCGCCCAAGTAGCTGAGCTTATAGGTCTCAAACCTGAACAAGTGATGCCATTTTCCACCGGCGTTATCGGTGAGCAACTGAATATGAATGCGATTAATCGCGGCATTGAAAGTCTTGTTGGGCAGCACTCTATTGGCCAGCTGTCGGTCGATAACTGGTTGCCTGCTGCTGAAGCGATTATGACTACAGACACCGTTGCCAAGGCGGTGTCTCGTCGGTTTGAACTGAACGGTGAGCTAATCACGATTACTGGAATCAGTAAGGGTTCTGGCATGATATGCCCTAATATGGCGACCATGTTGGCGTATGTCGCAACCGACGCACCTATTTCAAATCAGAATCTTGATGATCTATTAGTACGTGGTACGCGAGCAAGTTTTAACCGTATAACCGTAGACAGTGACACTTCTACTAACGACGCATTGGTGTTAATCGCCACGGGCAGTCAAGAGCCTTTAAAGAATGAGTCGCTTGAGACCTTTTATAATGCCTTGGAAGAGGTTTTAATTGAATTGGCAACCTCAATTATTCGAGATGCTGAAGGTGCAACTAAGTTTGTCAAAGTGGAGGTAAGTGGTGGTTCAATTGAGTCAGACTGTTCGGCAATGGCTTACTCGATTGCGCACTCACCATTGGTGAAAACAGCGTTATTCGCCAGTGATCCAAACTGGGGGCGTATTTTAATGGCCCTGGGCAAAGCGCCCGTCGAGAGCTTAGATATGAGCTTAGTTGACATTCATATCGGTAGCGTTTCGCTGATTGAAAATGGTCAACCAGCGTCGAGCTATACTGAAGAAGCTGGTAAAACTGTATTCTTGCAAGAAGAGATTCACATCCATGTCGAATTAAACCAAGGCCCTGAGAACTTCCATGTTTGGACCTCTGACCTGTCTCATGACTATGTCAGTATTAACGCAGACTATCGTAGCTAGCGAGCCTGATAGTTGCCTTTAATGAAGAGAATCGAAGTCGCGGTAGGGGTCGTCTACGATAAGCAAGGCCGAGTGTTGGTTGGCCAGCGGATAGTTGAAGACCTATATTTCAAAAAATGGGAATTTCCTGGCGGCAAGCTTGAATTAGGCGAGACCGTCGAGCAAGCATTGATAAGAGAGTTTCTGGAAGAAACAAGTATTCGTATTGCCGCCAGCAAGCCTTTAATGTTGGTCGAGCATGATTACCCCGATCGCCATGTTCGATTGCATGTGCATACGATTCACGATTTCCACGGCGATGCTCTGCCACAAGAGGGCCAGGCCTTAAAGTGGGTTAGTTTAGACGCGCTGTGTAAACTGGATTTCTTACAAGGAAATCAGGTCATTCTGGAAAAACTACAACAGCTATCGGCGTCAATAGCCGAGTGAAACCGAGTTTTTAGAGTTGTTTATGTATTTACCTTAGTTTGGTCAGCATCGGCCATCGTTAAATACTGTTGGTGGAGTTTTACTGTTATTTTTTGAGCATCTTCAATAGAGCCGTCGTTAGCAATTATATCGTCTGCTAATAGCTCACGTTGTTGATCGTTAAGTTGAGTCCCCATTATGCGCGTAACCTCGTCCGGCCTTAATCCGCTGCGTTTTTCAACCCGTTTGATTTTTACTTGCCGATTTGCGGTGACTACTAACACTCGTTTCACCAAAGATAAAAATGTTGATTCAGCGTCCAACAGCGGTACCACCACTATGCAGTAAGGGTAGTCAGCAGTCTGAATTTGTTTAAAGGTCTCCTGCTTGATCGCAGGGTGAGTAATTGTGTCTAGTTTTGCCTTGCTTAAGTCGTCAGCGAAGGCTAGTTTCCTCAGTTGCACTCGATCCAAATGTCCCGATTCCAAGAGTATACTTTTACCGAAGGCATTGACCAGCTGAAGTAGTGCTGGCTGCCCGGGCTCGACAATTAATCGTGCGATAACGTCCGTATCAATAATGGGTACGCCGAGAGATGAAAAATGGTCTGATACCAACGTTTTGCCGCTGCCGATGCCGCCAGTGAGGCCGATTATATAGGTCATCGCTATGCTCTCTTATAGAGTATTTAAATTGCGGTTAAGGCAAAATATTCATGTAATTAAAGTAGGCCATGTTTATCTCATCGCCCCAAATCATAGCTAGCCATCCAGCGAGTGCTATATAGGGTCCAAATGGTATTGCCATTTCCCCTGACTCCCTTTTGATTACCATCAAGGTAATACCGATGATGCTGCCCAAAATTGTAGAGATAAGAATGATTTGAGGAAGGTAAGGCCAGCCTAACCAAGCCCCCAGAAGCGCCATCAGCTTAAAGTCTCCATAGCCCATCCCTTCTTTGCCAGTGAGTCTTAGGAATACTTGAAAGACTATCCAAAATACCAAATAGCCGGCTATTGCTCCGAGCACAGCACTATTGGTGTTGCCAAAAACAGGCACTAAACTTAGAGCTAGCCCAAGCCAGAGTATCGGGATTACAATATCATCAGGTAACAGCTTATGGTCGAAGTCGATAAATGACAACGCCACCAGCACCCAAGTTAGAATTAAGCCGAATCCAGCTTGCAAAGAAAAACCAAATTTATACACCACCATAGCGCTGAACATAGCGGTCATTAGTTCGACTAATGGGTAACGTATACTAATTTGCTGACTGCAGCTCGCGCATCTACCGCGCAGTAATAGCCAGCTTAGCAGAGGAATGTTTTGCCATGCACGTATCGGGGTCTTGCATTGGCTGCAGTGAGATGCTGGTTTAGATAAAGTGGGGGGTTCTGGATCAGTCAGAGGTTCAATTTCAAGCCATTCTCGGGATTGAACGGTCCATTGATACTTCATCATTACCGGGTAGCGAAAAACCACTACGTTCAAAAAACTGCCAACTAATAAGCCTATTATGGCGCTTATAAAGCTTAACCAAGAGATCGGCAGTGTTGCAATTGTCTCAATCATAAAAAAATATTTGTTAAATTACCGAGGCCATTTTAAAAATTGGCAAATACATAGCGACCACCATTGTGCCAATAATGCCGCCAAGCAGCACAATCATGAACGGCTCAATAATACTTGCCAGACCATCGACCGCATCGTCAACTTCGCGCTCATAGAAATCGGCCACTTTGTCGAGCATGATCTCGAGTTCGCCTGACTCCTCGCCACTGGCAACCATTTGCAGCATCATATTCGGGAAGACACCGGTTGCTGCCATTGAATTCTCTAAGCCTCGGCCAGTGCTTACATCATTCTTTACGTCTTGAACTGCCTTTTGATAAACACGGTTACCGGTGGCCGCACCAACAGTATCCATACTGTCTACAATAGGAACGCCTGCGCCGAAGGTGATCGATAGTGTTCTGGAAAACCTCGCTAAGGCCGATTTCTTCATAATAATCCCGATCATCGGAAATTTTATTAACAGTTTATCCATAGTGAATTGTAAGTTCTTCGAACGCTTGTAGGCTGTTGAGAAGACAACTGCGGCAGCCACTGAAGCCGCCAACCATATCCACCAATACTTTTGCATCGCTTCAGACATGTCTACGATGACTCTGGTCAACGTTGGTAAGTCAGCGCCAAAGTCGGAAAACAGCGCCTCAAATTGAGGAATAACAAATAGTAGCAGTAGCACTGTCACCACGCCTGCGACGCAAAGTACAATAATTGGGTACATCAGAGCTGACTTCACTTTGCTCTTTATCGCTTCTAGTTTTTCGGTATAAGTCGCTACCCGATCAAGCATCGTGTCGAGTTTGCCGGATTCTTCGCCGGCTTCAGTAAGGCTGGTGAATAATCGGTTAAAATGAAGAGGGTATTTTCGCAGTGCCGCACTTAATGCTGTGCCGGTTTCGACATCGCGTGCTAAATCGAGCATTAATTTTTCCATCGATGCGCTTTCGTGCCCCTTACCAACCGCGCGAAGGGTTTGCGCCACTGGGATGCCGGCACCGATCATGGTCGCCATTTGACGAGAAGCGAAACTGATATCAACTGTTTTAATCGGTTTAGCGTTAGAGAATATGCTCTTAGTTTTTCTCTTTATTTTAGTAACGCGCACACCGCGCTGGCGTAACAAAGCCCTTGCCTGTGACAAAGTTGGTGCTTCAATATCACCCTTCATCTCTTGGCGTTTTTGGTTCACACCAGCCCATTCAAATTCGGTCGTTTTATTTTTTTTTACTATAGCCATAGGAGTTTGTATTGCATTACGCGTAATGTGGTTAGCCGTCAATTTTTTATCTAAAAGATGCTCTGTAGTAATACGGTTGCTACAAAGTTAAAATAAAAACCCCTTTATTTTTAAACAGTGTATTACACGTTGGTGACACGTTCAATTTCTTCTAAGGAGGTAACGCCTTCTTTAATCTTAGCCAGGCCTGATGCGCGAAGGTCGAGAATCCCATCTTCGGCGGCCGATAATTCAATTTCGTTCTCGGTACAACCTTCCATTATCATGGCCTTAATTTTTGGACTTATTGGCATGACTTGAAAAATCCCCGACCGACCTTTGTAACCATTAGTGCAATTAGTGCAGCCTTTTTCATATGCTTGATAAATTGTGAATGTACCAATCTCTTCGGCTTTAAAGCCGGCCTGAATTAATACTCTGTCGGGCAATTGAGTGGGTTCTTTGCAGTTAACACAGAGCTTACGGGCGAGCCGTTGGGCAACAATAAGGTGTACCGCAGAAGCGACATTAAAGGCGGGAACACCCATATTCAATAAGCGCGTTAAGGTCGACGGCGCGTCATTGGTGTGTAATGTGGAGAGCACCATATGACCCGTTTGCGCGGCTTTTATGGCTATTTCTGCTGTTTCTAAGTCTCGAATTTCGCCGAGCATAATTATATCTGGATCTTGGCGTAAAAAAGCTCTTAGGGCACCGGCAAAGTTTAAGCCAGCCTTTTCGTTAATATTTACTTGAGTTATTCCTGGCAGTTGAATTTCGACGGGATCTTCAACTGAAGAAATGTTTTTTGCTGGGGTGTTAAGCGTGTTTAAAGCCGAGTAAAGAGTGACCGTTTTGCCGCTACCAGTAGGGCCTGTAATCAAAACCATGCCATACGGTCGATGAACAACTAGTTTGTAGAGCGCTAATTGTTCCTCGGTGAACCCTAACGTTGTTAAGTCGAGTTTAGCCACGCTAGAGTCTAGAATCCTCATGACCACCTTTTCGCCATGCACCGTTGGGAGTGTGTTTACGCGAAAGTCGAATACCTTAGTTTTTGAAATTTTAAGTCGTACACGACCATCTTGAGGGGCTCGACGTTCTGCGATGTCTAGTTTGGCTAAGATTTTTATACGGGCGACTATTCGAGGCGCGAACGAAATAGGTTGCCCAGTTATCCTATACAAAACACCATCTACACGAAAGCGGATGCGCAACTCTTTTTCAAACGGTTCTATGTGTATATCTGATGCACCTTGGTTTATAGCGTCAATTAAAATTTTATTGACATACTTAACAATTGGGGCTTCATTCGGATCAAAAGCGTCCTCTTTTTGAGTTTCTGGGTCTTCCGTCTCTGCAATATCGAGGTCTAAGTCTCCATCCCCTAAAAAATCCTCTAAGCTATCTTCTTGTTTACTTTCTATTGCTTCAATAAGTTTAGTCAGTGCCGATAACTCGGTCTGCACTGGTATTACTTGCAGGCCTGTATAGAACTTGATTTCGTCAAGTGCATTTTTATTGGTCGGGTCAATGGTTGCTACGAATAAGTTTTTACCGTGTTTGTAAATCGGTAAAACGCTATGGCGCTCAACAATAGTGCTATCGATCAGCTCAATCGGTATATGGTTTTTATCAATCGCCGATACATCAAGTAGTGGCAAACCAAATCTAGATGACATCTCTTGATTATAATGATCACTGGTGATGACCGATGACTCAAAAAGAGTGGCAAGAGATTCAGCTGACGATTTTCCAGACAATGGAAGCGAACTAATATCCCTCTCGCTGACTAACTCAAGATTAATCAATGTCTTAACAATAGGTGATACGTTTTCGAGCATAGTGATGTTCTCTTGTAATCGAATCCATTTATGAATCCTAGGCCACCATTGTAACTGGATTTTTATTAAAACCTATTTTTAAGAACAATGATTGGTGTGAATCACTTGAGTATCTACGTCAGATAGATTGGTCGATACCCAAATAGCGGACTATGAGCCAATTTAGGCAAAATATTTTGATTACAGGTTATTGCAAAAGTGACGGTTTGCCTGCGGTATATTGTTACCTTATAAGCTACCGAATTTAATGGCAACAAATGCTGCCTTCAATACGGCCATTCTTATCGAAAGCGATGTATCCGTCGGTAAAGCTACCGTCTATAGGAATTACAAACCAATTCTTGTGTTTCATTTTCTGAAACTGAATTTTATTGTACTGTTTACTTTTTTTTATCTTTTGCAAAGACCGGATTGTTATCTCTGTTAATTCGTCTTGACGATTCTCTATTTCATCAAAAATATCAGGAATTGCGTACATTGGCACGTTAAACTCTCGGCTGTAGGCCAGCATTTTTCGAGCCTTATTCATTAATTCCGCATTTCTTATATCGTAACGAGAGGCATCTTCGCTGTAAACCAAGGGTGGTTGTTGAGCGGAGTTGAAGAAAAACGACTTATCTGGCATATTTTTAATGTCTTCTTGCATGACAGTATAAATTGCCCCGTCGTAAATCGATAAAGCCAGAGGCCTGTTATCAACCACTAGGCTTACGCCATACGTTAAGGCGCAAATTTGGATAACAGCACAAAAGAAAAGATCTCGTATTAATTCTTTGTTTTGTTTGGCTGGGCTGGCTAGAATTAGCGTAAGTGCCGGGCCTAGCACCATGTCAACAAAAAAAACTATTTTTGTACCATGCCAACCGCCTGATGTATAAAATAAGTTATGTGGGTACCAGTTAAAAAGTATTTGATACATTAAAACTAAAAATATTATGAAGCTTATGGCTAAGTGGGCGCTAAAAAAATAAAGTCGTTTTCTGTTTAGTTTCATGTCTAGCTTATGGTTTTTACTAATTATGAAATAAATTAGCATTAATAACGTAGTTGATTCCTAAAAAAATTTGAAATCGCCTAGCGTTTACAAATAAAGCGTATTGCTTATGTCAAGAGTGTTCCATCGCAACTAAAAAAGCCAGCACTGCCGATATAAGGCAGTACTGGCTTTGAAAACATTTTATATCAAACACGAGGCTTGATATAAAATATGATGCTTAGCTACCAGCGCAATCAACTCCTCTGTTTTCCAGAGCGCCACTGTTACCATCAGCCAGTTTGCAGCCAGTGCCAGTCAAATCCCAGTTAATACTGCCAGTGGTATTTGCTGAGGGTGGAACCGCTGTAAATGTTATGGCCATGGGCAAGGCAAGAGTGCCGCCGGTAGGTATGGCCGTTGATGACATCGTGATAGTGCCATCAGCGACTGATGCCGTAGTCACATAATTAACAGTACCGACAGCCGTTATGTTCAATGGTAAGTCGGCATTGACTGCAGTTCGGAGTGCTGGGGTATCTACACCGTCACAAACAGCTAAATCGCCGTTTGTTGCAAAACACAGAGCGACACCAGTTTTGAAAGTGCCCATAGCGGCCACCGCGCCACTTACTTTGGTCCGTTGAACATAATCCTGATAAGCAGGAAGCGCAATTGCCGCCAAAATGCCGATAATTGCTACTACAATCATCAATTCGATCAGGGTGAAACCCTTAGCATTTGCATGCATTTTTTGAATATTTTTCATTTCGATATTTCCTAATATATTATTAATAAGCTAAATAAAAGACTCGATAGACATCGATGCGTCTGCAACGTCGTGACCGAACTTATATTCGGGGGTGGGTAACCAGGGTTGCTTCTCGACTTACGAACTGTCAGTTTTAATTTAGACAAGACCTTCAGCTCAGCGAATGTCTATTTAACCCCTAAAGACAAAAACTTACCAGAGTTAAATTACGAGTAAATATAAAGTCAAAAATACCACTTAAGTCATTGATATTTATTGGTTTAAATATTCATATCTTTATTTTTTTTGAGGTGACAATTATTGTCAGTCTATTTTATATTTGGTTAATTTATAGCGAAACGACCTAAACGTCATTCCCAGCAGTTTTGCCGCTTCAGTCTTATTACCGTTGGTGCTGTCGAGGGCTATTTTGAGTGCGGTTGTTTCTTCCCGAACTAGATATTCGTCGATTGACTCATTGCCGGGTACGAACGTTTTCAGTTCGGCGTAACGCAGTCTGCCGGCTATGTAAGAAAGACACCAAGCGGCAATCATTAGGCTCAAGCAATAAAGCCCTAGCGTGTCGAACTTAGTTGCAATCACTGCATTGTCTTTCAAAGAAGAATAAAGGTGTTCATAGAACAAGACTATGGTCGCTCCAGATGCGAGCGCCAAAGCCGGCTGTCGTTTAAGTACTACGCTGCCAGTAGTTACAACAATAAAAAATAGCACTGTGAAGTTACTTGATATGCTGCCGGTAGAGTAAATTAGTAAGCCCGCTACGATAATGTCGAGACTAAATTGAGCAATTAAGATATGGCTTAATTCGAACATGCGTTTACTGTTGAATATCGTAAAGCAGATAGCCGAAAGTAGTATCGCCACTGCGCACGCCATAAATAAGGCTGGGTGTGTCAAGTTAACAATTGAATTAAAGTCGTCAAATACGCTTGGGATTGCGCTCATGGCGAGCAACACCAGCGCTAAACCATATCTAAAGATGTTAAGCGCGAGAACAGCAGTCCATCGGTCTTGGTCGAAGGTCGCCGTTCGAGCGGGTTTTTGAGTTGGTAACGGTTTCGCCGCCTTTCGCTTTAACGAGGCATTGTCATCGTTTAATTTTTTAGCCAGCGATGGGTTGGCGATCGCTATTAGCCCTGCAGGGTTCGGGTTTTTCTGTAGTGTTGCCATGTTTCTCCAGATTGGTTAATCATTGTTTTATAATGATATATTCACGCAAATCTAAGTTAATTCAAATATCTAAGCAATTAGAGCGTGTGAGCTATTCCCCATACCTGTACGTAGTCTACACCGTTTTTTTTTAAAATCTTAGCGATTTCTTCGGCAGTAGAACCAGTCGTCATGACGTCATCGACAATAGCGACGTTTTTCGCGTTGATCATTTTTATCAAGCTAAAGCTTCCGGCTAAGTTTTTCTTACGTTGTTTTAAGCTTTGCGTGGCTTGTGGCTTGGTTCGCCTAGTTTTTCGAAGTGTGCCTTTGAGCAATGGAATATTGAGTGTTTTGCTGAGATGTTGGGCGATTAACGTAGAGTGATTATAGCCCCTTTCTCGCAAGCGGCTTAGGTGCATTGGTACAGCAATGAGTGCGTCTGGAGGCTCGAAATCAGATTCAATCAATTCCCCCATCAACAAAGATGCGGCTGCCTTTGCTAGCTCGGGCCGCTGCCTATACTTCAGAGTACAGATAAGGTCTTTAATACACGATTCATATCTAAACGGGCAAAAGCAGTGGTCGAAACTTGGTCGAGAGGCCAAGCAGTGTCCGCAATAATCTGTATGTGCCGAGAAATTTTGTCCGCATTGACTGCAGTAATGGTACTGAAATGGTAAATCAGGGTAGCAGGGTTCACAAACTGAACCGGTGTCATGGCTCAAGGTATCTTTGCAGCTTAGGCATCGTTTTGGTAAAAACCAATTAATTACTTGGCGCGCCATGTTGTAAGGTGTAAAATTCATTTTGGTTTACAAGTCCTTTTGAAAATCAGTAGTATCAACTTTTTGCTCATCAGTTCACCCATCATCTTGAGAGGCCGAATGGTAATGATGGAGTTCGAATAATGGAGCCCTAAATTATTAGCAAATAAGAAACAGCAATCAATAAGGTGGCATTTCCCTTGCCGTCAATTAACTAGCAAACAATATTATGTCAAGTGATCTAGTAACTCAAGCCGTCGAGATTAAGCTATCGATGGTCAAAGTAGTGCCTATTGTAATAGACCGAGTAGAGGCCGCTGCAAAGCGTTGGCCAGTAGAAAAGGTTGAGGCGTTATTTGAATTGCCGTTTAATGACCTCTTATTTCGAGCCCAGCAAACCCATCGCCAAAATTTTGATGCCAATGAGCTGCAACTAAGCAGTTTACTCAGTATTAAGACCGGCGCCTGCCCTGAAGATTGCAAGTATTGCCCGCAAAGTGCCCGCTATGACACTGGCTTAGAGGTCGAGCGTTTAATGCGTGTCGAGGCAATTGTTGATGCGGCAAAAAGAGCCAAGAAAAATGGCGCCAGTCGTTTTTGCATGGGCGCGGCATGGAGAAGCCCAAAAGACAGAGATCTGGGTGTTGTAGAACAGGCCGTGCGCGAGGTTAGTGCATTAGGTTTGGAGACATGTGCGACTTTGGGAATGTTGAACGGGGAGCAGGCTATACGTTTGAAAAACGCTGGCTTAGATTACTACAACCACAACCTCGACACCTCAGAAGCCTACTATAAAAAAATTATCACCACCCGTACTTACCAAGACCGTTTAGACACCTTGGATCAAGTGCGCATGGCTGGCATAAATGTATGCAGTGGTGGCATCGTTGGTATGGGGGAGACACGAACTGATCGAGCTGCTTTGATTGCCAATTTGGCTAGTTTGCCAGCAGCCCCACAAAGCGTGCCTATTAATAACTTAATTCAGGTGCCGGGTACGCCCATGGATGACGTTGAGCCGATCGATGAGTTTGAATTCATTCGCACCATTGCCGCGGCCCGAATCACTATGCCAAGTTCCTATGTGCGCTTGTCGGCGGGTCGTGCGTCAATGAATGATCAGATGCAAGCGCTGTGCTTTATGGCGGGAGCCAACTCGGTGTTTTATGGCGAAGAGTTGCTGACTACTAATAACGCCTCGGTTGAACATGACCGGGCCCTGATGAGTAAATTGGGAATCAGGGCAATGCCGTGATAGCGTATCCATTGATTGCTGGTTGGGCAATTGTTACATTGGCTCAAGTTTTCTTAATAATAAGAGCCTTAATTGTTGAAGCTCGGTGGCCCGTGTGATACCTTTCGTTCGCTTAAACTTGGCCATGCAACCTGACTGTATTGTCACAGCTTAAGACCTTCACACTGGTGAATTTTTAAGTCACCAGCAGTGCTATTATCAGGTTACAAAATTGAGTTTTTAAAAAGTGTCATGACCTCGTCGTGAACGTTTAAAAATAAAGGTTTTTCTACGAATCGAAATTTTAATTGGAGTACCTCTAATTATGGTGTTATCTCAACACATAAAGTCTTGCGCTAAAATATTTGCGTTGGGCACATTCTTCACCGCCGCTTTGTTTAGTGGCTTAGCTCAAGCTGAATACGCTTTTAATTTTCAAGAGCCAGTAACCGAAGTCGCAAGGGATATCTTTGGCTTGCATATGCTTATCTTCTGGATATGCGTGGCCATTTTTGTCGCCGTGTTTAGTGTCATGTTTTACTCTATCTTTGCTCATCGCAAGAGTAAAAATTATAAGCCTGCACAATTTAGTCACAGTACCACCGTTGAGATTGTTTGGACAATAGTGCCATTCATAATCTTGGTGATAATGGCTATACCAGCGACCCAAGTGCTGATTAAAATGGAAGACACTACCAAGTCTGAGTTAACTATTAAGATCACCGGCTATCAATGGAAGTGGGGCTATGACTATTTAGGCTTAAATGAAGACATAAGCTTTTTTGCAACTTTGTCCACTCCGCGTAACCAAATCGACCAGTTCGACAAGGAAAACGCTGAGCCTCTCGGTGAGAATTACTTACTCGAGACTGACAAAATGCTAGTTGTGCCATCAGGTCGTAAAGTACGCGCCTTGATCACCGCAAATGACGTGATTCATGCATGGTGGATTCCAGCTTTCGGTACTAAGAAAGATGCGATCCCTGGATACATTAATGAGCTATGGTTCAACGTTGACGTTGGTAAAGAAGGCATTTATCGAGGTCAATGTGCTGAGTTGTGTGGTAAAGATCACGCTTTTATGCCTATCGTCGTTAAAGTTGTGACAGGTGCGGAATTTGATGGATGGGTTGCCGCCGGTGGTTCATTCGAAGGCGTCGAGTCTATCGCTGCAGAACAATCGGATGACGCGCTTGAAGTTCAAACTGAAGAAACTACACGTTCAATGATGGATGCAATTCTGCCTGCAGCACAGGCGGCGGATCAGCCGTCGTCGAAAACTTGGACTAAAGAAGACTTAATGAGCAAAGGGGAATCAGTTTTAGCAAATTGTTCTGCCTGTCACGGCTCTGATGGAATGGGCATAGCGGGAGTATTTCCTGCGATTGCTGGTAGCCCCGTCGCTACTGGCCCTGTAGACGCGCACATCGACATCGTCATGTACGGTAAATCAGGAACAATGATGGGCGCATTTGCAGGACAACTGAACGACGATGAAATCGCGGCAGTTGTTACTTATCAACGTAATTCTTACGGCAACGAGACTGGTGATGTTGTTTTACCAGCCGACGTAAAAGCCAAACGTAACTAAAAGAACAGGAGATTATTCATGTCACATGCAGCGACCGCTGGCGATCACAGCCACGACGATCACGATCACAAGCCTCCGTTTTTTCAACGTTGGTTTATGTCTACTAATCACAAAGACATCGGTACCTTATACCTAATTTTTTCTTTGAGCATGTTGTTTATAGGCGGCGCCATGGCGTTGGTTATCCGTGCCGAACTATTTCAGCCAGGGCTGCAATTTGTAGATCCTCACTTCTTTAACCAGATGACCACCATGCATGCATTGGTGATGGTGTTTGGTGCGGTGATGCCTGGCTTCGTGGGTTTCGCTAACTGGATGCTGCCATTAATGGTTGGCGCACCAGACATGGCATTGCCACGTATGAATAATTGGAGTTTCTGGATTCTTCCATTTGCCTTCACAATTCTTTTGTCGAGTTTATTTGTTCCTGGCGGCGGCCCAGCTTCTGGCTGGACTCTTTATGCGCCTTTAACAATTCAAGGTGGTATGAGTGTTGATATGGCGATTGTAGCCATTCACATGATGGGCATTTCCTCAATCATGGGTGCGATCAACGTGATCGTAACTGTATTGAACATGCGTGCTCCTGGCATGACATTGATGAAAATGCCTATGTTCGTATGGACTTGGTTAATCACCGCTTTCTTACTGATTGCGGTAATGCCTGTATTTGCTGGTGCGGTAACTATGTTGCTGACCGATCGTCACTTCGGTACCGCCTTTTTCAACCCGGCGGGCGGCGGCGATCCCGTATTGTATCAACACATTTTCTGGTTCTTCGGTCATCCTGAAGTGTACATTATGATTTTGCCAGCGTTTGGTATCATCTCGCACATTATTCCAACCTTTGCGCGCAAGCCTTTGTTTGGCTATAGCTCAATGGTGTTTGCCACCGCGGCGATCGCGTTCTTATCGTTTATCGTATGGGCGCACCACATGTTCACCGTGGGGATGCCGCTGCAAGGCGAATTATTCTTTATGTACGCAACCATGTTGATCTCGGTTCCGACTGGAGTGAAGGTCTTTAACTGGGTAACCACGATGTGGCGTGGTTCAATGACCTTTGAAACGCCAATGTTGTATGCGATCGGCGTTGTGTTCTTGTTTACCTTAGGTGGTTTGTCAGGCTTGATGTTGGCGATTACCCCAGCCGACTTCCAGTATCACGATACTTATTTTGTGGTTGCTCACTTCCATTACGTATTGTTCTCTGGTGCAGTAATGGCGATGATGGGTGGAGCGTTCTTCTGGTTACCTAAGTGGACTGGTCACATGTACAACGAGACATTGGGCAAAATTCACTTTTGGTTGACGGCGATATTTTTTAACATCACGTTCTTCCCACAACATTTCTTAGGCCTTGCTGGTATGCCGCGTCGTTACGCTGATTATCCAGTACAGTTTACAGAGTTTAATCAATGGTCATCTGTTGGTGCCTTTGGCTTAGGTTTATCTCAACTACTGTTTCTTTATATCGTAATATCGACAGTTCGCGGCGGTAAGAAAGCAACGGCCGAAGTTTGGGATAACCCTGAAGGCCTTGAGTGGACTGTTCCATCTCCGGCGCCATTTCATACATTTGATGAGCCGCCTGTTATTAAATAGGTGGGTCCGAGATAAACAAGATAAAAGCTGAGTAGAAAATGACTGACGAAAACGACAATGCCGATAACGATGAAGTCGTCGATAATCTTAAAAAGATGAGCAATGCTAAAGTGGCTGTGTTTGTTACTATGATCCCAGTAATGTTATTTATTGCGTCATTTTTTGTTCAGCGTAGTTAAAGAGTAGGTTTATTTAGATCTAAATTATTAGATCTTTAATGTTGTTGTCTTATTTGTAGGTCTCTAATGAATAGCAGTCTTGTTGGAAAGTTAATTGTAATTACAGTCATGATGTTT
>JBLHRL010000010.1:0-67158 GCA_047625975.1 Arenicella sp.
CCTAAGAATTACTAGCTCTTTAAGCGGCAACTGCTTTGCGAGCCGCGTGAGTTAGCTTTACCAGTTGCTGACGGACTTCTTGGTTACTGTGCACGAACTCTTCGAATGGAACAAATAAAGGTTTACCTTGGTCCGCTTTTAAGAAGCAGCCGTCAGGCGTAAGTGTCAGCATTTCGACGTGCTCTGGATTTATACCAAAGAGGTGCTCGCACATAAGTTGCATGGCGTCTTCATGGTCTTCGTTCATGTGTTGGACCATGTTTTCTTCATTGCTCAACCACTCGGGTGTCGGTAGTGTCCAAGCGTCTTTGTTGATCCAGTTAATGTCACCGAAGCCGCCGATAAACCGAACTCGTTCGGTGTTTAGTTTGAAAAATTCAAAAACGTGCGTGCCTTGATAAGCGCAACTCTCTGGATACAGCTTAAAGAAGCGATGCTTTATGGCTTCTGTTTCGCATACATCAACTCGTTTGGCCTCACCCAGTAAGCTCAGTCGTGCTCCGGCATTGGGGTCTTCATCGCTAGCCGTTGATCCGTCAGAACCCGAGAATACCGTTAGACACATCTTGTTATTCGCCAGTAGGTTTCTGGTATGTTGAGCAAGGTCACTAATGTAAAAAATAGCGTCGCCGTTGACCGTGCTCATATACGTTGAGACCGAGCCGAAGGGAAAACCGTCGTTAGCTTTTGAATGCGTCGATAGCACTCCAAGCTCTGATTGACGAAGAAGGGTACGGGCGTTTCGAATCGATTTTTGCTTATTCATAACAGTGTCCAGATCTATTGTAGTCTCGGTATTAAGTAAGGTTTAGAGGTATCAGGGTGGTTGTCGACGATAACGTCGATACCAAAACATTCTTTGATGATGTGGTTTTGAAAAATTTTTTCTGGAGGTTCATGGGCAATTAAGCGGCCGTTATTGAGTAGTAATATCTTGTCGCAATAGAATGACGCCAAATTTAAATCGTGCACGATCACCAACGCTCCTAATCTTTGCCAACGAGTGTTTTGCGGGCTGATTCCTCGCGCACTATTACTCGTGCACAACTCGCGCAGCATTTTTAATGTTGAGTATTGGTGTTTTAAATCTAATGCGGATGTTGGCTCGTCAAGAAAAAGAAAGCGGCCTTCTTGGTGGGCGTGAGCACGTAATTGAGCCAGTACTCTAGCAAGTTGTACGCGTTGCTTTTCGCCGCCAGACAGATGCAGGTAGTCGCGACCAATAAATTGGGTGGCGTCGACAAGGGCTAAACTATCAACGATAACTTGCTCCTGCTCTGCTTGGCTTAAGCAACCCAGTGACATCGCTAAACGAACCACTTCGTGAACGCTGAATGGAAAATTGAGGCTAGAGTTTTGTGGTAATACCGCTCGATATTGAGCTAACTTGGCTAGGCTTAGTGACTTTAAAGAGCGGTTGTTTATCGTGATCTCACCGGTATACTCTGAGACACCTGCTAAGCAGTTAAGTAAGGTAGATTTGCCCGCACCGTTCTCACCAACGATGGCGGTTATTTCTCCTGTATGGCATCTAAAACTAAGGTCGTCTAGAATTTTTTGGCCGTTGATGGTGACTGAAAGACTGGAAGCCTGAATGCTCATAGACTGAAACCCATACGGCGCTTTTGCTGTATCAGTAAACCAATAAAAAAGGGCGCGCCAATCAATGATGTGAGTATCCCAATAGGCAGTTCGGCAGGTGCGATCAACATGCGTGAACCGAGGTCGGCAAGCGCTAATAGCGCGGCACCAAGTAAAGCACTGTTGACGATAAGGTAGCGATAATTAGTATCCGAGGACATTCTTAGTATATGCGGCACTACTAAGCCTATAAAGCCGATAATGCCACTGAATGCGACCGCGACACCGACGGCTAATGCGTTGAGCCATAGTAATTGGCTCTTGACCTTTTCGACATTAATGCCGGTAAAACGTGCATTGGCCTCACCCAGTAGGATTAAGTTAAGCGCATGACGTTTTCTGTAAATAGCGAACATGGCGATAGCCAGTGTAGGTGTGCTTATTGCAACGCTGGTCCAAGTGGCGCTCGCAAGGCTGCCCATCATCCAAAATGTAATTAGCCGTAATGCTTGGTCGTCGGCGATAAAGCTTAAGCCGCCAATCATGGCGCCAGCTAATGCGTTTATCGCAACACCGGCTAATAGAAATGTCGGTATCTGAATGTCTCCATTAACTTGCGCTAAACTATACACAGAGAAGGTAGCAATCGCCGCTCCGGCAAACGCGGCTATAGAGACGGCGTAAGGCCCTGCTGCATTTAAAAAGGGTACATGATTGGCAAACAGTATCATCATTACTGCCCCTACTGCCGCGCCAGCGGAAATGCCGAGCAAACCAGGGTCCGCTAATGGGTTTCGGCAGACACCTTGAAGGCTCGCGCCGCTCACCGCTAAAGCCGCGCCAACAAGCAATGCCATGACCACTCTTGGTAGCCGAATATTTAGCACAACGTTTTGCGTAATACTGGGCTCGAATTTTCCGACTAGGCTTGAGTAAAGTGATTCAAGCGGTAACAGTAAGTTGACGTTCGATGCGCCGATAGACACGCCTAACCAGAGAAAGGTGATTAGACAAAAACTAAGTATTACAAATTCGAGTCTACGTTTGTGACTATGAGATTGATTTGCTTGCCTAAATGCAATGTTACTGCGCTTCAAAGCTGATTCGCCTGCTCAATGATCTGTCCAACGGCTTGGTCGAGTCTGGTGCCAAAGCCCATCAGCAATAGCGGGTCCATCAGGTAGATATTGCAGCTTTTCGGCATCGCTAGTTTGATGATTTGATTTTGACAAACTGCTTGTTTACCGCCAAGACCAGCGATTACGTGTGAGGGAATCAGTATCAGATCAAGCTTTTGTGTGGCGAGTAACTCTGAGCTAAACGGCTTGTAGCCATCCAGAGCATCCGCCAGGTTATTGATTCCAGCGAGCGTAAGTAACAGGTTGGGCACGGTATTTTTACCTGCCGCAACCGGCCCTCGCTGACCGATACTGAGCAAGGCGACCGCATTCAATTGTTTATCTTTAAAACGGCGCAGCTTATCTTGCGATCTCAATCCTTGAGTCACTTTTTTGATTAGTTTATTGGCCTCGCTAGTTTTTGAGTAGTCGTTGCCTAGGTCTGTGATCAGCTCTTTCCATACGTCTACTGTGTAGGTATCTTGGTTATACGTCCTTACCTCAACGCCGAGCATATTGACTTGCTTTAATGCGGCGCTTGGTCCAGCACCTTTAGCGGCAATAATAATATCTGGTTTAAGCGACATTAACCCTTCAGCGCCCATGCTGCGAAAGTAACCTACTTTTGGCAGCATTATTGCCGCTTCGGGGTAAAGACTAGAGGTATCGACACCCACTAAGTGGTCGCCCAAACCTAGAGCGAAAAGGATTTCGGTAATGCTACCGCCGGCACTAATGATTCGAGTTTTATGGTTGTCTTTTTTTGCGGAAGCCAGATGCGTTGCTGAGAAAATCAATAGCAAGCAAAGTATTGAAATCAGTGGTGATTTGACGTGTCTATTCATTTTGATTTTTTGAAGAACCCAAGAAGCATTAAATTTACAATATGAGAATCTTAATGCGAATGATTTGCATTTGCAATTGTAGTTAGTTATATTTCTCGTTGATTGGGGCTTTTACGTAGCATTTTTATGAGCCCAGACAACCAAATCCTTATGTTTTCTAATGTCGAGTAAATTTATGAGCAATCCTATTACTACCATGACTAGCAACACACGTTTGATCAAAACTCCTATGGCTAAATCATTTTTGTCAGGCCGCATCAAAAAAGTACCCAGTTTTGCGGTATTTATTGGCTTAAGTCTACTCAGCACTGGCGCATTGGCTGAGAAACAGCCAACAGGCAAAATCGAAGAAATTATTATTTCCTCAACCAGAACCGAAAAACTCACGTCTGAAGTGGCTAATACCGTTTCAGTGATCGATGCGGCGCAAATTCAACGAGAGATCGCTAATAATATTGATGACTTGGTTCGATACGAGCCCGGTGTGTCAGTCGGTGGTGGTGGCCGCTTTGGACTGAGTAGCTTTTCAATTCGTGGTGTTGGCGGCGACCGAGTGCTTACCTTAGTAGATAGCACGCCAACCGCCGATGAATTTTCATTTGGGCCATTCTTGTCATCACGAAGAGACTTTGTCGATATCGATGCATTGAAAGCGGTAGAAATTGTGCGAGGGCCGGGCTCCAGCGTTTACGGCAGTAACGCCATTGGTGGAGTCGTTAACTTTATTACTAAAGAACCAATCGACTATCTGGGAGATAGGAACCTTGCTGGATCTGCTAAGGTTAGTTACAGCTCGGTTGATAAGAGTATTAATACTACCGTGCTGGCTGCTTTTGGTAACCAAACATGGTCAGGGATGGTGGTTGGAACACGCCGCGAAGGATCAGAAACAGAAACGTTCTTCGGTGATAACACCGTTGGTTCGGCGCGTCGCGCACAAAACCCACAAGAAGCCGAAAACAATAATATCTACGCAAAGTTGGTTTACGCCCCGTCGGATTCTCAGAGTGTCACCTTGGTCACTGAAAAATTTCAGGGCGATGCTGAAACTAAAGTATTAACCGCTGTCGGCGGTGTTTCCAGAGGAGTGCTTACTAACTCCGAGATCGGTACCGATCAACGAACGCGTGAGCGCTTAAGCTTAGATTACCGATTAAACACCGACAGCGTCTTATTTGAAACTATAAGCATGTTGGCCTATTTTCAAAACAGTGATGCTGAACAAAATACCGTTGCTGAAAGACTTTCACGCGGTGCACTACAAGAACGCACAAGAGGCTCGTTTTATGAGCAAGAAAACGTCGGTATTCGTGTGCAGATGACTAAGGCTTTTGAGATTGGTAGAGTTGAACACGAGCTTATTTACGGAATAGACTACGATCAGAGTCAGACAACCACGCTACGAGAAGGCAAAACTGTTGATCGAGCAAATGGAGCTCAATTACCCGAATTCACAAATTTTCCGACTCGTGATTTTCCTACCTCAGAATACACCAGTGTCGGTGCCTTCATTCAAGACGATATTTCGTTATTAGAAGGTCGGTTGCACATAATACCAGCGTTGCGTTATGACAGTTTTGAGCTGCAACCAACTGTTGATGCCATTTACCTTTCCGGTAACACCGGTTCGCCAACACCAGAAGGCTACGATAAATCGCAATTGTCATTTAAGATCGGTGTGGTCTATGACTTTAATGATCGTTGGTCTATGTTTGCCCAATACGCCGAGGGATTTCGAGCCCCACCACTTGATGCGGTCAACTCGGGGTTTACTAATTTTATCGGCGGCTATACCACATTACCTAATCCGGACCTGCTGCCAGAGCAAGGCGAAAGTGTTGAAATCGGGATACGCCGATACAGTGACGCGGGTAGCGTAGAGTTTACGGTCTATCAGAACACCTATGAAGACTTTATTGAAACCTTGGCTGTTCGGGGTTTTAACCTCGATACACGGTTGCTAGAGTTTCAGGCGCGTAACCTCGATCAAGCTGAGATATCAGGTTTTGAATTTAAAACTCAATATAACTTGGGCCAAGTATACTCTGACTTTGATGGCTTTCACCTTCGCGCAGCCTACGCCTACTCAGATGGAGAAAACCAACAAGACGGCACGCCTTTAAATTCAATCGACCCACAGCAGTTGGTTGTCGGAGTCGGCTATGCTCCCGCCGACGATAAGTGGAGTATCGAAGCGGTAGTTGTTGCTACTGATAGCAAAAGCTCCAGCGATATCGACGCAAGCTCATTACAAGCGCAAGGAGCTCCCTCGGTCATGCCTTTTGAGGCCTCTAGTTTCGTAACCTTAGATTTGATTGGTCACTACAACATTAATGATAACGCCAGAATAAATTGGGGTGTTTTTAATGTTACTGACAAGCAGCATTTTCAATGGAGCGAAGAGTTCGTTCAAAACCCGGCTACGACTAATTTTGATAGACTGACCGAGCCAGGTCGAAACTACTCTATTACGGTTAAGGTTAACTTTTAGTTGGCCTGAAACTTTGTATTAAAACGCCTAATATTAAAATCTCTACTTTGAAGTTAAGCTAATGATTGATTACGTTTCACGCCCTTTAATTTTAAGTTATTTAATATCGTTGGTGGCGCTAACGTTGGCTTCAGCTGCGTACGCAACCGAGAGAAAGTGCGAGGACAGTAGCTCATACTACGTGTTCAGTTGGCCTATTTCGGAAGGCTGTTATGGCCTTCCCCGAGGTGGTAACAGTAAAGGCGCTGATGTCGAGATTAGCCGTCAAGTTCATAAGGGTTGGGAGCAGATTCAAGACCCGAAAAACTCAAGTTTTGAACGCGATCGATCCGCGATATTAGCAATGGCTGGCGGATATAAAGTAGAATTTAACTTTATAGAAACAGTCGGTTTTTCAGCTAATTTTAAACGTGACAAACCCTATCATTCTTGGGGTACTGAATACGTTTATGTAATCGAAGATGAATCGGATTTCATAAGCTTGCAACACTTGATGGTTATGTACTTTAAGCAAGATGATGGAAGTATTTCTGAGGCAACAGTGATGAAGCATTGGCGGCAGGACTGGACCTATCAAGACAGTTCTCTGCTCGAATATCATCATAAAAATACGTGGGTCAATCGACAGCTCGATGCTAAGAAAGTAAAAGGTAAATGGAGCCAAGCGGTTTTTCAAGTTGATGATTCGCCTCGATATGAATCAATCGGTCGGTGGGTTCATAATCCAAGTTTTTCAACATGGTTAAGCGCGACAACACGCCGACCTATGCCACGTAGAGAGTATAGCGTCAGGAAGGATTATGACGTATTAGAAGGATTTAACCGCCACACCGTGACACGTCATGGCTGGGTTCAAGAAGAAGAAAACTGGAAGCTATCTCTCGACGATAAAGGTGATCCGAATGCCGATTACCCGTATCTTGCAAAAGAACAAGGCGTTGCTCGTTATCAATTAGTAAGTAATATTGATTTTACTCCTGGCGATCTTTATATGCAGAAGACGGCGGCGTTTTGGAAGGCTGTTCGAAGGCAATGGAGGGTGGTAATTAATGCCAATCACAAGCTATCATTAAAGCCAACTGTCGATGGCCAGCCGTTATTTATAACACTATTTAGTGCCGCTGAAACTGATCATAATACGGACGATATGAGTGCTTTGATTAACGCTACGATCTCAAAATATGTAAATTAGCTGCAAGCTATTGTCATGATTCGAATTGTTTACGGTTACAAAAATAGTCACAAACTTAGGTGGACCGCTCAGTGTGTGTAAATTGCTTCAATTAGAATACCTTACCGATACCACGGAAATAATTATTAACAGTGTCTTGTAATAAATTTAATAGTTTAAGTAAGCTACTTTTAATCAGGTTGTCGCGGTTTTTTCAGGGTCACCCTGAGTCAATTTGAAACCCTCTGCCGCCTTTCTGTTTGAAACGATATCTGGCGATTACGGCGAAGAAGGTATTGTATTTGTGGAATTTTTATTTGGTTATCAGCTTGTAACGCAATGTACGATTGAAGCGAAGGATCCGATAAAAGTATCCTTAGATTTAGCTTAATGACCTGGTTTAATATTCCCAACATTTTAGCAAACTTATTGGCTTTCAACACTCAATGTAGAACTTGGAGTGTAGTTGTTTGTTAATGGCGACGTTGCACAGCCCGACAAAGTAAGGGCTGTGAGTGCTATTAAATATAATTTTTTTATTATTGGTTGAATTCTAAGTGGTGATTAGATTTAACCCCATATCGATAATTTTAATAATTAATCGAAAAAAATGTTTGAGTACTGAAAGACTAGTTATCAAAATACCGACCATCTTATTTTTGTATTCTTTGGTTGTTTGTCCCTTGTAGGTTCACATTGTTAAGTACTAGCAATCAATCTATGTCAAGAAGTTTCTTTTTTACATCGCACTCATCAAATATTTAATCGAGCCGCTTGCAATTTCGCATAATAGGGATATAGTTAAGCTTCTTAACTATTTAGCAACTTAAGCAAGTGTTATGAATCAATTAGAACTTGTATTGGCTACTTTCCGTGAATTCGGCATTGTGCAAGAAAGAGTGGACGCCATTTTTAAGAAAAAATTACCTACAGATCTGCCGACAGCGCAATTTAAGCTTTTGAATCACTTAGTGAACACCACTAATAAAGATGAAATGGTCAGTGATATTGCTAAAAATTCCCACGTCACACTATCCGCCATGAGTCAGGTGATTAAGCAGGCCAAAAAAAATGGCTTCGTTAATCTGGTTTCACAACCCCAAGATGCTAGAAGAAAGAGCGTGGTGCTTACCGACCAGGGGCGCCGCGCACACCAATCAGCCCTTGAGCATTTCGATATTGATCTAAAAGCCCTGGCGGACAATTTCAGTGCTGCACAACTAGAGCAGCTTTATCGATTGAGCAATCAATTTAGAACCGTTTTTGAAGAGCAGAATCCAACTTAGAACTAAATTATGAATAATCTGAATCAAGCTGCCGCCGACGTGATCAAACAAACAAACGATTCTATGCTTAATAAACCTAAAGCAAATAAACGGTCTTGGGTCAGTATTAGCTTGATTAGCGCCTTAGTTGGAATGACTATTACGGGTGTTCTATCTTATGCGCTAACCTATAGCGAGTCGATCGCAGGCATCCACACCTGGTTTGGAATCGCCTTTATATTTCTAATCATTTTTCATTTGCGCAATAACCTTAAAATGCTTATCAATTATGTGTCTCAGCATAAGGGTAAGACATTTTTAAGTGTAAGCGTCGCCGGCGGACTAGCCATCACCATCGGGGTTTTATTGGCCTTGCCACCGTTTAGCCCGGTATTAGAGTTTGGTAAAAATCTGCGTAAATCTATGTCGGTAGAAGAGGGTAGTTTTCAAATACTAACCACCAATGTTGGCGATGCAGGGGTTCCGATTCAGATAGAGCTACGTAAAGGTCTTCATTATGAATCTGAACCACAGCCATTGTTTCTAGGGCTTACCTATACCAGTACTCCCCAGGTTGCATTTTGGCTTGAGGATCTAGATGGGCGTTACATAAGCACTATTTATGTAACACAAAAGATCAGCAATGGTAGCTTTGTTGCTGCTGATGATATATTTAATACGGTAACCCGACCAGAAAGTTTGCCTTACTGGGCCCATCAGCGCGGCGTAAAATACGCGGGTAACTCGGTGATGCCAGCGACAAATAATACTGACCTAGACGGCATGACCGGAGCTACCCCTTTAGGCAATTATGATGTTCGCAGTAAACTTGATACGGACTTGCGCCAGTTCAAGGTGATGATGGAAATCAACAGATCATACGACTTCAATAACGTTTACACTAAAGATAAGTATCCCGATGATGTCGTTTATAGTGGCTCAGGCTCATCAGGCCAGCCCTCGATTATCTACAGTGCTGAAATAAACTTAGATGAAAATCAGCATACCTATATTATGGCGCCCATTGGACACGGCCATTATTCAGGTCAAAACGGTAAGCTCTATGACGACCTCGAGGGAATAGACACGGCATTGCAGCTGGTGAAAAGAGTGCTCATCGACATTTAGTAAGCAATAGATGCTGATGAGTTAAGTCGATAAAGCCCAATCATGGCGAACCAATTTTTCTAAACGCTGGCCTCTTCTCATCAATAGCCGTCGGCCAATATTTGGCTACATCACTTCGATTGCAATCGCGGTTGCCTCTCCACCACCAATACATAAGGCGGCGATGCCTTTGGTCTTTCCAAGTTTTTGCAATGCGTGAATAAGGGTGACAATTATACGTGCGCCAGAGGCCCCTAGCGGGTGACCAAGTGCGCAGGCACCACCGTGTATGTTTACCTTTTCATAGTCGAGCTCTAGTTCTGCCATTGCCTGTATTGCAACTACCGCAAAGGCTTCGTTTATTTCGTACAAATCAACCTCATCTTTGTTCCAGCCAGTCTGTTCTAATACCTTTTGGATGGCGCCTATGGGTGCCAACGTAAATTCTTCGGGCTTCTGAGCATGGCTCGCATAAGCGCATATTTTCGCCTCGGCAGTGCCGTTGTTTTGCTCCAACGCTTCTGCGCTCATAATCGTTAGCGCCGCTGCACCGTCTGAAATCGAGCTGGAATTTGCAGCTGTGATACTGCCATCTTTAACAAATGCGGGTTTTAGTGTGCGAATTTTCTCTGGTTTAGCTGTGTCGAGCTGTTCGTCATGACAGACCTCGGTCTCGCCTTTTCTGCTTTTAACGGTGACCGGAGTAATTTCATTGTTGAAGTAGCCGCCCTCTTTAGCTTCGGTTGCGCGTCTTAACGACTCTAAGGCATAGTCGTCCATTTGTTCTCGGGTGATATTGAAACGGTCGGCCGTTTGTTGGCCAAACTCACCCATCAGTCGGCCGCTTTGGGCGTCTTCTAAGCCGTCAAGAAATAAGGAGTCTTTAGTCGCGTTATGGCCTAGTCTGTGACCTTGGCGAGCATTGCTTAACAAATAAGGTGCGTTTGTCATACTTTCCATACCGCCAGCAATAATGATCTCTGCGTGGCCGCATTGAATCGCGTCAGCGGCTAGCATCACCGCTTTCATACCGGACCCACAGACTTTGCTAACAGTGGTACACGTTGTGTGGTCAGACAAACCGGCTTGTAACGCAGCTTGCCTGGCAGGTGCTTGGCCCAAGCCTGCGCTAACAACATTGCCGAAGTAGACTTCATCCACCTGGTCGTTTTTTAAGCCGGCTTTATCGAGCGAAGACCTTATTGCGATCGCGCCCAATTGCGGAGCGGTCATCGAGGTAAATGCTCCTTGAAATCCTGCCAGTGGCGTACGAGTGCTGGCGGTGATATAAATATCTTTCATACTTTTGTTTCCGATTTTTTAATATTGGATCTGCGGTTGTTTGCGTCTGCCGGCGTAATTCCAAAATATTCCCCGATTTTTACGCCATTACGCAGTCGTAATTTAGACGCTCACTAGGGGAAATTTTTGTCTAAGTATTGCTGGCTCTTAATTTGCTAGTAATAGCCTGTGCGACCTTAGATTGATTAACTCGACCGAGCTGTTGAGAAATAAAATTACCGGCTGTGATTAACTTTTCAAGGTCGATGCCGGAGTCTAGGCCCAAGCCGTGGAGTAAATAGACTAGATCTTCGCTGGCGACATTGCCACTGGCACCGGCCGCATACGGACAACCACCTAGGCCAGCAACAGAGCTATCAAAGGTGCGAATGTCGGCTTCTAGCGATTCGTAAATATTAGCGATAGCTTGGCCGTAGGTATCGTGACAATGAATGGCGATAGCGTGCCGCGGTATTTCACCGGCGACAACCTCGATGACATCACGTATTTTTTTTGGGGTGCCAACCCCGATCGTGTCACCTAAGGAAATTTCGTAGCAGCCTAAATCGAAAAGCTGCTTTGCTACAGCAGCAACGCTTCTAGGGCTAATATCGCCTTCATAGGGGCAGCCAACCACACACGATACATAGCCTCGGACCGTCAGATTTTGTGTCAGCGCTTGTTCGATTAAAGGCTTGAATCGTTCGATGCTCTGATCTATCGAGCAGTTGATGTTTTTTTGTGAAAAGCTTTCTGATGCTGCGGCAAAGACGGCCACTTCATCTGCATTAGCGGTTATGGCGTCTTGCAAACCTCTTAGGTTAGGAGTGAGAGCGCTATAGGTGACGGATTGCCGACGACTAATTTTGTCGAACACCTCTAGGCTGCTGGCCATTTGCGGTACCCATTTCGGTGATACAAAACTGCCAGTTTCAATTTTTTTTAGGCCAGTCGCTGATAATAAATTCACTAACTCAACTTTGTCATCGAGTTCTAACTTAGATTTTTCATTTTGCAGGCCATCACGCGGACCGACTTCGTAGACTGTGATTTTGTTTGCTGTGCTCATTTTGCTTTAAGGTCATTGTTGTTGTCTTGATTCTCATCCGCTTCAAAATCTAGCAATACCGCACCACCGTCGACAAGATCTCCTGACTCGAAATAAACCCCAGTCACAGTTCCGGCACTTGAGGCAGTCATGGTGTGCTGCATTTTCATCGCTTCGACAATAATAAGCGATTGGTTCTGCTTAACCGTATCGCCGGCCTTAACCAGCACTTCGACGATAGTGCCATTCATCGGCGCGGTAAAATTATTATCTGTTTGGCTTACTTCTTGGTCACCTAAATCGGGGGTAATCACGGTGAACTGACTGGCCCCGTGCTCACCAAAGACCACATGGCTATTACCATTTTTTGCAATGGTAACGCTTTGACAATGGCCGCCAAGAGTTGCTGTTAGAGCCTGTCCAATTAATACTGCGCTTGCCTCGATAATATTGTTTTTGATAGACACTAAAAAAGCTGAACCAGTGTTAAGCAATTCAACCGTCACTGGGTGAGTGTCGCCGGAAACGTCTAGCTCATAGCGGAAAACGTTAGCTTGGTTAGCACGCCAGCCATTTTTTGCCGCCCACGGGTCGGTACCCGCAGTGTGCCGCTCGGTTAAGACTAAATATAATGCTGCTTGCGACAGCAGAACGGGTAAGTCAGTTTTAACCGGGTTAAATAATTTGTCGTAATGTTTTTCAATAAAGCCGGTATCGATTTCGGCATTTACAAACGGCTCAGAGGTAGCAAGGTCATATAAAAAATTAAGGTTGGTGGTTACACCGCTGATCTGATAATCGCGTAAGGCTTTGGCGGTGCGTGATAGCGCGGTTGCGCGGTCTTCGTCCCAGACGATCAATTTCGCAATCATGGGGTCATAAAATGGGCTTACTTCATCACCTTCTATAACCCCAGTATCAACACGCACGTATTCGCTTTCGGTCGGTGTTCTAAGGGTTTCCAAGGTACCGGATGTCGGTAAAAAATCGTTGTTTGGGTCTTCTGCATAAACTCGAGCTTCAAACGAATGACCGTGAATCGAAAGTTCATTTTGTTGTTTGGGTAAACACTCGCCATTGGCTACACGCAATTGCCACTCAACCAAATCTTCACCAGTAATCATCTCGGTGACTGGGTGTTCTACCTGCAGCCGTGTGTTCATTTCCATAAAGTAAAATGAACCATCAACGTCGAGTAAAAATTCGACGGTGCCTGCACCTTGGTAGTTAATCGCTTGTGCTGCTCGCACCGCCGTGTCACCCATGTCTTTTCGCAAGGCTTCACTCATATTAGGAGCAGGGGCTTCTTCGATGATTTTTTGATGCCGCCGTTGAACAGAGCAGTCGCGTTCAAATAGGTAAACACCGTTGCCATGACTATCACAAAAAACTTGAAACTCAACATGGCGCGGCTGGGTTAAGTATTTTTCTACCAACATGTCGCTATCGCCAAAACTGGCCATAGACTCTCGTTTAGCATCGGCTAAGGCTTGTTCAAACTCGTCTTCGCTCCAGACTTGTCGCATGCCCTTGCCGCCGCCGCCAGCGACGGCTTTAAGGAGAACGGGGTAACCCATCTGATCGGCGGACTGTTTGATTAACGCTGGGTCTTGGTCTGCACCGTGATAGCCCGGTACTAATGGTACTTCGGCTTCGCCCATGATGTTCTTAGCGGCGGACTTTGACCCCATTGCTTGAATCGCGGCAATCGGTGGGCCAATAAAGACCAGTTCATTGTCAGCGCAGGCTTGCGCAAAACCGGCATTTTCTGACAAGAAGCCGTAACCTGGATGGATCGCTTGTGCTCCGGTTTTTTTTGCAGCTGCAATAATCCGGTCACCCAGTAGATATGATTCGGCCGATGGCGCCGCGCCGATATGGACCGCTTCGTCGGCTTGCTTTACATGCAGCGCGTATTGGTCAGCGTCGGAGTAGACCGCCACTGTCCGAATGCCCAAGCGTTTTGCGGTTTTGATAACGCGACAGGCAATTTCGCCTCGATTGGCAATTAGAATTTTGTTAAACATAGTCTTATCTAAGTTAGTCCGTCTTTATTAGGCTGGCTTGATCCAGGATGGCGGGCGCTTGTCTAAAAAAGCCGTTAAACCTTCTTGGCCCTCTTTGGATGTTCGTATCGCGGCTATTCGTTTGCTGGTGTCTTCGATTAAATCATCATCGATACTGGCGCCGCTTATATCGAGCACTAATTGCTTGGCGGCGGAGACGGCGGCGGGGCTGTTCGCGAGTATGATCTCGGATAATTCAGACAACCGTGCGTCAAGCTGTTCTGGGTCACAGACCTCACTGACCAGGTTGAGTGCGAATGCCCGTTCGGCACTGAAGCGCTCAGCGGTAATAAATAGGCGCCGCGCCGCCCTTGAACCAATCGCCGCGACCACATAAGGTGAGATGGTTGCGGGAATCAAACCAATTTTTACTTCGCTCAAACAAAAGCTCGCTTTAGATGATGCGATGGCTATATCGCAACAACTAACCAAACCCACTGCGCCGCCAAAGGTTGCGCCTTGAACTCTGGCAATGCTTGGCTTAGATAAATTGTTAAGGGTTTTGAGCATGTTCGCCAGTGCACGAGCATCGCGTAAATTTTCGTCATAACTGTAACCTGCCATGCGTTTCATCCAAGCAAGGTCTGCGCCAGCCGAAAAACTCTTGCCGCTGGAAGCCAGTACCATCAGGCGAATTGAATCGTCATGTTCGATATGTTCAAACGCCTCAGTCATTTGCCCAATCACACTGTCGTCGAAGGCATTGTGTTTCTCAGGACGGTTGAGTGTTACCGTGGCAACGCCATTGTCTTTACTAAGTTCGATAGAGTCAGTCATGCTTACATCCTAAAAACGCCGTAGGTAGTTTCTCCTATCACCTTATTGAGTGAGGCCGAGATGGCTAAACCGAGTACTTGACGGGTATCAGCTGGGTCAATCACGCCGTCGTCCCACAGGCGCGCTGATGCATAGTAGGGGTGGCCTTGTTTTTCATAGGTATCGAGGGTCGGTTGTTTGAATGCGGCTTCCTCTTCAGCGCTCCACTGTTCACCCGCGCGTTCTTTCTGCGCACGTTTTACCTGTGCCAATACACCAGCCGCTTGTTCTCCACCCATCACCGAAATGCGCGCTGTTGGCCAGATGAACAAAAAGTTAGGGTCGTAAGCACGACCACACATTCCGTAGTTACCGGCGCCGTATGAGTTACCAATCAGGACTGTAAATTTAGGCACATTGACATTCGAGACAGCGTTAACCATCTTTGCGCCGTGCTTTGCGATGCCCCCGGCTTCGTATTGTTTGCCAACCATAAAGCCAGTAATGTTTTGTAAGAACACCAGTGGAATTTTGCGCTGACCACACAACTCGATAAAGTGCGCCCCTTTCTGCGCTGACTCACTAAACAAAATGCCGTTATTCGCAACTATGCCTATCGGCTGGCCATAGAGTCGTGCAAAGCCACAGATTAAGGTGGTGCCAAATAGGGCTTTGAACTCATCGAATTCTGAACCATCGACCACTCGGGCAATAATCTCTCGAACGTCAAATGGCTGACGCATGTCTTTTGGCATAATGCCGTAAATTTCTTTGCTGTCGTAAACAGGTTCGCAGCTTTGTTTTATGTCTAATTGCTGAGGTTTGACTCGGTTTAATCGGCTGATCGAATTGCGCACTAATTTGAGTGCGTGATGATCGTTTTGCGCATAGTGATCGGCTACGCCAGACTCTCGGCAATGTACATCAGCACCTCCTAGCTCTTGCGAGGTAACCACTTCTCCAGTGGCGGCTTTTACCAGTGGTGGGCCAGCTAAAAAGATGGTTGCATGGCCCTTTACGATAATCGATTCATCGGCCATCGCCGGAACATAAGCGCCACCGGCGGTGCAAGAACCCATCACCGCAGCAATCTGCGGTATGTTCTTAGCCGACATGCGAGATTGATTGTAAAAAATACGCCCAAAATGCTCTCGGTCGGGAAACACCTCGTCTTGTCTCGGTAAATTTGCGCCACCTGAATCGACCAAATAAATGCAGGGCAGATTGTTTTGCTCGGCAATGGCTTGCGCGCGTAAATGTTTTTTAACGGTTAGCGGATAGTAGCTACCACCTTTTACCGTCGCGTCGTTAGCGACGATCATGCACTCTTGATTTTCAACTCGACCGATACCGGCAATAACACCTGCCGCAGGGACTTCTTCGCCTGGGTAAACTTCGTGTGCGGCTAGCTGGCCTATTTCTAGAAATGGGGAGCCTGTATCGAGTAAATGGTCAATCCGCTCGCGCGCCAATAACTTGCCCTTGGCTTTATGTCGCTCTTGCCGCTCCGGCCCCCCGCTTTGCTTTACTTTCTCGACAAGAGAGTAGAGATCATTGACCTGCTCTTGCATGTGTTCAGCGTTTTTGATGAAATCGACTGAACGCGAGTTAACAGTGCTTTTTATAATTGGCATTTTTGCTTCTCTGGTAACTATTCTATTTGCTTAAGTAACTATTGCGCCGAGTGACTAACGTGTTTCGTTAAACAGCTCTCGGCCAATCAGCATGCGGCGTACTTCTGATGTGCCCGCGCCGATTTCATACAACTTTGCATCACGCAATAAGCGGCCAGTAGGATATTCATTGATGTAGCCATTGCCACCCAATGTTTGAATTGCCTGTAAGGCCATTTGCGTAGCTTGTTCTGCGGTATATAAAATAACCGCCGCGGCATCTTTTCGGCTGTCTTCACCGCGATCGCATGCGCTGGCTACGGCATATAAGAATGCTCGGCTCGCACTAAGAGAGGTATACATGTCGGCAATCTTGCCTTGCATCAGTTGAAATTCACCAATCGCCTTATTGAACTGTTTGCGCTCATGAATGTACGGGACGACGATGTCCATGCAGGCTTGCATGATTCCAACTGGTCCGCCAGAGAGCACGGTTCGCTCATAGTCTAGGCCAGACATTAATACACGCACGCCACCGCCTTCGTGGCCTAGAATGTTTTCTTCTGGCACTTCGCAATCTTGAAATACTAATTCGCAGGTGTTCGAGCCGCGCATACCTAGCTTGTCTAGCTTTTGAGCTTGGGTGAAACCTTTGAAGCCTCGTTCAACGATAAAGGCGGTGATGCCTTTTGAGCCTCCACTGGTATCGGTTTTAGCGTAAATCACATAAGTATCGGCATCTGGGCCATTGGTAATCCACATTTTGTTGCCATTCAAAATATAATGATCACCTTTCTTCTCGGCACGAAGTTTCATGCTGACTACGTCTGAGCCAGCACCCGGTTCTGACATGGCTAATGCACCAACGTGTTCGCCAGAGCAAAGTTTAGGTAAGTACTTAAGCTTCTGCTCGTGTGAACCGTTTTTACGAAGTTGGTTCATGCATAAATTTGAATGTGCACCGTAAGATAAGCCTACCGATGCCGATGCGCGACTAATTTCTTCCATCGCGACCGAGTGCGCTAGGTAGCCCATATTGCTGCCGCCGTATTCTTCTTCAACGGTGATGCCGAGCAGACCAAGGCCTCCAAGTTTTTGCCACAAATCGGCGGGGAATAAATTGTCTAAATCTATCTGTGCAGCGCGCGGCGCTATCTCAGCACTGGCGAATTGGTAAGTCATATCGCGAAGCATGTCGATCTCTTCGCCAAGATTGAAGTTAAGTGAGCTGTATGGAGTATTCATAGTCTGTTTTTACGCTATCTAAAGAGTTCTTTATGATGTTGAAATTGCATTTGCGGCGCCGAGTGTTTCTAAGCACCGTTGTTCGGCATCTCTTAAGTCGAGCAGCATGAGTTCTAAATCGTTTTGCTGTTGTAATAGTTGTTCGCGCTTATCACGAATCTTAGCGATCAGTGTTTGTAGCTGCCCAGTGTTTCGAGAATTTGGCTCGTACATTAAAACTATCGCACTACTTTCTTCCAGCGTTAAGCCTAAGCGCTTACCTCTGAGTATCAGCCGTAAGCGAGTTCGATCGCTGCTACTGTAAGCTCTGGTGGTGTTATTACGAGATGGCTTCAGAAGACCTTTTTCTTCATAAAAGCGCAATGTGCGAGTAGTGATGTCGAACTCGTCTGCGAGTTCTCGTATGGTGTAGGTTGTCATCATGCTTGCGTCGGTCTGATTTTTCGATGTTTTAGAAGTGCACAGGATCTATGCCTTGTCTGCGAATGATGTTTAGCCTAGCATTAAATTTACGTTAACGTAAACGTAAATTACTGAATAAATGTGAAATCGCTTGGTTGGCTTAGGGTTAGTCGAGGTGCGGTTCAGAGTCAATTTTCAGAGCCGCCGCTATGATACTTCAATAGCTTTATGGGCTCGGTTCTTCGCCGGTATTTTTATAGCCATCCATGGCAGGTTTATTTAATTGACTTATAGGTCTCTTAAGGTAATTCGTAAACGACGGGTTCTTAATAGTCGGTTAAGCCATAGCCGAATGGAAATAGGGCTCGTGAATCGTATTTTGATAATGGCAGGTCAGCTACCTTTCGTGGCCAAGCATAAGGTGATTTTCCGCTTGGTTTGAAGCCATCTTTAGCGAATAGAAAGTCGGCGACGCCGGCCCCTTCAGAACCGGGTAACCAGGCGGCGACGAATGCATCACTTGAGTTGAGATCTGGACTTATTGCCAGAACTCTGCCTGATATTAGTACCACGATTACGCGTTTTCCTAGCGCTTTACAGTCGGCGATTAATTTTTTATGTGTGTCGGTTAACCATAGTTCATCACTGTCGCCGGCACCTTCGGCATACGGTTGTTCGCCAATCACGACCACCGCTTTTTCTGCGCTCGATTGAGCTTTGCAGCCTTCGATAGCAAGCTCAATTTTTGCATCATAATTGCTCGCAACGTCTAAAATTCCTTGATAGATTGAGGTCGCACCAGCATAGCTTTCGGTTTGTCCTTGCCAATGAATTGACCAGCCTCCACTCTGTAAGCCTGTGTTTACAGAGTGTTTGCCAACCACGACGATATGATCATTGTGGGTTAATGGCAGAGCACTGTTTTCGCTCTTCAGTAAGACTAAAGATTCGCGAACCGCCTGACGTGCGATTGCTCGGTGGGCTTCAGAGCCAACACTGTCGGCGAATTCTCTTTTAGCAAACGGTTCAGCGAATAAGCCAAGCTTGAACTTAAGCCCTAGGATACGACGTACTGCGTCGTTTATACGCTGTAGGCTGACGGTACCATCGTTGACAGAAGATTTTAGGTCTTGCATAAACGCATCGTGATTGCCTGGCTGCATTGCTATATCAACGCCTGCATTTATTACCGTATGAGCAGGGCCAAATCTCTGGCCGCCATCCCAGTCACTAACCACAACACCGTCAAACCCTAGTTCGCCTTTCAAGACTTCGGTAACCAAATGCTGATGTTGATGCATATTGATGCCGTTGACTGAATTGAAACCAACCATTACGGCCGCAACGCCAGCATCGACCGCAGCGGCATAGGGAGGTAGCAGTGTTTCTCTTAGTTGTTGCTCATCAACTACCGCGTCGCCGCCCTCAACACCTCCAACAGTGGCGCCATCGGCAATGAAATGCTTTGCGGTTGCTGCGATGGTGTTTCTCGCGTGTAAGCTTTTTCCTTGATGACCAGCAATAGACGCTTTGACGGCGGCAATGGTTAGATCTCGGTCTTCACTGAAACCTTCATATACTCGGCCCCAGTGTTCATGCAGTGGCATCGCGATACACGGTGAAAAGGTCCAATTAAAGCCAGTGCCAGCGGTTTCTTCAGCGGTGATCTTAGCCGCCGCCGTTACCAGTGACATATTGCGTGTTGCCGCCATGCCTATATTGTGTGGAAATATTACCGCGCCCTCAAAGGTGTTTTGACCGTGCACGGCATCAACCGCAATTAAGAGTGGGACCCCTAGCCGAGTCTGTAGTGCATGAGCTTGAAACCGATCAAAATTGTTTTGCCAGTCTGAAGCTGTGGGCCCAGGAGTAGGGCCTTCGGTATGAATAACCGAACCAATCAACTTGCGTTTGATGACTTCAGGCGTCACGCCGTTATGCCAAACCGATTGAGTCATCTGGCCAATTTTTTCATCAAGCGTCATCTCAGCTATCAGAGCGTCTATCCGCTCGTCATCTGATGAGTATGCGCAGAGATCGAACCCTTGCGTGCCCCATTTACATATTAGCGGGGTGGGTCTAGGTCCAGAGCTAGTATCGTTGGTAGGTAGTTTGGTGCTGCAGCTAGCGAATAGGCTCAGCACAAGCATCGTTAAAGCGAAGCGAAAACTTCCTTTAGGGGACGCCTTAGAGCGATTTGAAAATCCCTGTATTGCCATGCTTCTCTTATCCAATTTTTACCGCCAAGTTTGTGTTGCAACGCTTTTATTGCAACGCCTCGTGTTTTACCCAATCGACTTCCATTACCCATTCAGGGCTGGTCATGGCGGAGTCGTTGATCTTGGCAAAATTAAGGATTGCAAATAAGGGCTCAGGAAATTGGTCATCCGGATCAGCGTTGCGATAAACCTCAACGCCATCTAAGCGAAAAATAATGCTTTCTCCGTCCATCTCAACAGAGTAATCATGGTATTCGCTCAGCTTAGCTTGCTGCACTAACATCATCGCCTGCCAATCGCCTCCGTCACAATAACCAAGGCTTTTAATTGCCCGTGCTGCGTAGTGATCTGGGCCTCCATCACTATGATGTTCAAAAATATCGATTTCACCCGAACCGGTCAGCGGCCAGCAGACTGTCTCGTCTGGTTCTTGTACTGGAGGCTCGTTGTTTAGTGCACCAAGCAACCACCACGCAGGGAACATTCCAGCTTGGCCGCTGTCGGGCACTCGTAGTCGCGCGGTCCATTTACCTTTTATAAACTCTTGGCGATTTTTTGAGGCAATACGGCCAGCAACATATTGCGTTGCTGGATGCTGCTTACCGTGTTTGTCCATATTATCGCAAGCGACCGGTTCACCAAGATCAACCACGCGAATCTTCAGCGTGCCATCGCTCACCTCACGAGTATTGTGCTGATTGTCAGGCACATAGCATTGATGCTCATTGTTCACCCAAAGCATCTGATCTTGCCAATTATTTTGATCAAACGAATCAAAATTGTCCACAAAGTCTACTGTCCAGGTTTTAGGTGACGCGGCATCAAAGCTGGTTTGATGTTGCTCAGAGCTGGTCGAGCAACCGGACATGCCTATCGCTAGGGCTAGACTAATAAGTTGATGTTTACCAATAGCAAAGCTCATTGCTTAACCCCCCGGGGCATCGCGTTCAGCATGTTTAATCGCTAGATCCGCTTCCATTTGATTAAGCATCTTTCTATCAATTTTGTAAAAAATTATTGCTACCGCACCAATCACGGCGAGTGTCGCGGGAATGATAGTGAACATAAGCCGTATTCCCAGAATGGCTGAATCGGTCTGTACTTCATTGGCGACAAAGCCAAAAAGGCCAAGCATAATGCCAGCGCAACCAGCGCCGACGGCTAGACCGGTTTTTTGCGCAAATAATACGGTGGAAAAGACTAGGCCAGTAGTACGACGGCCGGTTTTCCATTCACCGTAATCAGCACAATCTGCGTACATAGACCAAACTAGAGCTGGGGTTGGGCCATTTAAAAGGTTACCAATACTGTAGACTAGCACCATCAACCAATATTGATCAGGCGGGATGAAAAAGAACATCGCCATGAATAATGCATTGAGACTGCTGAGCACAATCATCAAGCTGCGCTTCTCAAAGCGGTCACTTAAACTTTTGGTGAGCATCACGCCCACGATCATCGCTAACATTCCGATTGAAAGGAATAAGTCGCTTCTATCAAAGATCAGAAATATTGGTGTGTCGTCGGTGACTAAGTAGTACTTGAAATAATAAAGCAACACACCGAAACGCACAGCCAGAGACATCAGGGTCGCAATCGCAGAGATAAACAGAGCCCTCCAAGGCCCGTTATTCCATATTGCGTTAAGGTCTTTTTTGACATCGGTAGATCGATCAATCGGCGGATGTACACGCTCTTTGGTTGTCGCGAAGGTAAACCAAAACAGCAGTACGGAAATGACCGCAAAAATTGCCATGGTTAAGCGAAACCCTAGCACTTCATCGCCGCCGCCAAGGATGCTTTTGAATGGCCCAACGAAGGTAACGACAATCCAACCGGCAAGAAAGGCGCATACAAACCTGTAGCTTGATACTTTCGTTCGCTCGGCTGATGATGGAGAGATAACGCCCAACAGCGATGAGTATGGAACATTGATTGCGGTGTACGCCAGCATCATCAGAGTGTAGGTCACATAGGCATACACTATTTTTCCCGAATCAGATAGATCCGGGCTAGCAAACATTAGGTAGCCGAACAGTCCATAAGGCAACGCAACCCAGAGAATATAAGGTCGAAAAGAGCCCCATCGTGATCGAGTCCTATCGGCAATTAAGCCCATTATCGGATCACTGACCGCATCGATTATTTTTGTGACCAAGAACATAGTGCCGACTACCGCTGGGGAAAGACCGAATACATCTGTGTAGTAGTACAGTAGGAACAGGTTGAATACCTGAAAGAAGAAATTTGAGGCCGAGTCACCGAGGCCGTATCCTAACTTCTCCTTGAAAGTTAGCTTCTCATGCTGGACGCTAGTCTGAGTTGTGGTCATTGATTCATTACCTTATTTATTATTATATTGACGACTTCATTTGCGACATCAAAAGACTCGATCGAGTGGTACTAGGACCGCAAAAGGGTGACAAATTTTATTCACACTACTGCTAACAGATTTAGAAACAACCACTATGAGATAAAGCGGTCAATAATTGAGGTAAAACGGGCGAAAGTGGATGTTGGCATTCGAAATTAGCCTGTTGTCGCTGTTTACGCGCCATGTGCCAGTTAGAGCGTCCGTTTTGTCTCATAGTTCACCCCGTTAATCTCGTTAATATTGTTTCGCTGCCTAAATGCCGTATCTTGAGCATCAATAAAAGGCTGTTCCATGGCCTTACAAATATAAAAATTAGGCCATCGTCGATGAACATATTAGCTAGTATTAAGGAAAGTCAGCCAGAAAGCATAAAATCTAGAGTTACTGATCTGATTTCTAAAATGGGCTTGGATGAGAAAATTGGTCAAATGAGTCAACTGCAAGGCGGTGGTGGCTCGGTTCCGCATCACCTAGCTGAGTCGCTCAGGACTAGCCGTGTAGGCTCGATCTTGAATGAGGTTAACGTTGACGTTATTAACCAAATGCAACGAATCTGTGTTGAAGAGAGCCGATTGGGCATTCCGTTATTGATCGGCCGAGATGTGATTCATGGTTTTAAAACCATCTTTCCGATACCCCTTGGTCAGGCTGCCTCGTGGGACAAAGACATTATTGAGGCTGGCGCTCGAGTCAGTGCAAACGAAGCGGCCAGTGCCGGTATAAACTGGACCTTTGCGCCGATGATCGACATTACTCGAGACCCGCGCTGGGGACGAATCGCCGAATCATTAGGTGAAGATCCTTATTTATGTGGTGTATTGGGTGCGGCAATGATCCGAGGCTTTCAATCCGATGACCTAGCTAACCCAGGCGCTATAGCCGCCTGTGCCAAGCATTTTGCTGGTTATGGTGCCGCCGAAGGTGGGCGAGATTACAACACTGCCAATATTCCAGAAAATGAAATGCGCAACGTGCATTTGCGTCCATTCAAAGAGGCTGCAGATGCTGGTGTCGCTACTTTTATGTCGGCTTTTTGTGATCTTAACGGGGTTCCGGCTACTGGCAATACTTGGCTAATGGATGACCTGTTACGCAAAGAATGGAGCTATGACGGCGTGGTCGTAAGCGACTGGGAATCAATTGTCGAGATGAGCGTGCACGGTTTCACCCATGATGATGAAGAAGCGGCCTATGAAGCGGTCATGGCCGGCATTGATATGGAGATGGCCAGCACTTCTTATCATGATCATTTAGAGCGTTTGGTGGCTGAAGATAAGATTAAGCTTGAGCAAATTGATATTATGGTTGCTCGAATATTAACCTTGAAATTCGAGCTAGGCTTATTTGAGAACCCTTATACAAAGCCCGAAGAACATGAGGCTTTGCTGAATAAATCAAACCTGAAAGTAGCAAAACAGGCCGCGATAAAAAGTTGCGTATTACTTAAAAATGACAATAGCGTATTGCCGCTTGTGCAGGCGGGTCTTGCCTCTGTCGCGCTTATTGGTCCCTTGGCCGACGACGATTACGAGCAGCTAGGCACCTGGGTTTTTGATGGTGAAGCGCAACATAGTGTTACCTGCAAGCAGGCTATTGAAGAGCTGATTGGGCGCACCGTTGATATTAACTATGTCAAAGCTCTTGAGACCACCCGCAGTGAGAGTCACGATCAGTTTGAAGATGCTGTTAAAGCGGCAGAGCAGTCAGACGCCGTCATTGTTGTGGTTGGTGAAGAGTCATTTATGTCCGGCGAAGCACACTCGCGCGCGAATATTGATCTACCTGGTCATCAAGTTGAATTGATAGAGGCGGTAGCCAGTACCGGTAAGCCAGTTGTGGTGGTAATCATGGCCGGCCGGCCACTGACGATTGATAATATTCTAAGTCATGCCGATGCGGTTTTATACGCATGGCACCCTGGCACTATGGGTGGCCCCGCGATTGCAGATCTATTATTTGGTCTGGAGTCACCGTCTGGCAAATTACCGGTCACGTTTCCTCGAGCAGTTGGTCAAGTACCGATTTTTTACTCACACAAAAATACCGGTCGACCAGCCACAGATCATACGGTTGTAAAGATGGACGAAGTTCCTGCGCGAGCGTCACAGACCTCGTTAGGTATGACATCGTTTCACCTCGATGCAGGTTATAAACCGCTATTTCCATTTGGTTTTGGCTTATCCTACGGTAACTTTAAGTACGTAAAGATAACGACCTCGCATCGAAGCATTGCATTGGGTGAGACGATAGAGATTTTTGCCGATGTAATTAATACCGGATCGCGCGCCGCTGATGAAATTGTGCAATTGTATGTGCGTGATCTAGTCGGTAATGTCACGCGCCCGGTAAAAGAACTCAAAGGCTTTAGACGCATCACCTTAAAGCCAGGTGAGCGGCAACGAATATCTTTTTCCCTGCATACTGACGAACTCGCATTCTATAATCGCAAAATGGAGCTGGTGACCGAACCTGGCAGGTTTCATGTGTGGATCGGCGGCAGCTCAGATGCCGAGCTTTGGGCCGATTTCGAAATACACGACTAGATATTAAAAAGGATAAGCTGATGAACTCTCCACTGCATGACCCTGCTTTAAAAGCGCGCGTAGAAGCATTGCTTTCGCGCATGACCCTAGACCAAAAAATCGGTCAAATGACTCAGCCAGAACGTATGTCCTGCTCGCCAGAGGAAGTAACATCGTATCACTTGGGCTCAGTTCTCAGTGGCGGTGGTTCGTGCCCAGGCGACAATCAGCCTTCAGACTGGGTCGAGATGAACGATGACTATTGGGCCGCGTCTATGATTGAGGACGAGCAGCATCTTGCTATACCGTTGATCTATGGTGTCGATGCCATACATGGTAATAGTAACGTGCTTGGAGCCACCGTGTTTCCGCACAACATAGGACTAGGCGCGGCGGATGACTCAGATTTAGTCAACCGTATTGCCAAGGCAACTGCACGGGAAATACTGGCAGCCGGAGTAGATTGGACCTTTGCGCCGACACTGGCTGTCGCGCGTAATGATAATTGGGGCCGAACCTATGAAAGTTACTCCGAAGACCCAGCGTTAGTATCGTCGTACGCGGCACCGTTTGTCGACGGCCTACAAGCCGACTTGGGTGACAATGGCGTGGTTGCCTGCGTAAAACACTGGGTCGGCGATGGTGGTACCACCAACGGTATCGATCAAGGTGAAGCAACGATGAGCCTTGATGTATTACGTGATATTCATATGCGCCCATATAGGCCGGCGATAGATGCCGGCGTTTTAACGGTGATGGCGTCGTTTAACAGTTGGAATGGTGATAAGTGTCACGGCCATAAACAACTATTGACCGATGTACTCAAAGAAGAAATGGGCTTTGACGGTTTCATTATTTCTGATTGGGATGGTATCGACTATCTATCAGAAGATTACTACGAGGCGGTTGGGCTGGCGGTAAACGCCGGCATCGATATGTTTATGGTATCTGAGCAATGGATTGAGTTTATCGATCATGTTCGTAATCATGTGCGTAACGGCAACGTACAAATGTCTCGGATAGATGATGCCGTGCGTCGAATACTCTCTGTGAAATTCGCTGCAGGGCTATTTGATAAGCCGCGTCCACAACAGCGCCGTTGGTCAAATAGTAATTCATTTGGTGGTCACGAGCACCGCGAAATAGCGCGAGAAGCCGTACGTAAATCGTTAGTGCTGCTAAAAAATCACGACAACCTATTGCCATTAAATAAGGATGCTAGAATTATTGTTGCGGGCAAAAATGCTGATAATCGAGGTCACCAATGTGGTGGTTTCACGGTAGCTTGGCAAGGAGTTGAAGATAATAAGTCGATTGCTGGAGGCACCTCGATTTGGGAGGGTATTCAAGCTCAGGCGGCAAACGCTGTCTTGAGTGAAAATGGTCTCGGTCTGGATGCTGACGCTAATAAGCATGACGTAGCAATCGTCGTTATTGGTGAACGACCTTACGCTGAAGGTATGGGCGACGTTCGATCTGATAACAACGTACTGGTCGAAGCTGGGTCGCAGATAAAGGGTTTAATGAAGATTTTAGAACCCTATGGAAACTCTTTAGAACTGGCTCGATCGCACCCTGAAGACCTCGCAACAATTCGAAATATTACTAGCAAGGGTATACCGGTAGTTGCGGTGCTTATTTCTGGACGCCCTCTTTTAGTAAACCAAGAGCTTGCTGAAGTCTCTAGTTTTGTAGCCGCCTGGTTGCCAGGTTCTGAAGGGCAAGGTGTTGCTGATGTATTGCTTGGCGATTATGACTTTCACGGCAAGTTATCTTTTTCTTGGCCGGAACAGCCTAGTGCCGAGCTGAATGTGGGGGATCCAGAATATGACCCGTTATTTCCCTTCGGTTTTGGTCTGCACTATTTGTAGCAACGTTTAATAAACGGCACTGATATCTGGACTATTACCTGAAGTGGTTAGTTCGGATATCAGCGTAGGTATGTCTCTAGACGGCTGTTTTCATGAGTTGAAATTAGTTCTTTAATCGCCGCTTTAAAGTTCCGGCTGACTTTAATCCGTTCGTTGTTTCCAAGTACTAATAAATATTCGCCTTTAGCGCAGGGGATTATTTTCTCTATTCGACTTAGATTTACGATGGTTGAGCGGTGCACTCTTTGAAATAACGAAGGCTCGAGTTGGCTAAGTAGCGCTTTCAATGTGCTGCGCATGATGTAGGTTTCTCCTGCAACATGAATGCACATATAGTCGCCAGCGGCATCAACCCAGTCTATGTTCTGTTGATCGATTAAATTGATTATGTCGCGGTCTTTCACAACAATTTTAGGCAGCTTCTGGGAGCTGAGAGCATTTTCATTGTCATCGATATTCGCCGTCTTAGCTCCGCGAAATGAGGATGTTACATTTTCAACGCCGATGTTTCGCAAAGCTTCAATAATTTCTGGCTTATTGTTGGCTGAGCCGGTTGACGCTAAGCGATTTCTACATCGTTTGATTGCACGGTCTAAATGGTCTAGGTCTAGTGGTTTTAATAAGTAGTCAACCGCGTAAACATCGAAGGCCTTTAAAGCATACTGATCATATGCGGTAATAAAAACCACTAAGGGCATTGTGTCTGCTTGGAGGTTTTGAATAACATCAAAACCTGACAGGCCGGGCATTTGAATATCCAAAAACATCAAGTCTGGCTGTAACTCATTAGTTTTATCGATTGCCTGACGTCCATTTTGACATTCAGCCACCACTTCAATATTGGTATATTTGTTTAAATACGCGCGTAGCAAGTTTAGCGCCAGCGGCTCATCATCGACAATGATCGTTTTGATGGTTTTCAAATTAGCTCTCTACTGTTTCACATTAATGTCTCGAATGGGATATGGATGACCGTCTTAAGGCCGCCACTTGAACTTGGTACTAAGTCAAAACTGAATTCGCCGCCATAGAAGGCCTTTAGCCTGTCTAATGTGTTGCTTAGGCCAATTCCTCTGCCGTTACCATTTCGAATTTTACTGTCTTTTATAGTTGAATCGGTGCCATTCCCGGTGTCGCTTAGTTCGAGAACTAACAACTTTTCATAGGTGTGCGCGCGCAGTCTGATACGACCGCCATTTACGCTTTTAGCAATCGCATACTTCATTGAGTTTTCGATAAGCGGTTGCAGCAACAAACTTGGGATTAACGCTGTTTTAGTGTCGTCGTCGACGGTGAAATCAAGCTCCAAACGGTCAGCAAAGCGAGTCTTTTCGATCTCTAGGTAGAGCATTAATGCTTCTATTTCGCGTTCCAGTGTTATCTTCATCTCCGGGTTATTATCCAGCGAATAGCGTAAAAATTGACTAAGCTGGACAATCATTTTCTGTGCTCGCTTGGGCTCTTCTGTGCCCACCAACGAATTGATGGCGTTGAGAGTATTGAACAGAAAATGTGGGTTCAATTGGTAGCGCAACATTTTTAACTGCGCATCCTTAGCTTCAGTTTCGGCCACCAAGCGTTTGAATTTCTCATCGCTTGCCGATGCCTCGGCATCTAGCTTCATTCGGCTTTCAGCTTGTAATAATTGGTAGTATCGAATGCCATGATAGAGTGCGGTCCAGCATAAGAAAACAAAAATAGCACCAAAATACCAACCACCAAAATCAGCCCAAATTTTTTCATCACCGGTTAACCAAACAAATAAAATCATGCGGCACATATTCCATATGCCCGCCACAAAAGTAACGGCGATAAGGCTAATCGGTATACGCAACTTTAGTGACGCGTTCCAGATACGGCTAAATCCCATATGTAACGGTTGAGACAGCAATAAGCCCACTGCGCCTTGGATCGCGGTATGAGTAAAGTACTGCCAGCCAGTATGACCGTACCAAACACTTAAAGTTAAAAACGTAATCACACACAGTCCTGACCAGAACGCTAATTGCAGTGGCCAAAATTGTTTGAAATCTCTTGAGAGAGTGATGTTGTCTAAATATTTATACACGAGAGTCGCTAGTGGTTAGGCTTCCATACTACACCAGCGAATGTTAAACGCTTAGCGATTAAGAGGCCAGCTTATCGCTCCAGCATGCCATCTGGCCGCACAGCGCGATGTTATTGAGCATTCTGTGCCGCTCAGGACGGACAGTCATGACACAGTTGATACCAATTTATTATGTGTCGACCGATTGTTTTGATCTTTTATATTGAGTTGGTGTCATACCAACTGTTTTCTTAAAGATGGCGTTGAAAGTCGCTTTACTGTTAAAGCCGGCATCACCATGAATTTCTATCATGGTTTTATTGGGGTTTTCTTTATCTTCTAATAAGCGTATCGCTTCCTTGGTTCTAAAGGAGTTAATGAACTCGTAGAAGTTCGCCTGAAAATTATTCTTAATCGCCACCGATAGAGCACGCGGGTGCATCGATAATTGTTTGGCAAGTTCTTCCAAGTTGAGATAATGATCTAAATGCGGCTTTTGCTCTAGCATGTGTTGTTTAATACGTTTCGCTAATTCGGGGTCATCATCAACTTCATCAGAGTGCGTATGAAACTGTTTTTTGGAAATCTTGCCTGCAAAAACGGCTGAGCGAGTCATACTAAAAAATATTAATACGTTAATTAGCCCGAACATTAAATAATTGCCGGTCAAACCCATTGTATTAAAAGTGTCGAACCCTAGGTCAGGTTTTAAAAAAGCCACACCTACGACTAATAACGCCCACGAGCGCAGCGCCATAAAGGTTGCAACTAATGAGGCTAGCCAGACAAAATCGACTTTCTCTATGTTCGAGTAACGGTGGTGGATCTGTTGCTGTGCGTGTCTTATTTCTATTAAACACATGTAGCCAAAAGCAACGAAGATAATTTCTCGTATCGCTTCGATTAGATGCGGTGCCGAAGGCGCTAGTAGTGCAGGGTATTGCTGAATATAGGTAATCTTTTCACTGCTATCCCAGCTATAGAATGTCGCCAAAGAATAGGCAATATAAACAGCGGCTGGGGCTAAGAAAATGAGGTCGAGTTTTGTTAAACGAAATTCTTTAAACAATAATGAACGGGTATACCAGAGCATCAGAGGGCCTTCAACCCAATAAGCAATATCAAAAATGCGAAATAGGTTCGGAGACAGTGACAGGGCGACATCTCTAAAAGCCTCACCATAAATAACTAATAAATGAATCGGTATTGCCGCTTGCGCTAGAAAGAAGCCGATCAAAAAGAAGTCGCTAAGGTGCAGGTCACGCTTAAGGCTAATTAGCAGCAGAACAAACAGTAAACTCTGAAAAGAGGTCGCTAATAGTAAGGTATCGTGAAAATTGAAGATGGCGTCGGACACTTTTTCTCTTATGTTGATGTCTGCTGAGATAAATATTATCACCTTTCGGAAAATTCACGTGGGCGCTTTATCCTACTAGACACCCGCTTCGTCGAAAGATCAACACAATTGTTAAAATTTGTTTAATAAATACGACCAAATTAATGAATTTTCGATTACTTGGTCGAGACCTACTGGTGTTTTTAAATATATTAATCTTGCAAAACCAGATTGATGAATTTTGTTATGGGGTTAAAGTTCATACCCCGAAATTATCAGATAAATAATGCATTATAAGGAGGAGAGACCATATGAGTCCTATGAGAATTAATAATAAAACCCGGATCGCGCAGGCTATTTCTGCGGCGACAGCTTCAAACACTAAAGGGCGATCAGCGATGTTAGGCTTGGTACTCGGTGGTGCGATGATGGCTCCTGCCGGCGTATATGCCCAACAAGCAATCGGTGCGTCAAGTAATGCTTTGGAAGAAGTTGTCGTCACTGGTATTCGCAGTAGTCTAAAGCGAGCGAGCGACATTAAACGAAATGCGAGTGGCGTAGTCGACGCTATCTCGGCGGAAGACATTGGTGTTTTCCCAGATACAAACTTAGCTGAATCGCTTCAGCGTATTACCGGTGTTTCGATTGATCGATCACGTGGCGAAGGTAGCAAAGTAACTGTACGTGGCCTTGGCCCGACATTTAACTTGGTAACCTTGAATGGTCGCCAAATGCCAACCGCCAACGGTGACGACAGATCTTTTGATTTTGCCGACCTTGCCTCTGAAGGCGTTGCTGGCGTGCAAATTTATAAATCAGGTAACGCTGATGTCCCAAGTGGCGGTATCGGTTCTACTATTAACATTCAAACGACTCGGCCTCTAAGTAGCCCTGGCTTGAAGTCAGCGGTGTCTCTTAAAGCGGTACATGATACGTCTACTGACAAAGGCGAAGACATCACTCCTGAGATCTCTGGTATTTATAGCAATACCTTTGCTAACGATACCTTTGGTATTGCTATCAGTGGTAGTTACCAACAGCGAGACAGCGGCGTAAACGAGGCAACAGTCGGCGATTACAACAACTTTCTTGGCACCGTTAATACTGACTGGGGTTCAAATCAGGGCACTCAGCAATGGGGCGGCCTGCCAACTAATGCAGCCCAAACTAATCGCCCAAGTGGTTCGGACATTTACGCTGTTCCACAAAGCATTGGTTATGAGATTGCAGAATTTAGTCGCGAGCGCCTAAACGGTCAACTGACGATGCAGTGGGACGCAACAGAAAATCTTAGAGCAACGGTTGATTACACCTATTCTGAAGTAGACCTAGAGCGAACGTTCAACAACTATTCGGGTTGGTTTAATTTTGGCGCGCAAGTTACTGAGTACACCGATGGTCCAATCGCATCGCCAATTATCTATCAGGAAAATGGCGCAGCAACAGATTTCGCTATGGCCGCTGGCCGTGACGGTACGACGTCGAAAAACAACTCAATCGGACTTAACCTTGAATGGCAAGTGAATGATCGACTGAGTATGGAATTTGATTTTCATAGTTCGGAAGCTGAGACGGGTGCCAACGGCACCAACGGCACTTCATCACAGTTAGCAATCGCCAGTTTTACGCGTGATGTAACGCGTGGCATTTTTGATGGTGATTTACCAATTCTGGAACTTGAATTGGCGCGTCCATTGAATGCAAACGACATGATCGTTACGGGTAGCGTATTCGACAATAAAGCGACTAAGATGGAGATCGAGCAAACAACGTTGCGAGGTTCTTACGAAGTAAGTGACGCGAGTAGTATTGATTTTGGTGTACAACTGACCAATGTTGACAACCGCTCTCAGTTTGCCAATGTGCAACGTAATGATTGGGGTGGTACAACGCAGCCGGGTCAAATTGCCGACTTGTTAACGCCAGCGTCTGGGGCTAACGCATTCAATCAAATCTCAAACGGTAATGATCCGCGTCGTCAAGCTGATTTTTTCACCTTTGACATTGACGCCTTGGCAGCAAGAACAGTGGCATTAGGAGCAACTAATTCAACGCTGGGTGATTGCGGAACAGGTTTATGTTCAAGCAGTGTTTTTACCACCGACCGAATTACTGAAGAAGAAACTACCGCACTCTACTTGCAATTCACCCACGATCGAGAGCTGGGCGACATCCCCGTGAACATCAAATTTGGATTGCGCTATGAGGAGACTGAGGTGGATTCTCGTGCATTAGTGCCGGCATACAGCACGGTCACTCAGCAAGGTGCTAATGAGTTTACTGCAATCCAATCCCTTGATTCGAGTGGTCAAGCTATTCAAGATTTTACTCGATTAACTGGTAAGTATGATCATGTGTTACCTAACCTAGATGTAAAATTTGAGCTTAGTGATACCCTTGTAGCTCGCGCCTCTTTCAGCGAAACAGTCACACGACCAGACTTTACTGATATTCAAGGCGGTTTAACCATTGATAGTCTTATCCGCGTCAGTGGTGGTAACGGTAACCGTGGTAATCCTGAGTTATTACCATTCGAGTCGCAGAATATTGACCTCTCACTGGAATATTATTTTGGTGAGGTTGATTATGCCTCGATTGGTTACTTCACTAAAGATGTGAGTAATTTCATTGGTATCAGTACGTTGCAAGACGAAGTCTTATTTCCAAATCTGATTCATCCAGCGACGGGTTCAGCCGTAACATTTGATGTTACTGCACCAGTCAATCAAGAAGAAGCGACAATCGACGGTTGGGAAGTTGCGGTACAAAAGTCTTTTGGTGATAGCGGTTTTGGCGTAATTGCCAATGCAACATTCGTGGAAGCTGATGTGGCGTTTGATAACTTAAGTCTGGATACTCAATTTGTTGTGACGGGTCTAAGTGATTCGGCCAACCTTATTGGTTATTTTGAAAATGAGAAATTTCAAGCACGACTTGCTTATAACTGGCGAGACGATTTCTATGCTGGCGGAACAGGTGCATCTTCGGGTACACCAGGGCCAAACAACATAGAAGCCTATGGTCAGTGGGACATGAGCGCTAGTTATAATGTTAGCGACAATTTAACGTTGTTTGTTGAAGGTTTGAATCTAACCGAAGAGACAACACGTTCATTTGGCCGTAGTACTCGTCAGGTTATTCGAGCGGGTCAATCAGGCGCACGTTATAACTTCGGTGTTCGTTATAACTTCTAGTACGCTCAATACTAAAATCTGAGCAGGCTGTTTGTCGGCATAAGCTAAGGCAGCCTTGGTTTCTAAAGCAAATTGTTTTAAACCAAAGGCTCGGAATTTTAAATTGATGATGGATGGGGCTAGGTAGTTTAAACTATCTAGCCTTTTTCTAATTTATGCGCAGCGCAAACTCAAAGAGACACTAAGGTATTTGAATGAATAAACCGGTTCGGAAAATAGTGATCGTTGGCGGTGGTACAGCGGGTTGGCTAACCGCAGGCATACTGGCAAGTCATTATCAAACCGACGCCAAGGTTGGCCTTGAAATAGTGCTGGTTGAGTCGCCAGACGTTGCCACCATTGGCGTAGGCGAAGGTACATGGCCTTCGATGCGCAGTACATTACAAAAAATGGGTATCTCCGAAACGGAGTTTATTCGCGAATGCGACGCAAGCCTCAAACAAGGCTCTCGCTTCGATAATTGGGTGACTGGTGAAAATGATTACTACTATCACCCCTTCTCACTGCCACAAGCTTTCGGCGAATTCAATCTCGCGACTTATTGGCAAATGGTACGTGACAAAATAAGTTTTGCTGATGCGGTTTGTCAGCAGAGTAAACTGTGTGACCGCGGGCTAGCGGCCAAGCAAATATCGACACCAGAATACGCATTTCATGCGAACTATGGTTACCACCTAGACGCTGGTAAGTTTGCGGTTTTTCTACAAAAGCACTGTGTTAATAAACTTGGCGTTAAACATACTCTCGATCACGTTACGGATGTTGTCGCCAAACCTAACGGCGACATAGAGTCAGTTAACACTAAGCTAAGCGGCGCCATCGATGGTGACTTATTCATTGATTGCACCGGCTTCGCCGCACTGCTGATTGGCGAGCATTACAAGGTGCCATTCAATAGTGTTAGTGATGTTCTTTACAACGATACTGCACTAGCAATGCAAGTTCCGTACCCTAATGAGGATGACCCCATTGCCTCGCATACCTTATCCACGGCACAAAGTGCTGGGTGGATTTGGAATATTGGCTTGCCGACACGACGAGGCATAGGTCATGTCTATTCCAGTAAATTTATCAGTGACGAACATGCTGAACGTGAGCTGCGTGATTATGTCGAGCCAATTGTGGGTCGCAGCAAAGCAGAGCAATTAAGTGTACGAAAGATTTCTATAACTCCCGGTTACCGAGCTGAATTCTGGCACCGTAATTGTGTTGCAATTGGTTTGTCAGCCGGTTTCGTCGAGCCTTTAGAAGCATCTGCCTTAGTCTTAGTTGAGACTTCTGCAAAAATGATAGCTCAAAAATTACCAGAGAACAGAGACTTAATGGCCATCACTGCCAAGCGATTTAATCAAAGGTTCACTAACCATTGGAGTCGAATAGTCGATTTTTTGAAATTACACTATCTACTCAACCAGCAAGATGATAACGGTTACTGGCAGGCAAATCGTAATATAGAAAGTGTCCCCAGCAGTCTGCAAGAATCACTAACTTTGTGGCGATATCAACCGCCTTGGTTAGAAGACGCTCCACAGTTCGATGAACTATTTTCTTCTGCCAGCTTTCAGTATGTAATTTATGGAATGGGCTTTGTCACGAAGCCAAGCCAGGTTGCGCTGCGTGAAGAAAGTTCTAATCTCGATAAGGCTAACGCGCTGTTTATGAGTAATGCTAAGAAAACCAATAGCTTGCTTAATACACTTCCAAGTAACAGAGATTTGCTTAATAAAATTGCAGAATTCGGCTTACCAAAAATATGAGAGTGCGGTTGTTATTCTCAATACAAACACACAAGTAGATAAATATGACTAATTACGTTTCGCTTAACGATACCGAACATGCCAATCTAAGAGTAGTTACCACACGGTCTACTGAATATGGCGACAATGTTAATTACGCGATGACATTCCCGTTCGAGTTTCGAAATATTCAATCGTGTTATCCGATATTTTTTCAGAAAGAAGCCAGTACCGGAGCGTTTTTTCCGTTAGCGTTATTTGGCTTTGAAAAGGAAGAAAATTTATTTTTATCTGATGACGGATGGGATGCAGCATATGTGCCGATAATGGTCAGGAGACAACCCTTTCTAATTGGCTTTCAAGCGGACGGCGATGATCCTCAAAAAAAGACCCCAGTAGTTTCTATTGACCTAGATAATCCCAGAGTTAATGACTCTGAAGGTGAAGCTCTATTTCTAGAGCACGGCGGTACCAGTGAGTTTTTGCAGCAAACCACGGCGAACCTTGAGTTGATACATCAAGCTAATCAACATAGCAAAGACTTTGTAGAGGTAATTATTGAACTCGAATTACTCGAATCTGTCAGCGTTAATATTGAATTGCTCGATGGCAGTAGTAATCAACTTCTAGGCTTTTACACCATTAATGAAGACTTGGTTCAAAAACTTAGCGGTGACGTTCTTGCCGATTTAAACGCTAAGGGTTTTTTACAACCGTTGTTCATGGCATTGGCATCTCATACTTGCATTCGGTCACTGATTGATCGTAAGAACCAACGTCTGTAGCTGAAAATTGTGAGCCTGATAGCCAACCCTCAAAGTAAGATATGAGCCTTTCCGTTAAAAAGATAGAGTGCTTAGAAAACGGCATCGTCGATTCTATACCTGAAGAGGTATTGTGTTCGACGCAACCGGTATTGCTCAAAGGTTTGGTCGACAGCTGGCCTATTGTGCAAGCGAGTAAGCAATCTGATCAAGCGGCGGCTAATTATATTCGCCGTTTTGACCAAGGAACTCCGATGACGGCCTACGAAGGTGTGTCTGAAAATAACGGGCGTATTTTTTACAATCAAGATTTCACTGGTTTCAATTTTCAGCGTACTCGGCAACCATTAGAGCAAATTTTGAAAAAGGTGTTCGCGGTTATCGATGATGTGGCCGCCCCAACATACTACGTTGGCTCGACAATGGTCGACCATTGGCTGCCTGGCTTTCGAGCCGAAAATGATCTTGATCTTGGTATGCGAGATCGTTTGGTTAGCGTGTGGCTTGGCAATAGAAGTCAGATAGCGGCGCATTATGACTTTCCCAACAATATCGCTTGTTCGGTGGTTGGTCGTCGACGTGTGACTCTGTTTCCTCCAGAGCAGGCCAGTAATCTGTACGTAGGTCCCTTAGAGTTCACTCCCTCTGGCCAACCCATAAGTCTGGTTGACAGCTGTCAACCAGACTTTGAGAAATTTCCAAAATACCAACTCGCATTGGATGCCTCTTATAGCGTTGAACTAGACGCTGGTGATGCTTTGTTTATCCCAAGTATGTGGTGGCACCATATAGAAGCACTCGATGGGTTTAACGTATTAGTCAACTATTGGTGGCGGTCAACACCAGCCTACCTAGGTTCGCCGTTAAATGCACTACATCATGCGGTGATGAGTTTGCGAGATTTGCCGCCAGAGCAACGCCAAGTCTGGAAGGCGATATTTGATCAATATGTGTTCAGCGATGATGAAAATGCGTTTGATCACATTCCGCACCACGCGCGTGGAATATTGTCTACGGTAGACGAAAAGTCTGCAAATTCTATTCGTGCGCAATTAGTTAAGTTTTTAAAGTAGTTAGAGGTAAGAAGTGGAAAATAATAAAATTAAGAAGGTCGTTATTGCTGGTGGAGGCACCGCAGGCTGGATTGCTGCCGCGTCTCTGGCAAAGCTACTAGGGAAAAACTTAGACATCACACTGATTGAGTCTGATGACATACCGACGGTTGGTGTTGGTGAGGCCACGATTCCAACCTTGTTATCCCTACACGAGCTATTGGGCATAAATGAACAAGAGTTTATGGCCGAAGTTAACGGTACATTTAAACTTGGTATTTCGTTTGAAAATTGGCGTGATGTAGACCAAGACTACATTCATTCATTTGGATTTACCGGTAAGGATTGTTGGGCGGCTGGTTTTCAGCACTTTTGGCTGAAAGGTAAAGAGCTGGGAATAGCCAAAGATTTTGGTGAGTATTGTAGTGAGTTGGTTGCCGCCAAACAGGATAAATTCGCCATCACACCCAAGCATGGCTTAAATTATGCCTACCACATTGACGCCGGCCTTTACGCTAAGTATTTGCGTAAGTTAGCCGAAAAGCATGGCGCCAAACGAGTCGAAGGTAAGATTGTCGAAGTCAGCCAGGACAATGAAAGTGGTTTTATCGACACATTAACCTTAGCGTCAGGTCAGGTTATTGACGGTGATCTATTTATTGATTGCAGTGGCTTTCGTGGTTTGTTAATCGAGCAAACGCTGCATACTGGTTACGATGACTGGTCGCATTGGCTACCAATGAACAGCGCTATAGCGATGCAAACAGAGAAGACCGGAGAGCCTGTTCCTTATACCCGCGCGATAGCCCGCGATGCTGGTTGGCAGTGGCGAATTCCGCTGCAATCTCGGATGGGTAACGGGCTGGTTTTTTGTGACCGCTACATGAGTGACGATCAGGCGATACAAACCTTAATCGACAACGTTGAAGGGGAGAGAATTAATGAGCCGCGGGTTATTAAATTTAAAACCGGTATGCGCCGCAAACATTGGAATAAAAACGTCATCGCCATGGGCTTATCAAGTGGTTTCATCGAACCGCTTGAATCAACTAGCATACATTTGGTGCAACGCAGCATCACTCGATTGATGCAAATGTTTCCCTACGATGGAATTCGCGAGCCGGATATCAACGAATTTAACTCACAGATGGAATTCGAAATACTCAATATTCGAGATTTTATCGTATTGCATTATCATGTGACTAATCGAGGCGACACACCTTTCTGGCGTTTTTGCCGGTCAATGGATATCCCTGATTCTCTAAAGCACCGCATCGAGTTGTTTAAACAAACTGGGCGGGTATTTCAGATTCCTACTGAATTATTTGGTGAGAATTCGTGGACTCAGGTAATGCTCGGTCAGGGTTTAATGCCCGAGCAATACCACCCTATCGTTAATATGATGAGTGATGGAGAGCTGAAATCCTTTTTGGATGGTATTGATCAAACAGTGAATAATTTGGTTGGCCAGCTTCCCAGTCATAAAGATTTCATTAATCACTACTGCAAGTCGAGCGTTGTTTAGTCTATTTTAAATGACTCTTCAAGAATTCGAAGACACTGTGTTGTTGTTCATCGGTTAGTGACGTTACCATATCATTCAGATCGGCCGGCAGATGAGCCTTCGGGTCGCCGCTTTTTTGAAATACAAAATAATCAAAAAAGTGGCGCCAAGACTCACGTTGAGCTTCGCTGAGTTTGGCTACAGTTAGCATGCTGTGCGTCAGACTATGGTTGGGCGACAGCGAGCTAGAATCTAAACCTCCCCACCAATAGTTTATTAAGATATTTATATCTTCCAATGATTCAACCGCATGCCACCAAGGTGTGGGGATAAAGATAGCATCACCGGGATTTAGTGTGGCTTCACTCGCTGTAATTGCGGCCTCGCGGAACTTAGGAAAGCGCTCTAAATCAGGCTGCTTAAGATCGACCATGCTTATGGGCACACCACCAGGTGCACCGAGTGTCGGGCCAACGTATAGGTTGGCGATTTGATTAGGAGGAAAAACGGTAAACTTACGTCGACCAGACACCACACAGGCAATATTGTCATGCACGTCATAGTGCGGGGCAACCATCGCTCTATTGCCCAGCCAAAGAGTGGGCGTTACGGCCTCAGCCAGAATCGGATTCTTGTTGTCTAACTCAAAGCCAGGCAAAACATCCGACACTATCGCGGCTTGCACCGCCACCGCATGTGGTTTTGGATTACCTCGAAGGTCTAATAATTGCTCAAGAATTGCCGTGATCGCGCCTTGTGTGCGTTGAAAATTCACGCCCTGCAAGTCATTAGAATAGAAAAAACGGCCTTTAATCTCGGGTTCGCCTACAACCGTGTATACCGGAGTGTGGTTATCAAAAGAACTGATATAGCTAACCGCGTTTTTAACGCCTAGTTCAGAGGCTTGAACCATCGGCCAATCATTAACCAGGCCGCGTAGCACCGCGGGTTTATTTAGCGGGTAGATTTCATGGTTAAATTTTTCAGCACTAACTTCAGTCCACTCGGCTATTTTTTTGATATCGGGCATAGGGCTTTGAGTAAGATTTTTAAAGATGACAATTTATTTTAGCAATTTTTTGCTAGCAAATAGGCCAAGTTATGGAAAATACATTAATTTGGACGATCGTCAATCTATTCGATGGCAGTCTTATAAAAATAAAACTTCAGTTTTGAACGGTTCGAAAAAATAAAATTCTAAAAGGCCATCGATGAATAAAATTACCCTAACTTCTCTGATCTGCGCATTGCTAACCCTGCAAGCTTGTGAACCAGAAGTCGAAACACAATCGCTGCAAACATCCCCACTCATTTCAGACCCCGAAACGAGCTCACAATCGGCGATGGAAACATCTGCAAAGATAGACTCTAATGTTGTTTGGGCGGTCAATATCGGCGGTGCAGCATATCAAGGCGACGACGGTATTGAATACTTGGCTGATCAATTTGAGCCGACCAGTAGTGAAGCGCAAATAGAGTCTATTAAGGGCTCTCAAGATGCGACTGTATATCAAACGTATCGAGAGGGTGAGATGAGCTTGCAGCAAAACTTCGAAAATGGAATTTACGACTTAACGTTTCGCTTTGCCGAACCAAAGGATATTGCCGTAGGTACGCGAGTCTTTGATGTATTGGCCGAGGGGCAGGTGGTAATCCCCGGTCTTGATGTAAAGTTAGCTCGAGACGGAAATTCTAAATCGTCAGTTGACAGAACTGTTCTTAATGTCGAGATTAACGATGGTGTACTAAATATTCAGTTTAACGCTATTGCGGGTGAGCCGCTATTGAATGCGATGGTCGTGAGAGCTAAGCACGTTAGTGATTTGTCTGAATGGACGATGGTCTGGCAAGACGAGTTTAACTATCACGGGCCACCCGACTCAGGCAAGTGGAACTTCGACATCTGGCCGGCCGGTAAAGTTAATGACGAGCAACAACAATATACCGATAGCCCTGATAACGTTCGTGTTGAAAATGGCGTTCTAGTGATAGAGGCTCATGTTGACGAGGGACAAATCACGTCCGCTCGCATTCATTCGGCTGGCAAGGGAGATCTGCACTATGGTCGAGTAGAGGTGCGCGCTAAATTGGCCGAAGGTCAAGGTACATGGCCGGCGATATGGATGTTACCTAGCGACCCATTTAAGTACGCAAGTAACTGTGGCGAAGACGCCGATTGGCAAGGTAGCGAAGAGTGTGATGCTTGGCCGAATTCCGGTGAAATTGATATAATGGAACATGTAGGCTACGATCAAAATCGAGTCCACGGCACAGTACATACTAAGGCTTATTATTGGGTAAACGGGGAACAACGCAAAGCCAGTGTTGAAGCGAAAGATGTCGCTCAAGAATTTCATGTTTACGCCATGAACTGGGGTCCCGAGAGAATCGATATGTTTCTCGACGGAGTACTCTATTTTACTTATCTCAAGGACTCTGATGACTGGCAGGCGTGGCCATTTGACCATCCATTCCACTTGATACTGAACCTCGCTGTTGGCGGTGGCTGGGGTGGTGCTGGTGGCCCAACTGATATGACCGTATTCCCGACCCGTATGGAAATTGATTATGCGCGGATGTACAAACGTCAGTCAGCATTGTCTGTAGACAATTAATTTTCGATCACTCTAGAACAGAAATAGCGAGTACTAATCGCACAGACTTGATGAGCCATCAATTAGCCAGTCATAGCGATAAAATATAAAGTTGTATTCTTAGCCTTTTGCAATTTTTGTCTGACAACTTCGGCTTCGGCTTCGGCTGCAGCGACCGTGACGGGGTATCACGATATGCAAACCGAGGTATATCACCCCGGTTTCTATGATTATATTGATGATGAAAACCAGTTCGAACTTCTGGCTTACTAAGCCCACTAGCCTAAATGGTTTAATTATCTAAGTCATTTATAACAACAGCCGGCTTATTACGTTTTAAAAGTCAGCAGAGTTTCGGGGTAAGAGGCTTTGTATCGATGCTGTCGCTGAATTTAGCCAATCGAATTATAGCCTTACTCCCGACAATTGCCAAAGTCTCTAGAGCGAAAACAGCGCTTAGAATGCATAGCAAAATATTCTTAATAACGCTTATATCGTAGCGTTAATTGCAATATATTTAGGCATTCTCAGTACTCATATTTTTAACTAGCTTTGATAGATCTAAATTACGCGCCCTTTTTCTTACTCGCTTTACTCGGCGCAATTGTGGCAAATTCTACTGGCGCCGGCGGTGGCATAGTTTTTGTACCCGCATTCAAGCTATTAGGTATTGATCACGCATCAATTATTGCCACCAGTTTTGCGATTCAATGCTTCGGAATGAGCGCCGGCTCGCTTGCATGGTGGCGTTATTCGCGCAAACAAAATACCAAGATTGAACCTGCTTGGCGCGAGTATGGCAACTTAGTGAGACTATTTGCACTGCCTACCATTATAGGAGTGGTCTTTGGGCAAACCGTTTTTCAGCCGAGTAACGAGCAGCAAACCATCATCGTGTTTAAACTGTTTTCAGTGATTTTTGCTATCGCTATTTTAGTTACGACTTATCAATTGCGAAAAACTATTGCTACCGGTTTGAGTCTCGGCGAAGTGCGGTCAATAAAAAATAACCGCCTAATGCGAACACTTTTTTATCTTACCGGGTTTGTGGGTGGTGCGATCACGGCTTGGTTATCAATCGGGGTCGGTGAACTTGTCGCTATTCTATTGATTTTGCTACGCTACCCCGTCGCACTATCGGTCGGTGTCGCTGTTTCAGTGAGCGCCATCGCCGTATGGATGGGGGTACAAAAGTATATCTGGTTCAGCAATGGTATCAATCTGGATATCTTAGTATTCGCTGGCCCTGCCGCTCTTATCGGTGGGACACTGGCGAGGCGACTGGCCAGTTACTTATCACCAATTCAGCTGAAAATCGTTATTGCCGGTTGGGTAATGGCGAGCGCCATTGTGATGTAGAGCCTGCCCGGTCGTTTACCACGAGGGCTAAAGCGTTTTTGCATACGGTCAATTCGTGTCCAGGCACTTCGTTTACACGCTTAATGCTTAAAGTCTGGCCTAGTTATTATCCGTTGTTAAGGTGGTATTTCGCGTAGCGTTCAGCCTCAACGGTCTACACTTAGTTGAATAATAACAATATACCAACAAGTGAACGATATGAATAACTATAAAAATAAAACGGCCGTCATTAGCGGCGGTGCTGAAGGCATTGGTTTAGGCATCGCTCAGGCGTTAGGACAGCAGGGCATGAATGTGGTCTTGGGTGACATCGACGAGGCGCAATTGGTCAAGGCTGAAGAAGCATTGAAAGCTGAGGGTATAAATGTGCTGACAATGAAAATGGACGTTACCGACCCAGTGCAATGGAAGTCGCTAGGCGAAAGAGCGATCGAGCGGTTTGGTAAAGTTCATATGTTGGTTAACAATGCGGGAGTTGCTTCCGCGCCGGGGCCGATTGAAAAAACAAATCATACTGATTGGAAATGGGTGGTCGACGTTAACCTTTATGGCGTTATCAACGGTGCCGAGGCCATGGTGCCGTTGATCAAAGAGCATGGAGAAGGTGGCTGGATGATAAACGTCGCGTCAATGGCCGGAATGATTGGCGTTCCCTACGCTGGTGCGTATACAGCCACTAAGGTCGCTGTAGTTGGTATGTCTGAGTCATGGAATGTAGAATTAGCGAAACACAATATTCACGTCTCGGTGCTGTGCCCAGCGTTTGTTAAAACGCGCATCCACCTATCACATCGTAACCGACAACAAGAGCATCGTGACACACAACGAAAGGTTGACCCTAATGCGACGCCGAAACATAACGCGGCTCAAGCATTTGTGGAGAGCGGAATTCCTACTGATTTAGTTGGTCAACGTGTGGTCGAAGCTCTTAACGCCAAGGAACTGTACATATTTACTCATCCAGCGCAGCGAGATGCTATTCAGCAGCGATCTAAAGCTATAGACGAGGCTTTTGAACGAGCTCAAAACAGCCCATTGTTAGTGGATGTTAAAGAGCAGTCGCCGATGGATTTCGGTTAGCGATTAACGTGCTGAGGCGCGAACAGAAGCCTTAATTGTTAAAATGGCGATTAAGGCTTCTTGTTGATGTTTGTTTGACCTAAGCAAACACTTAAATTGAAAACAACATCTGCATTAGAAGCGGTGCTAAACTTCAAACATGGAAGATAAATGGCTAAGCACCCTCGATCAAGACAGTGCCGTAATAGTGCCAACACGGAGTTTGGCTAACCAGTTAAATGAACGCGTAGCGAGATACTTTGTGGCATCTGGCCAGTCGGTCTGGGTAGCCCCTACAATTCTGGTGTGGCCCGATTATTTGCGTCAACTTTGGCAGTTAAATCGTGAGTCATTCTCGCAAAAATTTAATGTGCATAGCCTTATTAATGCACAACAGTCGATGGTTTTATGGACTCAAATTATTGAAATATCTCGACGAAATGAGCATGAGCTAAATCTGTTGAACGTTCAGCAAACCACTCGCGCAGTACAACGTAGTTGGAAGTTAATGCACGATTGGAATGTCAGTGCCTCTCAATTAAAGCAAGATCATGTGGCCGATACCGAGCAATTCGTTTTGTGGGCTCAAAGTTATCAAGAGTTACTCAATAAACGCGGTATATTTGATGAGCAATTACTGCTCAGTGCATTACTCGATGAGCCAAACGCTCAACATCCGTTTACTGAGCTTCACTTAGTGTCGTATGACCTGCTAACCGCTGCGCAACAAAAATATCTATCGGCCGCAGAGCAAAGTGGTGTCAGTTGCAATCGTTCGCAACCGCTGGTGGCTGAAGAGTCGACTGAGTATCTTCAGTACGAGAACAGTAAAACCGAAATTACGGTAGCGCTCGAGTACGCTCGCCGCTGTTTAGAAAATGACTTGGAGCATACAATTAGCTTAGTGATTCCGGATCTGGCGCAAAGGCATACACAAGTTCAAGAGCTTGCTCGAGAAGTATTTTATCCGTCGGCGTCGCCTCTAAGCGTGCAGCAAAACAATTGCGTTTACGGCTTTAGTTTGGGCCAGCCGCTATTTGATTTGCCAGCAATAGAGGCCGCTCTAAGAGTTATTTCGTTACTTAAAAATAGAACTAATACGATTGAATTTAGTTTTCTATTGCGCAACCGTTTCTTAGGCTTTAGCGCTGAGCATCGAGAGCAAGGGCGGTTATTTGAGCAGTGGCTAAAACGCAATCGTTTGCATTCCTTTTCGTTTGATCAATTGCCATTGTTGTACCAGCAGTGCTTAGACTATTTTGCTAAACGTGATCACGTAATTGATGGCGACCTTCTAGCAGCATTAGAACGCTTAGTAGAAAGCCGTCAGGTGGTTCAGCATCGTCTAACTAAAGCCAAACAAGCGTCTGCCTTCGCTGCGCTTAGCTTCACCGACTGGGTACAAGTATTTAGTGACTGGCTCAGTCAATGGCAATGGAATACGGCGACCGAAGGTGCCCAACTCAATAGCGTCCAATACCAATTACAAACTCGTTGGCAGGCGTTACTGGAAGAATTTGCCAGTTTAGCGACGGTACAAAAACGGGCAGGTTTGACTCGTTCTTTTGAGTTATTGCAACAGATGGCCCGTAATACTGTGTTTTTACCCAAAAGCGCGGACTCACCGATTCTTATCTCTGGGGTATTTGACGCGATTGGTCGAGAAGTCGATACTTGTATCGTCACTGGTATGCACCAAGACTACCCTGCACCGCCGTCGACTGACGCCTTCATATCAAACCGCTTTCTATTGCAATCGGGCCACCCTCAATCCACTGCCGAATCTGGTTTTGTCCATGCTCAAAGTGTCATTAGTAACTTACTTAGCTGTGCTAAGAATCGACGCATCTCGTACCCCAGTGCTAACGATCAGAATCGCGAAATATCGATGCAGCCAAGTTCTCTTTTTAGAGGGGCGGCTTGGCTTAATCAAACGCCAATTGCATATGACTCGAATCAGCTCAAGTTAGAAGCATATGAAGACATACAGGGCCCGCCATGGTTACAACCGGGCAGAGCTAAAGGCGGCTCAAAGATATTTGAAAATCAGTCTAATTGCGCCTTCAAAGCGTTTGCCACACACCAGCTAGGCTTTTTAGAAGAGGCTGAGGCTGAATTCGGCTTAGACGGTCTTGATCGAGGCAACGTAGTTCATCAGCTACTTGATATGCTTTGGCAGCGGTTGCAAAACCAAATAGCACTCAGTGAAATGGACGCCTCTGCCCGTCTTAGCTTGGTCTCTAGTGTTATTGAAGATTGCTTTCAGCAAGGTACGTTTAAGCTTACTCAAGATAAAACTAATTTACTAAAGCATGAGAAAGCACGCTTACAAAACCTCTTGCTTGCGTGGCTAAAAGAAGAAGACAAGCGTCCAACAAACTTTTCGGTGATCGAGCGAGAGGAGCAACGTGAAGGCGAACTTGGCGGCATTCGATATCGCTATATTATTGATCGTTTGGATGTCACTGACGATGGACGAAGCGTGATCATCGACTATAAAACTGGTACGGTTAACCGTAATGATTGGACCGGTGAGCGAATCAAAAGTCCACAAATGCCACTCTATGCGCTGGCCTTAGATAGGTTTAAAAATAAGCCAGTTGCTGGCATTGCTTTTGCTCAAGTGAAATCAATCGAGCCTAAATTTATTGAACTATCTGAAACTGATGTATTTCGTAAAACCTCTCATCACACTGTTAAGTACCAGAACCAGTGGCTTGAAAGTCGTGCCGCATGGCCGGCTATTTTTGAGCAATTAGCAAAAGATTTCCTGTCAGGACAAGCGATGGTTAACCCGATCGATGAGTCGACCTGCCAATATTGTGAGCTGACGCCTTTTTGTCGAGTATCACAACTCAGAAGTGATCACGCGACTGAGCAAGAGGTACCTCTATGAGTACTGGTTCCGAGATTAGTGATCTGGATGCGCGGCGCACAGCTCTGGACTCTCAACGATCGTTTATTGTACAAGCGCCAGCGGGATCAGGTAAAACCGGTCTCTTGGTTTACCGAATGCTCACTTTGTTGGCCTCGGTAGAAAAGCCACAACAAGTGTTGGCGATTACCTTTACCCGTAAAGCGACTGCTGAAATGCGTGAGCGCGTTTTGCAATTGATAGCTCTGGCTGAGCTCGGCCAGCAAAGTGATGACGCATTTGAACAACAAGGCATCGAGCTTGCCGCGGGAGTCTTAGTTCAGGACAAAAAGCACCATTGGCGTTTGTTAGATACTCCGCACCAGTTGCAAATTCTGACCATTGACTCGTTTTGTGCAAAACTTACTGGCAGTATGCCGTGGTTGAGCCGCTTAGGTGATCGACCGCGTACTACAGATCAAGCCAATGCACATTACTCAATTGCTATCGAGCAACTATTTGCTGAACTGCTGGATCAACAATCTGCTATCGCGCCAGCGCTAACAAGCGTGATGTTAGAGTTAGATTTCAACTACAACAAAGCTCGTCAATTGTTCGCGTCGATGTTGGCAAAACGGGACCAGTGGCTAAGGCATTTACTACAAGGCGACTTGGCTTCGATGCGTTATGAACTGGAGTCTGCTTGGCAAAATATTGTTGACGCACAGCTATCAAATATTAGCGAAATATTACCGCAGGTGACCACCGACGAGCTTTGTCAATTAGCGGTGCATGCTGCGCATAATTTCCCGCTTAAAGAAGGTGTTACGCCACCCTTCAGCGTATTTTTAGATTACCAAGAAGGTGATCAGCTTAACGCTGATCATTGGCGTGCTCTTGGTCACATGCTTCTTAGTAGTGATAATTTCCGTAAGCGAGTGAACAAAAATTTAGGCTTCGAGGCAAAGCATGCCAGTACTAATCGAATCCATCAGTTACTCGCTGAGTTTGCCGAAGACTGGGAGCTACTAGGCGCTTTAAACGACATTAAAACACTCCCCAGTGCGAGCTTTGATGATGCCGATTGGCAGCAATTGCTAGCGCTTGAAAAAGTACTGAAGTCATTAGCTGCATTGCTGCAATTGAGGTTTAGAGCAACCGGTGAATGTGATCATAGCGAAGTAACTCAGCGGGCTAATTTGGCTCTGCAAGAGCTTGAGAATCCGACCGACCTTGGTTTGCGAATGGATTATCATCTGCAGCATATTTTGGTTGACGAATTTCAAGACACATCTCATGGGCAGATAGAGTTACTCAAGAAGTTAACGGCTGGTTGGGCCGACTCAAATGAAGTGAAAACGTTGTTCTTAGTGGGTGACCCGATGCAGTCGATTTATCGATTTCGTGAAGCCGATGTGAGCTTATTTTTACAGGTTACTGATAACGCTAAGACTCAATTATTCCCAGGTTTAGATATCTTCTCTTTGAATTTGACTGAGAATTTCAGGTCAAGTAACAGTCTTGTCAGGTGGTTTAACGCCACCTTCGAGAACAGCTTCCCGAAACGTAATAACGTGTTGTCGGGAGCGATTAATTACGCTCAAGCCAGCTGTTCAAAAAGCGACAATGAACCTGCTTGTGACTACTTATTGGCATACGACAAAGACCAAGAAGCTAATTTGGTTGTTAGCGCAGTGGTTGATGAGCTAAGCATGCTGCCAAGCCATCGAGATCAAGTCGCAATATTAGTAAGGACCCGCACTCAACTTACCAATTTACTACCGAAGTTACAGAGTGCTGGAATAGCTTATACCGGTATTGATATACAGCCATTGGCCGACTTACAAGCCGTAATCGATTTGCTAACACTGTGTAAAGCTATTTGCCGAGAAGACGACCGAGTTGCCTGGTTAGCGCTATTACGCGGCCCATGGTGCGGCCTAAGACTGGCTGACATTAAAGCCTTGGTAGGTAGTCAAGGTTCTACTGTATGGGCGCAATTACAAAACACCAATGTTAGTCAGTTAAGCGACCTGCATAAGCGCAATTTAGACCGTTTTACCGAGCAGATGCATCTGATCATGGCGCAGCGCCAGCAGGTTTCGCTGGCTAGCCTCGCGCGTTGGGCTTGGCTCGGGCTAGGCGGTGAACATACCTTATTAGGTGCCAGTAAAGATGATATTGAAACGGTCTTTGGTCTAATCTCTGAACTTGAGCAGGGCGGCGATTTACCCTCAATGCGCGACCTCGATAACGCCCTTAAGGGTCTATATGCACAACCGCAAAACGGTGATGGTGAACATGCTCCGCAGGTGGTGGTATCGACCATGCATAAGTCGAAAGGCCTGCAATATCATAGCGTGATTTTACCGGGCCTTGCTAACCCGCCAAGAAATGCTGACAAAGAAGTGCTTATGTGGGCCGAGGCACAGAACAGTTTCGGAGAGTCTGATCTATTACTTGCCCCATTTACTCTTCAGAGCTCGGCGAGTGATAAAAGTAGCGATAGTTTGCATTATCAGTATTTGCGTCAGTTAGACGCTAAACGCAGTGCCAACGAAGCGATTCGTCTGATGTATGTTGCTAGTACTCGAGCCGAGAAGAAACTAGTCTTAATTAGTCGAGCAAAGATTGACCCAAAGTCGTCTACTGTTAGGCCGCCACCTAAGAATACGCTGCTAGCGACAGTTTGGAATGCGCTGGAAAGTAATTTTAGATTTCCGCTAGCAGAGCCTTCCGAGCAAGATGACTCTGAGGCACTGTCGCAAACTCTGGTTAGATTGCCGAGCGACTTTATCAAACGCTATCAAGATTCTATTCAATGGCAGGTTGCTCAGCAGCTTAATAGCGCACCTAAGGCACCTGAAGACGGTTTGGCGATAGAGTATCAATGGGCTACTGAAGTCGCTACTGGTGTTGGTATTGTGTTGCACGATTGGCTGCAATATAACGGTGCTAAAGTGCTAAAGCTAGAGGTCGGGCCAAGCCTTATACAAAGATGGCGAGCCGAGTTATTAAATTTAAGAGTGCCCTATAGTTCTCTTGACTACGCACTGCAGCGGCTCGTGGTGGCGGTGAAAAATATTCAGGAGCATAGCCAGGCTCATTTTCTATTTGAAAATTATACTGAATCGCAGAATGAATTTACCTTATCTGCATTAGAGAACGGCAGCGTAAATAAGTATCGTCTCGACCGAACATTTGTTGACCATGAGGGCGTTCGCTGGATTGTTGATTACAAAAGCACGGTGCATGATAACGATGACGTGGCCGAGTTTGCCGCTGAGCAAGTCCGTAGCCGGCATAAAGCGCAACTCGAAAAATATGGTTTTTTATTCAGTCAGGTTGACGCGCGACCCATACAACTAGCAGTATACTTTCCATTATTAAAGCAGTTGATAAGTTGGTCGTATGACGCGGCAAGCTATCGACCTTAACTAAACAAGTGTTATTAAATCCATGAAAAAAGTACAACTAGGTAGCAGTGATCTTCAAGTAACCGAAGTCTGTTTAGGTAGCATGACCTGGGGCGAGCAAAATACCCAAGCTGAAGGTCATCAGCAAATCGACTACGCACTTGATCAAGGTATTAATTTCATCGACACCGCTGAGATGTATTCTGTACCACCAAGCAAGGAAACTTATGGTGCAACTGAAACAATAATTGGTAACTGGATTGCCGCAAACCCGAGCAAGCGCCACGATATCGTATTGGCCAGTAAAATTGCGGGTACTGGCGTGCCATGGGTGCGTGGCGGCTCACCGATTACCGGCCGCTCAGTCAAAGAGGCAATCGAAGATTCTCTGCTTCGCCTCAAAACCGACTATCTCGATTTGTATCAATTGCATTGGCCTAACCGTATGACGCCTCACTTTTCAAAACACTGGCCTGGTAGAGTTGACCCGCATAAAACCGACGCACAAGAGCAACGCGAGGGTATGCTTGATATCTTACAAGCGCTCGATGTTGCCATGAAAGAAGGTAAAATCCGTAATATTGGTTTGTCCGATGACACTCCATGGGGAATTAGTGAATACCTGCATCTCGCTGAAAGACACGATCTACCTAAAATAGTTTCGATTCAAAATGAGTTCAGCTTATTGCATCTTAAAGACTGGCCTTACCTAATTGAAACCTGTGTGTTTAACGATGTTGCTTACTTGCCATGGTCACCGATCGCCGGTGGCGCGCTTTCTGGCAAATACGCCAATGGCGCAAAGCCTGAAGGCTGTCGCTGGACCATGCAACAACGCAATGGAATCTTTAGGGATACTAGTTTGTCACATGAAGCAATCGAGGCTTATCAAAATGTGGCGACCACTAATAACTTAACACTGGTGCAATTGTCACTAGCGTGGGTTTATCAATTAACTGGAGTCACCTCGACCATCATTGGTGCCACCTCGATGGAGCAGCTGAAAGAGGACATCGATGCTTATGAGATTGCCTTGTCGGCCGAAATTTTGGAGCAGGTTGGCGCGGTTATTAAGCGATTCCCGCAACCGTTCTAGCCTAAGCTGACTGGCTTTTATGGCAATCTTTATTGGCTTAAAAAAGGGCTGTTTGGATACTCGCCATTAGCGCTGTATCTAGTATTGTCTTGGGGCGGTTGTATATTAGAGACTACCGGCGAGCCTAGTACGGTTGCAAAACTGGCACCGCACTGACTCTAGGGTGCTCGTTTAGCCAGTCAGCGTATAGATCAGATGTTGCATCTATAGGCTGACCCTTTTGCGGCAAGGAAATCTACTTCAAAGCCCTATACTCGTTTATCAAGAATCTTACTTGTCACTTCCAGCTAGCACCAGTAAACCAGCGGCAATGCCCAAGTTCTTAACGAAATTTTGTAGCTCATGCGCATAGCTTGGGTCACCTTGTAGTGCCCAAAAATTATGGATGAAGAGGTTGATCAGAATGGTCATGCCGAATAATAACAATGCACTAATTCGTACAACTTTGCCAAAAATCAGCATTAGGCCCAAGCCTATTTGTAGGGCAATAGTGACCGGCAGTATTAACTCAGCTAATGGCACACCCTTACTTTGCATCAATGCTAAGGTGCCGCTATAGCCAACTACCTTCATTATTCCAGGAAGTAGAAAGTAAGTACCCAGTAGGGCGCGGCCAAGAATGAAATACAGCGGGTCGAGTTTTTTAAGGATATCGTTCATTTGCTCATGGGTGGGGTTAAGTAATGATAGCCGGCAAGTATAGGCGAGCTTAATAGAGAAAGGCTAGTCGTCTGTTTTTTTCATTTCTGTGAGCATCGCTGGCGTTACTCTAAAGTCTATGCCACCATGAACAAAACGTTGCTCTATCGAGAAACGGTTTAGTAATTGGTTCAGCCGCAAACTCTGAAAGCGCATTAAACGCCATTCAGGTAGAGGGTAGAGTTTCGCCACTCCTCCAGGTTTTAGTACGCGTAAAAATTCCTCTAAAATTTTAATTAACTCAGCGTCGTCTTCGATCCAGACAAATAGCAGAAAGCTGCATAAAATCTGATCCACACTTTGGTCTGCAAATGGTAGGGCATCGGCATATGCGGAAATTGCTTTTTCACGCCCGGCCGGGTCAGAACTGAACTGGCCTCGGCTACCCATAGCTCGAGCTAACATGCGGTCTTTAAAGCTTATAGCAATGTTCTCGGCTAGCAGTGGGTCGATACCGTAAAATTCTATCCCTGCCTGATGGCAAGCTTGAAACATTGAGTCGTCAGCGAAAGGCGTATAGCCACAACCAATATCGATAATGGTTTTTCCCTCAAGGTCTTTTAGCACCGTGGCGGCGTTCTGTGCTCGAAAAAATACTTTACGGTAATACCAAAAAGGTCGAGCCGTATGCATCATGCTGATACCACTCTTCTCTATTGCGCGTACTTGCCGGTGCAACACCGCAAACGATAGGTTCGCTAACGGGCGACTAAATCGCTTATCTAATACGTCTTTTTTGATGATCATGACAACCATAGTGCCGTACTTTTGCGGACATTGTAAGTTAGCCTTGGCAACATCAGCCTACCATCAATCTTTAGGCTGCTCGACCTGGCTCGTTAATTTTCGATTGTAAGCGTACTTGTGTGATATCAGGTTTAGGTAATAAGCAGGCATCTCCTAATACCGCATCAAATACCGGTTGCCAACTATTCTGACGATGTACATGTTCGGCACAAGCGGCTTTGAGTTGCTGCCAACCGGCTGATTGTCCGCTTTTGAGTAAATAGTAGTACTTTATTTTCTCGAGCCAATCTTCGCTGTGGTCGGTATCCACGATTTCGCCGGTTAATCCCGGCTTTATGATCTCTCTAGGGCCACCTGTTGGTGTGACTAGACACGGTACGCCACAGGCTTGTGCTTCGAGCACCACCATACCGAAAGTGTCTGTATGGCTCGGGAATACCAATAGGTCGGCGCTGTGATACCAGCTAACGAGATCTTCTGGCGCGAGCCGGTTAGTGAAATACACGTTTCGTTGGCCCGACAAGCTGTCTTTTAGTTTAGTCAAATCTGGCCCGTCACCGGCGATCACCATATTGTATCGTTCTGGGGTTTCACGATTTGCTTGCTTAACTATTTTGCTCAATAGTTTTAAGTTTTTATCTTCTGAAATCCTACCAGCAAACAATAGCGTAAATTGGCCGTGTAATTGATGGCGACGGGCCATCGATTGTGGTGTTGTCGGAGGACAGTAGCGGTCAAGGTCTATGCCGCGTGGGAATATCTCCATCTTAGCTAGGTCTAAACCGGCCCTTGTAAGTTTTTCAATATAGAACTTGCTAGGTACAAAGATTAGATCTGATTGACGATAGAACTTATTTACACAATAGTCGGTGATGGTTGCCAGCGTTGGTTCATTGCTTATGCGCATGATCTGCTCAGCAAAATCAGTGTGGTAAATAGTTTTTACCGGTAAGTCCATTAATTTCGCACATAGCATAGCGCCTAAACCGAGCGGCCCCGGAGTCGAGATGATGATTTGGTCGGGCTGTTCTTGGATGATTTTACTCATCAATGTTAAGAGTGATGGAAAGCCAATAGACTGGGTTTCATAACCAGGCACGACAACTTCTTTAAGGGGAAGAAAGTTAAGCGTATTTGGCGGCAGTGGAACATCAATTTTGTCAGTGTCGACACAGGTTACCAATTTTAGTTGGTAGCCGTGTATGAGGCTATGTGTGGCTATCTGACGCAAGCTTACCGACACTCCGTTTAGGTCATCTATGGTGTCGGTAAACCATAATGCTTTTTCAGTATAGTGCTGCTTTGTACCTTCGATTAATGGTCGTTTGATATTGCCCTTAAGTACCTGATGCCGCATTGATCCAATAAACGGGGCTGCCAGCAAGGTCATTGGAAAGATACTTGCCAGACGACTGAAGCCTTTAAAAATATCTCCACTAGGTAATTGTTTTGAAAATACTGTCACCACAGAGCGAAACATTTCATCGTGTAATTCGGTAATATGTTGATAGGCCATAGGAATTTTTTTGGCTATATCGTCGCTCGGATTGTCGCTTATCTGGCGCAATAAGTTATGAAGGGCTTGGTGAATTTTGTTGTTCTCTTTCTTTAGGTAACGTAACGACTGACTCTTTTTGAAACGCTTTATTAGGTTGCCGTCTCGACCATCGAAAAACAGTTCAAGAAAGTCACTCATCTTAGTCTTTGCATACTTCGGGTCACGGTCGTTTCGGTAGTCATGTACATGTTTGACTACGCCAGTTGCGTATGACTCGAAGCTCCCATGCATGCCGCCGGCTAAGCTGTTCTTATCGCGGATGCTGGTCAAAAATTGATCTATCGAAAGACCAATGCTCTGCGTATAGGCGCTGCCGATTAAGATGCCGCAGTGGTCATCAGAACCGCCGGTAAAGCCTTTGACCCAAGGGTCTAAGCTGATCGGTTTAAGCTTATGTTTTTTAGCTAACTCGGTTAACTTTTTCTGGTCAAGGTTTTGCAGGTACCGATGCAGTAAAGTATTGTTTTGTGCATCAGCGCCGCCGTTGATGATTTCGAACACATCAAACAGTACTAGCAATTTTTCAATATGTTCAAAGCGAAGTTTGCCATCTTGATCATATGTCGCATGGGCTACCGAGTAGGCGATTCCTTGTGCCGATATATAGTCTCGTAAAAGATAAATACTGCTGGCGTTGGCAATTAATGCACGGTACTGAGCCTCGTCGATCCCGTAAACCAAAATGTGGATTTTGCACTGATCTTCGGGGAAGTAAGTAGTGATTTCGCAGGATATAAAAGTATCACTGGGGTGATTCTTTAGTAGCTCTAAGCTGCCGCGAATATCATCATGGTCCGTTAGAGTAACAAAGTCCATGCCGCGAGATTTAGCTTGCTGATATACCATTTCTGTTTCGCTAAAACTTTCCGGAGAGTTGTATACCTTATGACCCCAAGTGCTAGGGTAGTCAGAGTATTTGGAGTGAACGTGAAGGTCTACTTTTGTCATAATAGTGTGTCGCCATTTTTGAGTTCGATCGGCTTAAGCCATTCATTTGGATATCGAAATTTGTTGAAATAATAGATTTCATATATGACTGAAGGAAGACGGTTTTATGACACTTTGGTTAAAGCTATTTAGGTTAAAGCCGGTAACCATTATTTTCGAAGTCTCTAGTGGTAAGTGCTCAATCAACAATCGGCGAAGCTTGATAGTAGTGAGGGCGGTCTAACTTCGGCGTTGGAAAGCCGGTTGTGAGCGTGTCACAAGCCTTGAAACATCGATGGCCGATAGGCTTTTACGTTTTAGATTGTTGGATCAAAAAAATGCAGAGAGTAAATTCGTCGAAGATGCTGACCGGCGGCGAACTTTGTTAGAAAGCAGGGCGGTTAGACCGTAGATAGTTTTTAGCATCTGCTGATATAAATGATTGGTTAAGTATCGATAGCATCGCCACCAATCCAAAACCTGCCAACGGTGCGCAAAAATAATAGTAGTGTAATTATGAATAATCTCAAACTAGCAATATTCCTAGTTGTTTTCTTCTTCGCGCTGATTTTTTCATTATCCAGTGTTGCTGGTGTCCGTTTGATTTCAGGCGGTATCGATATGGTCAAAAACAATGTAACGGTTGGTAAAAAAGTGATGGTTGCTTGTACCGACGGATTATTAAGCGAGCTATCGTAAAGCGCGATAACGATGAACAATGGTGCGACGCCAAGCTCGGCAGTGTTTGTGCTGCCAATCAGAAAGTCCCGGCAAGGCTGGTTTGCAACAACGACTACCGCGCTAAAATAAGCTCAAAAAGTAACCTTGAGATAGGCAAAGAAGCGAGTGACAAGGTGAACTCCGACAGTGATGAAATTCTAAAGCTTAAGCAAGAGTGATGGAGATCGAGCTTCAACGGTTAGATATTGCTGACAAAGCTCTTGAACTCAAGCGTCGAGAGTTGCAGTTGCAGCTGCAGAAAGATGCTTGGGGCCAATTTGTAAAATTTCTGGTCGGCTAAAAGTGTAGCGAAAAAGCGCCTTTTTGGTCAGTAGCCTAGATTCGGCGCTTAATGTGTACAGCCGCCGCAAGGCGCGATTGGCTATTGAATGATTAGCGTCGACACGGATTACTTGCCATACCAACGCACCCATTATCCGTGACAACCGCTATCGGCTAAATGATGGTCTGATTTGTTTTGCCAGATTGTGACAGTGAGTTCGGCATGTTGTTGACTCGCTGCGGGTTCTAAGCTCATCCATAAGACTGGTGAGTATTCGCTCGCGGCATCGCCGAGTTTGAGTATATTTACGCGAAAGTCATCTTGCTGTTGCCGACTAAAATATTGCCAAATAATTGACTGGAAGAATACTCTAGGCCGTTCCATCTGCGCCTCGTTATATTGCTTTAGCAGCCATTCTGAAGCTTCGGCAGGTTCAAACCCCTAGACTACTTTTAGCCGCATAGTTTAGCTTACCTTTGGCTCGTTCAAGACGCTCTAATTGATCTGGCCACAGACACGAGAGTAGTCGATTGCTTTGGCTGTCGATATCTATCGGTGATAGGTCGCAAGCGTTTCGTCTATGTATCTTTAGCGGGCCAAATAGCGGGGCGGCACCATCGCAGTTAGGTTCTAAGCTTACGCTTGAATCAGGGTCGCCCCGTTGGCAGCGGTCGGTTTGATAAAAATACTGATCAAACGCCATATTCAACCCAGCACTCGCGCCTATTTCAAATATGTCTAGTCCAGGCTCGAAGCGTGAGGCAAGCTTTAAAAAGCCAGCCAATAATACGGCGCTTCTACCGACCTCGTTAGTTTGCGGTGGGATCGTAAGTATTCAACAATGAAGTCTTGGTGGCGCTCAATTGAGCGGCGTAGTTTACTTTCTCGTAAGTTGTCTATGAGTATTCGGCGAGGCGGAAAAATCGCCTGCAAGCCTTTATCAGCGACAGTGATTACACGGTAGTGTAGCGCTGCCACAAATCTGAGCGCGATCGCATCTTCTTTAGGTGTGCCTAGCCAGCTTAGCAACGCTTGACCGATAATACTGCTTTTATTCTCAGCAATTATATAGCCAAGTTGTTCGAGCAATTCGGCATAGAATGGTGAGCCCATTCGCCGGCAAATACCGGATTGCGATTTGAAAATTTGATAGATAGCGAAAAACGTATCAGTCACTTACTCTTCGCATACAAGGTTAATAAGCGACCGGCACAGCACTTTTTTTGAAAAGTATGGTTTAGGTTTTTCACTAGGCCCTAGCCTCATTACTTAGAGGCTGTTCCAGGGGATTTAGCGCCGCTGAAGAAGCCGTGTAGAAATCGCTTTGCCAGCGGATCATTATAGTTAAATTTGCTATTCAGCGTGAGCTACAAACCCTAACAAAGTCGAAGGATGCTTATCGCTGGCGAGTAAAAACCCTCGGCCCTTTAAACGCACAATCCCCTCCCAGTTTCGGCCCTCAACGGCAGTCATTTTCAACTGGATTGGCGCTTGATCAACCAGCGAGATGCGTTTTTTTTCGAGTTGAAATTCCACCAGTCGTTCGACGTTGTAGAACTTTTTATGGCTGTCACCTTGGCCAAATCTTTCAGCTAGTTGGTCCGTTGCATTACGGCTAAATTTATCGCCGCTGTACTTATAATTAATGGCCCAAAAACGTTGCTCTGCATCAAGCTCAGTAGCGTCAGTGATTCGGTAAGAAAGATTTGGGAAATCCAATTCAGAGAGGTCTTGTGATAGCCTGCTGACCCGTCTTGCTTTGGGGTGTTTAACCGCACGCGAATCGTTTACTTCATGGATTGCGATAACGTCATCACCGTGCAGCACAATAGCTTCGTCGCCCACATTGATAAGGTTGCTTTGTGTTTTTAATTGCACCAAACGTCGTTGGTCTATTTGGATCTTAGGGTCTTGAGTGAAATCGATAACGCCGGGAACTACAAAGCTTTGGTAGCGGCCTAAGAAATTCAGAGCCTCGATTGAAATCCACAGCTTGTTATCACGACAAGCGATTGCTTCGAAACCATCGAAAAAGGTAACCGCTTTACGCAACTCTTTTTCATTTATGCGTATTGGTTTAGGCTTCAGAGGTTGAGTTGATAGGCCGTCAATATAGTCGAGAATATCCTGTCGCTCCAAATAATAGAGATAGCTTTCACCATTATGACTTAGGCGTTGAGGGTATTGAGGCAGCAATATTAACTTCCCTTGGCACCATGCTAAGCCAGATATTTCCGCCTTATTTTGATCTAGTGGACTGGCCAAGGCAATTATTTGAACCTCAGTTTCGTTGCCAGTCTGCTCTACCGCGGCTACAAGGTTGATTGATACTGAAAATAGCAGCGAAATTATTAGTTGCTTTAGCATTATGTGACGTCTGATCAAGTTGGATTTTTGAAGCTGTTGATGATGCTAACAAAAAAAGGGCCAGCGCACGGCTGACCCTTCTATTGATAACGCTAAGTTCAGATGATTAGAACTTAAACTCAATACCAATACGTGCTTGCCATACAGAGAATTCATCCAAAGTATCAGTGGTATTAGCACCTCTGAAGTTCTGATAGACAAACTGCCCTGCTTCGTTAACGCTCGATTCTACCACTTGCTCGCTTACGAATGGTGCATCATATTGAGCGCCCCATTCGTTGCTAAGCATGTTAAGAACGTTGTTGATCTTCAAGAAGATTTTTGGCTTAACGCCTCCAATCATCGGTAAATCTTGGTCGATACGTAAGTCAACACGCGCACTTGAGCGGGCATTCTCGGCGTTACGGCTTACGAATTGACCACGTGCCAAGCTACGGCTAGAAATCAGCTCATCAAAGCCTTGACGATCAAACCCATCAGCGTAAACAACGGCACCATCGCCAGCTGTGGGTACATATAACAACTGTCGTGAGCCGCGATTATTATCTTCTAGGCCAGTATTACTCATGGATAAGCTAGTTCCTTGGCCATTTTTGTAGACACCATAGACCGAGAAGCGAGTCATCAAATCGCTAATGAAGTTACGCTCATAACCTAAGCGGAAGGTCACGCGGTGAGGCGTGTTGTACTCACTAATGCCAGCCGTTAGATTGTTGGGGTCGTTAGATGCAACGTTATTGAAGTTAGAGAAAGCAACCGATGAGTTCATGCCGCTGATATCTTCTGCATCAGAGAAGGCATAGCCCAAGTTGGCGCTTAAGCCGTTTTCAAATTGCTTAGCTAAACCAAATGACAATACTAGCGAGTCAGCATCTTCATCAGAGTTAGTTAACATGTAATTGTCGCCACCAACAACTGAACTCAAGATTGGTGAACCGGCCGCTGTGCGGCCAATTTCACGCTGAGACAAGTCTACATAGATAGCAGAGTCGCGTTGCTTCGAGTAAAGAAGGTCGGCTTCTAAGGTGTAGTCGTTTTTCAACTCAATCGTCGCACCTAAAGCAATTTTAATTTCACTAGGTTGCTCGTAGTTCGGGTCAATTAGAGACAGGCGAGTAGTCGCGGCATCTTCAGGAGTCGTCGCGGTTACTGCATCTACTAATGCTTGAGGAACATCAAAACCCGGACGGCCAGCGCCAGTAAGCTGAAGCTCAAACAATGATTGGTCGAACGACTGACGTTGTTGTACGTTAGTGATACCGTCATTGCTGTAGGAGTTAGAAATCCAAACGTTAGGGTTGCCACCGGAGAAGACACCCACACCACCACGAACACGGGTAGTATCGTTAGCATCCCAAGTGAAACCAATACGCGGCTGAAGAATGTCTACACCGTCAATATTGGCATCGTTGCGGATACCGTTTTCAGCGGTAAACGCCGCATTAAATACAGGGCGATCATCACTACTAAAACGCTCATAGCGTAAGCCACCAACAATCGTTAGGTCTAGGTCGTCGAAGAAATACTCATTTTGAAGAAACAATGTTTCTTGGGTGATTGTGTAGTTCGCTGCTGCATCGTTAGCATCGTTTGTTACACCGCCGCTGCCGTAGTAAATTCGGTTAGGAAGGCCGAGCTCGAATTTATCGATACCACTCAAACCACCAAAACCAGAATCGTCGAAGAAATCTAATTCGCCACCACTTGAGTGCTGTACGAACAGGTTGAAAAGGTCTAACTCGTCGCGTTCAAAACCACCGGTAATTACATTATTACCAACAAGGTATTGTAGGTTGAATTTGATCAAGCTCGACTCATAATTCAACGCATTTGCTTGACGTGAATCATCGGCACCAAGATAAACAGTGTCACGATTAATGCTAATTTGGAAGTCACCAAATTCGTTGTCGCCAACCGTTTTTTGAATCGCTGTGTTTTCTTGACGGCCTAAAAATAACTCAGAAGACAAGTTGTCTGTCCACTGTGAGTTTAAACGTATGATCGATGTCGTTAAGTCACTACCACGATTGTAAAAGTGGTTAGCGAATTCAAATTCGTCGTCGTCGCCGTCTGAATTGACGATTGCACTACCTTCAAAATTATTATAGATGAAAGCAGCACGGTGATTATCATTGATGTCCCAATCGATGCGAGCAATCAAAGCATCACGGTCGTTCGAGTTTTGCTGCGGTTGACCGCCTGGGTCATAGCCGTAAACGTTGTTAGCAATATCAACGATACGGTTAAAGTCAGCTTGACTCAGAAAGTCACGCTCGTCACCGTTGCCTGAGCCATTAAAGCCAGCGGCGGTGAAAAGAGGTTGCTCTGATTCTTCGTACGCAAGGAAGAAGAAAAGCTTGTCTTGAATGATTGGACCACCCAATGTGAAGCCAATTGTTTCTTCAGTGAAGTCACTATTATCTACGCCAACTCGCTCACCCTTGAACTCATAGCTATCGCCACGAAAGCTTTCACTTGAGAATTCATAGACAGCATTACCGTAGAATTCGTTGCGACCGCTTTTTGTTACAGCGTTAATTGAACACGCTGAGAAACCACCAGCGGTTACATCAAATGGCGCTAGTTCAACAGAAACTTGCTCAAGTGCATCAAATGGAAAAGGTTGACCATTTGATGATGCAAAGCCGTTTGCATTCAAACCGAAGCGATCGTTTTGTCCAACACCGTCAATTGACAAGCCGTTAAAGCGAGGGTTCTTGCCGCCGCAGTTAACCGCTGAACCGCGGCCTGGGTTATCTAGGTTAATACGAGGGTCATTACTAAACACGTCTTTGATATCGCGGTTAAAAGCAACCGCTGACTCAAGTACGGCTTGCGAAAATATCGCTGATGGGCCAGACGAAACGTCAGCCACCATAGCCTTGCCCATAACCACTACTTCTTCAAGCGAGTCATCGGCTACGGCGCCAACATTCTCGATTGTGATTTGGTAAGCGTTACCAAGTGCGATGTTGTCGACAAGTGCTGAGTCGACGGTATCTACTGAGATGACAAATGGGCCACCAACTTGTAGGTTCGAAGCGAAGAAAGTACCGCTGCTATTTGAACTTATGCGACGTTGAGAGCCAGTTCGTTGGTCGGTTACAATAACTTCAGCGTTGGCAACCGGGTTGCCGTCGGTGTCGAGTAACTTACCTCGAATTGAGGAGGTTGTAGATTGTGCTAGTACAGCAACTGAGAAAAGACCCAGCATTAGCATTGTAGTGGCTTTTAGCAAGCCATGAGCGAAGGTTCGCGGCATGGTGTTATACCCCCGGACGATAAGTCCGATTCTGCGATTAGTATTAAAAAGCTCGGTAATTACGGCCGAACATGGATATTTATTAACGTGGGCGTTAATTGTATGTTTTATACAACGAGAGTGTTGCAAAAGTGTGACAGTTCGTCCATGAATAAAGTGCAATTCTTGGTGTTTTTTTCAAAATAGTGAGGGCGCTTGTGGGATTTCGACCAGGCGAGACTACTTTATGGATGGTTTAATGCTTGTTCGTTTTGTTAAGAACCAGTAAAGTCATGTTCGATACAAAATAACCCCGCCGATAGACGTCATGGATTTCCTGCCAAATTTACAAAGTGCGCTCGGTTTGATCGCGTTCCCACTGATCGCGATGCTGTTCTGCAAAGGGCCAAAGCGATTCAATTTTCGCCTTTGGATCTCAGTGGTCGGTTTACAGATAGTTTTGGCATTGGTATTTTTGAAGGTTCCGTTTTTTCAGGCGATGTTTTCTGGCATGAACCAAGCGGTTTTGGCTTTACAGGAGGCAACCAACGCAGGCACCAGTTTTGTGTTTGGCTACTTAGGCGGAGGTCAGCTTCCGTTTGAGGAGCTTCAACCTGGCTCTAGCTACATCTTAGCGTTTCAGGCGTTCCCGTTAATCATCGTTATCGGGGCGCTAACAGCGCTGCTCTCTCATTGGCGTATTTTACCAATAATTATTGAAGGTTTGGCTAAAATCTTTACTAAAACATTGAATATTGGTGGAGCGGTTGCCTTGTCTGGCGCAGCGAATATTTTTATAGGGATGGTCGAAGCTCCTTTGTTTATTCGTAATAGCATCAAAAAACTAAGCTATTCTGAACTCTTTTTAGTAATGACACTTGGAATGTCTACGGTTGCTGGAACGGTATTAGTGTTGTACTCAACATTTTTAAACCAAGTAATTGACGATGCAGTTGGGCATATTTTGACGGCATCTATTATGAGTGTACCGGCGGCGGTAATGATTTCGCTAACGATGGTGCCGCAAGAAGGCGAGCCGACACCATCGGACGCTGAAATTGCCTTTGATTACAGTGGCCCGATGGACGCGATCGCGCAAGGCGCAGTGGGTGCAATGCAGATGATGCTCGGCATTCTCGCTCTGATCATTACCTTTATTGCGTTAGTCACATTGACCAATTTAGGTCTAGATTTGTTGCCTGATTACAACGGATTGCCGATTTCTCTCGAGCGTGTGCTTGGTTGGGTGATGGCGCCATTGTGTTGGCTTATGGGTATTCCTTGGGATCAAGCGACCTCGGCGGGTACGCTAATGGGCGTGAAAACGATCTTTAACGAGTTCTTAGCGTTTATTCAGCAGAGTCAATTACCGGCCGACACCTTAAGCCCACGAAGCGACTTAATCATTAGTTATGCACTCTGCGGTTTCGCCAACTTTGGTAGCTTAGGTATCCTTATTGGTGGGCTTTCGGCGATGGCGCCAGAGCGCCGCGGTGAGATTACTCGCCTCGGCCTATACAGCATTGTTAGTGGCACCTTAGCCACCTGTATGACCGCGAGTGTGATCGGCGTTTTAACCCTGGCCTAAGTTTTGATTAAAGCGCAAGGTTACTCAGCTTTTTAGTATGCTTTGCTAGCGACGCTTTGCTTACAGGCGTTCGAGGTACTTGAGCAGAGCTTCTGGGTCGTCAGTGATGATGCCATCGACGCCTAACTTTAATAAGCGAGTCCATTGACGCCGACTGTTCGCGGTCCATGGAATTACAGCTAAGCCGGCCTCTTGTATTTGTTCGACGTCCTTGCGGCCTAACAAAGAGTGGTGTGGCGATATAATGTCAGCACCAACCGCTTCAGCGGCTTCTAGCCAATCATCAGGCTTGTCTCTAAATAACGCCGAAAGCGACAGGTTTGGAGCAATCTTATTGGCGGCCATAAGGGTTGCTGAATCGAATGATTGTAAGGTGACGCGTGACTCTAGGCCATATTGCGCCACTACTTTTACCACCGCTCGAACAAAGTCTTCAGCCGCAGGTTGCGCGTGCAGTTGGCTTGGATCGCTTTTAGTTTCAATATTAAACGCCACGGTTTTGGCATTTGCGAGGCCTGATGTTGCAACCATTTCAAGCACTTCTGCCAGTGTTGGAATTTCGGTTCCGGGCACTAAGGTTTGCTTCTCGAACCTAGGGTTTTGTTTGCTACCGCAGTCAAACTGTTTTATTTGTTCAAGTGTTAACTGGTGAACCCATAGGCCATGTTCGACCTCAGAGCCATCTTTGTACTGGCAAATGATTGGGTTGATTTGTTGGTCATGCACCACCACCACTGTGCCGTCTTTGCTTACACCCATATCAAATTCGAGGGTGTCAACGCCGAGTTCTAAGGCGTGCTTTAACGCTGGCAATGAGTTCTCAGGCAGCACCGCTCGTGCGCCGCGATGGCCTTGCACGTCAATGGCATTGGCGTAGATGGGATCAATCATAAATAAGAAACTTAGGGCTAGTAAAAATGCTTTCATTAATGCGTAGACTATAGTGTATTTTAGAAAACAGTATCATCTTTCGGTGACAACTCGGCTAATGCCAAATGCCGTCTTCAGTTTGCCCTTGGATGCGGCAATCGCTTTTCTTAAAGTTTATTGCTTGGCCAGCCTCACGTTTGGCAAAGTAATCTTGACTAACGGCAACGATGGTCGGTGTTAACAGTACCAGCGCTAAGACGTTGACTAAAGTCATTAAGCCGAGTGCCATGTCAGCGGCGCTCCAAACTGTATCTAAACTAGCCCCTGAGCCCCAAAATACCATGGCCAAATAGCCAATGGTATAGGCGCCATTGCCCCACTTATTATCGATACCGAAGATCCTCAGATTACTCTGCGCATAGGCGTAATTAGCAACTACGGAGGTAAAGGCAAATAGGGTGATAGCGATTGAAACGAAGTGCAGCCCAGAGCTGCCAACGTGTTGAGTCATTGCGTCTTGGGTTAAGCGAATGCCGGTCATTTCACCGGCAGTTATATCCCCCGCTAGTAAAATAATCACCGCGGTGCAGGTGCACAAAATTATGGTATCAAAGAATACACCAAGCATCTGTATGTAACCTTGAGTTGCCGGGTGGTTTGGGTTTGGTGATGCGCTCGCAGCGGCATGCGGTGCGCTGCCAGAGCCAGCTTCATTGGAGTAAAGCCCTCGTTGGATTCCGGCTTTTAGTGCTGCGCCTAAAGCCCCAGCGCCGGCTTCTTGCAGGCCAAAAGCTGAGCTAATAATGTTTAGCACCATTTCAGGCACGGCGGCAATGTTAAAAATGGTGATGCCCAATGCGGTAATAATATAAGCAACTCCCATAAAAGGAACCACCAACTCAGCGAAGCGGGCTATGGCACGAAGGCCGCCAATAACAATCGCGCCAGCGAGCATGGTGATGACTAAGCCCGAATACAATGTCGGAATTTGATACGCGTTGTTTAAGGCGTCGGTAATGGTGTTTGCCTGCATGGCGCTAAAAAACAAGCCATAGCCGAGAAACAGGCAGATAGAAAACAGTACCGCCAGCCATTTGATGCCGAGGCCTTGTTGAATATAGTAGGCCGGACCTCCTCGGAACTGGCTCTTGCTATCGCGAACCTTATACACTTGTGCTAATAAGCTTTCAGCGAAACCAGTTGCCATGCCAAGCAGCGCGATAACCCACATCCAGAACACCGCGCCTGCGCCACCAACCGATATAGCCATCGCAACGCCTGCCAGGTTGCCAGTGCCAACACGGGCCGAAAGGCTAGTGCAGAGTGCCTGAAATGAGCTAATACCTTGCTGATCAGATTTAGTGCTATTGCGAATTAGACCGAACATATGACCAAAATGCTTGAACTGTACAAGTCCCAGAGAGGCTGAGAACCAGATGCCAGCGGCTACCAATAGAATGATTAGAACACTAAAGTCGCCCCACAATATATTATTGATAAAGCCAATTATGGTTTCCAGCATAAGGATGTTTAGTTTGAGTTAGTCAACCAATGATTGTGAATTGTTCTACTGAAAATTCAACGTGTTTTAGAACACTATTTTCAATTATGACTCTCGGCTATAGTGTCGACACCAGTCGATAAAAGGTCTCAACTGATTAGTCGTGGGGAATGGTTCAGGGCTGGGCACCCCTTTGCCTCAACCCTCACTGTCAAGTGAACCAGTGCCCTAGCGGGAGATTGCCTCGAGGCTTGTAATAGTTTGCGCGCAAGCATTGGCAGCTTCTTTACCTTTTTTGACGAAATGCTCTTTGAAAAATGTTGTATGTTCTTCGCCGGCATGAAAGTGGTGTGGCGTAAGGACGGCTGAAAATACGGGTACACCGGTGTCCATTTGGGCGCGCATTAAACCGTTGACTACGGCCGTTGCGACAAAATCATGTCGATAGATACCGCCGTCAACAACCAGACCGGCCGCTACAATACCGGCATAGTTGCCTGTCTCGGCTAGGGTTTTAACGTGTAAAGGAATTTCATAGGCGCCAGGAAGTTCGAAAAAGTCGATTTCCATTTCACTTAAACTAGCGAATTCTGTAGCAAAGGCATCTCGCAGACGGTCAACGATATCTCGATGCCAACAAGCTTGAATAAAGGCGATTCGTTTTGAATCTGAAGAAGGTTTTGTCATTGTGTTAACTCAATCTTTATAATAAATTGAGGGCAAACAAGGGGTGATAAAAGAGCTAATGCAACGGCACCAAGCGAAAAAATCTCCACCTTATTCTCATAACCAGACTATAACTGTCGGCCTTGGAATCTAACCAAGTCTGCTTGTCCTTCTAATAATTTGATTATTAGAAGCGCCCGCGGGCTACACATCTAACGTCTAAAAAGACGTTTCTGAGATTACCGCCGGTGGGGAATTTCGCCCCGCCCTGAGAACCCCGATAAAAGTATCGGGGTGGCGATTATAGTCAAAACTTGCCTGAGTGTATACGGTCTAAATTCCGGCCTCGAACGTGACCTTCAACGCTAATACTAGCGATCTAATAAATTGCTATGAAATCAGGTCACGCGCCTGAAATGGCCATGCGGACGCCTTTATGGCATGGCGTAATGTTTGGTTGCTGGGAGCGGGTTGTGTTTGCATTACCTTTAATAGGCGCTGGCGCTTGGTTTAATTGTGCCGTTAGCCTCTTTAGCCAGCCTGTTCATTAGGTTTGGCACGGTCACAGTATGTCGCCTTCGTAACCGCTAAATCAGGTTTGCTTAACTCTCTTGAGTTAAGCACTCTAATAGACAGCAACGCAGATGAGAGTGGCTACTTACGGTCGGCTTAGGCTTGGTTTTTTTCTTAGCAGATCGTTTTAGTCTTGATGGGGGAGGTATCGGGCGGCGCCCAAGCGGTCGCACTGGGGTTTTGGTTGCTTTTAGCTTTTTTATTGTGCCTTCATTGATGTGTCGCAAACTCGAGCTTAACGATACATTCAGCGATCAAAGTCGATGATTCATAGTCTTGGTTCTTGGTGTATTAGTAGTGATTTTAAAATTAACTAATAGTGTGTTCTGGTTGCCGAGCTAGGCATAATTTAGTTCGCCAGACAGCCCGCCAGAAAACCGCGACCTTATTTTAAGTTTAAATTTTAAATGATGTTTTACGGCGCCAAATTTA
>JBLHRL010000011.1:0-65906 GCA_047625975.1 Arenicella sp.
AAATAAAAAATTATCAGGCAATCCAGTCAGCGATTGGGGGCATCGATAAGGCCAGTTTGCGTGCGATTACCGCCTCCCCCGCAGTGAGAGCGAGTGGGTCTCGAGGCTGACAGTTCGTAATAAAAAAAGCGTCAGGTTTGCATCAATTCTAGTTACCTGACTAAACCATTAGGTCATTCTAAAGTCGTTCGATCATTATCGCCGTTCCTGCTCCAGCGGCACCCGAGGCGGTAACAATTGCGTTATTGAGGTCTCGTCTCTCTAACTCATCTAAGGCGGTGCCGATCATCATTGCTCCAGTCGCTCCAAGTGGGTGCCCTAAAGAGATGCAGCCGCCATTAACATTAAGTTTATTGGCACTTATAGTTAACTCTTGTTGTGCGTAAACCATCGTGGCGGCGAACGCTTCATGCAGTTCAAATAAATCAATATCCTTAGCGGTAAGGTTTTCGCGCTTCATCAGCTCTTTCGCGGCCAATACGCAACCCGAGATAACCATGCGCGTATCGTCATTTACGTTCCTCATAGCTCTAATTCGTGCCCGAGGTTTTATCGATAGTTTATCTCCAGCCGATTTTGATCCGATTAATAGAACCGCGGCACCGTCAGCCATAGCCGGTGAGTTGGCGGCAGTGTGAACATGATTGATAGCGTTTAATTCAGAAAAATTTTTGAGCATGGCAGCATTTATACCGTTAGCGCCAAGCTCTGCAAATGCTGGCTCTAGCTCAGAGAGGCTTTGTAACGTCGTATTTGGGCGAATGTTTTCGTCCTTATCTACCGTGATTCCTTTTACTCGATTGTTGATCGGTATTATCGATTTATAGTAACCGTTGTCGCGCGCATAGGCGGCTCTTTGTTGGCTCAAATAAGCGATTTCATCGGTTTGCTGACGCGAGATACCATTTAGGCTGGCGATTAAGTCAGCGCCATTTCCCATCATATACATACCCATTCGAGCCGCCATTTTGGGGTCTAAGAATGGCGACGGGTTGTCTGACATCATTTTGGTGCGTGACAACATCTCGATCCCGCCGGCGACCACCAGATCATCCATACCCGTCATTATCTTCATTGCCGAGAAATTGACCGCATCGATACCAGAAGAACAATATCGGTTTAGCGTAATACCTGGTATTGAGGAAGGCCATGCGTGGTAGAGGGTGCTAGTTTTTGCGATGTTACCAGCTTGTTCTCCCACCTGAGTGGCGCAGCCTAATATTACATCGTTAACATCATCCGGATTAAGGCCTGTGCGGGTTTCTAATGATGAGTACAAAGCACTTAGTAGCTCGTATGGTGTTAGATCGTGGAGCCCACCATCCGGCCTCGCTTTGGTGCGTGGTGTGCGAATGGCGTCGTAGATATAGGCATCGGTCATTTTGTGGATCTCGGTGTCGGAAAACTTGTTTATTAAAATTAATTAGACTTCACGATACAGGTCTATCGGTTAGTGAGTTTCAACATGTGCGCTACCGAATGTCGATACTCTTGGTCAAGTGAGGCAACTAATTCAGTAATTGTGTTTACTTCGTCGGTAGCGCCGACGCCTTGTCCTGCGGCCCAAATATCTTGCCAGCGTTTGTTATCAGCGCCATTTTGAGCGAAGTCAATTAGGCCTTTACCGGGCATATTTTCTGGATCATAACCAGCGTTAATCAGCGACTGACGCATCCAATTCGCAGTAACACCTGTTATTGCGTCCGACGGCACAATGTCGTCAGCGCTTGAGTCAACGATCATTTGTTTGTACTCGACTTGGCACATGCTTTCTTGTGTTGCGATAAATCGGGTGCCAATATAGGCAATATCAGCGCCCATGGTTTGCACTGCATGCACATCACTTCCAGAGCTAATGCCACCGCCAACGGCTAGCAATCCGTCCCACCACTGTCTTACTTCATTGATAAATACAAAAGGGGATAAGTAGCCAGTATGGCCTCCAGCACCAGCGCAAACTAACACTAAGCCATCGACGCCTGCCGATGCTGCCTTCTTGGCAAACCTAGGGCTAATAACATCCGCTAACACTATGCCACCATAAGAATGGATTTGTTCGATAATAGCGGCGGGATTGCCGAGTGCTGTTACTACAATCGGTGGTTTGTATTTTAGAATTAATTCGAGCTCTTGTGCTCGTCGAGGGTAGGTCGGGTGAAGAATCATGTTCATCGCCCACGGCGCCGCCTGCTCGTTACCTGCTAGCGATTCGGTTATCTCGGCCATCCATTGGTCTAGTGTTTCGATAGTTCGAGCATTCGGCGCAGGAAAGCAGCCTATAACTCCAGATTTACAGGCACCGATCACCATTTTTGGGCCAGATATCAGGAACATGGGGGCTTGCATTGCGGGTATTTTTAGCTGAGCTAACAACTGATCATGTTTGATTGTATTTTTCATTCAGCCCTGTCAGGTGTGCTGTTTTGTACTTTATTAGGTTCAATAGAGCAAGTCATTATTTAACGATACTAGGTCAAGTGTCATCAGCTGTAAAGTTTTCAATCAAATCGTAACGCTGGTTTTTTAATAAATTGTGACCCCCTTATACGATTCTGGAGCTACGCAATGCTTCGATTTTTGCTTGGTCAAAACCTAGCTCTGCTAAAATTTCGTTAGTATGTTGACCTAATTTGGGTGCCGCTTTGAATGGCTGTACCGGTGTTTTCGAATAGATAAGTGGATGATTTGCTATCGGAGCCGACACTTCCGCATTAGCGACATCAAGGTGTTGAAAAAACCCTCCTTCAACCACCTGTTCATTTTCTAACACTTGTGCAGGCGTTAACAGTTCGCCAGCCGGTATGCCGGCTTCTGCAAGTGCCACCACTACCTCCGAATTTGTACGATTACCGATCCACTGCTGCATGCGTTCAGCGATAATTACACCATGATCGCCTCGACTTTGATCGCTAGCAAAGCGTGTATCATTGAGCCAATAGTCTTGATCACCTACTAATCCAACCCAGCGTTTAAACAAACCCTGACCGACAATTTGCACTGTAACCCAGCCATCCGCCGTTTTAAAAGAATCAGTAGGGGCATTGTATTGGCCGCGTGTGCCACTACCCACCCTGTTTAAGCCGAGCATAGCTTGTTCGATTAAAGCGGCATTATTAAACGACAGACCGGTACTCAATAGGGAGCCATCGATGAGCTGCCCTTCGCCTGTTTTCATTCGATGAATAATAGCGGCTAATGTGCCGAAAGCGCTTAGCGAACCTGTGCCGAAATCGCAGTAGGGCGTAAATGATTTGGCTGGCTTATCTGGCTCACCGCTAAGGTACATGCCTCCGGACATTGCCTGTGCAATAGTATCGAAACCGCCTCGACTCGAATAGGGTCCAGTGGAACCAAATGCTGACGCAGTACTAAGAATAATGTCCGCCTTAATATCGCATAACGAATCGTAATCTAAGCCCATTTTCTTTAATGCGTTGATTGGTAAGTTAACCACTACCACGTCAGCGGTAGCGACTAATCGGCGCACAATGTCGCGTCCTTCAGCTTGCATCGGATTAAGCGTCATGCCGCGCTTATTACGGCCGAGTTGTTGGAAGTAGGCGCCTTCACCGTTTTTGGTGACGGGTACTGTAAAGCGGTCTTCACCGCCACTTGGCTTCTCAATACGAATCACATCAGCACCTAAATCAGCTAATAGCGTTGCACAAAATGGCCCAGCAATATACCGACCGAAATCAAGCACACGTATACCCTTTAAGATCCCACTCATAATGTTATTTTAATCCTGTATGACGTTATTAATTTTCAGAAAAGAACTCCGACAACTTAGCTTCGTTGCAACACAGTAACCACCGTCGAGGCCTCCTCGGTCTGGTAAAAGCCTCCACCGTTCTCGGCCACGCCAATCTTGGCATTTATTACTTGCCGAGTACCCGCTTCGCCGCGTAATTGTGTGACAAGTTCATGTAATTGCATTATCCCGGTGGCGCCGACGGGGTGACCTTTTGAGACCAAGCCTCCGGAGGTATTAACCGGTATTTTGCCACCCAAGGTTGTGTGACCCTGTTCACTAAACAGGCCGCCTTCACCGATAGGGCATAGGCCTAGATTTTCAATTTGTTGTATCTCTGAATAGGCGGTGGCGTCATGTACTTCGGCAATATCAATGTCGGCGGGGTCTAGTGCTGCTGCTTCATAGGCGTCTAGCGCAGCATTGCGACCAATATGATTGGCAAAATCATCGGCTTGTCGATCAGTGCCGCTTACTAAAGAAATCCCTCGAATACGTACTGCTCGGTTCTTATCAAAATTTGACAAGGACGATTTGGAGCAAATAATTACAGCGGCACTCCCATCGGATATTGGTGCGCACATTGGCAAGGTGAACGGCCAACTGATTAAACGACCGCTCAAGACCTCATCTATGGTCATATCGTTCTGATACTGAGCAAGCGGATTCATGGTTGAGTGCCAATGATTTTTTGCAGCGACAGCGGCTAATTGTCGCTGAGTGGTTCCGAACTTATCCATATGCACACGTGCTTGAGCCGCGTAGCTGTCCATAAAGAAACTACGCTGCCCGGTGTCTAGATCTCGCAGCTCTTCAGGAATCATGTGCAGCGCCTGGTTATCCACTGTTTTCTGGAACTCGGCTAAGCGGTAAATGTCGGTGCCGCCCATAAAGGCCGCAAACATTGCATCGCGCTTTTCAGGAAAAAACATCTTTTCTGTACCCACCACTAATGCTAGGTCGCACATGTCGGCGCGAATGTGTGCGACGGCCTGAAGTAGAGCGCTAGAGCCTGAAGCGCAAGCGTTCTCGACGTTAGTGATAGGCACTCTTTGCAGGCCTAAAGGCCTCAGTGCACATTGGCCGCGAATCGCGTTTTGTCCTTCTAGTAATGCCTGTCTAGTGTTAGAAAACCACGCAGCTTGAATTTTATCTAGCTCGATTCCAGCATCGTTTAATGCCGCGCTTACCGACTGCTTAGACAGATCTTTTACGCTTTGATCGACAAACTTGCCAAGGCCAGTCATGCCGATGCCAACTATGTATACTTCTTTCACAATGAACCTTTAAGTGTTTTTATAGACAAACCTAAACCATGATTTTACGTTGTACTATACGAAACCGGTTAGCGACAAAAGCCAAGTCAGTTAAACATGCATTGCCAGCCGGATTCATTCCAGTAACGTGAAAATCACTGTATGCGGCTGCAAAATTAATTGGCATACCTATTAAATTACAGGCAACCGAAGCGCCCGCTAAATTAAAAGCGTCTTGCGATTTCTCTAAAAATTCTGAGTTTGTTGAATAGACATGTGAGGTGATGGCGCCGCATTCCTTGGCGTCTTTGGTTGCCGCATTTAAGCAAGAATTCGCATCTCCTCCTTTTATTAAAAAAGAGATAGGTCCAAAAATTTCATCACGATAAAGACGACTCTCTGTCTGGGTAAGCTGAATCATCAAGGGAGTGGCCGTGCGTGCATCGGGATATCCTGGGTTACTATAAGCCGCGGAGTCTCTGACAACCGTTCCGTGCTTTTTACCTAATGCCCTAAAGCGTTCGATATTATTGTAGATATCTTCGGTCACCAAGGTTCCGCATAAGAATGCCGTCAATTTGGGGTCTTCTAAATGGGCGTCAACCGCTGCCACTAAAGCCTCAACTACGTTATCAAAACTCACCTTTTCACCGCTCACCAATATACCATCCTCTGGGATATGGATATTTTGAACACTGGTACACATTTGCGCTGAAGCTTGGCATAACGAATGTGCAATTGCTTTGCATATGGCTACCAAGTTATCGGCTGATTCAATTACCACGGCATTGCAGCCAGCAGTTTCAGTATAAACCAGCGCATGGCGACAGTTTTGCTCGATCCAGTTGCCAAACGTTGGGCTACCAGTAAAGTCGATTATTGCCGTATCACGATGTTCCAGTAATTCTTTAGTTGCTGGCTGCTCACGGGTGTCGGCGACCATGGTTACAAGGTTTTCATCGAAACCGGCTTCTTTCAGAACGGTTCTGCAGACTGACACCATTAGCGCTACCGGCAGTATTGCGCTCGGGTGTGGTTTGAGCACCACTGGATTACCGGTAGCCAAGCTAGCGGTTAGCGCCGGATAACCATTCCACAAAGGAAACGTTGCGCAACATACAGCCACGCTGATGCCTCGGGGCATCAGTTTATATTCTTTCGTAAGTTTGGCAGCGCCTTCAGCGCCAAAAGTTCGTTCCCAGTCGGCTGACTCTGGAATGTCCTTCATCGCTTGATAAGCATAGGCCAGTGCTTCTAATCCTCGGTCTAACGCGTTAGCACCACTGCCCGCGAAGGCCATGATATAACTTTGACCTGCGGTATGCATAGTGGCATGGGCATTCTCGAAAAGTTGTTGTGAACAGCGATGTAGTATTTCCATGCAAACACCAACACGCTCTTCTTTCGAGGCATCGCGCCAGCTAGGGATGGCCGCATTAACATGGGTATAGAGTTCATCGATATCTACTTTAGGATAGGAAATACCAAGAGGGATTCTTGTGTAAGGGGAAACTTCAGCACCTGTTCGGCCGGTTTCGCCTGGCATCGTCAGTGGGTAATCTGTATTTAGCAATGATTCGAATTTAGCCTTACCGTTGGCGGGAATTTCTTTTCCATGGATACGACTACTCGGGCTTTCCGTGTAGGCTGTCCAAGAATAACGTTTGCGGCATGCGTCAATTGCTTTATTTAACTTTTCGCGGTGAATGGTAAAAAAATTATTCATATCGTGCCTAAGTCGTAAACTAAGTCTATTAACGCAAGTTACAGAAACTGAGGTTAACAATAAGCTTACAGAAGGTCAATGCCGCAACAAGGAGAGATAACGGTCAAGTTTAATAACTACCGCTAGATTGCCATTATGAGTGTCCAATTATCACCTGCTTTCATCACTTTTGTATTTCCGCTAATATGACCGATATGCAAATTGGCTATCAAATTCTAACGAGTCCTGTCGCGCGCGCGCTGCAAATACTCGGCGACCGGTCAACCATGTTGATTATGCGAGACGTGTTTCTGGGTAGGCACCGGTTCAATGAGTTTTTTGAATATTCTCAACTGTCGAAAGGAACGCTTACCACTCGTCTTGAGGCTTTAGTCGAAAACGACGTTTTGTATAAAACTCCCTACCTCCAAAAGCCACTTCGCTATGAGTATCGCCTAACTCCGAAAGGAAAGGCTTTGTACTCTTGGGCCTTAATGATATGGCAATGGGAGTCTGATTGGTCAAATAAGCAAGAAGTCGGATTACCAAAAATTTTGATCCACCGCTGTAATGTCGAGCATCAACTAGTGCCTGTTTGTGTGTGTCGAAAATGTAATGGAGTCATTGATGTTACGAATGTCAAAGTCGTTCAGTCAGCAACTGCAATATCCAAACTAGACTTTAAACAGCTGCACGTAAGCATCGGTACGCACCGCAAGATCAATGTTAAGAAAGATTTAAAGAAGGATAATTCGCTTGGACATATTACCGATATTATCGGCGATAGATGGAGTAACCTTATTATTGCCGCGGGTCTTTTAGGTTTGAAGAAATTTGAAGAATTTCAGTTGCAATTAGGAATAGCGACTAACGTTCTGGCTGCTCGCTTAAAAGCACTAACAACCTTGGACGTTCTCGATCGAAAACAATATCAATCGAACCCACCTCGCTTCGAATACCGCCTTTCAGCAAAGGGAAAAGCGCTTTACGGTCAAACTATGTCACTTCGTCAATGGGTGCTCGACTATTTTCCTCCCATCGATAGTGATATCCAACTGATACATGCCGATTGTGGTGAAGATTTAAATACTGACGTAATCTGCCTTAAGTGTGGCGAGTCCCCTCAACTAGGTGACGTGTCTTTTGATCGAAAGGGCTCTGATTAATCGCTGTGTAAACACCATCGTCAAAGCGGTAAAATCGTTAACCAAAAAATCAAGGTAATCTTTTTGGAAGCTACTCGCTTTGTGATTATCGCTATGCTCACAGTTCTAGGTGAATATGCAGGCATACCAGCCGAAAAGTCGATTTCTTTGCTGTCATTAGATAAAAAGTGTGAGGAGATTGTTGACCAATCTTTTGGTTCTGTCGATACCCTACAACTTGATGCGTCTATTGCGATTATGGTAGCGCCGCCCAGTTAATTTTATATTAGCGCGCTGTGCAATACGTCGACAATATACGAGCAGTCATGGGCGAGAAAATGGCCGACCAAACAGCCAGCTTATATACGATTCTAGGTTTTGGCCATTATTAGAAAAGTCCAAACCGAGTCCCAAATATGTGACTATCCAAGAGTTGCGCGCTTATCATCAGCCAATGCTGAAAAGCAAACTCTTACGTCTGCGAGATAGCTGTGCAACAATAACCTATCTCTATTTACTGTGATGACAAACTTAGCAAGGTAGAGTGGCCATCATGACAAACTGAGTTTTGTTACTGGGTTTTGTCGCTTGCATTAAAGAACCACTTCACTGCATACTCTGCTCATGCTTCTAAATTTTGGTTAAAAGCATAACTTGTTGAGGGTTTTTTTCCCCTACTACCTACGGTGGGTGTCAATACCTATCGTAGGTTTTTTTATTCCTCGAGAGGTGTTTTGGTGTCCATTTTAGATCCTACATTTCATATCGTTTTGAGCGGGATTAGTCTAATACAATAGGTACTCATTTATGACCACACCAATTTATATCCTTGGCGGCACGCAAACAGATTTCGCTCGTAATTGGCATAGAGAGAAGTTAGACATTTATGAAATGTTTAAGCAAACGCTTGATAGCGCCCTTAATTCTGTAGCTTTAGAGCCAGAGCAAATAGAGGTCGGTCATGTTGGTAACTTCGTCGGCGAGTTATTCACCGGTCAAGGGCAACTTGGAGGTTTTTTTGCCGAGGCTTACCCTGAGTTAAATTCCATTCCCACCAGCCGACATGAAGCTGCTTGTGCTTCAGGCTCAATTGCGCTGCTTTCCGCTATGCGCGATATTGAAGCCGGGCACTATCAAATAGCCTGTGTGCTTGGTCTTGAGTACATGCGCAATGTGGATGGACAAACCGGTGCTGATCATTTGGGTGCAGCGGCTTGGTTGGGTAAAGAGGCCACCGATTGTACTTACCCTTGGCCACATATGTTCGACAGGGTTATTGATGAGTATGATCGTCGATACGGCATTAATACCGATCACCTTAAAGAAATAGCCAAAGTGAATTTCGCCAACGGGCGTATTAATCCTAACTCGCAAACACGTAATTGGGATTTTCAGAAAGCGCACTACACTGATAATGATGAGCTCAACCCCTCGATCGAAGGGCGTATACGTCGTATGGATTGTGGCCAAATTACCGATGGTGCGGCGTGCGTGTTTTTAGCAAGTGAGTCTGCTGCCAAGGAGTATGCGGCAAAACATAATTTAACATTAAAAGATATTCCGCGAATAAAGGGTTGGGGTCACAGCTCGTCTGCGATGAGCTTAGATAGTAAGTTAGCATTAAGTGAAGGGCGCTCTCTGATCTTTCCGCATGTCGCAAAAATTATGCAAGATGCTCTTAACCGTTCAGGATTCGAGCATGTTACTCAGCTGGATGGATTAGAGACTCACGACTGCTTCACGATTACAGAATACATGGCGATAGATCACATTGGATTGACGGCTCCCGGAGAGAGTTGGAAGGCAATCGAAGACGGTAGGATTTGTCTCGATGGTGATTTCCCGATTAACCCTAGTGGTGGACTGATTGGCTTAGGACACCCAGTAGGCGCCACCGGGGTACGGATGCTGCTTGATTGTTCAAAGCAAGTGACTAACCAGGCCGGAGATGCGCAAATTATTGACGCAAAAAATATGGCGACTTTCAATCTTGGAGGCAGTGCTACAACCTGTGTCAGCCTTGTTGTTGGTGTTGATTAACCGATTGCTTATATTGCAGTGACGCACCAATCCTACCGCGATTTGAAGCGCCTATGGTTAGGTTGCTAGCTTGGCAATACATGGCTACAACCGCGGCATACGCTATTGGACTTTCTAGCCAGATACCCGCTATAGAAAAACCATTACTCTATATTGAGCTGTCGCGAGTTGATCTAGTCTGACTCGTAGTGCTTTGCCAAGCTCGCGCTGTCAAACTTTACTTCGTGAGCTTTTAGTATTCCGCCACATGCGCCACATACGACTTCCGTTACCAACGACTTACCGCAACACTTGTGTATCAACTTCATCGGACGACCTTTGTTTTTTTGGTCACACCACTTGTCACCCCATTTTAGGAGAGTCATAAAGAAGGGGAAGGTAGCCTCACCTTTTTGGGTCAGTCGATACTCGTAGCGAGAACTGTTAGCTTTGTATTTATGTTGTTCAAAAATCCCCTGCTCAACCAAATATTTTAATCGGTCTGATAGTGTATTAGTGGCGATTGGAAGTGCATGTCGAAATTCGTCAAAGCGTCGAAGACCATGAAATGACAATGCTAAGACATTTGCCGTCCATCGGTCGCCGACGATATTTACTAAGTTGCTGTACAGGTTTCGTTGGCTAGGTGCGTCGTTAGCCGATACCGTAGATCGTCGGCGTATTTTCATTTCGCGCAGGTCTTTGGTCGCACCTGGGCCCGGGGAGTAAAGAACATCTTGATGTTCAATTGAATGGGAGCAGCGACTGCAGCGTGTTTCTGGGCTGAATTGCTTGCCGCATACTGAGTGAATAAGTTCAATATTATCTAATTCAGGCGAAGTATGAAATTGCCTTTCCCAACTCAACATGGTCAATGCATTATGATAAAGATCCATCGATTTTTGGGTTAGGTGGTAACTCATTCGTTTACTGCCTGGCCGCTCGGAGAGCTGTTGCAGACAGTCAATCGATTGTAGCCACTTGAGCCTACTGGCTAAAACGCCTCGAGACACACCCATTGCTTCTTGCATCGCGGTGAACGTATTCACGTTCCAAAAAACCTCCTGCAGAATTAACAGGCACCACTTATCTCCAATTTGATCTAGAGCGCGGTTGATTGAGCTCGCGCGAGTCGTTAATTCGTTCATTTTTTGGATTGGATTCTAGGTTTAAATTGTGCTGTTCGGAGAAGGTTAATAAGGGCCTCTCTGCGAAGAGACTAAGCTAGCACAAACGATTGACACAATAACACAGCAAGCATCTCGACAGACTTTATCTAGAGATATTGCACGGTTGAGAGCATAAAATAAAACCATTTTGGTTGCACGTTAGAACTTTTTAATTGCATATTAGTACCAATTGATTGCGTAAAAGAACTAATTTAATGCATAATAATAATAAGTAGTAGGGCCGGTGATGTACAACTGAGTATCGGCAAGCCTAAGAAAAAAAATCGAGGCCAGCATATTGCGGCTCTCGGCATAAGCAGTTCATAAAACAGGAAGCGTCACAATTGATAATCACAATGGAGACTGGAATGAAAAAAATATTTAGATCTAAGCATGTTGTTGCTAGCCGTATGTTGGTAAGCATTGCATTGGTGGGTTTGGCACCGAACATAGCAGCAGCACCGCTCGAAGAAATTGTCGTTACGGCTGAGCGTCGAACGCAAAGCCAGCAAGACGTTCCTCTATCCATCACCACAATAACAGGCGACGCGATTGGCGTTAGCGGAATCTCAGAAATTAGAGATGTAGCGCTTAAAACCCCCAATCTTTCGATTACCAATTTTACTATAGCCGAGCCTCAGGTGTTTCTGCGCGGCGTTGGCACAACTTCTGATTCAGCCGGTTCTGACCCAACGGTAAGCATGTTCGTCGATGATGTTTATATTGCACGATCGGGCGGTGGCTCATCAGATTTATTCGACCTAGAGCGGATTGAAATATTGCGTGGTCCTCAAGGAACCTTGTACGGGCGTAACGCAACTGGCGGCGCAATAAGCATGTTCACTAAGAAGCCGAGTCAAGAGTTTGAAGCTAAAACTAGCGCGACCGTCGGCGACTATGGTTTAAGTGTTTTACGCGGCTACGTGAATGGGCCGATTAATGAAAAATTGGCTGGTAAGCTAACCTTTAGCAAACGCGATCGGGATGGCTACGCTAAGAACATTAAAAATGGGCAAGAGTTAGATGAAGCCGATAACACCAGTGCTCGAGCGCAACTATTATGGGCGCCAACAGATGCCACAGAGGTACTTTTTGGCCTCGATTATTCTACCGATGACACTAATGGCCTTTGTCGTAACCAAACTAATTTTGATAAAGCGGATCAACCTGCCGGTGGCGCGTTAGTCCCGCTTGCTGTTGCTTATGTCGCCGCTCAAGGAATAAGTGATCCTAGGACTTGCGGTAATTCTTCAGAACAGTTTGCTGAGAAAGATATTTTTGGCTCAGTGATTAGAGTTGAGCATGACTTTGACAATATGCAATTGACTTCAATTACTGGTTATCGTGAATCTAAATACCAATGGTTGCAGGAATTAACTGGCGGTGACACCCCGCCACAACTACTCGGTGTAGGTGATTTTGAAGGTGAAGAACAAGATCAGTTCTCTCAAGAATTTCGTTTTACTGGTGAAGGCGATAAGCTTTTTTGGGTCGCGGGATTATACTATTTTAATGAAAATGTTGACCGTTTTGCACAGACAGCAATTCAATTTGGCGCCGTGATTAACCCAGGTTTATTACTTGATCAGCGTTATACGCAGCTTGCAAAAAATACAAGTTATGCGGTATTTGGGCAGCTGACTTACTCTTTAACCGATACGCTAGACTTAACCCTTGGCGGACGTCAAACTTGGGATGAGAAGAGAATAAATCAAACCTATAGTTTTGGGACACAGCAAATTTTCGCATTGAATGGTTTGGAAGGCGAATGGAATGCTTTTACCCCTCGTGTGACAGTAGATTGGAAATTAGCTGACGACCATATGTTATTTTTCACCTATTCGGAAGGCTATAAAAGTGGTCTCTTTGGCTCACAAAATACCGACCCCGTTTTGGCTGCTATCGCAATTGAGCCAGAAGACGCTACTAGTATGGAAATAGGTGTAAAGACAGAATGGTTTGATAACCGCTTACGTGTAAACGCAACTGTATTCGACCTCGAAATTGATAACCTGCAACTATTTAGTCTAGTAGACTTTCTATTGATTACTAGTAATGGCGCAATCGAAGCTTCAGGGTTAGAGCTTGATTTTATCGCAGCTATTACTGATGACTTAACCGTATCGGGAATCTATTCCAGCTTGGATGCTACGCATGTCGGTGGACCAGATGATGGCAAAAATACCGTACGCTCGCCAGAAGATAAATTTTCCATTTCGGTTAATTATTCTAGAGCTCTCGCTAGTGGTGCAAATATTGATTTCGGTACTAGTGTTTCTTACGCAAGTGAGTTCTTTCACGATACTAGTAATATTGAGACATCAGAGTCACCTGCGGCTACAACTTGGGATGCATCAATACGATACACTGACTCAAGTGAGAAATGGAATCTTGAGTTATGGGGAAAAAATTTAGGCGACGAACTGATTACTGTCCATTCAATTCTTGGCCCATTCTCAGGTTCTGTTGATCTCTATGCTCCACCAAAGACTGTAGGCGTGACGTTCAATTATTTTTGGAATTAAAGGCTCGTATTTGTCTGCGATGAGTCTCGCGATTCATCGTAGATAGAGTTTAGATTCAGAGCTCTTACGTTAACTAAATAATTAGGCTACCCTCTATGAGTAATAACCAATATGAGGCAATAATCGTCGGCGCCGGTATGGGGGGCATGTGCGTTGCCGCACAGTTGACTGGAGCTGGAAAGAAAGTTTTGCTGCTTGAGAAGTCTCGCTATTTGGGTGGCCGATGCTCTCACCGTGTGCGAGAGGAAAGCAAGGTGACCACGGGTGCATTAATGATTCCTATGGGGCCTAATAGTGCTATTCGACAAGCATTTGACGCAGTTGGTGCTGAGATGGATATGGTCGATCTAACGGGTCGAATGCGCTATCGACTGTCGCATGGAGATTTTGATTTGCCACAAGGTGGCGGCGGCTTATACAGCATGATCGAATTTGCCATGAAGGATGGAACTCAAGCTAAGGCTTTCTTTAATCACATACAAGATGCACTATTTCATTGGACGCCGCTCAACACCATTACAATTTTAGATTGGTTTAATCAATATACCGACAACCAAGATGTTAAAGACCTATTTCAAGGTTACTGTGCCTCACTCATGGGCATTGGTATGCATGAAATTCCCGCAGGTACTTTTTTCAATTTTCTTAAGTACAGTAGTAAGGGAAGCCGGTTTGGTATGGCGAATAAGGGTAATGGTGCTTTGATGGAGACATTAGCCATCGCAATCGAGCAGCAAGGTTCAACAATACGTCGCCAAGCTGGGTGCAAGCAGATACTGAGTAATGAAAACGAGGTTGTTGGAGTCGAAGTCAATAATAGCGATGGTGAAGTTGAGCCTCTCTATGCTGATATTGTTATTTCTAATCTAGGTCCAGATAAAACTGTAATGCTAGCCGGTGGCGAAGCTAAGTTTGAGAGAAGCTATTTAGCGCGACTTCATAGTAATTCAAATGTTGCACCTATTATGCATGTCAGTTTTCTAATGGATGAGCCGCTGATTGATAATTTTAATGGCTGTATGGTCTTTGGTAATAATAAGAATTTTATCTATTTAGAGATTCCTTCCGAGATTTCGCCTGAAATTTCGCCGAAAGGAAAATATCTACACACCGCTTACGGTGCCTCGACCGACGCGGCAAGCCCTGATCTGGATGCTGAGATGGACGTTATGCTAAAAGAGCTGGAGAAAAATTTTCCAGGTATGTCGGCTAAGGCACATTTTTTGGTTAAGGCCAAACACCGAGGCTCGGCGCCAGCGATGCGTCGTTGGGCAGGTTATGGTATGCCAGTAAATACTCCCATACGTGGACTGTTCAATGTTGGCGACGGTTGCGCCCCTGAGGGCACGATAGGTACTGAGTCTGCGGCGGCATCTGCTCGTGAGGTTGCAAATTTTATTCTGGCTCAAAGTCAACATTGATAAATTTAATCTAGCCTAGGGTTTTGCAGGTTAATTTCGAATTTAAATAGTGAAGTGCTTTTGGGGAGAGACACTTGGTCTTGAGTTCGCGGGAGAAATTCGCCGAAAACGGAAGGGTGTTAAAGCGAATTTACGTTGGGAGATTGACGAAGTTTTGGTTAAAATTAATAGCGATTTGTATTACATTGCACATCGTAATTGCCCTAAACATTTAGAGTCTCGGTTTTATGAACGTGTACTTTTCTTTGACTCCACGGCACCATCAGTAGGCGCTCTTAAACGGCCGCCTTTTTTTATATCCCTATCCTCAGTTAGGCGTCGTGACGGCGCCCTGACCTTAAGAAGCTGATCTTGCTGTGTCTCAATGGTTTCGCACTGTGAACTAGGCTTAACGTATATATCAATCGAGTTATGGGTGCTCTTGTTGGTAACCCTTAATCGATCAGCCACATAGCTAATCATGTCGTTAGGTTCAACAACTCATTAACGGCTTTAATTATAAATTTTTTATAGCGTTTTGCACTCATTGTTAGACACTTCTATAATGGATTAATTGTAACTATATTAAGTGTCTAGAATACTAGTGGCTTACCACTAACGCTATCTGCAAGTAATATCAGAAAGCCGCAAAAGCTATAAGACGGCGCAAGTTCTTAAATGTCAATGAGAATGAGAATCATTTGCATTTAAAGATTAGTTTAACTATTATCTGCTTATCGAATCAACGCAAGTAGACAATGATGCTAAATTTTCTCTGTTCCGACTATCGTCGTTGGTTGACACAAAACCCTTCCCAAATTGTAATGCGTTGTCACAATGGTTACAAATTGGCCACTGCGCAGTATCGAGATCGTGAATTAGAGCATGCTCTTAGAGGAATTGGCAGAGCATTTGAAATGTCAGAAATTATGCTCAAATCAGATAGTTTCTGTAGCTCGTATTCATCAAATTGGTTAGTCGCCACATCAGTGCTGTTAGTTCGTGTTCTAAGTGAAATGGGAAGGGTCGAAGACAGTATCAATATCCACATTAAGACTGACTTGCTTTTGACTGAAGCGGGGGATGAAGTCGAAACGAAGAGACTATTATCCAAGCTTGAGCGTATCGCTCGCGATGCTTATGGCAGTAAGAGTTTTTTAACAGTGGTCAATTAGTTAACAGTTTTAATTTGGATTTTCTATCACACCTCATTCATTGCTATGAACTCTCACAATCAAAATATTATTGAGCTAACAAAATTAGAGCTGGCGATACGGTCCGGATATTACCCCGATTCACCTAAGTTGCTCTATTATTACCTTAATTTTGGTAAAGACTGCGCTGACTCTTGGGAGGAGCTATATCGGCATAAGGTATATGAGCGCTTGTTTAATACACTAATCGATGCGATTAGTGACTCTCTTGTACCAATGCAGTGGCGACAATTGTGTTTAGACAATATCAATCGACCACTGATCGAGTTAGAGAAATTAGCAAAGACAAAAATGGCTCAAAAATTACTGCGTCGCCGATACACCGAATTAAAACTACTGGCTAATTATTATTTAGTCGAAGGAACTTCAAAATAGATATGATCAAAACTAGAATCGAATCCGATACCATGGGTGAAGTTGAGGTGCCGATTAAGGCCCTTTACGGCGCTCAAACCCAAAGGGCAGTTGAGAATTTCACGATCAGTGGAAAGCCATTGCCGGCGAGTTTTATCCACGCAATCTTACGCATCAAGGCCGCAGCCGCGCAAAGTAATGCTGAACTTGAGTGTCTCGATGTGACGATTGCTAATTTAATCAGTGAGACCTGCGAGCGTCTTTATAGAGATCAAGATCTAATGTCGCACTTTCCGGTTGATGTGTTTCAAACTGGTTCTGGCACAAGTTCAAATATGAACGCGAATGAGGTCATAGCCAAACTAGCGTCGAGAGGTTCTGATGAATTAATAGACCCGAACGACCATGTGAATTTTGGTCAAAGTAGTAATGATGTTGTGCCTACCGCGATTCATATAAGTGCGGCGACGCAATTAAGCTATCATTTATTGCCAGCACTAGAGCACCTTGTTGCCGTTATAGATAAAAAAGCGTGTGACGTTGCCGATTATTGTAAAACGGGGCGTACTCATTTAATGGACGCGATGCCCATTAGTTTTGATCAACCATTGAATGGCTGGGCGGCGCAAATAAGGGCTAATATTAAAAATATTAGCGCTTTGCAAGTGCCGTTACAGAGTTTACCCCAAGGAGGAACAGCCGTAGGTACTGGTATTAATACTGACCCTCGTTTCGCGAAATTGTTTTGTACTAACATAAGTGAATCAGTGGGGCTTGAATTTACTGTTTCTGAGAACTATTTCGCGCAGATGGGAGCACAGGACACTTCTGTGGCACTTTCTGGCCAGCTTAAAACGACAGCAGTGTCGATAATGAAGATTGCTAATGATTTACGCTGGATGAATTCTGGGCCGCTGGCTGGTTTGGGCGAGATCTCGTTACAAGCACTGCAGCCTGGTTCTTCGATTATGCCAGGTAAGGTAAACCCGGTGATACCCGAAGCGGCGGCTATGGTTGCTGCGCAAGTCATCGGCAATGACGCGGCTATAACAATTGGCGGGCAGTCAGGAAGTTTTGAGCTAAATGTAATGCTACCTATGATCGCCTATAACTTACTTGAAAGTATCGAAATTTTAGCTAATGTAAGTTACCTATTAGCCGACAAGGCTATCGCAACGTTTACGGTAAATAAGGAACATTTGGATAAGGCTCTTTATAAAAACCCGATTCTAGTAACCGCCCTTAACCCTATTATTGGTTACCAAAAAGCGGCGGATATTGCTAAACAAGCGTATAGAGAACAAAGATCAGTTGTTGATGTGGCATTTGAGAATACGGAAATATCGAGAGCCGATTTAGAAGCAATTCTGGACCCTAGAAAACTTACTTTTGGAGGGCTTAAATGATGGGATATTCTATAAAAGACTCATTTTCGAATTGGAAGTGCCAGATGATAAAAGGGAATTTGTGTTTTGATCAAGACGGCATTCGACACGCTGAAAAAAATTTATCAAAGTGCTAAACGCTTCGCAAAAAATCTTTTTAATAGCGTCGATGATCCGGAACCGGCGATTGCTACACTGGTCGTGCGTTATCACAATTTGGCAAATTTATCTCAGCACAAAAATCACCTTCAGCTTGCCTTTCAAGAGCTCGGTGAAGTTTGAGTTATCCTAATTGAAAGTGTCAACTACGACTTGACCAGAACACTATACAGACTAGAAAAGCACATGGACTTTAGCAGAACCGAAAATTACTTTGGCATTCTTACAGTTCTGATCGGCCAATGTCAGATACTGAATGCTTTGGCAATGAACGCTTACAAACGCCATTGGTGTTGCCCGACTTTAGTTTTCGTTGGGCCGGTACCCCGGCGAAAATTCAATGGATACCGTACGTAATACATCACAATATTTAAATAGCCGCTGTGAGCAATCTCAGCGGTCAACTCAAAGTAAAGCGAGGTAAATGAAAAAGTTTAGGTCGACGAAATAGAGGCAACGTTTTTTGAATTTTGGCACGGATGTCTTTAATTTATTTAATGTGGGTCGGCACTTAAGAGATGCCAAGAATAATCGAAAATTGAGAGATGATTCTTTTAATTAATAGAGTTCGGTTGTAGCGTAAGTAATCAACACCTATCTTGGTTAGGGGTATAAGTTAAGTTGAAAAAAAGCCTTTGCCAGGCCCTGAAACCGACACCGAAAATTATTTTTTATCTTTAAACATAAGCGTAAAGAAAAACAATATGACGTAGCTGCCAAAGGCAAACCAATACGGTAAAGCGCCATCTATTGAGTATAAGTACGTACCCAGTAAGGGCCCTATAGCGAATCCTAGCGCCGGACATGACCCCGCTAAACCAGCGACTGCACCCTGCTCTTCAGAAGAGACAGCGACTGAGGCGCCGGCCATAAATCCTGGCCCTGCAAGGCCCATGCCCACACCCAGAATACACATAGACAATAGGTAAATACTCTGACTATGGCTCATCGCCATAAGAGCGAAAGCAATCATCATTATCGGCATTGATATTCTGAGCAATACAAATGGTCTTACCGACAAGCGAGGTATTACCAGCAATTGCACAAACAATGCAGCGGCGGCTGAAAACATTAGGCTAATACCTACAATTTTGGCCGTGTCGACACCACTGAGCCCCAACACGTCTTGAAAACGAAATGCGATAGTTTGTTGCGCAATGGCAAAGCCCATAAACAAAAATACTCCGGCAACCACGATCGGAAAAATTCTCGGATCAGTATATTTTAGTCGCGGTAGCTTTTTTATTGGTGTTGCTATTGGTCGCTCGGGCAAAGTGTTGAGGGTTAATATGGCCGCAGACAGGGTTAAGAAAACAGAAAAATACAGCGGTGTTAGCAAGCTAATACTGGCCAGCAAGCCGCCAATTGCCGGGCCTAATATCGAGCCAATATTATAGGCCGCTCCAATACCCCCCATACCTTTAACGCGATCTTGGACGGTAGTAATATCCGCCATGTAGGCATTCGATGATGGCGTCACTGCGGCCATTGCCGTTGCATTGGCAACGCGAGTCACAACCAATAATATTAGAGCTGTTATGGGAATAAAGTAACCGAGTAACGCCATTTGAAAAACACCGGCAAATATTACCGTTCCTATTGAGTAACCAAACAGACCTATCAAAAGTACTCGTCGTCTACCCCATGCGTCACTAGCTCGGCCCCACAGCGGACTAACTAGAAACAGGGTTAGTGATGAGCAAGAAATAATCGCACCAATCTGCACTTCTACTAGGCCAACTTCTCTTCCAAGCGGGGCCAGTATTGCAAATAGTACGGTTTGCGCAAACCCTATTGTCGCCGAAGCATACAAGAGTGTGCGTTTAGCTAAACGGTTGGTATTATGGGATTGTGTCATTTAAAAGAGGTGCTCCAACAAAATATGGCGCCGAAAAATTAACTCTATTTTGTTAAAAATTATTTAAGTATGCTTCTTGATCAGTGAATGCTCGGATCGCAATATGATGCTTTAAACCGGTTTTGACAACCTAAATTTTGGATGTTTCTTGGCTATCTTCAAATGTTGGCTTGGCCTGAATAAGTTAAAGCTAACGCAGCGTATAGGTTAAAAAAAATTGTCCCTATTGGACCGATCTGATAACCTTTTTATTTAGTCATCTCATAGTCGAAATCAAATGATGAACAATAACCTACGTCAAATGTCCAACTTAGTCCTCGCGCCGATGATGTGGCTTTGCTCGAGCCTTAGTTTTGTGGTTGAAGGCGCGAACAGCCCTGGCGGCATGTCGGATCCTAACGCAAATTTGCTAACACCGTTCGGTGCGGCGTTTTCAATATGGCTGCCGATATTTGCGCTTTGTATTGCCTACGGTATTATTCAAGCGCTTCCGAAAAACCGCGACCATGCTGTTTTTAGACGCATCGGGTGGTGGAGTTCTGCTGGTTTTGCCGGCGTGTGCCTGTGGGGCGTTATCAACGCTTTCGCGCCTATGCAGCCCTTTAACTGGGCGCTACTGGGTACGGCGATTATATTTGTACCAACTATGTTACTACTAGTTAAAGCCATGCTGATTGCGACAATAGAGAAGGAAAACCTCAAAGGCTTTGAGAAAATAGTGACCTATTTTGGCCTGTCGCTAATTGCCGGCTGGTGCTCAATCGCTATCTTCCTAAACTGGACAGCACAAACGGTCGAGATGATGACCGGTGCAGGCCTCGGCATTCAACTTGCGCATATTATTATTCTCGTACTTGCGTTGCTATGGGGTGTGTTTATCATCTTTAAGAGCGGTGGCAATAAGGCTTATGCCTTTGCAATTATTTGGGGCTTGGCATTTATCATCATCAGGCGGCTCATGACCGAACCGAGTTATACAGCCATCACAATCGGCGCCGCTATTGGCATAGTTGTTATAGTCGGCGCTTGTTTGATGAAACCAAACGCTAAATATTCTCAGATATCATAGATGCTATTCACTTATCAACAAGATAGGGCTAGTGGCTGACTATAAAAATAGTGATTTTTTGATTTTCACGACTGGCCAGGGTTAAACTGACAATTGCCTCAAAGTATTTAGTTAACCATGGCTACTTTAGATTTTTGTTTGAGGGTTTATTTCTGCTTCATTGATTGTTGAGATTAATTAACAAGCTCTTGGCTAAGACGTTGATAAGCTTCATATGAGGCATGGCACGACGCCTAAGGGGGGTTAAGATGCGGTCAAATTGAAGCGACATCCTATGTTCCTTTAATAAAGAATATCACCAATTATCGAAATGCCAAATAGAGATTCATCGAGCCGACGTTGATGGTTTGACACTCTATGAAGAACGGCCTTTTCTAAAAAGTGGTTTGAAAGAAATATATGGGCTGTTAATTAAAGGCCATAAACGCGTTGCTGGTAGTGGAGCGCTTCTTGTTTTTTGCACAGTAGACGTGAAAGGCGGGGTTACTGAAGTTACTGCATCCACGACCCCGTCTAAGAAGCTGACCGAATTGGTAACAACGGTTGTATTTAATGCTAATTCGAGCCATCGATTTTTCGGTGAGCTTTGGGAAATGGACTATCCATTCTTTTCGACGTGCCGCTTCGTCACTCAACCCTAAATAGCGTGTATGAAGAGAATTTTGGTCAATTTGATGCTTCAGACCAGTGAACTAAAAACTGACAGTCAAGTGTTCTCAATTTAGTTCAGAGAATTATGTGTCATATAATAGGCTGTTACGAGTCTTAGCGTTGTTCGCCGTTGTGTCGGGTGTAAAAATATTGGCCGCTAAAATTATGCGGCAAGAGGTGGTTTTACGTAATTGAGACGAGGGCTCGGCAGCACCAGTACTAACGCTGTTTGAGCCTGCGCTTGCAAACTGATTAGGGTCAAGATACTGATCAAAAACAAAGTTCCAGTTTTAGCGGCACAAGATTACCCAATTGATTAATGGCCACTACTAATAAGTAAACTGACCACTCTCCAATCTTCGATGTGTGTTTCGAGCTTATCAAATTGCGTCAATACCGGGCAAGCCTGATACAATTTCGCGTTCGACGAATCGCCAATGTACATTTTGAAATTTCCGCATTTAAAATTTTCAATAGACGTGACCAGAATAGGTGTATAAAAAATGGAAGCGAAGCAATTAAGTGCGCTATGTATTGACGGCTCACAGCGCGTTTACGACACGCTTTCGAAGCGACGCTATGGAGGCTCACAAGAAATTACCGTTGATGCGATTGAGCATATTGAAGCTCAAGAGTTTAAATTCAAATTATCGAGAACTATTTTTGATTTAGACTCGATTACTTTTCTATTCTCTGATGGCGAGCGGCGTTACCTTGAACGTGATGAAATTAGTATCTTGCTTTATGACCAAGAGCAACGCTTTGTAATTGTTAAAACTAGCCTTGAAGTCGCCGATCTGATCAATCGTACTATCGAGCATGCAAACGCATGGAAGTTAGTATTTGATCTAAAGTTTTTAATCAAGCGAGTGATTGAATGGTACGAGAAAAATGGTGATGACTTGCTATTTTTAAAAGGTCGTTCTCGATCTCATCTGAATTTTGATTCATCAGTTATTTTTGCTAACGCGCAACCAAGCAAGCAACAAATGGAGGCTATTGCTCTCAGTTTCACCTCTCCCCTTAGTTATATTTGGGGTGCACCAGGCACGGGTAAAACACGCTTTGTATTAAGCTATGCCTTACTTACCTATATTAAGCACGACGCAAAAGCTCTAATACTTGCGCCCACTAATTTGGCCTTGGAGCAAATCTTCCGCGGCGTAATCGACGTTATTGAACGAGCCAATGTTGATAAGCGGCAATTGTTAAGACTAGGCACGCCAACCAATAGCTTTGCCAACGAACATGGTCAAATCTGTGAAGATAAAGGCTTGGACGTGAAGTTGGCACAGCTGGGTAGGCAGATAGAGATTTTGGAGTCTATCGGTACTATTGATCGACTCAATAAACCGAATTTAGAAACGATGTTGGTCGAGCTAACTTGGCTTGATAAACGTCAAAAGCTGGTTCGTTTTACCGACACAACCGTGGCTAAACTTAAATCTAAAAGTAGTTCGGATGAAAAGAACTTAAAAGCTATAGATAATTCGATTAAAGCTCATCAGGGAGCCTTAGATAAATCGATTAGCACGTCGGCGAAAACCACAGTATTGACTCAATCGTTGCAGAAACTTATCGTGCGTCAAAAACAAATAGTTGATAAATTGAAAGAGTATCAGCAGCGGATTGTCAGTCTCGATGGTGATTTAGCCGGTTTGAGGAAAATTGTTAAAAAGAAAGAGCGCTCATTGCAAAGTTTGGCTGACAATGCAGGCATTAAACAAGCCGACTTAAGTTTGCCCAGTATCAGTAAATTAAAACAAGACTCAGCCAATGATCGTGCAAGACTATTCTCTATGGCGCAGGAATACGAGCAATTTGCTGAGCATGAGATGGGCGCGAAGTTGCTGCAATATAATTCCAATAGGGAAACCCTAAAAGCCTATTCAACCGATACTCGCATTATCAGCGCCAACGTTATTGGCATGACATTAGATGCTTTTATAGCCCGCACCAAAGACAAACCTATCAAAGTCGACCACGTTTTTATAGATGAAGCCGGTTATGCAAGTTTGGTTAAAGTATTGCCCGCCTTCTCGACAACTGGCCCAATAACATTGTTAGGCGACCACAAACAGTTACCGCCAGTATGTGAGTTAAGTCGTGATGATATTCTTAAAACGCCAAATAATAACCCGGCCTTTTTATGGGATCTTTCCGCTATTTATTGTGAATCAGTTTGGACTGCGACTACGACTGAAATGGCTTTTGGAGACTATCAACAACAACGCGCCCCTGGTTTTAACAAGCTACAAAAAAGCGCACTAACCACCAGTTTTCGTTTCGGTAAGAAACTGGCGTCAGTGTTAGATGAATATGTATACGTTGAAGAGGGGTTCCATTCAGGCTTAGATAAAGACACTAATTTGAGTATCTTCAATGTTCAAAACCTCGTCAATGAAAGCAACCAGTGCCGCTTTGATATAGGTCGCAGGGCAAACATGAGCGAAGCGTTATGCGTAATAAAGATAATTGAGCAAGGCATCATTGAGAACGATGATTTTGCGGTGCTTACACCGTATCGAGATCAAGTTGCGTTATTGGCAAAGTTAAAGCCAGAGTTAGTCGACCACGACCGCGTGCTCACGGTGCACAAGTCTCAGGGGCGCGAATGGCATACCGTAATCTACAGCGTCTGCGATATTGGTAATGGTGTTGCTCCTTGGTTCACCGATTCAACCAATGCCATGGCGGGTGGGTTAGCCAATGTAAACACGGCCGTGAGCCGCGCCAAGCAACATCTTATTATTGTCTGTGACTCGAATGCGTGGGAAGCAAAGACAAGTCAATTAATCAGCGGGCTGATTAGGGCTCGAAGTAAGCGTTATCAATATCAACAGCGCTGACACCTTAGCTCTAAAAAAGCGATTTTAGTCGATCTATGGTTAATAAACGAGATTTTTATTAAAAGGAAATTAGCGTTACCGATACTACCTCAGAGCTAAAAATAGAAATCACGATATTTTTAAGTTATCAATCAGAGATATTTTCTGATTGGTAACTCATCTACAATGAGTAACTCAGCTTGCCATATAAAAAATAAAAAGGAAAAAAATGTCAATCAAACCGCCCCTGCTAGACCTTCCTATTAACACCGCCGACAGCGGTTTCTACACCGGCTTCTCGCGAGCAGTGACACTTTCATCCAAATTTTTAGTTGGTAGCCTAATTGTTTGGGCGCTGTTTTTACCAGAACAGGCCGGTGCGATTCTTAACGCGATGCAGTCGTTTATTTTAGATCAATTTGCCGCATGGTATGTCTGGATGTTGGCCGCTTTTGTGGCTACTTCTCTGTGTTTAGCTGTTTGGCCAGCGGCCGGTAAACTCAAACTGGGGCAGCCAGGCGATGAGCCGGAATTTTCACGTTTTTCATGGTATTCGATGATGTTTAGTGCCGGCATTGGTGTGGGTATGTTGACATGGGCTATTGCCGAACCGGTTACCCATTTAGGCAATAGCCCCGAAGTGATTCAAGGGCTTGCTACCTCGGGCGCGGTGGATAACCTGCGTAATGCATATAAGTGGTCGTTTTTAAACTGGGGTATTAGTCCTTGGTCTTGTTATGTGGTGGTTGGCTTGTCGATGGCGTACTTTTCCTATCGACGCGGTCTGCCGTTAACCGTCCGATCCTCTTTAACACCACTCTTTGGTAAGTCGATGTCAGGTGGCCTAGGTCATGTCGTCGATATTGTGGCGGTGGTTGCAACCATTCTTGGGGCGGCGCAGACCTTGGGTTTTGGTGTGGAGCAGTTAGTTGCCGGCATGCATCGCATAGGTCTAGGCGACTGGCTTCTCAATAGTGCTGGCAAGGCCTCGCCAGCAGCAATTTTAGCGGCGATCAGCCTAATCACCGTTGCCACCATCGCGTCTGCTTTTTCCGGTGTTGGTAAGGGTATTAAGTGGTTATCGAACATTAACCTATCGTTGAGTATTGTTTTGCTCTCGTTTTTTCTTATATTTGGGTCGACTTGGTTTGGGCTTAAATATCTAGCCTTGGGTCTGTTTGATTACATCACCCAGCTGCCATCCCTGTTGACGACAGTCTGGTCTAATGACGGTAGCATCATCGGCAACCAGTTATCAACTTGGCAAAGTGAATGGACCGTTTTCTATTTTGCTTGGTGCGTTGCGTTCGCACCCTTTGTTGGCATGTTTTTAGCACGTATATCAAAGGGACGTACAATTAGGGAGTTTGTACTTAGTGCCTTAATTGTTCCATCACTAATGAGCTTCGTTTGGTTTACATGGGCGGGCGGTACAGCGATTGATCTCGAACTGTCTGGCATCGCAGGAGGCGTTATTAGTGACGCTGGCAATGGCGATAAAATATTTGCCATGATTGATGTATTGCTATCGCCAGGTTTCGCGTTAGTCATGTCTATTTTGATAGTTGTGTTGTTAATGACCTACCTTGTTACGACGGCCGACTCAGCGGTTTTGGTTATTAACACGATCAGTGCTGGTGGCGAAGAAGGTGAAAAAGCACGTTCTCATATTGTCGTCTGGGGCTTGGCGCTAGGCGGTATGGTGGCCGCATTAATGTTAGCGGGTGGACTAGATGCGATTAAAACATCTATGGTGGTGGGCGCCTTACCGTTTTCGATCGTTATGGTATTGATGGGGATATCAGTGGTCAAAGCGATTTACCGAGATGGCATTCGGGGTATTAAAGAGTAGAGGCTAGTTTCTTCGCTAATACCTTAAAAACATCTGGCGAGATCCCAAGGCCTAGATGTGTGGCTTTGACTTCTATATGTTCAGTTTGCGGGTTTAATTTATCGATACTCGCTTGCCAGCCAACGATGCCATCTCGCTTTGAGTAGATAGCGGTAATTGGCACCCTTATTGGGCGGCTCTCTCGTGCTGCAATTCTGGCTTCTATCGCGTCAAGGTTTGCGCCTCGTGATTTATATAGCCTGCCAAAGGTGGTGTACTTAGGACCGCCAACTACAGGGCTTCCGAGGGTGATGATTTGTCGAATCAACTTTGGCTTATCACGCGCAATTTCTCGAGCTAAAACTCCACCTAGACTCCAGCCAATTAAATTTGTCCTAGCGTTAGTTCGAGCATAGTGCCTGTTGATTTGTTCGGTCACTTGGGGCAGAAGGTCACCTACATTGCCATTATTACGACCGAGGTTCCAGCCCCGCACATCGTAGCCGAGCCATGAAAGGTATTTGCGCATAATCAGTGTTGATACGTCGCTAGTACCTAGCCCAGGCAGTACCATTACCGGTTCGCCATTGCCTCGTGGTTGTTTAGTTAGAGTAGCTGTAGCTGCAACTAATCGAGCCAGTTCTAGCGGTGTTAGCAACTCTTTGGCCGTGGTTATAAAAGAAGGGGGTTTGAGATCGTTTGCCGTCATGTTATCTCCGGAATTTTTGAATATCATAGCGTCAACCTAATGCAAGATAGTTCGTGGGTTATTTAGTGCCTAGTGATTATTCTACACAATAGTGATAAGTTAGTTTGCTTATCAATTGCCAAGTGTCCTCTGTGAAAAATATTTGTATTATTTTGGCCTGCCTACTTTTTTTGTCTGCCTGTAGCTCGGTGGCTTTAGTTACTAGGTCGGATGTCACTAAATCAGAAATCGCGATACCGAAGCATGTGATTCTGCTGATTGGCGACGGTATGGACGATCATCAAATTACCATCGCTCGTAATTACCTAGTCGGCGCTCAGGGTCGTTTGACTCTAGACACGTTGCCGCATCGTGGCGTGGTTCAGGTCTTGACAGTCACTGACGGTGACCCAAAGCAAGTTCGCTACGTAGCTGATTCAGCTAATAGTGCAACGGCAATGGCAACTGGCACAATTACCAGTCGTGGAAGAATTGCGACTGCGGCGGGTACTGATCAAGACATTACTACTATTATTGAGTTGGCCGCAGCCGAAGGGTTTAAAACTGGCGTGGTAAGCACGGCAAGCGTCACTGATGCTACGCCAGCTTCGTTTTATGCTCACGTAAGTGCTCGCGGTTGTGAGAACCCGCTGATGATGAAAGGCGCGCTTTTATACAAACGCATTAAGGTTGATTGTTCACAGGACATGAAAGTTAACGGAGGTCTTGGTTCGATCTCGGAACAACTGCTTAACTCCGAATTAGATCTAACCCTGGGTGGCGGCCTAAAACATTTTCAGCCAAAAGCCGAAGGCAGCGATTCGTCACTTTTGGAACTTTCAAATACGCTAGGCTTCGAGCTTATTACATCTGTTGAGCAGTTAGAGGGTGCGTCAATGGATAAGCGCTGGTTAGGTTTGTTTTCACCGAGCACAATGCCTGTTCGCCTACGCGGAGAAAGTGCGCGCACGGCCGAGAAACCAATGCTCGGAGCTAATGGCTTGCAAAAACCGCAACCTATGTCGTGTGAATCCGAGCCAAAATTTGCGGGCGTACCAGATTTGAAGGGGATGACAGAAAGGGCGCTATCGCACTTGAGTCATAATAATACCAAAGGTTTTTTTCTAATGATCGAGTCGGCATCAATCGACAAACAATCTCATGCGCGAAAAGCCTGTGGCAGTATTGGTGAAGTGGCTCAGTTGAATGAAGCACTTGATAGCGCTTTAGCATTCGCCGAAACTCATCCGCAAACACTGATAATTGTCACTGCTGATCATGGACAAGCCGCGCAACTGGTTCCCGAGTTAAGCCTATTTAGCGGTTTCGGTTTGCCAGTAAATACACCCGGTAAGATGGTGCGAATCCGTACTGCCGAAAATGCCATATTAGCGGTTAACTACGCCACCAATGATTTTATGCAAGCGGAGCACACCGGCGTGAACATACCTGTGTTTACCAATAGTGTTGGGCGCGACTTGGTGCCAGCGATGATTGCCCAGCCCGAACTATTCTTAATAATGAAAAAATACTTGAACCTATGAGTTGACGCTAACTAGCTGCTTATTTATTCGCAGTGTCTACTTCGGCCCTGCGGCTTGCTTCATTAATAGGTAATATGCACCGGTGCCTTTTACCAAATTATCGATAAGTACCCTTTCATTGGTGCCATGGAAACCAGCAATATCCTCTGGTGTCACCAACATATATTGAAATCGGTATGAGTCGTCAGCGACTCGGTTGTAATGTTTGGAGTCAGTACCACCGACGGTAATGCCAGGAACAACGATAATGTCTCCAAATATCTGACGCGCAACTTTGGAAATTATTTTGTAGCCATCACTTTCAGTAGAAGAAACTTTAGAGGCGAGAGTGCTCATGCCCTCTCCATGTGTTTTGACTTCGACTCTTGGATCGCCAACGGCCTTAAGTATATGTGCCTTAACGCTCGCGGGCGTATCACGCGGGTGCAGTCTAAAATTGACCGTCGCTGTGGCAGAAGGCGCAATCACATTGGTCTTTACGCCTGACCTTAAAATAGTTGGTGCAGTTGTGGTTCTCAATAAGGCGTTCCCAGTTCTAGTTTTAGATAACTCGCGGTCTAAGACACTACCGAACAACCACTTGTTGGCCGCCAGCATTCTGATTGAAAAAGGCCCGCTGCGACCGATGCCGTCAATCATTTTTTCGCTAACCCCTTCAATGCCCCCTGGTAGTGGCTGCTTGCGTAAATTAACCAGCGCCGTTGCTAAAATATCGATTGGTAATTCAGCTGCTGGCATCGATGAATGCCCACCTGGGCCTCTGGCAATTAGGTCAAAGCTGACGCTGCCTTTCTCGGCTACATTGATCGGCGCAAGAGGTTTATCAAGGCCAGGGAATACTCCGTTTGCGATAAACGAGCCTTCATCAATAGACCATTTAAGCTGCACTCCTTGCGCCTTTAATAATTCGACTACGCCTTTTGCACCTTGACGGCCACCAACTTCTTCGTCATGACCGAAACTAAGATAAATTGTACGTTGTGGTACGAAGCCTTGGTTGATCAGCTTACTTGTGGCCTCAAGCATTACCACGACTCCACTTTTATCATCCATCGCTCCACGGCCCCAAACATATCCATCGGCGACGATGCCCTCGAAAGGGGGATAGTTCCAATCTGACTCAGAGCCAGGCACCACTGGCACCACATCGTAATGTGCCGTTAAGAGAATAGGTTTAAGCGACGCATCACTACCTTGCCATTTAAACAATAATGTGTGGTTAGCAACCTTCGTTAGGCTTAGTGTTTGGTGCACTCGGGGATAACGGCTCTTCAGCCAAGCGGTAAAATCAATAAATGGCTGATAGTTTTGAGTTGCCGTATCGCCGGTTGAAATTGTCTTAAATGTTATGGCATCGGACATGTTTTGGGTTACACGAGCGGTATCAACATCGACCGAAACCAAGTCTACATCTTCTTGCCCGTCAGATGAGAACATTAAGGTTCGAATCAATACTATGGTGACTAAAATCAATAGCAGCAAGCCAAAAGTGCAGAATATTCTTTTCATCGTGGTGAGTCCTTAGCCCTAAGAAAATAGTCAGAGCGGTTATTGAGTGGGATTACAATAGCAATTTTAGATGATGAGCGCGATGGTCTCTTTTAGCGTCATAGCAATGGTCCCTTTTGAAGCTTCTGAGCATTAATTGCGAACATAAAATGAAGATCAGAAGTACACCTTGAGCTTATTGGGTGACGTGACGACATTACAGTGGTTGCCAAGCGGTATGATCGAAACGTTTTTATCAAGCATATCTTTACTACGAGGAGTTTTATATGGTTTTAGGTTCTGAGCGAAAATTTAAGCGTGCACTAAAAAATTCGGCTAGTTACGAGGAATGGCTTGCCGCTGCAGAGGCCTATGATCATTATAAGGGAATGGACCGCTGGCGTCAGCGAGACCATAGTCGCCAATACGATTACGTGTCGATTCGAACTCGTCTAGACACGTTACGCAGCTTGAAATCGAGGCACGACAGTCGTGGTCTGTTGTACACCTTGAACGAAGGTATACACGGTAATATGGGTGATATGGGGCGCGCCGGCCTTTATGGTCACGCCCTCGCCGGAACCAAACGGCTGATCGAAGATTACATTGAGGAAATCGTTCACACTTTGCAGCACTTGGACAGCGAAAACAGTGGTGATATTTTAGCAGAAGAAAAGCTGGAATTCTTTCGCAGGGCCAGTCATTGCTTCGGCCATTCTGCTTTTATGATGAGTGGGTCCGGTTCTCTGCTTTATTTTCACGTTGGTGTGGTGCGTGCATTATTAGAGGCCGACTTGCTTCCCAGTGTATTATCAGGCTCCAGCGGCGGTTCTATTGTTGGCAGTATTGTCTGCAGTCATAGCGATGAAGAGCTTCGCGAATTGTTACAACCCGAGCAGCTATTGGAACGTATGAACGTCACCAAGAAGCGCAATCTAATTGCCGATCAGGTCGAGATAGAAAATGCATTGAGAGGCTTTTTGCCCGATGATCTAACCTTTCAAAAGGCTTTTGAAAAAACCGGTAGGGCGATGAATGTATCGATAGCGCCAGCCGAAACCCATCAGAGCTCTCGCCTTCTCAACGCCACTACGTCGCCGAGCGTGCTGATGCGCAGCGCAGTACTGGCGTCGGCAGCCGTGCCAGGAATTTTTCCGCCGGTGACGCTGCAAGGCTTGGACAGTGACGGCCAGCAAAAGAGTTTTTTACCATTAAGACGTTGGGTCGATGGGTCCGTTAGTGACGACATGCCGGCTAAGCGACTAGCAAGGCTTTACGGCGTCAATCATTATATCGTCAGCCAAACTAACCCTTATGCGCTTCCATTTGTTACCGACGGGCAACGTAAAAAAAGCTCATTAGGATTGCTGCAAGGCGCTGGTCGGCGGGCTACTCGTGAGTGGTTCAATGCGATTACTCTGATTCTCGATAGAGCTGATAAGAATAATGGGCCGATAACTCGGGCCACCAGTCTGATACGCTCAATTATCAATCAAAACTACGTGGGTGACATCAATATCCTACCTGACTTTCGAGTGATTAACCCTGTTGGCTTACTTGGTTTCCCTGGCGAGAAACAAGTACGCAAACTGATCGCATCTGGCGAGCGCTGCACATGGCCGAAGCTAGAGATGATACGTCAGCAAACCAAAATCAGTCGCGCATTGCGAGAGATACTTGATCGCCAAGATGATTTATAGACAGGAATTGATAGGCAACTATGGTTGTTGCCTATCGAATATTAGTGACTGACTTGCATCACGGTATAAGAGATTTTCGTAGGTCGCATGATCTTTAAAGTGGGTTTTGTCTGCTAGTAAATTAAGTTGTCTGCACCTGAAGATGCTTGATACTAAGCCGTCTCTGCACAGGCCAGAACCGGCCATTTTTTATGCATGGAGGCGCCAGCAAAACATATTTAGTCGATCTTAGTAAACGCCAGTATCCAAACAAAGGCATCGAAAATGACGATTAACATTCGGTTAATGCTAGACGATCGCTGGCTCGGTGGTTTCAAAAGAGGAATTACCGTAACTGGCAATAAGGCGATCGCGGTTACCTTGCTTAAGGGAACCACCAAGATACCAACCTATGGCGATCTAGTGACGTCAATTATTAACCCATCTCATAGCATTGCCAAGGGGTAGTCATCGCAACAGTTTACCTAACAAGACGGCGTATCGATGATGAAATATTATATTCAGGTGATGACGGTAGAATCGTTAGTTGGTCTTGTCACTTTTCTAAAGTTGCACTACAAATTCAATCGCTATCCGTAAGCAGTTTATGCTGGGTATATTAATCGCAGCTAATTTTGAGTATCGCCAGTGATCTATATTCCTGCCTAGCTATTTATCAGCTGACGCCGCTTTGATAAGCTCTTTGATGGCCTTTGCGGCGACAGATAGCGCTTGTTGCCGACGCGTTACGATGCCCACTTGATGAGTGATTATTGGCGAATATATAGCTCTAACTTGCAGGCCCATCTCAACCATCTGTGCGCGACTGGTACACGGCACCACGCTTAGCCCTAGACCTTCACGTACCATGCGCCCAACACTGACTAATTGATGCGTCTCGAACGCGGGTGTCATCAGTAGCTCTTCTTCGGCCAGAGCGTGGTCAATTAGCGCTCGAGTGCCAGCGGGGCGTTGAAGGCTAATATGTGGGTAATCCAGCACATCAATCCAGCGCAGTTGTTGTTTTTTTAGTAGTGGGTGTTCTCGCGGTAGAATCGCTTCGAAGCGATCTCTGAATAAGGGCTGAAAATCGAGATCTGAGTCACTCTTGGGCTTAAATGTTATGCCGAGTTCACACCGCCCCTCTCTGACTAAATCTACTACGCTTTCGGCGATCACATCGTGCACAGTCACATTGATATCTGGATGCTTACGGTGAAAGTCCGCCAGAATTGAAGGCAGTAAATTAATTGTGTAAGTCGGCATTGCCGCTAACTCAAGCTTGCCACGCAGTAGCTCAAAATGATTGCGTACGTCTTGCAGTGATTGTTCCCAATCGGCTAGCAGTCTGCGCGCCACTGGATAAAAAGCTTTACCTTCAGGGGTCAAGGCTACAGACCGAGTTGTGCGCGCTAATAGCTTGCCGCCAAGCGCTTGCTCTAAGTTTTTAATCGCGATACTAATGGTCGGCTGTGATAGATGTAACTGAATCGCGGCCTCAGCAAAGCTGCGCGTGCGAGCAATGGTAGAAAAGGCGAGAACCTGATTAATCGGAATCTTCATTAATAGAAATTATTAATTAATTAATTTAAAAATACAATTTGATTAATATAATAATATCTTGCAATCTTGCGATATCAAAATAAGAATTAACCTTAGCAGGAGAATGTTGTGTCGGGATTTGACAAGGTAGTAGGTAGTTACGAAGAAGCCCTTTCAGGCCTTGAAGACAATATGATGGTAATCGCAGGAGGCTTTGGTCTGTGTGGAATACCTGAAAATCTGATCAAGGAAATCCGGCGTAAGGGCACCATGGGTCTAACCATCGCTTCTAATAATGCAGGCGTAGATGGCGCCGGTCTGGGCTTATTACTTGAAGATAAGCAGATCAAAAAGATGATCGCTTCTTATGTCGGTGAAAACGCCTTGTTTGAAGCTCAACTGATGAGTGGCGAGCTGGAAGTCGAACTCACTCCTCAAGGCACCTTGGCTGAAAAAATGCGTGCTGGTGGCGCAGGTATTCCGGCCTTCTATACCGCTACCGGTTATGGAACCCCTGTAGGTGAGGGCAAGGAAGTGCGAGAATTCAATGGTCGCCACTACATTCTCGAAGAGGCATTGCAAGGCGATTTTGCCATTGCTAAGGCTTGGAAAGCCGACCGCTTCGGTAATTTAATGTTTCGTAAAACGGCTCGTAATTTCAATCCAATGGCAATAACGGCCGGTAAGATCTCGGTGGTTGAGGTAGAAGAAATAGTCGAGGTAGGTCAGCTAGATCCTGATGAAATTCATTTGCCAGGTATATACGTAGACCGTCTTATCAAAGGCAGTTTTGAGAAAAAAATTGAACAACGCACTGTTCGCAGTGCTTAGGAGAATTTGAAAATGGTAATCAACCTGACTCGCGAACAACTCGCAAAACGTGTCGCCCAAGAATTTAAAGACGGTTACTACGTTAATCTTGGAATAGGCATTCCGACTCTGGCGGCTAATTACATTCCAGACGGCACCGAGGTAATGCTGCAATCAGAAAACGGCTTACTCGGTATGGGGCCATTTCCGCTCGATGAAGAAGTAGATGCTGATCTTATCAATGCTGGTAAACAGACGGTGACAATGGTCAAGGGCGCATCTCTATTTTCATCAGTCGATTCGTTCGCCATGATTCGCGGTGGGCATGTCGATTTGACTGTGCTGGGCGCATTCGAAGTCGATTGCCAAGGTAATATCGCCTCATACATGATTCCAGGAAAACTGATCAAAGGTATGGGCGGAGCGATGGACTTGGTGGCTGGCGCTGACAATATTATTGTCACTATGACGCATGCATCCAAGGCGGGTAAATCTAAACTGTTATCTGAATGCACACTACCTCTCACCGGTAAAGGTTGCATTAAACGGGTATTGACCGATCTGGCTCTAATAGATATCGAAGATGGTAAGTTTATTCTACGAGAGCGTGCACCAGGGGTCAGTGTCGAACAGATCAAGAACCTCACAGAAGGTGAGCTAGTAATTCCAGCAAACGTTCCTGAGATGGTTCTTTAGGCTACAGATTGGTCACACTTGAGTTTGTGATGTGGCTAACTCGACGCTTCATTTGGGTCTAAGCGAGTCATTATCGTTCGCTTAGTGTCAGTACTTACTGAATGTAATAGGGCCATTTTTAATCGACTAGGGTAACTGCAGAATAAAATTACGATGCTCGAATTAAAGTATATAAAGTTACCCTATTGAGTGTGCTGCTTAAGCTTTTCTAGCCTACTCTAAGTTTTAACCTTTTCAGCATAGTTCAGGCTTCTGTCCACGGTTAAGGTCGGTGGCATCAAAGTCTATCTGAAAAGCGGTCTTATCTTCAGCTTTCAGCTAAGCGTGTCTAAGCTCAATTGCTCCCTCAGGCGACCGTGAAACTTGGGCCGTTTCGACGTATGGCGCTTCGTCCGGACGATCGTTTGCAGTGCCTGATTTTAAGTTTAGGGTAATCGTTTTAAAAGTTGATGCCGTGATATCTGGCCGCCTCAATCGACTCTTAATAGTGCTAATTAATAGTTCGACTCAACGGCATAAATGATGTCATCCAAAGCAGTGATATCATCGATTGTAGGCGGCGTTGTATATAGCTGTTGATTGAGAATGTGTTTCATAGTGCTACGTAATATTTTTCCCGATCGTGTTTTGGGTAGTCGAGGCACAACAATGGTGGTTCTATAACAGGCGATGGGGCCAATTTCTTGACGAATTAAACTCTTGAGCTGGTTCGACAACAGCAGATTATCGTCAGCACTTTCAATCCCAGTAGTTGAATTTAGAACTACAAAACCAACCGGTATTTCACCCTTTACGTCATCATTGAACGCCACAACCGCACATTCTGCAACATTCTCGTGCTTGCCGAGAACTTCTTCAATATCGCCAGTGGATAGACGATGTCCGGCAATATTAATAACGTCATCCACTCGGCCCATGACAAACAAGTATCCATCGTCATCAAAATAGCCACCATCACCACTGGTGTAATAGCCTGGGAAGTCGGATAAGTAAGCCTCTTTAAACCGCGTTGTGTTATTCCATAAAGTACTTAAACAGCCTGGAGGTAGCGGAAGCTTTATGACGACGTTACCTTGCACGCCTTGCTTAACAGCATTGCCCTCATCATCCAGAATTTCAATATGATAACCAGGGCATGGCTTGGTAGCCGAGCCAAATTTAATCGGTAGTTTTTCAATGCCAGTCATATTGGCAGCAATTGGCCAACCGGTTTCGGTTTGCCACCAATTATCAATAATGTCGACACCGATTTTATCAACCATCCACTGTTGCGTCGGAGGGTCTAAGCGTTCGCCAGCGGCAAAAACATGACGCAGACTGCTAATGTCATAGTGGACAATTAATGCTCCCTCGTTGTCTTCTTTGCGAATAGCACGAAAAGCAGTTGGTGCGCTAAACAGCACATTAACTTGGTACTCTTCAATAAGCCTCCAAAACGACCCAGCATCGGGGGTCATTATTGGTTTTCCCTCATAAAAAATAGTGGTGCAGCCGGCTATAAGTGGGGCATAAACAATATAAGAGTGGCCAACCACCCAGCCAATATCAGAGGCGGTAAGAAACGTATCTCCAGCCTCTAAGCCATAGATCGCATTGATGCTATATTTGAGTGCAACCGCATGCCCCCCGTTAGTTCTAACGACTCCCTTCGGTTTTCCAGTAGTACCTGAGGTATACAGGATGTAAAGAGGGTCCTTACCCGATACCGTAACCGCAGCGGCTGGGCTAGCCTCAATAAACCCTGCTGCCCAGTCGATATCACGATGCTCAACCATACTGGCAAGTGTTTGTGGGCGTTGCAAAATAATGCAGTGGTCAGGCTTATGGTTGGATAAGTTGATCGCACTATCGAGCAGTGGCTTGTATTCGATAATTGTGTTTATTTCGATGCCGCAAGAGGCACTCAGTATCACTTTGGGTTTAGCATCCTCGATACGTGATGCTAATTCAGGCGCGGCAAAACCACCAAAAACAACCGAGTGGATAGCGCCAATACGGGCGCAAGCCAGCATCGCCATAGCGGCTTCAGGGATCATCGGCATATAAATGATTACCGTATCACCCTTGACTACACCCTGATCTTTTAACATACCCGCGGTCTTCGCCGTCGCAATCAAAAGTTCATTATAATTATAGGTTTGCTTCTGGCTGGTGACTGGTGAGTCGTAGATAAGCGCGGCTTGCTCTCCACGCCCATTATTAACGTGATAATCCAGGGCAAGGTAACAGGTGTTAAGTTCGCCATCTGCGAACCAATGAGTTAACCCCTCTAAATCTTCACTGAGAATATTTTTCGGTAAGGTGAACCAGTCAATATCTGCAGCCTTGTCTCTCCAAAATGCTTCTGGTGATGTTATCCAGTGCTGGTATTCTTCAGAGTAAGTCACTGTTTCTTCCTAATTTTATGGCAGAAAAATAAGCGTCAATAATCGTTCAAACAGGTCTAGTTGGCTACACGACATGAGTCGAAGTGCGAAGGAATGTTGACCCTTTTTTCAAAAAATAATTGTACTTATAATCATCGCTAAAACTACGCCGTAGGGCTAGAGCTAAACAGTTAATAAGTTGGCCCGCCGTGGTTCAATAATTCGATACTTCTTTTTTATAGATCGTGAACTTCTATACAAACCGCTGTTGTGTTACAAAATTGAGTTCTATAGTATTTTTGTTGAAGCCACGCGATTGCCAAGAAATAATGAACAAGCGGGTTCAACAATATGCAATAGTCAATGAGCAATAGTCAGCGCTTTTTGTAAAAGCCAGTCTAATAAAAAAGCTCGAAACCAATTTTGATACCATCGGAGACCCAGTATGAAATTTCCTAAGTTATTAGCCACATCTGTATTTGCTATGCTTTGCTTAATGGCGTTAGCGCCATCATCCGCATTTGCCGAAGCATCGACCGTCAGTAAGCCTAAGGGCGCGATTGGCATGGGCAATGTTAAACCCGGACAAGCTAAGAGCAATCAGTTTTGGTGGCCAGATCAATTAGATTTGAGCGCCTTACGCGATAGCGATCATCGTTCAAACCCATTGGCGAATGATTTTGATTACGCCGCTGAATTCTCTAAACTCGATTTACAGGCTGTTAAGCAAGATATCGACGCCTTGCTTACCGTGTCTCAAGACTGGTGGCCGGCTGACTTTGGTAATTACGGGCCGTTCTTTATTCGCATGACATGGCACAGCGCTGGTACCTATCGAACTCTTGATGGTCGAGGTGGCGGTGACGGCGGTCAGCAGCGTTTTAACCCTCTTAATAGCTGGCCCGATAACGGTAATTTAGACAAAGCTAGACGTCTGCTGTGGCCGATTAAACAAAAATATGGTCAGGCAATCTCATGGGGTGATTTAATTATTCTTGCTGGTAATGTGTCATTGGAAAATATGGGTTTTGAAACCTATGGTTTTGCCGGTGGACGTGAAGATGACTGGGAACCTGACTTAGTCTATTGGGGCCCAGAAGTTGAAATGTTAGCCAGTGATCGACGCGACAGTGCCGGCAATTTAAAACGCCCATTGGGTGCTGCGCACCAAGGTTTGATTTATGTTAACCCTGAAGGCCCGATGGGCAAGCCTGACCCAATTGGTTCAGCTCGCAGTATTCGTGAATCGTTCGGTCGCATGGCCATGAACGATGAAGAGACGGTGGCGCTAATTGCTGGCGGGCATACCTTCGGTAAAATGCACGGCGCTCATAAACCAAGCAAATGTGTTGGCCCTGAACCCGGTGCCGCTGGTATTGAAGAACAAGGTCTTGGTTGGAAAAATAAATGTGGTAAAGGTCACTCCGAAGATACCGTTACCAGCGGCTTAGAAGGCGCATGGACACAAGCCCCGATTCAATGGACTAGCTTGTATCTATCTAATTTAATCAATAACAAATGGCTGCAAACGCGAAGCCCAGCGGGTGCAATTCAGTGGGTTCCTGAAAATCAAAGTGCTCAAAATCAGGCGCCAGACGCGCATATCAAAGGTAAGCGCCACCTTGTGGTGATGACGACCGCTGACTTGGCATTAAAGTTTGATCCTGACTACAGAAGAGTAGTCGAGCGCTTTTTAGCGGACCCTGAAGAGTATCGCTTGGCCTTCGCTAAAGCTTGGTACAAATTGACCCACCGTGATATGGGACCGAGAGCTTTATACCTAGGCAATGAAGTTCCCAATGAAGAGTTGATTTGGCAAGACCCTGTGTCAAAGGTTGAATACGATGCGATAAGCGCACGTGATGCAAGTAAGTTGAAGCAAACAATTCTCGCATCAGGTTTAAGCGTGCAAGAGCTAGTAGCGACGGCATGGGCATCAGCGTCTAGCTTTCGTGCCAGCGATAAACGTGGTGGCGCAAACGGTGCTCGTGTTGCTTTAGCTCCACAAAAGGATTGGCCATCGAACAACCCGGCTCAGCTCGATAAAGTATTGAAACAGCTTATACATATTCAGGCTGACTTCAATAATCGGGCAAAGCGCAAGCAGGTATCGTTAGCTGATCTAATCGTCTTAGGTGGGGCTGCCGCAATAGAGAAAGCAGCGGCCGAGGCAAATATTAGTATAACCGTGCCTTTCGCGGCTGGTCGTGGCGACGCAACTCAAGCGCAAACAGACGTGAATTCATTTAGCTTGTTAGAACCTCGTTCAGATGCGTTTAGAAACTACTATAATGCCCAAACAAGCTATCGTTCACCGACTGAAATGTTAATTGATAAGGCTGACCAGCTTAATCTGACAGTGCCTGAAATGACGGCCTTGTTTGGCGGCTTGCGAGTTCTGGATATTAATGGCAACGACGGTATGCATGGCGTTTTTACTGATAAGCCAGGTACGTTAAGTAACGATTACTTCGTTAACCTTGTTGATATGTCAACCGTGTGGACTAAAGCTGAGATCGATGGTTTGTACCAAGGTGTTGACCGCGCAACGGGTGTGCCTAAGTTTACCGCGACCTCGGTAGACTTAATCTTTGGCTCAAATAACGAGTTAAGAGCGGTTGCTGAGGCTTATGCGTACGACGGAGCGGAACAGCATTTCATCAATGACTTCGTAACCGCTTGGGTAAAAGTAATGCAGCTGGATCGTTTTGACCTGAAGTGAAATTTTAGTTTAAATTAACGTTGAAGAGAGCCGTGGTGGGAAATTGCCGCGGTTTTTTTCTATTCTAAGAGGAGATAAAAACAAGCTTCAAATAGTTTGAGTATTGATCATTTACCACACTACTGAGGTTGTTGTGATGACGATGATAATTTAAACCCAGAGACGGTTGCTAAAATGCCTCGAAAGATGTTGTCAAAATGATCGAAATAAGAGCGCCAAAGTTCGACACGTACCTATGGCCGCCGACGTCGTGTCGCGATCAGCGCAGAGTGCCTTTTACAGGCCCTAGTGGCTTATTGAAGTACATTACTACATTACGCCAATTATTATGGCGGCAATCAAGTTGGTTTTAAACGCTGTATTGGCCGAAGAGATCAGTTCTTAGCGGTTTGTAAGGCTATGTTAGAAACTGGTATTACGCCAGATTTCATTACCGTAGACGGTGGTGAAGGGTGGTACTGGTGCCGCAGGGTTAGATGGTATACATCAATCGGAGCCCAAACATATTAATCGTCGCATTCAAGGTGCCGATCTAAAGACCCATGGGCCTCTCTACCCGAGCACCAGTGCCTGAACAGTGACTAAATGGCTGGATAGCTTCTACTTCGGCAGCTTGGTAACGTAAGCGTTTAGACGAAAGACGTTGTTTTCCATTTCTTCTTCAGGTCATATCGATCCAAGGGGGACGTTTTATAAGACGATACCTATATAAGGCCGAATCACAGACAACACTAGCTCCAAGGGAAAGGGCTATTTGATACTGGGTGTAACTTACCCTCAGCATAGCGAGATAGGCGAAACGGTTTAAGTAGCTCGGGCTCAGCTTCGCGCATAATGTCTGCGGCTACTAATTTACCCACGCCTAACATTTTGTAGCCGTGATTCGAGTCAGCAATAAAGTAACAATTTTCATGGAAAATATCGAATACCGGAAAACTGTCTGGGGTGAATGCACCAATACCGCCAGAGGGCTCTTTATTGAACTGTGGCATGGAGCCTGAAAAACGCTTCTGACAATGCGCTAATGCCGATACCCACATGCGGGCAAATTCTGGCCCAACGATGAATTCAGGCGATGCCGCACCATAAGGGTCAACCGCCACATCATCAGCGTTTTTATCAACCATAAACGGCGCAGCACCTCCTTGTACTCCACCAAAATGAAAATCTGGCTTGTAGTAGATGCCCCACATTTCATCGGTGATCAATGAACCGTCTTGATCGCAATACAGCGGTGCGTCGGTATCAACATGAATCACTGGGGGTAAGTTACCATCATTGGTACGCTGCATGTCAGGGTCTACCCCTAGCACACCTTCTTGCAGAGACCAGTAAACCCACATTGGAATATCAGTGCTCATCTCCCCGCTAAGAGGGTTTTTAATCTGAATTGTTTTTGGCAGTTCTAACATCTCCCAGAAAATTTTCGCCCATGGGCCTGCGCCAATGACGACGTAGTCGCAGCCAATATTACCTCTATTGGTTTCTACTTGGCTGATTGCACCAGCACCGTCGCGGGTAAAACTGGTCACTTCTACTCCAGTAATAATACGGACATCGAGTGCTTCGGCTTTTTTAGCCAAAGCATAAATAGCCTTGGTATTGTTGGCGAAGCCCCCAGGCTGCTCATGCAGTATCGATGTTATATTTTGTGCTTGCCAATCATGAAAAATAGTTTTCATGTAATTGTGGCAATCTTTCGTGCCTTCGATGAACCTTGATTTATAGCCGATGGCCTTTTGCTGCTCATAGATAGAAGCCACATCTTGATGCATGCTCTCCGAGCTAATTTGCATATAACCAACAGGGTGATAGTTGTATGCCTTTGGGTCGCTCTCCCATACGGTCACACTATGCGCCATCAACTCACGCATCGCGGGTTGAAAGTAATTGTTTCTAATAACACCACAAGCGATACCTGATGCACCTGCGGCTATACCCGATTTATCGAGCACAATAATGTCCTTGCCACTGCCTTTGCCACTTGTTTCGAGCTCAAGCGCCAAATGATACGCGGTACTTAAACCGTGAATGCCAGCGCCAACGATGACGTATTTTGATTTAGTTGGGAATGTCATTTCGTTGCCTATAAAAAATTAATTCGCAGGGTACTATTTTATTGCGATGGTGATCTTACGTTGCAGACAATGTGTTGAATGCGTCGAGGCCAATAGCATCGCCACTGAACTCCTGCATCGAGTCTAGTAGGCTCGCCCACATAAATGCGCTACTGCTCAAGTCGGCGAGAATATAAAAACATGGAGTAAGTCCCTGGTCAGCACGAACCACAATTGAGTTAGAACGTGCTACCGAGGTTTGCGCCACCGCAAGCTGACGGAACTTATGAATACGCAGATCCACCGCACACACTTTTGCCAACATTTGCGGCGCCAGTTCTCCGGTCACTGCAAACCATGAATGGCTATCGCCACGCTCGAGTAAATAGCTACGCTGGTCAAGGTCCATCGACCAAGCGCTGCGCAAAGACTCAACCTTTTGGCCGTCGTTAGCGGTAGTATCGAGTATCATGAACTCGGTGGCCGATAGGCGCGCGACTAAAGTACCGTCAGTACCGATAAGCGATTGGTTTGGCACATTTGGCAATTTCAGTGATTTACTACTTAACCAGCGTGAGGTGTCGGCACCCTTAAAACCGATGCGGTTGAGGCAAGTCAAATCAACTACGGCTATCGATTGAGCTCTTGCCTTACTTTTTTCGGTTTCGTGCGCATACGATTTAACCGCCGCGCCACCAGCCCGAAAGACAAACGAAGCACCGCGCGATTGATGGTAACGAGCCAGGGGGCTGCGACGCAGTGCGGCTTCGGGCTGTTGTATCTCGGCACTCATCGCTATAGTTCCTGTTGTTGGTTGTCTGGATCGTAGAAAGGTAGGCGAACAACCGTTGCCGAAACCCTTATGCCTTGGTCGCATTTTATCTCTACAACACTATTCGGCGGAGCCTTGTTGAGCGGCACATACGCCAGGCCGATTATTTTTTTGAGGGTAGGTGAATAGTTGCAAGAGGTGACACGCCCAGTCATTTGCTCACCCTCTAAAACTAAGTGAGATTCTTTTGGCATGATCTGATCTGGCATAGCGCCGTCAGACGCGCTAATCGAAAAACCAACTAGCACACGCTGCTGAGGTATTTTTTCTAGTTCACGGATGGTTCTAGCGCCAACAAAGAATGGCTTCTTACGGGCGATTGCCCAGCTCATCTGTACTTCCATCGGGTTTGACATCGCGTCAGTATCTTGACCGATAATAATATGGCCTTTCTCTAACCTGAGTATGCGTTGCGCCTCAACGCCAAACGGGCGTATCTTATGCTCTTCACCGGCCGCCAATAGCGCATCCCAAAGAGCCTCTCCATACTGATGAGGCACGTGAATTTCAAAACCGAGTTCGCCGACAAAGCCAACTCGAATTAAGCGAGCGGGGATATCAGCAACTCGGCCTTGTCGTACCCCCATGTAAGGAAAAGCGTCAGCAGATAAATCGATATCTTCGCACAACTTTGCCAATACTTTGCGGGCATTGGGGCCGGCAATGTTAACGGCACACCAAGCAGTAGTAGCGTTGGCAATATCAACATCAAGAGCCCATTGAGCATTCCATTTCAACATGCTTTGAAATACTTGGTCAACACCTCCAGTGGTGGCCGTGACATAAAAATGTTGTTGATGAAAACGGCAGGCAACGCCGTCATCAATGACCACACCAGCCTCATTGGTCAGCAGTGCATAACGAGCGCGGCCAATCGGTTGCTTAGCAAAGGCAAAAGTATAAAAACGTTCAAGGAATACAGCGGCATCTGGGCCACGCACTTCTAGGCCGCCCAACGTTGATACATCAACGATGCCGACATTGTTACGAACGTTAGTTACCTCAGCATCAATTAGCGATTTGCTGTTGCTCGTAGGCCCGTAGTAAGCAGGGCGATACCAGGCACCAGCCAACATCATCTGAGCGTCTTGTTCTATATGCCGATAATGGATACTGGTGCGTCGTGCTGGGTAAAATTGGCGGCCGGCGTTATGCGCCAAGGTCTCAGATGCAAACGGAGGCCGCGCTGTGGTAACGCCGGTTTCGGCGACGGTTCGGTTAGTTGCATCGGCTACCAGTCTAGCGGCCGCCAATGCCGAATGTCGCCCTTGTGAGGGGCCCATCCCGCAGGTGGAATAACGCTTAACCAACTGAATATGCTCATAGCCATCGCTGGTCGCATTAACGATATCCTTTATCTGCAAGTCTTCATCGTAATCGACAAATTCTTTGCCTTTTGGGTGCTCGAACATTGGCCATGAAAAATTTATATGGTCGGCAATGGTGTCGCTTGGCGCCACGAGTTCAGGCGATAAAGTACCTTGTAAACGGGCAATACATTTTTGTGCTTTATTAAGCGCGTCAGCCACCACCGCATTCAGATCCCAGTAGCCATTGACTGATCCGGCTATCTCAAAATTATTTGGGTAATTACTCAAACTAAATTTGCAGCTATTATCATCGTAACTTAATTGACCACTTGCCTGACACACTAATTGATAGGTGGGCATGTAGCCAACGGCCATACAAACAAGGTCGCAATTAATACTAACGGGGTCATCGTTGACCTGACCTTGGCTTTTGATCGACCGCACTTCCACGCGACTGACTCGATGTTTGCGCTTATCAATAAAGGCTTCATAAACAGTGCTGTTTTGATGAATCGCACAGCCTTTCTGCTTAAGTAAATTAGCTAGCTCCAACGGCTCATCTTGGTCTCGCATGTCCACCAACGCGACAACCTTAACACCCGCGTCTAACAGTTCTAGGGCGGCCATATAGCCATCATCGTTACCGCTGACCACTACCGTATTCTGACCAGGCTTTACGCCGTATAAATGCATCATGCGTAAGGCGGCACTCGACATCACCACGCCGGGAATATCATTACCGCGAAAAATAGCCTGTTGTTCCAAAGAACCAGCGCAAACAATCAGCTCTTTAGCGCGTACCTTATACAACCGATTGTCGGTAATCAGTGCTAACCAATTGTCTGCATGCCAACTATTTGCTGTGGTGCTCAGCATTATCTCGATATTGTCGGCTGCTGTTACTTTTGAGAGTAGAGATTTCAATAGATCTTTAGCACTTGAGTTATCAATATTAAAACGTGCGTAGTTCAAACAGCCCCCCAACACTGGATTTTCATCAACTAAGATTACTTCTAAGCCTTGCTTAGCCGCTGCTAAAGCGGCAGTGAGACCAGCAGGGCCTGCGCCAACCACCAGTACATCAGCAAACTTGTATTGTTTATCATGATAGGCTGGAATGAGAGACTGATCGATATTACCCAGACCCGATTGCTTGCGGATAAAGGGCCCCCAAAATGCCTCCCAAATACCACGCGGCCTAAAGAACGCCTTGTAGTAAAAGCCGACCGGTAAAAAACGCGATAACAAACCAATATAGGCTTGGAGGTCGCGCGCCAAAGAGCCTTTATAGTTTTGACCCATGACAGACATATTAGACTCAAGCGCGCACTTGTCCGCCAAGGTATTCGGCGCTGAGGGTAATTGCACCAGGGTGTTAGCATCTTGACCCGCCATGGTCAGTGGTCCTCGAGCTCGGTGATACTTAAACGAACGACTGATTAGCCATTGATCATTAGCCAATAAAGCACTGGCGATGGTATCGCCTTCAAAACCGTCGAAAGATTGACCTTCAAAACTGAATGAAAGCGGCATATTTGAATCAATCAATAAACCGTAAGGCGCGGCCAAGCGTTGTTTTAGCTTTGTGTTAGCCATCTTATTGACCCTCACCATGAATAGTTTTTAGGTTTCCCAATTCGCTGGCGGCAAAAGTGCGTAACACCTCGTCAGTGATAGTATTACGCTGTGCTAGAAACCAGTATGAGGTAGCGCTATGACACCACCATTCAGTTACGATTGCGGCTTTGTTGTCATGGAAAAAAACGTATTCGACCCACTCTCGTGATGACGCTGATTGGTCATCGGGCATAGGGTGATATTCGCCACCATAGTTGAATTCGCTGATGTTGCGTGGCCCATTCAATGGGCAGTTTAATAATTTCATTGATCTACACCGTTCAAAGTTCTGAGCTGTTAACAGTTCTGCGTCGGGACTCAGTGACTGGCCGCAGTTGCGCCGGCTTCGTTTATTTGTGAATAATTATAAAAACGCTCGAGTGCAAACGGTTTTATCAAATCAGGCACCCTTTTGGTCGCCACCAATTCGGCCATGGTCTTACCACAAATCGGCGTTGCCTTGAAACCCCAGGTTCCCCAGCCTGCATCGAGGTAGTAGTTTTCAACTGGGCTCAATCCCATAATTGGGCTGTAATCTGGCGTCATATCAGTGGTGCCCGCCCATTGCCGTAACATGCGTGCTTGGGCCAGAAATGGAAATAGCTCGAGCACCGACGCCGCTAAGGTCTCTTTCTGGTCAAGCGTGGCACGGGTATTATAAAGAGGGTAGGGGTCGGAGCCGCCGCCAATAACAAATTCACCGCGTGAGGTTTGGTGAATGTATACGTGTACATGAGGTGAGCTTACGTGAGGAGTAAGAATCGGTTTGTAAGGTTGTGTAACCATTGCTTGAAGCGGGTATGAATGAATCGGCAATTTGATTCCAGCCATATCGGCGACTACAGAACTTGCTCCCGCTACCGCTTGAACGACACAACCGCATTCAATTCGTCCACGGTCGGTAATCACCGCAGTGGCCTTACCCTTGATGACTTCAATATCGATTACCGAGGTACGTTGATGCAGTTCAACACCTCGTTCACAGGCACCCTTGGCATAACCCCATGCAACCGCATCATGCCTCGCGGTTGCTCCATCGGCATGCCATAAACCACCCATTACAGGGTAACGGGCATTAGGGTCCAAACTTAAATTCGGCACTAGTTCGCTAACGGTTTGCAGATCAACTAATTCTGAACGAACTCCTAAGTGTTGGTTCACTTCTGCGCGCCAGCGAAAACCTCGAATGGCGGCATCAGTGTGGGCTAAGGTGAGCTGGCCTCGATTTTCCATCATCACGTTATAGCCAAATTCATTGCTCAAATCTTGATACAGCTTTACCGAGTCACGATAAAAATTAACCCCTTCCTCGGTTAAATAATTTGAACGAATGACAGCGGTGTTTCGTGCTGTGTTACCACCACCAAGATATCCCTTATCGAGTACGGCTACCTTCGTAATGCCGTGATATTTGGCTAGATTGTAGGCAATTCCCATGCCGTGACCACCTGCGCCTATAATCACCACATCGTAGTGCTTATTTAGAGCTTTAGTCGGTGTGAAATGATGTTTAGCGGGGTAAGCCTTACTTAAGCCATACTTTAATAACCCAAATGGCATGGTCTGCGTCTCCGGTTGGGAAGGTGATGGTGGTTAAAGCCCAGATTAGCTAGAAGACCCAAATAGGGCCTACTCTTTTTCGATGTGTGATTAAGCTAGCGGGCGTTAACTGTTTATCCTTCAATAGTAAATGAATATCGATAAGAGTGGCTAATGGATTTCAGTAACATTGCTAATTAAGACCTTAGCTCAGGTGGCTAAAAAGTTTGAGGTAGATAGAAATTTGGCAAATTTCTCAATCTCTGGATTGCTGTTTGCAGCAAGTTGTCGAATTAAATAGAACTTTGATTCTGTTCGTAAGCGGGCAGTGATCGGCGCTACCATACTGCCATCGGCAATGTATTTGTCTATCAGAGTGTGCCAAGCTAAGGCAATACCCTGGCCATTCAATGCCGCTTGGATCAGTAGTGGATAGTCATTTATCTCGATCTGAGAGGCGCTTTTATTGATACCTCCAAGGCCACAGCCGTTTAACCAGTCGTTCCAATTAATCCATGCTTCTTTAGTGTCCAATACCAGTAATTTAGATGAACTCAAGTTTTCGGCCTTCTTTATTTCTGGGTGAGACGCCAAAAAATTGGGGCTACAAACTGGAAAAACTTCTTCATTGAAAAGCTCTATTGAATCAAAATTGGGCGGCGTATCGTTGCAAAAGAATACGCCTAAATCAAAATCACTTTGACGAATTTGATTAATCGAGCGCACCACACGAATTCTAACTTCGATATTAGGGTGGCGCTTTTGGTACTGAGCAAACTTAGGCAGTAACCAAAATGAGGCAACAGCGCTGGTTGTGGCGATTGTTATATGCGATTGGTCGCGCCACTTAACCATCTCTTCGGTTGCTGTTGCGAGCCCGAGCAAAGTAGCGCGAATATCTTGATAGTAGCGCATACCCGAATTGGTTAATTCCAACATGCGTTTCTCTCGTGTGAATAATGCTTGCTGAAGAAACTGTTCCAGTAGGCGAACTTGCTTACTCACTGCTCCTTGAGTTACGCACAGCTCTTCAGCTGCTTGTTTAAAGCTTAAATGTCGCGCAGCGGCTTCAAAGGCGACTGCGCTTTTTAACGGAGGCAGTGGTTTAATTCTCATCAAGATAATCTATCAGAATATTTTCTTGCTTGCTAATTAGAGTGTAAATAGACTGGTTTTTTCGATAGAACAGCTTGCCTTAAACTACCGAATCCTTACTTTTTGAATATCATATTGACTTAAGTCGCGTGGAATAATTATCATCTAAACCAGATAAAAAGTAACATCAAAAGTCGAAGTCTCTCTATACTGGATATATCAAAGTGTCAAGAAACAGCGTAATGGAATTGATGGCAATAACCTTCTAATGCCCTTAACTACTTACTAATAAACTGATAATTATTAAGCGATGAGACAGAACAAATCAATCGAATTCGGCGCTCTAAAAATTTTCGATATGGTGTCGAAGTCGGACACGTTGACGAATGCGGCTGATAAGCTAGGGATTACCCAATCAGCTGTATCTCAAGCAATTAAGCAGTTGGAAGAACTGAGCCAAGTAGAATTGATTGTTCGACGATCACGCCCAATCAAACTGACACCAAGCGGGTTGGTTTTAAAAAACTACGCAACTCGAATTTTAGGTGACACCGGTCGTATGATGAACGATGTAAAACTCGCATCAAAAGGTGGTTTGCTAAATTTAAAGGTAGGCATGATCGACTCGTTTGGCGATTCGCTCGGCTTGGAATTTATTTCAAAAATACATCCTTTTGTCGCCAAGACTGCGCTAAGGACCGGCTTAACGACCTCGCTAACCGAGGCTTTTCATAATCATGATCTGGATATCTTGATCACCTCTGACACGATTGACAATCAATTAGGTTTAGTGAAATTGGCACTGATACGAGACCCGTTTCTAATCATTGCGCCAGAGATCTCGCTAGCCGAAGGCACGGTTACGATTCAGCAGATTGCCAGTTCGTTGCCGTTTATCCATTATAATCCTCAATCACAAATTGGCCGACAGACAGACTTAATCGCTCGTCGTGTTGGCGTAGAGCTGGACACCCACTATGAATTAGACAGTACTCAAACGCTGATGAGGTTTGTCCAAGCGAATAGGGGCTGGGCGATTATTTCGGCATTGTGCCTGGTGCGTTATCGCTTTTTACTTAAGGGTATTCGTGTTATTAATTTAGATAACGGCGCTAACGCGCGAGCAATTACGCAAGTGAGCCGTAAGGATGAGCTTGGTGATCTGCCGCAGAAATTCGCTAAGATTTCTCGTCAAATTTTCAATCACGAAATTGCACCAAAACTAGCGACCATTGCACCGTGGTTGCCAAAGCAAGCTTATTCTATTGATAAGATTTGATCAGCTGACGCGAATCGCCACGTTCTTGGTATTAACGTAACTGTAGAGTGCCTCTTGACCTTTTTCTCGACCAAAGCCAGATAGCTTCAAGCCGCCGAAAGGAGTTTCTACGCCACCGGCGAACCACTCGTTAACAAAGATCTGCCCGGCTTTTAGTGCTTTAGAAGCGCGCATTGCGGTACTGATGTCGCGCGTAAATACACCAGCGACTAAACCAAATTTAGTCGCATTAGCAAGTTGGTAAGCTTGCTCCTCAGTCTTAAATGCGGTTATTGCAATCACTGGGCCAAACACTTCAGTGCTAAATATCTCGCTGTCTGGCGCAACATTAGCCAATACAATTGGTGCTACGAAATAACCTTTAGACTCAGGTTTAGTAGTGGCACCGGTAATTAGTTCGGCGCCTTGCGCGACCGCTCGCTGACAGAGTTGCAGTATATGCGTTTGTTGAGCCTTCGATGCCACCGCTGTCAAGGTTGTCTCGGGGTCTGCTCCATCACCCATAACTTGCGCTTCGGCTAGCGCTTTCACTCGGCTAACCACCTGCTCATAAATATCTTCATGCACTAACAAGCGAGACATCGCCGAACACACTTGCCCCGCGTTGAAAAATATACCCCAATCGACGCTGGTGATTAGCGTGTCTAGATCGGCATCAGCGAAAACCACAGCTGCCGACTTACCACCCAACTCCATTACACATGGCAGCGCATTTTCGGCGGCGGCATGTAAAATCGATTGGCCAGTAGAGACCGAGCCAGTAAAAACGATTTGGTTGATATTCGGGTCAGCAACCAAAGCGGCGCCAGCTACAGAGCCTTGGCCACAGAGAATGTTCACGGCGCCACTTGGAACGCCAGCGCGCTCACAGGCTAAGGCAATACAGCTAATTGATAAGGGGGTTAATTCCGGTGATTTGATGATCACTGCATTGCCCGCAGCCAGTGCCGGAGCCAAAGAGCGAGCGCAAATATCTAGCGGGTAATTCCACGGCACGATTTGCGCCGAAATGCCTACTGGCTCGTAATAGGTGAAATCTACATAATCATCACCTAAGGGAATCGAGCGGCCTTCAATTTTATCGGCTATTCCGGCGTAGTATTCAAAGTAGCGAATTGCGACTTCAAACTCTTGTGTTGCTTCCGCTTTGGTCTTACCGTTTTCGGCGATTAGCAAAGGTACTCCGTAACCCATTAATGCTCGTAATTCCTCGGCTATTCGATGCACCATTCGCGCGCGCGCTACTGGTCTGGGTTTGCTGAGCACACCGGAATCAACGCATTTAAGTGCTGCACTTATCGCACGTTTAACGTCGGCCTCATCGGCACAGGCAATGGTAGCAATCAGTTCTTCATTGGCAGGATTAAAAACCTCAATCAGTTGATCACTATCAAGCCATTGTCCACCGATATAGTTGAGGTAATGGGTTCCGTTTTTGTGCATTGCTAGACTCATATGTTGATGTTTTCTTTAGGTGTCCGTATCGCTTCAGTGAGCGCATCAGTATATCGCTGGGCTACCCATTTATGAAAGTTATGGCTTGGAGCGTCGAGTACTGGAGAGAATACGCCGCCTTGAAAAGCCGGTGATTTTCGACCTTTCTGCATAGCTTCAACGGCAAAAATATCTTCTTCAAAGACGATTTTCCACGCGGTCTTTACGGCATTTCGGCAGTCAGACATTTCGGCATCAATGGCCGCACTTTCATTGACATAAGATATCTGCAACTTCTCAATCGTTTTGTTGTGCCCCTCTGGCGCTAGAATAATCGCAAATACATGATCGACCTGAACACCCAACATCAAATTAGGGTACAAAGAAATGTATTCACCATGGGTCATTTCCTCCTCGGGCCACTGCGGGAACTTCGGTAAGCTCTGGCCTTCAACTTTAGACCAAGCGTAATTCAACGAGCCCTGACCAGACATATAGTGATTAACTTCTAAGTTGATATGCGCATTCAATGGCGAGTAAGAGTTAAGCTCTGGGTGTACCCACGGTAAATGATAGGCTTCGCAATAGTTCTCAATCGCAAGCTTCCAATTAGCTTGAATAGTCAACTGCAAATTACTATCGGTCTTCGATACGCTGGTTTTATTCAGCCTTCCCTCGCCTGTGAATTTCTCCCAGCGCTCTTCTAGAGGCTTTATAAATGTTTGAAATTGCATCGCATCAGCCGAGAGGTTGATAAATACAATACCCATCCATTCAGCACTTCGCACCTGCTTAAGACCGTTGCCCTCAATGCTAAAACCCAGAGCTTTATTTTTACCAAAGCCACCGATATGTGGAGTGCTTTTCAAATCTCCACTTAGATCATAACTCCACGAATGATAGCGACACCTGATCAGATTACGCACAGGGCCCTGTTCGGTGACTAAAATCATGCCGCGATGACTACACACATTGTGAAAGACTTTTAGTAAACCTTCTTTGTCACGAATCAGTAGCAATGGCAAACCCATAAAGTCTATTGGTTTGGCGTAACTGTTGTCAGGCAGTGCACTAGCAAACTCCAAACCAGCCCATGTTTTAGCAAACACATTGTCGCGCTCAAACTCGAAGAGCTGAGGATCATCATAAGCGGCATTCGGCAAACCGCTGGCGGTTTCTATCGGATTTTGTGTTTGCGCAAGCGCCTTTAATGAGATTTTTTGAACAAACGTCATAACGCCATCTCCGACTTAATGGTAATTGCGCAGCAAACCAATAGGAACGAGCTTGTTGGCTAAATTTATAAACTTTATCGAATAATACTAGGGTTCAAGACTCCCCTTCAACAAGCGAAATTTTGTCGCCTGCTGATGAATTAAATTCTTACTTATTTGCCTGCGGCTATTACGATACAACGTGTTTTTTCAAGAACAGTTTGAAGCCGGCCTTAGCGGGCCAGTCTTTCGTTTGATTTGCCGCGACTGAATCGGTCAGTTGTCATGTCAGTTCTGCTTTAATAAAGTTTCGACTTTGATAATATTTAGGCCACATTGGCTTTGTTTAACATTTGTAAATTTATACGTACTGTTATTTTCCAGTTGTATGATAAAGCTTGTCTTTGAGAAAACGTCGTTGCTAAGAAGCAACTTACTTGACCGCGTAATAAGCTATATAGGTTTTTTTTACCAGTGCAACAATGTAATGCTTAAGCAGTAACGCAGCAGCAGATACTAACTAGTTATTGATTTTAGAAGTTTTGTTCAGATACTGAGTGACAGCAGGCTAATTATATTTGGTTCTTACGTCAATCTTACCGAAGTCATAATTGTAATCGATAAGCGGAGGCTCAAATGACTGAGAAAAAAGAAAAACAGAATGGAAGTTTTAGTCAAGTAAGACAGATTTTAAAGTCCGCTCAAGGAACTAAGATTCCGGATTACCAAGGTCTTGGTGCGTTCTGGATGGACTACGATATTTTGCTAAGTGGTAAGCTGTATGGCAATCAGCTGATCGCGGCAGCCGCAGGATCAGAATCAATGGATGACGATACCGCGCAAGCGTCGGATTCTTGCTGTGGAACCACATCAAGCGATGAGGCAAGTGCAAGCCAAGCTGGATATAAACGTTGCTGGCCCAATGGTGGCGGTCGCGAGGGGGCTGATAGCGTCAGTGATAATGCCTGCAGCGAATAATCAGCGATGAGATTACAGACAAATTTTCGAATCAGAAAACACAAAAAAGACTATTGGCAAGTATGAAGCTCTGGATTTTTATGTTTATTTTGCAGGCGGTGTCAACAACTGTTAAACGTTGGTAGGCGCAACGATTTCGGTGGAAATAAAATCGAAGTAGTTTGGTTTGATGAAAGCACGAACCTATTCACGGTGTGGGACGAATTGCTAATAGGCTCTTTGAAGTTGAGATTTACCTAGCTAGCCACCTTTCCTAATTGAGTCTCTGAAGACAATAAAGATCAATGCAGAGGTTTGAGTCATATTGACTGGGCTAAAGTATCTAAGCAAATACGGCTAAATGTCTATGATTTTGGAGCACAGCGAAAAGCGTATTACCTTAATTCAGCACAAGTCCAAGTAATGACGTGGGACTACCGAGCCAAAAGCCTTCCACTTATTGAACAGCCGTTACGTAAAGGCGGAATTCGTTTTGTCGAAAAGCTCAATGAGCTCTTTTCTACTTACCCTTAGTTGAGCGCAGACTCACCTATTAGTGTTTCAATTCTTATGATAATAATCGCGATAGCGCTAAATGCTTTTACTGACAGCGCTTATGGTTAGGAGGTATTAACCGCTATGCTTGGGTGGGTCAGCCATCGCATATCAATCCAGGCTTGTTAAAGTAGACTACCAAAATACCGTACCTTATCGCCTTGGGCCAAACTAGGCCACTGCGTAAGGAATAGATCACAGTACCTGCTTGCATGACGGCCTGACACCGACAATTTTGAGGAATTCGCCATGCTGTCAACCCAGATAGTTTTGGCACCCATTAGCTTGCCGATTACAATTGCAAAAAAGCCGGGAGCCGCACCGGTAGAGATAATAAAGTCTGGTCTATAGCGAAGCATTATCGCAAAAATCTGTATCGCTAACGGTACTAGCTTTAGTTTGCTTGAGAGGTCTGCGTCCCTAACTTGTATTACATCCTTGTGTGTATCAACAGCGCTCATATTCATGTTAGTAGTAACGTAAAGCACATTGTAATGTTCAAACGCTTCGCTTAAAAGTTGCAGCTGAGTCCAATGGCCACCCGCAGATGATACCGCTACCAATTTTTTTATATTTCTCATGCAGGATCCAATGGCGCCTGCAGATGTTACCGCTAGCATTGTTAATATCTTCTATCATTGTCTAGTAAAAGGCTTTCATTGGTCAAGCGAAATGTGTGTTATCACGGCTCGATGATCACTTAAATTCGATGCACTAAAGGTTTTGGTCTTACTCGACTTCATTCCTCTCGTTAGAATGTAATCTATTCGTATTAGCGGACCAAAAATTGCAGACCTACGTGTATTGCTCGGGTAAGTGAAGCCATAGCCAGATGTCTGGGAGTCGCTTAAGCCATATTGATAACGCAGTAGGTTATAGAGTGAATTATTCGGAGTAATATTTAAATCACCACAAAGTATAATAGTCGACTCACCTTCGAGGAGTTTAAAAAGTTTTTTCCAACTATCGGCCAGTTTAATTGATAAATATGGCCTTGGCATATGCGCATTAATTATGTTTATATCGCCCCATTTAGGATGGCGTAATATGCTGGAGTGGTGGTGTCCCAAATTATTTTTTGGTGCTAGAGGGAATCGACTTAGCGTTAGCTGATTGCTGTTGTTTTCTACTAAATACGGATAGTGCCCGTCTAGGCGTTCAAATAGTATTTCACGGTGATTTTTCGACAGTTCTTGTATGCAAAGTAAGTCAGGGTTTTTCGAGTCTATCAATGCGATAATGTCAGTAATGTTTTTTGTTCTTGTCATTGTGCTGAATGTTGCGACAGTAAGTTCTGTATGACTCTGTAGAGAGACTTCAGCGGTTGCCAAGGAAAAATTTGGCAGTAGAAAAAATAGGTTAATTAGTGTCGCGAACAGTGTTGCTATAGAAACCAATGCTTTTTTGATCCAAACGGCATAAATAAAGAATGCTACTAAGGTCAAAGCCGTAATAGGTTGTAATAGTGCCTTAAAAATAAAGAGCACTGGTGAGTGTAAGTCGCTCGCAAAGTTAGCGCTCACCAGCAGTAATGCTGAGCCCACAATTAGCAGACAACTAGCTATCGGTTGCTGTTGTCTCTGTGCCATATTTTCTTACCGATCATGAATTGCCATTTAGCCAAGCCTAATGCCGCTGCGTTGAGTAATTGGTAAAGTATGCAGTCATACAAGCTTAATGAATCTGTGTTTGTTGAAATTGTGTTCGGCCCATTACTTACGGCTTGGCTTTTGTCTCTAGGTTGAGGATTGGATTTAAAATAAGCATTTAATTCTAAGTTACCGATCTTTGAACGAGTTTTAACTTTTAGCAGCGACCAGAGTGTTCTTGGCGCTTTTACTTTAACTTTGATAGATGTCTCTAGATGTATTTCATTAAAGCTAAATTGGCTACGAATAAACGCGTCATCGGCGACTAATTCTGGCCATATGTTAAAGCGCCTTCTAGCCAATGCGTTTAGTAAGTAGGTTCCAGCGCCATAGCCTGATCTTTTAACATACGGAGTAGTGTACCAATAGCGATAAAAGCTCTTAACTAACGCCGTGCTATTGGCCGTCACTATAGTTGAACTTGGAATCATTAAAGTTGCAGTATCCTTATCACCAATAATTGAAATAAGTCTATCAGCATCTTTAGCTGATAGGTGCACATCAGCATCAAGATACAGTCTTGGAAACCCTGGATTTAATGATTCTGCATAACGAATAGCCAAAGCTTTAGATGCTTTTTTTATGGAGTGACAGCACACTGAATGAAATTCACGTCGCACAATTTCCTCGGTGTTATCAGTGCAACCGTTGCAAACGATTAGTATTTGATACGAGTCCAAATAATCATCGCTGCTCAATTGTTTCAGTGAGTCCCTAATGACACTAGCCTCATTATACGCAGCAATGATTATTGTCGGCTTGTTCAAGAGCAATGATTGCTTATTCATAGAGGCTATATCTTATTACTTTTTGAAGGGTAAACTAGAGATCTCCAAGCCAATGAAGCCCAGGAGCGGGAAGAGTTAGCTCTTCCTTTCGACAGAACGTTGATCATTCTAATCAAAGAGCCTATCGAGATGATGCCTCGATAGAGAATATTATAGAGTGGCCCATGATGTTTTTCAGCATAGAGGAATTTGGAGGCATAGAGCAGGGGTAATCGTTTAATTGACTCCTTATGTGAGTGAGATGCATGGTGAAGTATCGACAGGGGAACAACGGTTGGTTGAAAGCCCAATTTTCTGGAACGGCGGCATAGGTCAATCTCTTCAGAGTATAAAAAGAAATCGGAATCAAAACCGCCAAGAGCATGCCAAGCTGGGGCGGATATCAACATGCAGCAGCCGGAAATACTATCGACTGGGTAGGGGGTATCACTACTTGTATCTATATGCTGGTAATTATCATGCCATAACTGATTGTCTGTAAAATGCTTTAGTCCAAAGGCCCAAGTAAGTGTATTTTTAAGTGAGGGTTCTTGCCATGCATGTCTGAAATCAGGCGTCATAATTTTATCTACGGTTACTCCACCCCAGATACCCTGAGTGGCTTCTTTTTGGCAATGCGTCAATAGCTGATAGAGAGCATTGGGTCGTAGGCTTACATCCGGATTTAGACAGCAGACGTAATCAAATTCTTTACCCTCTATGCTTTTATTGATGGCAGATCCAAAGCCGATGTTGATAGGCCATACTAGTAATTCAAAGGCAACAGACGAGCTCTCTTTTATTCTCTTTAAGGCGGCCTCTTGATCCGCAGAGACGCTATTGTCAGCACAAACTATAGACAGGCTTACGCCCGCTGGCAATGCCTGGTTCTCTAGTTGTTTAACCAGTTTGGCGATCAGATCTGCTGAAAAATAGTTTACGCTGACCAGCAGTAATTTGATTGCCCCTTGCTCTGACTTAGACTCTTTCATTTTCGGTGAGATACCCCTTTAGTGCTTCAATAAGGTTTTCTCTGTTGATTTTGTTGCTGTGGCTTTGGCTGGAATGCTCCTGTGGCTTTTCGAGAATATTAACCAGCATTTGCTCTAGTTCCTGAGCGTTGTTAACTACATGAATAAAGGCACTTCGTTGCAAGGCATCCGCGGTGGCGAGTTGGTGGTCGTTTGTATGCTCTCCCAGATCAGTACGTCTAGGCATAATAATGATCGGCTTATTGTATTTTTCAGCCAGTAATATATTCCCCATCCCTGCATGGCTAATAAAAACATCACACATTTTGACCGCGCGATCAAAATCAAAGGCATCAAGCCACTGTGTTGCTTTTATGTGACCGGACTGAAATGAGCTCGGCCCAATCTGCGCAGACGCTTTCAGGCACGGGTATTTTTTTATAACCGTGTCGGCATCTTCAAGAAGACGGTCCATTACAAAGCGAGTACCGATTGAGATGAATATTATTTTATTGTTTTTCTGCGACATCTTTAAATTTGTTATGACTAATTAAGTTAAGGCTGTTGATCGAAATTAATACGAGGTAACAAACACTAAAGCCCGGAATATGCAGAGGAAAGTCGACGATTGAATGAACTGAGACAGCAACGGTACTGTAGATACTTGCAATTGCGAATGTCGCATTAATTCCGGTTGGTGATCTCGATAACATGCAAACATTTGCCCTAAGCGCTGCACCAACAAACAAAAACAATAAAATTATGCCAATTACGCCGTACTCAATCCCGAATTGAAGTACATCGTTATGGGCATAATTATAATAGCTGTTGCCAATCTCGAGCGTACGATAAGGAGAAAACTGTGAATAAAACGTCCCCCCCCCAATACCCGTGAGCCAGTTGCTTTTAAGCATTGTAAATGCCGCTTTGCTTAAGTCTACGCGTCTTGTAAATGAATGAATGAAGTCGGCAATTTCACTTTCAAATATCGAGTAGTCCAAAGATAAAATAATAAAAATCAGTGCGCAGAAAAAAGCGCTAGCGAAGAAGACTAAAGTTTTTTTGTTGTCAGAACACCGAATTATCTGAATACTCATTAATCCTAAGACGACAGCGAGTGCAGTCATAGCCCCAACTGATTTGCTAGCAACTAAGGTAATTACTAATAAGCAAAGAATGGCATTAACCGGCGAATAAAGTTGTTCGGATAGCAATGTTAGTAAATGTTTTTTGCCTTGGGATGGGCGTTTAGTGATCATTCTAGATAGACACAAGATTATGCCAAGTAATATATATGCGGCGAAATGATTGGCGTTGACGAACAGGCCTGTTGGGCGGTCTAGGTAATGAAGCTTCGGCATCCAAAGTAGTAAATCGGTACCGGACAAATAAATCCATAGTCCGTAAATTGACTGCATAGCAGCAGACAGAATAAAGCAGTAATAGAGTAGCGAGAGTGCCTTTGGGTGTTGCGCGGCCCAAAGCCAAATAGCGAGTAAAAAAAGCATTCCAAAACCTATTAGGCTTTGGTTTAGGCTGGCGGCTTTATCTGGAGAGATGACGATAACTTGAAATAGTGCCCACAATTGAAAAGCAAATAAAAAATAGGCCGGGAGTAATACGTTTAATTTGTCTTTAGGTGCAATACTAGCAACGGATAGCGCCGATAGTGAAACTGTGGTTTTTTTGTATATTGCTGGCGATTCTATAATTAAAATTACACTAAGAGCAAAACCGCACAATGCTACCCAATATAACGAGGCCCATGGCAAAGCGCCTCCTTTAATCAGCGTTATAGCAAAAGTTAGCATCAGCGCGAGACCTAATGCGAGTGAGGATAGACCTTTTTTATCTGGCACTTACTTACGGCAAAAGTTGTATTTATATTTATTGTTAACAAAAAATTCACTTGTAAGTATTCAGTGCTACAAAACTTCAATAGTTCGAATTGCTTATCAAACAAATTTTGCCCTGTCGCAGATAAGCCTAAATTATTGAGCCTATCTGTATAGACAGATTTTGGTTTGATCTGTGTTCTAGTCTAGTTTGTCGGTGAAGGGCCGTCACCAGGTGTTACTGGGGCACTGCCTCCAGCACTTGATCCGGTAGCTAATGTTGGCGAAGACGAGCCATTGCCTAAGCTCTGTTTTGCGAACGCTCCGCCATTTCCTGCGTTTGTGTAGGCAATCGTATAGCTTGCTTGTGGACCAATTGTAACCACTTCGCCATTATTAAGAGTGATTACCACGCTAGAGTCCGAGCCTGCGTTGATCACGTCGCCTTCTTCTAATTTGTCGCCTGACTTTAATCGCCTAACTTCGCCGCCCGCCGAAACGACAGTTGCATAGCCAACGACTTCACCGACAGAGCCAACTTCGCCAGCAAAAGATGTGCTTGCAATCAATAACAGTAGCGTGGCTAGTAATGCGTTATTAAAGTGCTTAACGGTATTTTTATATTGTAAGTACAAGTGAACCTCCGAGTTTAAAGTTTTAGTAGCTAATATAACGGCCTGAGGTGTGGCATAAAATTCATGACTTAGCTTAAGTCATGCAAATCATTGTACACATGTTTGCTTGATAGGTATTGTAAATAATATACATTTACATTAAATTGGTAACAGTTAACCAAACAACATTTGCTTACTAAAGTATTTCAGAAAAAATATGAAGTCTAAACTCAGGGTAATTTCCTGGAAATTGTTGCCATTCAAGTATCCCGGTTGAAGAGTGTCAGTTCGGCCCAATATTAAATGAAATAAGTTTTAGCGTTGAAGAGGCATTGAATTAGATCGTTGTCGACTAGTTAACTATATCTATTTTTATGTAGTAGTCAGAACATAGTTGGTGTTTGAAATGTACGCAACTCAAAAAATGTAAAGAACTATGATAAATTATAAAATGGTACCAATAAGTGTCTTATTAGCCGCCATGTCTGCAGGCATGTTTATGTCAGCCAGTGTTGCAGCTGTAGAAACTAAACCTCACAAAATAGGCGACACAGTAGTCACCTCGATGATTACAAGCTCATTTGGTTATGGCGATAATGTATTTCGGGGATCTAGTCTTGAAGAAAGCTCCAGTTTTATTTCAATAACGCCAACCGTAGAAGCTGTTCGCGAAACTCCCCACGGTCGCTTGAGTTTTGGCTATCAAGGAAACGGCGTTGCCTTCTTTGACAGTAGCGATGATAGCTACCTAAGCAATGAGTTAAGCGGAGGCTATGTTAGAAAACTGAGTTCGATTAGTGAATTTAGCGTTGGCGCTTCTTTGGAAGATGGAAATACTCCGCGTGGAACCGATAGTACTGAGGGCACTAATGGCGAAGCTCGGGGCTCAACAGAATTCACTAGAAAGGATTTTGCCTTAGGTTACCGAGTGGGTAGCGAGAAAGTAGGCCCTAGTCTAGAGTTAGGCTATAAGCATGCCGATCTAGAATTTGATAATTTTGAAATTATCAACCAAGGCCGAGATTACAGCTTGGAGCAATTGTCAGCACGTGTTGGTTACCAATATTCAGTGGCAACGCAGTTCTTTGTTGAATTAAGTAAATCCGATTTTGATTACTCGTCTGCAGGGCAATTTTTAGGCGATGAATTAGATGGTAGCGAGCAAGCATTACTGCTTGGCGTGAAATGGAAATTAAGCCGCTTAACTGAAGGCGAAATTAGTATTGGCACGATTGATAAAGAATTAAATAACTTCCAAGACCCAAGGTCATTGACTAGTTGGAAAGTTCTATTAGGGTGGACGCCCAACACGCGAGACACTATTTCGGTTGAAGGTTTCTCAAGGCCTTTTGAGCAAGCCGGAACCGGAACATTTCAAGAGATAGAGCAACTAACGGCAAAGTGGGAACGCCAGCTGTCAAGAACATTTAGTGTTGTCGGCGGCCTCACTACAGGGTCTGTTAATTTTAATGGTGTGGCACGCAGAGATGATTTTACGTCGGCCACAGTGGGTATGCAATATCGACCGACTCGTTACTCAGAATGGGCGTTAAATTATGAATATGAAGATAAGGATTCTACGCTAACCAACTTTGTTTATGATTCGAACGTCTTATTCTTGTCCTACGCCGTCAGCTTGTAGAGCAAAATTTTTATGATTGAGTCCTGTAAAGCTACGCCCACCTCTAGATGTGCGCCAATGATGTTATTGTTATACATTTTCTCGTATGCCGCTTTAGCTCAGATAAGTTTAGATTATAAATTAGGTGTAGGCGACACAGTTAAAATCGTCGTATTTGAAGAGCCGGACATGTCGTTTGACGTCACAGTCGATAATTCAGGTATGATTTCCTACCCTTACTTAGATGAGGTTACTATTATAGGCAAAACGACTTCCGATATCGAAAGCGAACTGATTAAGGGTTTGAAAGGTCGAATTTTGGTAAACCCTAATATCGCGGTATCAGTTGCCGAATATCGACCTTTCTCAATTGGAGGCGAAGTTAATAGTCCTGGCAATTATCCGTTTGAGCCTAATCTGACACTCAGAAAAGCAATTAATATCGCTGGCGGCGTTACTGAGTGGAGCAATGGTAAAAGGTTCACTGTTGAGCGTGAAAAAAAGCTCGAAAGCGAGCGATTAGATTTAGATTCTGGCATATACCCAGGCGACGTAGTTACCATTTTACCGCGTCGTTTCTAGACTAGTTCAACTTATTTTACGTTTTCGCTAACCCTCATCAATGAGAATGTGGCTTAATCACAAGTGCATGTGTTTATTCCTCTTATCAAGTTCGACAATAACAGAAAATGACCGATTACTACCAAGACTCAAAAATAGATTTACCATATTACTCACAGATATTAAAGTCGGTCTTCAAGAAAAATATAAAAACATCATTTTTAATGGCTAGCCTCGTTGGTGGTTTTACCTTTTTGTATTCAGTAACTCTAGAATCGCAATTTCGCGCTACCACTGTTATGCATGTGGCCCCTCAAACTACCGCTATTTTTAACTTGCGCGAACTATTAATGAGTCGACGTGATCCAGCTTTTCAACAAACCCAAGTTGGCATAATCCGTTCGCGGGCATTGGTTGGACGAGTTGTTGGGGGGCTCGAGCTAGATAAGCACCCCGTATTTGTAGCAGATGATATATCGGTATTCGAGAAAATCAGACAAAAATTAGGCTTCTCAAGCGCTCAACCGGAGTCCAAATACGTTCGTCGGCTGATCACTGCAAATTTGATTGACGATATTGAAATTGATGCCGACCGCGATTCGTATTTGATGGATTTGTCCTTAATTCTTCCCGATGCTCAGCTGGCCGCCGACATAACAAATGCCTTGGCCCAAGAGTACATTGAGTCGGTATTGTTTAGCCGGCAGGAATCTATCGAGGCGTCTGAGAAATGGCTTTTGGACCGACTGAATGTTGTTAGCCAAGAACTCAGGGCTGCTGAGTTAGCTCTTCAGGAATTCAAAGAACAAGAAAACATCATCGGCAGTAGCAAACAGAATAACGGTATTGTGTCTCAAGAGGTTGGCATGATCTCAAGTAAATTACTTGAAGCCAGACAAAAAAGATTAGGCTCAGAGGCTCTGTATCAACAAATTATTGCTACTGAACGAGTAACAGGAGATCTGCAAGGGATTACGGCTATCCAGAATGATCCCATAGTACAAAACATTCGAAAAGAACTGGTTAGCCTAGAGCGAAAACAGGGTGAACTCTCTCAGCGATATGGGCCTGAGCATCGTCGAATGGTAGAGCTGTCGTCACAAATCATTTCAACCAATGATAATCTAGACCGGCAGACTCAGCGTGTGGTGTCGGCGCTTAAATCCGAATACGAGCTAGCAAAGGAAAGTGAATCTTTCCTAAGGAGTTCACTGGGAGTTTCGACTAATAAGGTTCAATCTCTTGGCCGTAAGCAGTTTGATTTACTCAAGCTGGAGCAAAACGTACGAACCCAGCGAGATGTGTACGAAGCATTTCTGAAACGTCTCAACGAAAGTCAAGCTACTGGGGTTAGCGTCAATGGCAACGTTCGCATTACCGACCCAGCCGTAGCGCCGTTAAGGGCATTGCCTAGTAAAGCACCAATGTTAGTTGGCTTGCTCGCTGTACTAACTATTTTGCTAGGGTTGGGCGTTGGCTTATTAAGGGAATTGTTCGATAACACGATTACCAATGACCAAGACGTCGATAGAAAGTTGTCGCTCATGAGCCTAGGCTCGGTTCCAACTATCGAGGAGGAAATCCCTGAGGGAGTTGAAGTGAATTTAGCTTACAACTATTTTTCTAATAACAAACTGTCTCAGTTCTCGGAATCTGTTCGTACGATTCGTTCGAGCTTGATGTTATCGTCAATCGACGAGGTGAAAAGGCGTATTTTGGTAACCTCGACGGTACCTGGGGAGGGTAAAACGTCATTGGCGGCTAGTTTGGGCTATGCATTTGGACAAGTCCAAAAAACCTTATTGATAGACTGCGATTTACGACGACCATCTCTTGACTCTCTTGTTGAGAAAGGTACCTTTAATCGCCGTCATCTTGGCTTAAATGATTTGTGTCTTGGTTCGGCTTCGTTCTCTGATTGCATTCAATCGTTGCCTGGTTGGGAGGTCGATATCCTATTGGCGGGCACCGTAAACCAAAATCCGCAGGAATTATTTTGCTCGACAAAGTTTAGCGATATGCTTAATAAGCTGGCGGAAGTATATGATGTGATTGTAATCGACTCCCCACCCAGTGGCGGTTTGAGCGATGCTATGTTAATAGCATCGCAGGTAGACCAAGTTGTTTACGTGGTAAAAGCTAATGCTACGCCAGTTTCGAGGGCTAGATCCTCGATCGAATTGCTAAAGAAAGGGGGGGCTCCACTCGCCGGTGTCGTAGTCAACCAGGTTCCCGCATCAGATTCGTCATTTTCGTATTATTATGGACGTGGCTACTACAGTGAGCCGATTCAAAAAGAAGCCGAAACCGCAGGCTAAAACAATCGTTTTTAGACTTGATATTCTAATTCGGTTAAGCACGCTACTATTGATAGCCGCTGTGCTGTGCCTTTCTGTTCACGTCGCTAGATACGCCTTAGCCGATTTTTATTATGGTCGCGCTAAAACGGCTTATAACCGATTGGATTTAAGCCAGTTAAACTATGCATATGAGCTTAATAATCTAGTCGAAGACGTCAATCGATCTCTGAGGTTTCGTCGAAATTCCGCTGATGCACTCGATTTTAAAGCAAATTTACTTTACCAGTCATGGTGGCTTTCTCCTGACGGTCAATATCTACAGGTTTCACAGCTGTTACAAAATGCGCTACTGCTACATGAAGAGGCGCAGGCGCATAGAAAGGGCTGGGTTTTTTCGGCTGCACGTATGGCTCTTATTTACTCTCATCAAGCTGAGTTAGATTCTAACTTCCATCGGTGGTTTATCGAATCGCATCGGTTAGGCTTATATGAAACAACGATAGCGCGTTCATTAATGGTCGTCGGCTTGCAGAATTGGGAGAAACTATCAGAATCGCAACAGAGTTTAACTATGGATTTTATCCGTGCGTCTATCGAGCAAAAAGCAAACAGTGCTCAGGCGATGGTTATACTGTTAGATGGATACCAGTTGCGTCAAGAAGCATGTGAAGCCTTGCCAAATACGCCTAGAAAAATAGCAGTATGTAAAGACATTAGCTAACTATTGAATTATTTGTATAAAGATCACTTGATGTTTAAACAAGTCGGTTCCTTACCACTTTAGTTAATTTTCTAGTTTCATTTCGGCAGGTCTGTGAGAAGAAATAGAGTGTCCCAATTAGTGAGAGCAATGAGATGCTAAATATGCTCACCGTCGTCAGTGGTTCACTATTATGAGTGATCCAGTAAACGAGAATGAAGCCCGTTACTGATACGCTAGTTATACCGATTAGTACCAAGCTTGTTGCGGTAAAATGCTGAATAACATTAGATACAAGCCTACTGAGAAATAGTATGTAAATAATTTCACTGATAGCGAATGCCAACGCAAAAAAACGAACATCGTCTCCATATATAGCTATCGGCAATAAAGCAGCAAGGCCGAAGATTTTCACAATATCGGCTTTGAGCATCAGTTTTGTATCGGCACAGCCCACTACAATTTGACTAAGCCAATTACTCAACTGACGAAAAGCCACTAGTATGACAACGGCTGGGAAGAGGTATGGCACGGGGCTATATTGTTGGCCAAAAATGATCGTAACTGTCTGTTCACCGAAAATGGTAATAGTAAAGAGGATGGGTAGCACAAGATATAGTGAGATAATGCCATTTTCGAAAGCGGTTCTATTTAACCGTGCCATAGTTGAAGTACTTATTCGGCGGATAAAAATTTTGGAAAGGCCAATAGACACAATATTTGCGGCGTTGGCCGTTACCATGATAGTGAGAAAATAGAGCGTAAACTCAGCAAGCCCAGCGTAGCGGGCAATAAGGGCTTTATCAAGCTCAGTTCCAAAGTACTTTAATGTGCCGATTAAGATCAACGGTAGGCCGAAGTTCCATAGAGCAAGAAGGTGGTTTTTTTCTAGTCCTAAACGATAAGGCCGCGTCGCCAGCCAATGAGATAGTAACGTGCATATCGAATGACGAAATACGAATGAAATATAAAAGGCCCAATAATCTTTCCATATTGCTATACATATTAGCGCGATGACAATAGAGGTCGAGTCGGCGATAATCCCGATTTTGGCGGTGAGTTTAAAATCATTATGTCTATGAGCGCGTTGAGGGTCTAAGTGTGCGAACGCGTTGATCAATGGAACAATAGCCAGTAACGCGTAA
>JBLHRL010000012.1:0-63273 GCA_047625975.1 Arenicella sp.
CTGAGCGCAGCCGAAGGATCTAAAACCCCCTAATTCGCACATAGAGATACTTCGGCTTCGCTCAGCATGACCGAGATTCACAGTCGCAGCATCGCCGAAAATTACAGTCTCTACAGGAATATTTAAAGCTATCATCACAGCACGTTACCAGACAATGTCCGCAGCGCCTGTCGAATTAAGTTTTCACTCGACAAATCTTTATCCAAACTTTTCACCACTCGGTTAGCATCGGCTGGTCTATAGCCAAGCGATACCAGCGCTTCAATAGCATCGTTACGTGGGCTGTTAATGCCGCCACCTTGAGCGCGTTGCTCAAGTGCTACGTCGCCAAATTCCTTCTCTAAGCGATCTTTCATTTCGACCACCAAACGTTGTGCTGTCTTCTTGCCAATGCCCGGCACCTTACACAACGAATTAAAATCTTCGTCAGCCATGCATTGCAGTAGCTCTTGTGCCGACAATGTTGACAACACAGCTAGTGCAACCTTAGGCCCAACACCATTAACTTTGATCAAACTGCGAAACAACTCTCGTTGCTGACGGCTTGAAAAACCAAATAACAGCTGCGCATCTTCTCGTACCACCATATGTACAAACAAGGTAGCAACTTCACCTTCGGCTGGCAGGTCGTAGAAGGTGGTCATTGGAGCCTCAAGCTCGTAACCAACGCCATTAACATTTAGCAGTAGTGACGGCGCTTGTTTTTCAAGCAACTCGCCTTTTAACCAAGCAATCATATGAATTTAAGCCTCACGCAAGGTGGTATTTATTTGTTGGTGATGAGCATGGCAGACTGCGGCCGCCAATGCATCAGCGGCATCTTCTTCAGGCGCCACCCGCAGGCTCAATAAAATTCGCATCATATGTTGAACCTGGGTCTTATCGGCACGACCTCGGCCAACAACAGTTTTCTTAATCTCAGTGGCACTGTATTCAACCACTGGCAATTCATTATTGACCGCTGCCAACATCGCTGCACCTCTAGCGTGGCCAAGCACTAGAGCTGATTGAGGGTTTTTTGCTAAGAACACTTTTTCTATCGACACCACATCGGGCCTAGTTTGCGCGATAATGCTCTGTAAGCGAGCGTATATGGCCTGCAGCCTAATCGGCAAGTCACCTTTAGGCAACTTTAAAGACTCAGAATAAACATGTTTAAGGGTCGAGCCTTGCGACTGAATCACACCAACACCGGTGATACGAGACCCTGGATCTATGCCCATAATAGTAATGATTGGCGCCGTGCTGGCCCTAGTTTGTCTCAACGAGTTACTCTCTTAAAAGTATATCTCAAGGTTACTCGTACACAGATTCAGGAAAATCAGCATTGGTAAAGACGTCAACAACATCATCAAGGTCTTCCAACGCATCGACTAGACGCAAAACCTTTAAGCCGTCGTCATGACTTAGTTCAATTTCATTTTCAGCTCGTTTGGTTGTTTCTGATGATTCAACCGCCATACCGGCCGACTCTAGAGCGGTCATCACGGGTAAGTAGCAATTAGATGGGCAGTTAATTTCGACGGTACCATCATCATGAGTAACAATGTCTTCAGCGCCGGCGTCCAATACAACTTCCATCACCGCTTCTTCATCGGCACCCTCGGCCATTACAATTACGCCAAGCGCATTAAACATGTACGCGACTGAACCAGAGGTTCCCAAGTTTCCGTTATATTTACTGAAGGCATGACGCACTTCAGCAACCGTTCGGTTCTTGTTGTCAGAACTACACTCGACTAAAATTGCTATTCCGCATGGCGCGTAACCTTCGTAGTCCATGTCTTCATAGCTTACGCCGTCAAGATCACCGGTGCCACGTTTTATAGCACGCTCGACGGTGTCACGAGTCATATTAACACCAAGCGCCTTGTCTACCGCTATGCGCAATGCCGCATTAGAATCAACATCACCGCCGCCTTCGCGCGCCGCTACGTTAATTTCTCGAATGTGCTTGGTGAAAAGCTTACCGCGTTTAGCGTCTTGCGCCGCTTTGCGATGCTTGATGTTTGCCCACTTACTGTGTCCAGCCATGATGTTACCGTTCTGGTGTTGCGTAAACAGCATATTCTAACATCGGCGTACCGAGTTCGTAGGCTTATTTGAGTATCGAAGACTTGGCGGTAGCGAAAACTAAGATCAAATCGAGAAATCAGTGACACCATTGCTCAGCTGACGAATCGAGCAACATAATAATCAGATCAATGTGGATATTAATATGGATATAAAGAGGCGACAATTGGACAATCCCACTTGATCAAGACCTTGCTTATTAGCGAGTCGAAGCATCGACACTCTTTTGCCTCCCAAATGCCGCTGTTCCCGCTAATGCCACTAATACCCTAAGCTAGTCTTTGAGGTCTTCTTTTCTCAACATCTTTATCCAGGTACCTGGCTCGGCTTCGCCTTTAGGGTAATAGCCGTTAATTACTCTCAATTCAATTTCTGCATCGACTGCATCTGCTTCAATCGCTTTGGCTAAACTGGAAAACGTGTCTCCAGGTTTTAGACGCTCATAAGAAATTTTAGTCACATATTTAGCAGTTTTATCTTTTGCCGTCATACGTCTAAAACTAGTAATCATGCCAACGAACTTAGCATCTTGCTCGGGCGTAACTTGATTGTTCTTTGCGATGCCCTGAAAATGGAAAGTATTGCGAGCGACCTTTGCGAGCGCAACCCGTTGCCCCGGTATTGCGCCGACTGTTCCGAGGTCTCTTGCTGAGTCTTTTTGCATTTTCTCTGGATTAACCAAATTCGGATATTTTACCTTTAATGCATCTTCACTATTTTGCTTCTTGTCGACCGTTTTCTCAACGCTAATTTTAAACTGTGCAGTCCCTTCGGCGTTTTTAAGAACAATTTTTGAACCTTTAACCGAACGGGTCCAGGCTTTAGGGTGCAAGAAGGTAATGCCTAGCGTCTCATTTGAGTAGCGCCTGTATCCTGGCGGCGCTCTTCGCGTGTAATTCGGCCCGTAAATCATACCGTCGATTGCCTCACGATACTCCTCTCTTCCGACAAACGCTTCGCCTGGAGGAAACACTCCTGCGTCTTCGATTGCTTCTCGTAAACGAATGTCCGAGCGCGGATGAGAAGTTAGCAAGCCATGATGTGGTAACGACCGATTAGCAGTCGATGCAGCGTAAATATTATTATCTCTAAGCTGTGCTAAGGCATTAACTAATTGACTGGGCTCATACTTTGCGCCAAACAGATAACGCGCGGCGAAAGAGTCAGCTTCTAATTCAGCCTCGCGCTTATACTCCAGTAGACCGACAGTGCTTTGAGTTTTAATCGCATTGCCAACACTACTGTTAGCGGCCGCTATTGATGCTAGCGTTGCTAAGAAGACGTTACGACGGTTACGTGATTGCAATTTAGAACTATGACGAGCCACATTATGACCGATTTCATGCGCCATAACCGCCGCTAGCTCTGCCTCTGAATTGAGCAAACCAAGTAAGCCCCGTTCAACGTAAACATAAGGGGTACCGTTAACAAAGGCATTCACTGCTTCGGTGTCACGAATCACAAACTTATACGGCAAGTGAGCGTGTTCGCTTTCCGCTAAAATTCTGTTGCCGACCTTGGTTACATAGTCTTGTAGCTTTTGATCATCGTATGGCGGAGCTTCTTGCATAAGTGCTATGTGCCGCGTCAAAGCCTTGCCTTTCAAGCCGGTTGATTGCCCAAGTTGCTTAAGCGCTTCAGCCCTATTTTGCGGTAGCTTGGCTTCTAACTTTTCTTGCTCGGGCGCTTCTTGCACTTGGCTTTCAGTCAGTAACTGATCACGGCCAACACCGCTTTGTGAAGCTTGAGCGCAGGCTAAGGAAGCAAAAAATAAAGTCACAAGTGTAATTAAACAACTTTTTTTGAAATTCGAAATATTATTACACGATGATAAATTCATACAAATAACCTGAATAATAACTAAGGGCTGGTCTTTAGTGCACTAGGGTCTTTCGAAAAAAACCGAACTAATTGATTCGCCATGCCCTGACAGGCATCGCCTTCAACTTGAGCCAACAACGGTATCGGTATAACAAATGCAGGCATATAAGAAGTCCCCACTGCTTCGGTACTTACTCGGCCAACTTCAGAGAACGTTTCGAGATCCCAGATAGTGGTTTCGTAATCACTTGTATCCTCCCACGAACCGAAACCAAAACAACCGCCGCCTCCAGGGCCTATCGAACACGTCATGCTGCCTGCTGAATTAGTACGCTCAGTTGAGCCCTCGACCCAAATAAAATACCTAATATTAAGATCTTTGATCTTATTGGCAACGGAGGGCTGGTTCAGCACCTTACGTAATTTCTTTGGGTGTAATGGTGCTGTACGAGCTTCAAACCAGGGGTAAAAAGAATCAACAAATTCAGCTTCAGGAATAATGCGTACGTCGCCAGCACCCCTAGCTAGACGGCTACCAATGCAGGACACCAATGATGCTTCGGTTTGAATTTCGGCTGTTTGATGACGGCCCAGCACAACCATGGCGTCACCCTCTTTAAGCTCTATAGTTTCTTTTAACCGAACATGGTCAACATTAATTGTGGTGCATGCCGAAAAAAGTAATGCCAAACTGCTGAATAATACTAATTTTAAGCTAGCTTTCATCATCGCCCTCGAGGTCAGTTTCAACGGCTTCTTCTGAGTTCTCATCGCTTGCGACAGAAGATTTTTCGATGCCATCTTTAGCAAAAGTAGGGAGATCCGCAATCGAATTGGTGGTCGACTCAGGGCCAGCCTCAGAGGTGACAACGTCTAACGGCGCTTCTGGCTCTGGTATCGGTGGTGGTATTCCGCCGTCCAATATCGTTTTTACTACACGCTGCCGAGGAAACCGAATAGACAGCTGCGCTCCGACATCTCGTAAGGCGATATTAGTAGCAGCACTAAATGCCGACGCGGCTGATGTCAGCATGCCTGTGGGTGTTTTGCCGTAGCCCTTGATAGTCCAGTCGGCAATACTCTCGTCGTTTACATTGCGCAGCTTCAGACGATACTTAATCCAAATTTCATACTGCTCAAGCTGTGTCTCGGACGGCGCTGAATATTGAAAATCTAAAATTACCGGTTCAATACTAATATCTTTTGTCGGGTCGGCGGGGTCCAGTAAACTAGTTAACGAACCAAATACTTGTTGAAACATAGTGGTTTGCGCCTCAGTAAAGTCAAGACTCTTCAAGCTGCTGCGTTTCTTCTCGTTTTCAAGATAGACATAGCTCATAAACGTGTCTGAATAGATCAAACTGGTCTTCAGCGGTAATTTTTCTACCAACGGACTGGGAATATTTGGCTTAACCACAATCGAACTAGCGCAGCCGCTAAGCAGTGCTAAGGAAATCAACATTAGCAACCGAGTATTACGACTACTGCCTGAATAAACCTTATCTAACATTGTTTAATCCTATAAATGTACCGTTATTTTGCTCGGCTAATTCGCGCATCAACGAAGCAAAACGCATATGCGAGCTATTGACGCCGGGGTCTCCACCGAGTAAGTGAACCGGAAAACCAACACTGTGTATACGCACCAACGTATCACCTTTGCGGTTACGTTTATTCAATTCTTCAACTATTTTCAGGACGCGCCGAACAGAGCGCCCCTGATAGTCATCACCCAACACATACAAACTGATTTTTTTATTCTTATCATAGTGCTGTCGAATCGCCTTTGTGATGCCTCCAACTGGGTTTGAAGTACTGAATGCCGACCAACTCGCAAGCTTCTGAACTATCTGTTGTCGACGCCCTGGGGAATCTGGCATAAAACGGCCTCTGAACGACGGGAACATATAGATGCCCTCATTGTTCATAACTTGAATGCCTTTTACCGTTGGGTAAATGGCCAGCGTATTTCGGACTTCGGCTATGACCTTACCCCAAGCACCTCCGGTCATGCTACCAGAGCTGTCGATCACAAAAATGATGTACTCAGAATCCACCGGCACACCGGCGATATATTGATTTTTACTTTTACGCCCTTGCAATAGGCGCTTCATTTCTATGCTCAGCGTTTGCAGGGCGATTTGTAAATCTTCAGCCGACGTTGTGTCGTCTGAACCTGCTTCGTCGGCACTCGGCTTTCGAGAATTAAGCAGATCAAGCTCGCTGCGCAATATTGCCACTCTTCGCAGATCAACACCGAGCTGCTCTTGCTTAGCATTTAAATCTGTTTCTAAGTACTTAACTTGACCGCGTATTTTAAACAGGCGCTCTTGTATTGCTCGGACTTGCCCTTTGTCTACAATAATTGATTCTTCTAGCACAACAGGGGGGGTCGGCTTCACAATCACTAACAGCAATACGACCGCGCCAAAGCCGCAACAAATAATATCTAAAAACGAGAGACTTGCATCTTCGCCTATGCGACGAATTCTGCGGCGACTCATGGCCAATCCCTCGCCGGTGTTACATAGGCACCCCGCGTTATTACCGCCAAGCGCCAGAACGAGCCAGCCGCATAGGGGTCGCCTTCAAGCGGCAATAGGAAAGTATTAACTGGGATTCCGGGGACCAGTTTTTTAACCGCCGAACGAAAAATACGGAGCCGTTGAATTCCGCTAATACTTCCCGATGCAGGTGCGCCGTCACCCTGAGTAGGCAAGCCGTCGGTGATCAAAAATATATTGTCTGGCAGTGGCGTCATATTCATCGCAGTTTCGAATACCGAATGAAAATTTGTACCCTTCTCTGGAATGATTTCATTCACCCCTGCCACCGCCAAGGCCACCGAAACACGATCGCCAACTTCGTACCATTGATTCACCTCTTCGCCAAACACCATCGATACCTCTTCATTAAAGCTAAGCACTTGGAAGTCACTCGACAATGGCAAGTTAGAAATCACCCATTGAGCGATGGCGGTTGTGCGTTGCCACTTAGGGGCTTGCAGCTTCAAGTTTTCACTCATGTTTCGGCGACGTAAAATATTGACGATCGTGTCGTCAAGCATGCTTGAAGACGAGTCAACTAAGATCAATACGTTCTCGCCACCAAGCTTAATGCCGGTTAAATATTGACGTTCGCCATCACCCGTGAATTCATAGGCCTTGTTACCGGCTGGCACGGTTGTTTCTAAGGCTTCTTTCTGTCGTTCAAGCCGTGCTAATTGTGCTTTAAGGCCAGGAACATCAGTTTCTGAGTCAGGTTCGATTTCGTCAAGCAGACTCTTAAGTTGATTGATATCATCTTCGATTTTTCGAGCTAAGCCTTGAGCCGTAACGGTCTCGTCGCTGATCTCACTGATCGTATTACGAATCCGAACAAGGCTTTTTTCACCAACTAAAATCTCTTCTTCTAGCAAGCTTATCTCAGATAAATCTTGCGGATCTTGGTTCGGTACGGGTGAATCAACAACGTGTTTTAGCAACAAAAAAATCAGTACCGCGGCACCCAATCCACAGGACATAATATCCAAAAAGGACAAGCTAAAGGTTGACGTACTGCGTATCTTTTTGCGCGCCATGTGAGTCTATCGAAGCTCCATACCTAGAGCACCTGTATCACGGTAACGACACCGTCAGCTAAGTTAGAACCAATGCGATCATTAGTCTTTAACTGAGTTCTGCCTTCGTCATTTAAAATAAAGACACTGCCTGAGGTTAGCATTTCTTGTAGGTTACTCGAGGCATTTTTCTGTAATCCAAGCACACCGGAGTCAGTCGTCAATTGAGCGTTATCAATTGCGATTGCTTTGCCCCCACAAACTAAATGAGTTGCTTGCGGGTAAGCACCATTCGCTACGGCTGTTCTCGCTGGCTTAGGCGATTCAATCACTTTATTAACCGAGCTTTTCCGGGCTAGATTTTCTTCAATCGCTGATTTATTGTCTGGCTCAGCGCTAGACGTAGATATTGGCAAATCAGTTCTATAAATAACGCTACCTGACTCCGATATCTCCGCCGCTTGACTTAGCGAGAAGTCGGCAACCTCATGTAAGGCAACGAAACCGGCTTGCGTCAATAGATCTAAATCAGCATCACCAAACGCTGCATTCAAGTCAATATAGCTGGCATCAGCGCTGCGGCTAAGCTCAATTAATCGACTCGAGAATGGCGATAGTAGACCCTGCCATTCTTTGGAATCCACAGTGGTGTTGTGTAACCGACTCTGGTGCTGCAAACCGACTTTGGCTTTACCACTCTTCGCCAACTGCATAGCGATGCTTGGCAGTTGATCAAATAACTGTTGCTCAGTAGCCGCGTCATGCAAAGGGTCAAAGCGATCATTTTGAATGAAGTTGTTTTGTAAGCCTTTGAGCAGCGCTTCTTGCATTAAATGAATACCAACGTCGGTTAACACTTGGATCTCGCCGAGAGTTGCTTGGCCATCTTTAACGCTAACTCGCGAACACACAGTTTGATGTAATTGCACGTCGAAATGCCAACACTCAGCACCCGCCTGAAGCTGATTATGCAACGCAACCACGGCTTTATTGACCAGCCCTTTGACGTCCAATTGACAGGCTTTAGCGATCCCTAAAAGGAGCTGTAAATTTGATTCTTGATAATGTGATGGAACAACCAACACCAGATCAACTAACTTATTTTGGTGCTTTAACTGGTTCAGATGCTGCCATACCAAATCAGCAGCATGCCTCATGCCAGCGCGGTTAGCGGGTATAGCACTTTGTTCACATTGCTGCCAGTAGCGGCTATTGATTTGCTGTGGCGCCAAACGGCATTGGCTAACTGGAGACCCGCTCTGAGCTGAGTCGTCGCTTAAGTCGAACAATACTTGGTCGCCTTTGAGCCAAGCATAACCTTGGCTAACCGAGCGCTGGCCAGCCGACTCAAGCACCAAGTTATTGTCGTTTATATAAAGCCTATCAAGCATAATTGATACTCCATTAGCTCTGCAAATGACGAATAAGATTATCGTCGCAGTAGTCCTGCGCTTCTAACACCATGCGCTCTTGCATTAAGGTTATTTGATGCATCAAAAACATGATGACGATACTAATTAGCAAGGCAATAAACGTAGAGTTAAAGGCGACTCCCAAACTTGCTGTTACCGCTGAAATGTTACCAGCAACAGCTTCATGTGCATTGCCAAGCGCATCGCCAATACCGCGTACCGTACCGATAAACCCGATCGAAGGAATCGCCCAGGTAACATAGCGTACCATGGCTAGCTCGGAGTCCATTCGGTCAGCCTCGGTGTCACACATATCACGCACCACACTAGAGACGTCAGCGACCGATGCAGTCGAACCATAGCGGTTCAATGCGCCGCGCAAGGCTCGAGGCAACAAGAAACCGCGCTCAGGCTCTGGCAGCGCCTCCAATGGACGGGCCAGTTTACGAGCGTCCTCAGGCAATACTCGTCGGCCCTCCTCAATGCTGACTAAGGGCTGACTTAACATTCGGCGCTGAGCCGAGACGCCCTGAGCCTTTAGACCCATAATCGCCATCACCCAAAGCATTAAAATGAAACACGACTCCTGCTCATAGTCTTTTAATACCACCCAGGCCGAGCGTTCGATAGTGGCAATTTCACCGCTCGCTTGTTGCAACGCAATTGACTGCCTTTCTCGCTCAAGAACTACTTCAGCGTTCGGCCTAACTAAGCCAACATAAATCGTATGCACCAAAACGAAAGACAGTATCAGAGCAACTATTTGATAGAAAAATTCAGATTTTTGAAACTTCATATTTTAATTTTATCGTCATGGTTCGAATTTTATTTGTAACCGTTCAGAGTCACTAAATGTCAACTGGAAAGGGTACTGGCCGATCTTCAGAAATCTCTTCTGTCGGCTTAAAGACCTCTTTTGGTGAATTTTTCTTACTAGGCACCGGTTTTTTTTGCGGTTTTTCTGGTGGCTCTTTCTGTGAATTAGAGTCACTATCTATAAGTACTTGCTGGCCAGAGTCCTGAACCTTTTCTTGCACTTCTTCAGTAATAGGTTGATCAAATACTGGATCGTCAACCGACGCTTCTTGACTAAACGCTATCCCGAAATAACCATAGAAAATCATAAAAAAAACTATCTTAGCTGTTAATGTCATGCTACCTCTTATTATTTGGGCCAGCATAGCGAGCCACTCTAAAACCAATATCATGTTTACCTTTGGCGGAAAATTCTCTATAGGCTAAGCGTAGCTGGGGCAGATATCCCTTTGCCCAACTGCCGCCGCGCACCACATGGAACTCGCCGATGTCCGGCCCCAGAGGGTCGACTAATGCACTAGCGCTTAACTCACTACTCCCTTTCGAGCTATACCAATCATTAACCCATTCCGAGGCGTTACCGCCGAGATCGAACAGACCTCGATGATTGGCAGGAAAACGCCCTACCGGTGACGGGCCTTTGTAACCATCATCGTATTCTTCAAGCGTAAAGGCCAAGATGTTGGCGGCTTTCTGATCAGCAAAATTACCCACTCGTTTATTGATAGAAATAATAGCGCTATTGCCCCAAGGGTAGATGAGCAAGCCATCATCAGTGTTGCGTGCCAACCATGCCCATTCGGCCTCAGTTAACAAGCGATAGCCATTGGCATCTTGATTGTTGCCAGAGACATAGCCTTTAGTAGTTTTGTAAAACGGGTCGAGACCCTCTTGACCACTCAACCAGTTGCAATAACGCGCGGCCTGTTGCCAACTTATATTCGCCACTGGTGCCTTTTGGGCATCTAAACTTATAGCTTTGTAATTACCAGAATTATGAACCGACTTAAACGCACGAAATTGTTTATTAGTAGTTTCATGTAACGCGACATAAAAAGGTTTGCTCAGCGTCGCCTTATAGACAGCCTCATTTGCGCGACGGCCATTCTCTCGGCGCGACGAACCCAAACTGACCTCGCCCAACTGCTTAAAAAGCTTCATTTGATGACCGCCATTGGTCGTATAACTCGCGGGAACTTGCGCCCAATAATGCTGCTCTTCGGTTAGCAAGTTAATGCTGATTAGCTGTTTATGTTGGCGCGTAGGAATAATGTCATTGTTTTGTGTTACGTAACCCGGCTTTCTCACGCTAATGCTATGCGGCAGAGTATTGAGACCTAGGTTCTGACTGCCTTTGCCTCGACGCTGCCCATCAACATAAACAACCGCATCGCTTGGCGATACACTCACCTTTACCGTAATAATATCGGCTTTTAGTGTTATTTCCTGTGTTAACTGTTGTTCTGGCGCAAGCGATTCAAGTGACTCTGATATCCTAAATCCGGCCTTGTAAACTTGTATTTTTTGCTCAGCATTAGCGGCCACGGCAAGCGTTAATGGCGTTACGCCACGATACTTATTGTTAACAATAACCGCAGCGCCCAGCGGCTTAGAGGCGATACTTATTACCCCATCAGCAGGCACTAACTGGATCTTAGGAATGAGTAAGACTTGGCCAGCGATAACGCCAATTTCTTGTTTAAAAAATTTATACTTTTTAGCCTTAACTTCCAGCTCTCGAGTACCTTCCTCGATCTTTGCCACTAACGGCGTATTGCCAATCTCGACACCGTCAACTAACACTGTTGCACCCTCTGGCTCGGAGTTTAGAGAATATTCGGCCCAAGCAGCTTGCAGGTCAAAATTAAGACTTTGTGTTTCGCCTTTACCACGCACAATTATAGTTTTTGAAGCGGCACGATACAAAGGCGCATCGACCATGACCTCACGCTTACCCACGGCAATATTGTCAAAAAAGTTTGATTGAGTGCCTGCAATGCTCGCTGAATGGTCTACAACGCTTACGGAACTGCGGGTATCATTGTCAATCGTACCAATTAACTCGCCATCAACGTACACCTCTGCTGGGCTTGGATTAGCTAAGCTAATCTGCAACTTACCTGGCAGCCGAAGTAACTCAATTTCGAATTGCTGATGCCGCTCATTGGCAACTTCAAGTTGTTGCTCAACAGCGATAAAGCCATCAGCATGAATATTAACCGAGTGCCGACCTGGCAATATCAATACACGATTGCCCAAAGGTAGCTTCAGCTTTGTGACGATACTGATATCGGCCGACTGAGCTAAGTAGTCACTAGGGTTATTTAAATCTCGAGTAACCGCACGCACCTCAATGCTTTTTGAAAAGGAAATAAAGGCGATGAACAACAAACACAATGACGCCAAACTAAATAATACAAAATGAAGTGTACTTAGGCGAAATTTTTGAACCTCAAGTTTACCGCTTGGAGCCTCAAATTTAGCAGCCTGAATTTTAGCATTTTCTAATTTTTCTATTTTATTCATGACGCTTAATTAGCCACCAAAGAAGCGCTATTAACCGGTGTTTTGCAAGCAATTGAAAAAAATTGAATATCGTCACTAGTGATGCGTAATTCTATTTCGCGACGCTCGTCTTTAAAGCCTAATCTTACACCGCGGACACTATATCGCCCCGGCTTAAGGGCCAAATTTTTGATCGAGAATTTACCTAACCTTATTTTCTTAGCACCCTCTTTAGTCAAATCGACCTCGGTCAAACTATCTGAGGAAAAACTAACCTTGATCGTGCTGTCGAGCTGCTTGAGGGATACTTGAATTTCGGCTATTTGACGGCTCAAAACCCTCCCTTTGACCTTGATACGCTGGGCATCTAGCAAGATGGCTTCGGCTTTTTCTCGTTGACTACTCCGAGCTAAAGACAGCGTATCAGCGAGTACCATTTGAATTGAGGTATCTAATTGCTTACGAGCTTGTGAACGAATTTTGCCCAACCTAGCGGATACTTGATTTGGATCTCTTTGTAGCACAGTTTGATAAGTACTCAAGGCGCTAGCCCATTCTTCATCGCCTTCCAAGCGTTGGCCGCTGGCAAGCAATGAGGTTAATGACGAACTTTTATCTGATGCCAGCGATTGGCGATATGCTGAGCTGGCAGTGTCATCATTCGGTCGACTTTTAAGCGCCAGCGAGAAGCTCTTTTTTGCGTCTAAGTACTGTCTTTTGAAGAGAGCTGAGAAGCCGTTCGACATAGCATCTCTAAATTCTTTATCTGTAGTCAAATCGGCGACTCGTTGTGTTCCTTTTTTGGCCGCATCTGTACGTCGATCAAGGTCTAAAGCGAGTTGGTATTTTAGCGTGGCTAAGCTCAGGAACTCTACATCATCGGAGCGATGAAAGTCTTGCTCATCGATCTTTGCTTGGCGCATTAAGCTGAGCACTTGATCAAGCGTGTCTGCGCGATCTAGACCAACTAAGGCAGAGATATTATTTCGATCTAAGGTAATAACTGAATTAAATTTTTCGCGTGCAAGCTCAGTCTTGCCATCACCAATTGCGGCATTACCTTGCGCTACTAAGGCGTTTAATATACTTGGAATAAGGTCATCCAAAGCCTGCATTCCGTCAAGCGCTGCCTGATAACGGCCAATCGCGTTTTGAAAGTCTTTGAGTTTATAAAACTCGTCACCCTTGGTTGCCTTATCTAAGGCAGAGTCATAGGCTTCAGCAGCCCACTCGCTGACGCTCTTTGCTTGCAGTTCTTTTTTTGCGGTTAATAACTGCGAAAGAATATCTTGCGAGTCAATACGAGCTTGCTTAATACGTTTTTCGTCCCAAGGGGCCGGTAAGTTGTCGATTGCTTGGTCGGTGTCGGCACTAGCCAAGCCTTTAGTGCTTTTACCGTCAGCCGAGACTAAGGTATTGTTTTTTAGTAACAATGTGGGAGCCGGCGTTATCAAAATAAATAGACCCGCAGCGGCGACCAGCAGCCCAAAAACACACAGCATTAAATTGAACTGCGAATGCCACCAAGGGCCGTCAACACGGCTTAGCAATTCACGCCGCCCACTCTTTACCTCAGGCTTGGATTGGGGCGCGCTGCCGGGCACCTCGAAGTCAAAGGCACTTATTTCGCTTCGGCCTTCTGGTTTGCTACCCTTTGTATCGTTCAAGGGTTCGTCTTTATCCATCATTATTAACTACAGCCCTGGATCAGAAGTTTTATTTAACTGGATTTTGTCGACTGGGATTTCACTAAGTCCACCATTACCAATCGTTACCGGGCTCAGCTCGCCCTCTTCTAAGCGAAACATATCGCCAAGAATTCGACGCCACTCTTGATACTGATCATCAACAGTGCCGGACAAGGTCACGCTGCGATCTTGTAAATCGACAATACTTGTTTCAAGCTCAGACTCGAGAGAAGCACCCAACTCGCGCAGTGTTGAACTATGACCTAGGGCCGCTTCAGTTTTCAAAAAGCTATTACCGAAAATTTGAGCGCCGGAGATAATTCCAATGTGACCAGCGCCCCGCGTAGTTCGGCTATTGCCAGTGGCGGCGGCGGCTAAGCCGCCGGCCATGGCGACCAAACCAGCGAGTTTTTCTTGACGCCCTTGCTCTTTGAGCTGGCGTGCATAAATGACTTCTTTATAGCTTAGCTTACGCCACTCTTGATACGGTGCGTTCATCTTGTTGTTGAAAGCGCGATAATAATCTTGCACTACATCTAAAAACAAATCATTGCGCGAGCGAATACGTTCAACTCGCTGCATCATCGGGTCGTTGTCAGCAGGGATACGGGTCAAACTCAGTTGACCGAACTCATCGGTTTCAACAAATCCAGCAAATGCATCTTCGACGAAATCTCGTGCGAAGAGAACTTTTGAGACGCTGCGAATATTGAGTAATTGGCTTGCAGATAGTTGCGCTCTAAAATTAAACATATCGTTAGCAACTTCATTAAACGTCGCCTGAAAAGGGTCGCCTGGCAAGTCAACTTCAGGATTGTAGGCGTAGGCACTAGCCCGCTGATCATATTCTTTGCTGAACCAAATTCTACCAGTGCTGTCTTTAGCTGAAATAAGTAGCCTTACCACTTCGCCATTCGATTCAAGCAATGTGCCACTTACATAGACATCTAAACCTAAATTATCTCCCGGCAATGCGCGTACCAAACCCCAAGCATTACTGGTATCAAGAGTCTGCTTTAATTGGTTGGTGTACCAAACAGACTCGCTTTGACGAACGCTCGAATAGTCAGCGTCAGTGGAGTTCAGATCGACTACGCCGGGATCAAACAAAACGACGCCTACATCAAGAATTTGTTGCTCGTCGATCAACAGCTCTTGGGCCTCGCCAATACGCTCAATAGCGACCTGCTTGGTCTCATGGTATTCGTAATTAGTACACGCGGTTAAACTCGCGATAACACTCATCATGCTGAGCAGCTTGAGGGCCTTTTTCAATTGTTCTGTATAGCCAATAAAGCTAGTAGCCTGTTTATTACAGGCGGCTAATAGACCTCTGTTTAAAAATGACAATTTAGTAAATCTCCCACACCCCGCCCTATTGACGCTTGTAGTTATAATATTCGTCCCAAAGCTTTTTCTGCAGCTCAGGGTCGGCTTCGCTTTCAGCCGCTTCTCTAATTTGACGAGCAACTATGTCATCATTTTTTCTCAAGTCAGCTAAGTCTGGGCGCTCATCTTTACGGTCTCCTGGTTCGGCCTGCTGTTCTTCACCCTCACCTTCTCGCTTATTGGTTTGTGCTGCTGACTGACCGGCGGCACCTTGCGAGTCAGAACTTTCTGACGACTCACTGTCACCAGACGGTTGACTACCAGCTGTGGGTTGACGTTTACCTTTCGCTACTCCGTCGCGTTCTTCACTATAGTCTTCGAACGCACCTTCACCCTCAAACGGGTCGTCTGAACCCTCACCACCGTCTTCATTGCCACGCCCTTCAGCATAACCCTGTTCGCGTTCAATCTCTTCATCGAAGTCACCAAGGGTTTCTTCAAGTTCTTTCTCTAGGGCCGCCAGCTCTTTCTCAGAGAGGCCATCTTTATCTTCGAATGAAGGTGCTTCGAACTCGCCATCACTTTTTTCTTTAGGCTCTTCAAAACTGACATCTTCTTCAGTAGGCTGCTGGTCGCCCTCTTTTTCCCAATCTGAAGCAACCTCTTTATTGTCGCTGGATTGGCCCTCACCAGCCTCGCCTTCGCTGTCACTTTTACTCTCTCCACCCGGACCTTCACCAGATTCCCCATCTTTAGATTTTTCACCACTTTCACCAGCACCACCAGATGAAGGTTTTCCGGGCAACGATGGTGGCGATGGCAGTGACGGCGCACCTGGAATACTGGGAATACTGGGAATACTGGGAATACTGGGAATACCTGGGATGCCCGGAAGACCACTAGGATTTGGCGGCGGACTGATGCAAGCGCTCATCATTGATGCAACGGCAACGGCAACGCTAAGACGCTTTAACGGCGCTGAAGAAGCGATCGATGATGTAAAGCTTAAGATCATGATGTTGAGTCCAGATTTGATATAGCCAAGCAATGTGAGTCTCCGGTTTATTGTTTAGATGTGCCGTCTTTAGACACCACGGCTTTTGGCGCAAGCGCCTTTGATTTTCGCGAGGCGATTTGCAATTCATAGCGGTAGCCCTTCGACTCGACCAGTTTTCCATTGTCTATAACGGGTCTAAATTTGTAGCGTTTAACCATTCTTTTTGCTTTGGTGACAACCCACTTATCCACATCAACCAAAGCATCCGTTTCGACGCTACGAACGCGCCCATCATTATCAACATTAATACTCAAGACAATGAGCTCAGTTTCTCGGCGTGATACCGGCGGTCTTCGCACCACTGAAAAATGGAACGAAGGTAACTTAACCGGATTATTAAAGCTTTCGATAATAGAGTGAGTGGCTGGTAAGTTCTGCGCACCCGCCCATGCCAGATCAAAATACTTGTCAGCCTTACTTGTGCGTCCGGTCAGTAAGTGCAGGTCGCCAAGCCCAAGTAATGCATAAATGGTATTGATAAGGTCACGTTCATTTTTTGCCTTACGAAGATAGCTCTTCAAAATACGCTCACTATTAGAAAACGAATCAATTTGCAGGCGCCGTCCATTGAGACTGTTTGTGTTAGCAAAATTTGTCCGAGGCACACCTGGAAAAGTCGCGCTAGCGATTTCGTTTTGGATCTTACTCCTGTAATGGTGCGCCAATGCAAGCTCGCCGAAAGGTAATAAAACTTCACTTAAAGGCAGATCACCATATCGATTTACCGCCCCCCCAAAGTATCTTGTCGCCTTATTCAAATGGTTAAGATTAAGCTCAGTGGAAACTGGTTTTTTTAAATATAGATCTAGGTAATAGTTGCCTAGACGAGCGACCATATCAAATGAATAACTGTCTTGCTCTTTTGAATGTCTATTTTCTAGCCAAATTATCCGATCAACTTGCGCGGTCATTTCTTCGGTATTGCCTAAGGCTAAATTCATTTCGAACAGCTCTCGTAATATCGGTCGTTGCTCGATGCTGTTAACCCCGTCATTTACTTTAATAATATGCAGTGCGTTAACCAACATAGCACGGGCTTCTTCAGTTCTTCCAGCCTGCGTTAGGCTGCGCCCATAAGCACGATACGACTCGCCTAACCGCTCACTAAAAGCATCCTCGGTCTCTTTTAGTATTTGTATTTGCTGAAATTGTCGCTTAAGACTTGCTCGCAACTCGGGCGACACAGTAATGAGCGGGTTAACATTAATCAGGGGTATATCAAGTGGAGCAGCACCTTCGGTAACATCGTAGTTAGCAAGGGTGTCTTGTTGCTCAAAGATTACTGATTCAGAGGCCGCTCGGATAGCCACAGATGGTTCACTCTTAAGATCAGTCTTTGAAGCATCGTCGTCCAGCTGATTTTGTTCAGATGATACTGTTGGTTCTAGCGCCCTAGCTGATTTTTCGGTTAGCTCTTGTGCCACTAAAATATCCACTGGAAAAAATAATGGAGCAACCATAAGCAACACCGACAAGGTGACCCTCGACGCTGACGTAGCCGTTAGAATAGGCGTAAAAAAAACATCGCAAATTTTCAATTTAGGGTTGTCTACTGTCATCACTCGGCTTACTGGTTTCATCAGGTTGCTCTAACCTTAGTACTGACCGTGTCACAAGAAGTTTCAGCATTACAGAATATTAATGCAACCTACGCTAAATCAGCTAAATGCCCTAAAAAAACCACTATTAAAATCGGTACTTTAGTTTATGGAGACGGCTCAAGTGTGACGCCCATCTGATCTAAAACTCTAGCATGCTATCTCTATAGTTCCAATAGCTCGAAAAATGTGTCCCTAATAGCCTGCAGTTGCCTTCTATCACGCAGGCTATTGAACTGATTTCGATGCTAATAAATTCTGGGCTCGATCTCTAAAACAACACCATAAACTGACCAAATATTAGCTTGAATTGCCGAAGCTAATTTTAGAATCGAATCGCCTCTCTGCAAATTTGGGTTAACAATCACCAGAGCTTGATCGCGATGAACATACACCGCGTCTACCGATTTTTCTTTCCAGCCTTGTTGCTCAATCAACCAGCCAGCAGCAAGCTTAGCTCCGCCCGCTTCAAGTGGATACGCTACCATCGACGGAAAATCGATTTGCAATTGAGTGTATTTTTCTTCAACAACTACCGGATTTTTAAAAAAGCTTCCAGCGTTCGGAATATCATCGGGCATTGGCAATTTGTCAGCACGTATTTGGCTCACAGCATTGAAGACATCCATCGGGCTAGGCTTACTCTCGAAGTAGTTCGCCAATGCTGGGTAAGAGAGCTTGAGCGTTGCTGACTTAAAAAGACGAAAGGTGACCGAGGTAATCACCCGCTTACCAACAAGCGCTTGCTTGAAAATACTATCGCGGTAGCTGAATTGACAGTCAGCATTGCTCAATATTTTAATTTCGTTAGAGGCAATCTCCAGAGTCTCGACAGCGTCGATTGAGTCTTTCACTTCTACGCCATAGGCACCGATATTTTGAATCGGCGCAGCGCCGACCAAACCCGGTATCAGCGCCAAATTTTGCAGACCAAACCAACCACGCTCTAAAGAGTAACGCACAAATTCATGCCAATTTTCTCCGGCCGCTACTTTGATTGTCACACTGTTAGCATCTTCGCAAATCAACTCGATGCCGGTTAGGCGATTGAGTATCACCAAGCCATCAAAATCTTTGGCAAACAGAGTATTACTACCTTCACCCAGAATCAGCGTTGGCAAGGACTTTTCGCGGGCAAAATCGAGGCTACTCAGCAATTGATCTAGCGACGTGCATCTGCTCAAATAGGCGGCCACTGCAGGAACAGCCATAGTATTGTATGGCTGCAATGAAACCCCTATTTGAATCGGTGAGTGATTACTTACAGCCACCTTATCTACCTCTTGTTGCATACACTACATTGGTTTACCGAGTAAAGCACTGACCTGCTTTTGCTGCTACAAGTCACGGCATCAAGATTATGCGCATCTTGAGGCTTGTTATTAGCCTTGCTCTTCAGTCGTTTGTTTAGCCGCCTGAGCGGCTGTGCTTAAGCGAATATGCAAATCGCGTAGCTGTGTCTTGTCAACATCACTTGGTGCTGAGGTTAATAAGCATGAAGCTCTCTGAGTCTTCGGAAACGCGATAACGTCACGAATAGAATCAACCTCTGACATCATGGCAACAATTCGATCAATACCGAAGGCCATACCGCCATGCGGAGGGGCTCCGTAACGTAAAGCATCTAATAAGAAACCAAACTTCTCTTCAGCTTCTTCATCACCAATACCTAAGGCTGTAAACGCTTGCTTTTGTACGTCGGTTTGATGAATACGAATTGAACCACCGCCTAATTCGGTACCGTTTAGAACCATGTCATAGGCGCGAGATAATACATTACCGGGGTTACTTTCTAGCTCGTCGAGTTGATCAACTTTTGGTGCTGTAAAAGGGTGATGCAATGAAGTCCAACGGCCGGTGTTTTCATCTTTCTCAAACATCGGAAAATCAACAACCCACATTGGTGACCATTTTGTTTCGATCATGCCTAAGTCAGTACCGACCTTGACACGCAGCGCCGCCAATGAATCGTTCACCACTTTTGCGCGATCAGCACCGAAGAACACCAGATCACCATCTTCTGCGCCAATACGCTGCATTACCTGAGCAAGCACATCAGCCGGTAAGTTCTTAACGATTGGCGACTGCAGCCCATCGTTACCTGCTGACAAATCATTAACCTTGATATACGCCAAACCACGCGCGCCGTAGTTACCGACGAATTCGGTGTATAAATCAATTTGCTTACGGCTCATCTTGGCCGCTCCCGCCGGAATACGTAAGGCCGCAACACGACCGTCATCCGAGTTGGCTGGATTTGAGAAGACCTTAAAATCGACGTCTTTCATCAAGTCAGTGACTGACACTAACTTCAACGGAATTCGTAAGTCTGGACGATCAATGCCGTACTGTTCAATAGAGTCAGCATAAGTCATACGTGGAAATTCAGCAGGTAGATCAACGTCTAGCTTGGCTTTGAATAGACCACGAATCATGTGCTCCATCATATTCATGATTTCTTCTTCATTCATGAACGAGGTTTCAACATCTAACTGGGTAAATTCAGGCTGACGGTCGGCGCGTAAGTCTTCATCACGAAAACAACGAGCAATCTGGTAATAACGTTCGAAGCCAGCCACCATCAATAGCTGTTTAAACAACTGGGGGGATTGCGGAAGTGCAAAGAAGTCACCGGCGTGAACACGGCTAGGCACTAAGTAGTCACGTGCCCCTTCTGGCGTTGACTTAGTTAAAATCGGTGTCTCGATATCGCAAAAATTCTCAGCTTCTAAGAAGTCGCGAAAGTACTTATTTACGCCACTGCGTAAGCGAAATATTTTTTGCATTTTGTCGCGACGCAAGTCAAGGTAACGATACTTCAAACGAACCGCTTCGCTCATATCATCATCGTCGAGCTGAAAAGGAATTGGATCAGAGCGATTCAAAACTTGGATTTCAGTAGCGTAAACCTCAACCATACCCGTCGGTAGATCTGAGTTAGTCGTACCTGCAGGGCGAGCACGAACTTTCGCAGTTACTTGTAATACATGCTCATTTCGGACCGTATCCGCGATAGCGAAAGCATCAACAGCATCTGGATCAACCACTACTTGCAACAGCCCTGATGCATCGCGTAGGTCGATAAAAATCACCCCGCCATGATCTCGTCGACGTTGCGCCCAACCGGCGACAGTAATGACTTGATCAATTAGACTTTGATTAATTTGGCCACAGTTATGACTACGTAGTGCTTTCATTTTATTCTCTTAATGGGTTGGAACCGCAGCATACTCGACGAGCGAATGGAAATAACTCAAACTTCTTCACTTTTTGGAAAACTAACTAATAGCCAGCTGTTAGTCGCGTTTACCGTCTCAGTTGGCAAAGTTTCAGCCTATTTCACTTCCGCGCCTGAATTTTGCTGAGGTTTCAGGTTCTTTGAATCGCTACTTATTTTTTTCTGACTTGGCTTTAGCCTTCGCCTGAGCGAGTTTTTTTCGTTTGATTTCAGCAGCCACTTTCTTTGCTTCTTCAGGGTCATCTAAGGGGTTAATAACACCCGCAGACAAAATCATCTTTAGACCAACCTCTACAGGTACATCTAGACGCTTCACATCCGCCCTAGGCACCATAACGTAAACACCTGAGGTCGGGTTAGGAGTAGTCGGAACATAGATATTTATCAAATCTTGACCCGCCACTTGTTGAAATTTTTTCGGTGTATCTCCAGTAACAAAAGCCAACACCCAAATGCCTTTGCGTGGGTATTCAACCAACACCATTTCACGAAAGGATTGGCCTGCATCTGAAAATAGACTGGCGGTAATCTGCTTGACTGCTCCGTACACAGTTCGAACCAATGGGATTCGCGACAACAAAGACTCCCATGCACCAACAATACTGCGACCAAAAAAATTAGCGACAACTAAGCCCGTCATCATCACCAATATAAACGTTAAGATCACCCCTAAACCGGGGATTTTAAAACCGATTAAATTTTCAGGGCGAATCGCCGGCGGTAGCAATAACAGACTGCGATCAATTAAGCTAATTGAAAATGACAGCACAAGGTAGGTCGCCACAAGCGGTAGCCAGACCAACAGCCCCGCAACAAAATATCGTCTTAAGCGAGCCATTAACAAAACCTAATTCGCCGAAGCGCTGGTTTTTGACTCGCTTGACACGGCCGGTTTTGATTCGCTTGATACGGCTGGTTTAGACTCGCTGCTAGCCGCAGGCTTAGTTTCGGCTGGCTTTTTTCCCGAATTTTTGAAGTCAGTTTCATACCAACCAGTCCCTTTTAGTTTAAAGGCAGCGGCGGTTAATTGTTTCTTCAGAGCAGGCGCTTGGCACTCAGGACAATCTACTAACTTAGCGGCGCTCATCTTTTGCAAAGCCTCTAAGCCATGTCCGCATTCGGTACATTGGTATTGATAAATAGGCATTTTGTTAAAAATCCTTCAAAAACGGTTATAAATTGATGCTACTGGTGCAAAAACAGCCCTGAGCTCAAGTTTTAGGCTAAAAACAACGAGCTATTATACCGCTAACTACCGGCAATGGTCATATTTTCAATGACGATTGATCCACATTCAGTGCTACCGCGATTATCATAGTCATCACCGATGGCGATAATATTGCGATACATATCGAGCAAATTACCCGCCACCGTAATTTCTTCGACTGGGTATTGCACTTCGCCATTTTCAACCCAAAAACCTGCAGCACCACGAGAATAATCACCGGTAACCATATTGATACCCGAGCCAATTAATTCAGTAACCAATAAGCCAGTCCCCATTTCAGTCAATAGTTGCTTGGTCGTTTGACCTGTATTACTAACACTTAAATTGCGTATACCGCCAGCGTTAGCGGTCGATTGAAGCCCTAGCTTGCGAGCGGTATAAGAACCTAAAACATAACTTTCTAAGCGACCACTTTCTACTATGGCTCGGTACTCAGGCGTAGCAATACCCTCGCCATCGTGCCAGGCGCTGCTCGACGCACCTAATTTATGTGGGTTTTCAGCAATTGTCATGAAGTCAGGCAACACCTCATCGCCGATTTTATCCAACATAAAGCTAGCTTTCTTATAAATTGCACCACCTTTAATAGCGCCCATCAAGTGACCGATAAGACTCTTAGCCATGGCTGAATCATACATCACTGCGGCTTGGCGTGAGGCTATCTGACGCGACCCCAGTCTCGCCAAGGTTCGCTTAGCAGCGATCAAACCAATGTCTTCCGGCGAGTCTAGTTTTGCCGCATTTCGGCTGCTGTCATACCAGTAGTCGCGTTGCATGCCGTGTTCGTTTGAGCCAATAACTGAGCACGAAACACTGTGCTGACTGCCTAGACTTTGACTTAAAAAACCATGTGAGTTGGCATAAACAGCGGAGCCTGAATAAGAGTTCACCGACGCCCCTTCTGAATTAGTAATCAGCTCACTTGATTCAACCGCGGCCTGCTCGCAACGCATCGCAATATCAAGCATTTGCGCTTCGTCGGCACTCCATGTGTGGAAGAGATCTAAGTCTATTTCTTGGTTTGCCATACGATCAGCATCAGCCAAGCCAAAGCATTCATCGGCACCGGTATAACGGGCAATCGAAATGGCCGCATCAACTGTACTACGAATGCCCTGCTCACTCATGTCGGCGCTGCTTGCCGAACCGGTTTTATGGTCTTTATAAAGACTGATGACGAATTGCGCATCGTTATGCTTTTCTACCGTCTCAAGTTCTTGCTGACGTGCGGTAATCGAGATTCCCGTGCCTTGATGCAAAGAGACCTCAGATTGATCGATACCTTGTTTTTTAGCATAATCGATCGCAAATTCGGCGGCTTTAGCTAGGTTTAATTCGCTCATAACTGCACACCTCCAACGGTTAAAGCATCCATTTTCAAGGTTGGCTGACCAACGCCTACAGGCACGCTCTGGCCGTCTTTACCACACACGCCAACGCCTGAGTCTAAGCTCATATCATTACCCACCATGCTGATGGTTTGCATAGCGTCTGGGCCGTTACCAATCAAAGTAGCACCCTTCACCGGCGCGGTGATTTTGCCATCTTCGATTAAATACGCTTCGCTTGATGAGAATACGAATTTTCCTGAAGTTATATCAACTTGCCCGCCACCAAAATTAACCGCATAAAGGCCTTTCTTGACGCTCTTAATGATTTCTTCTGGGTCATGCTCGCCGGAGTGCATGTAAGTATTTGTCATACGCGGCATTGGTAGATGTGCGAACGATTCACGACGCCCGTTACCGGTAACATCCATGCCCATCAGCCGAGCATTATGTTCGTCTTGCATATAGCCTTTGAGAATGCCCTTTTCAATCAACACGGTATTTTGAGTTTGATTGCCCTCATCATCGACGCTCAAAGAGCCTCTCCGATCTGAGATCGTGCCATCATCGACAATGGTACAAAGCTCGCTAGCAACTTTTTCGCCAATGCGGCCTGAAAATGCTGAGGTGCCCTTACGATTAAAATCGCCCTCTAAGCCGTGGCCTACAGCTTCATGTAATAATATGCCTGGCCAGCCATTGCCCAATACCACTTCCATGGTACCGGCGGGGGAATCAACCGCCTCTAAACTGACCAGTGCTTGGCGCACGGCTTCATGTGAATAGTGCTCTATCATGGTGCTATCGAAGTAATCAAACCCTAAGCGGCCACCGCCGCCCATCGAGCCACGCTCGCGTTTGCCATTTTGCTCCACGATCACCGACACACTAAGTCGGACTAACGGGCGAACATCGGGTATTTGTCGACCGTCACTGGTGACAATTAATACCACCTCGTAAACGCCAGACAAGCTTGCCATGACTTCCTTTACTCGAGGATCATGGTCGCGCGCGGCGCGGTCCGCTTGCTCCAAAATAGCAACTTTACTAGCATCGTCTAGGGCCGCTACTGGGTCTAGCTCAGAATACAAAGGTTTAATCCCTTGCGGTCGCCAGATGTTATTCGATTGCACGTTTTGCCCTTGACGGCCAATGGCTGAGACAACGTCAGCCGCCGCTAGAATAGCCGCCGAGTTTAAATCTTCGCTGTAAGCAAAAGCAGTTTTTTCACCGACAATTGAACGTAAGCCAACACCTTGGTCTATATTGAAACTGCCGGTTTTCACCTGGCCTTCGTCTAGCGACCAACTTTCATGCTTAGAGTACTGAAAATACAAATCAGCGAAGTCACTGCCGTTGATATTAGTGAGCTTTTGCATTAGCTGATTTAAATGCCCATCGGTGAGGCCAGTGGGCTCGAGCAAAGTGGCTTGCGCGATGGATAAGTGTTGTTGATTCATAATCTTTTAGGTCACATGCAAATTGGCGCTTTGAAAAAACGAGTAGAAGCCGACACAGTATCGAGTTCAGAAATAGTGGTGGTAACTGCAATCCCGTTGCAGTGCAATAGAGTGGGTAATCAGTAGCTAGCCATCAATAATAACAAAATTGGTTTAAAAATAGGTGCTTTAGCGTACGGAAAATCAGTCATTTAAGCTTAAAAGGTAAGGTCAAATCGGATAGATTCAAGCTATTACATTAACGCTTGTTGATCAATCGACGAAGAGCCGCTAGAACCAAGCAGAGTGTCGGCTATTTCTTCAAGGCTCAACTCGGCTTCAAAGTTCGCGTTTGGTTGAATATTTTGATTACTCTCTTGGTCTGCCTCGATATCGGCCTCGGGGGCTTCCCCCACGGCCTCCACCTCGGATGCCCTAGACCTCTCTATATCACGACTATCAGAACTTTTGATCTCGACCATTTCAAAATCTTCCCATGTACCGAGTGCTCGGTAACTCTTGAAGCTTGAATTGCGCATCTCATCTTTAAAAATCCGCTGTGTAATGAATACAAAAGCGCCGGCGGCTGGATTGGCCAAAGCACTTAAAAGCGCTAAATTGCCACCCAGTTCTGGAGACACGTGAACCTCGAGATCAACTAACTCTTTATCTAAATCCACCTTGCCTTCGACACGAAGAAACACCGCGGGGGAAAGCACGAATGCCTCACTGAGTATCGCTTTACCATCGGCCAGCACACCAGCATAGCGCATTCGGTCAAACTTAAGGCCCGAGGCAAAAACATCTCTGAAATCAAATATCAAACGTCTAGCCATCGCGTTGAAATTCAACAAGCCGAGTAACTTTCCACCACCTGGTTCTATTTTAACTAACTCACCGTCTTTGATCGACGCGTCAAATTCACCATTTAAGCGACCGTAGTCGAATTCATGTGGCGCACCAATCCAGCGTAGCTCACCACTCACTATGCCTTCGCCCTTTTTAATGAAACCGTCAAAATCCATGTCATTGAAAGCCCCCTCGGCTTCATCAATAACAGTATTGAAAGTGAATTTTGAGATTGAACCAACTTGGCTATTGTTGACCCAATCGCCACTGGCGTTGGTAAGAATACCGTTATGCTTAAGCTCTAATCGCTCAATCGACCATTTATCAGCGTTAGGCTTAGCCAGCAGTGACAAAATGCCAAGATTTTTGCCGGCCAATCGAAAATTATCAACCTCTAGCGCCAGAGACGGAAACTCGCTTGGCCGTAAACTGTAGTCTATGCTTTCTAATGCTGCGCCAGGATTTGGGTCTTCGCTGATAATCAAATGAGATAGCTTGAAACCAAAATCACTGACTTCAGCTCGTGGCTGCATTCGCATGGTGCCGTTGATACTGTCACCAGCAAGAGTGCCTATCCAATTCAAACCGTCTACAGATACCGCATTGAGTTCAAATAAGCCAAACTGTCGATTAAGTAAGGTAGGGTTGCTGGCAACAACACTGATTGAACGCATAGCGTCTAAAAAATCGGTATTGTCGCTCAATAACTCAGGCTCAAATGCAGATAAATCGATAATAGCACTTAACCAATCATCTAAATTAATGCGGTTATCGTTAATTGAAAAATTGACGCCAGGTTTAAGCTCGGCCAGCGAGGCTGCATCGTCTAGTTCTGCCGACACGCTAGCAACACTAATCAACGCGTTATCAAATAGCGACGGCAGTTTAGATTGACCATTAGTCGATAGATTAGATTTAAAATGCGCACTCATTGAATCGCCGTATTTCACAGACATAGATTGCTCTACATCCTTCCCGCCGAACACCATAGAGAAGTCTAACGGCATACTCTCGCTTGTCCCTTTAAATAAAGGTGCGGGCGCACGAACGTTAATACCCTCGAGATTTGAAATAGCCGATATTTCAACGCGATCTCGATCAAATAGCACTGAGCCCTTCCATCGCGCTTGGCCTTCGAACCAAGTTAACAAATGTTCGCCAACCCAAGGCTTTAAATTTTCGGTAGAAGCAATGCCGGTGGCAATTAATTTTACGATTGGAGGTTGCGCTTGCTTTACGGTCACTGCGTGACCTCGAATCTCTCCGCCGAGAAAAGTAGCCCTTACATTATTGGATTCAACTTTTCGCTCAGTAAATACAACAGTGCCACGAATGTCATCAACCGGCACACCTTCAGGCAATATGCCGCGACCATCGCGTACTTCTGCGGTGCCCGTCACACGGGTGCTAGCAAAGTCGTTCAACTGGATGGTGACTTGCGCTGCAAGATCAACCCAGCCGCTCTCAGGTATTATCGGTAAATCAGCCGATCGGTTTTCAGGTTCAATTAACGGACCTTTAAATAAAAAATCCATACCTTTAACCAGCGAGGTGGTGGTCTTGCCACGCACGCTCAAAGTTCGGTCACGTTGAAACAGTCGCTCGATCTGCAACTCGACATCACTTAACGGGTCTCCATTGATCCAGATATCAGTAGGTTCAATGGTTAACCGTTCGTTTTCTATAGTCGCCGTGCCTGCGCCACGCTTAGCGGCGGGCCAACCTTGCGCTGGAGCATAGTCGACTAAGACGTCGGTAAATTCAGCACGGGCCTTTAAGTTGGCCTTGCCTTGAGCAAAAGCGGTGGTCGAAACCTCACCTTTGTAGCTTACCAGTCCATTACTTATCTGGCCGGATAAAAAGGCGTTTTTCGACCAATTTCGAAACTTTCTAAGTTGTGGATAATTAGGTAAATAGCCCACCAATTGACTCATATCAAAGACGTCAAACTCTGCGCTAGCGTCAATCGTTAAAGGCGCCTGCGACTGATCTTGATTGGCCGTGTGTAGCAGCTCGCCACTGTTGGAATAGTGCAGATCAGAAACCGAATCTAGCTTAAAAAGTTGACCAAAATTAGATACTTTTCGAGCCTTAGTATCGACTTTTACTTTTGCCTGAATATTAGAGATTCGTGCGTTTCGATCTTCAAACTCACCGTTAGCTAGGGCTATATTGATGCCGCCGTCAGGGCTGATTTCCCAACTAAATTCGCCCATCGCACGGTTAATAGGAAAACTTTTGTCATACAAGCGAGACCAACTAAATTCAGCATTTCTGGTAGCAAAGACGAACGTGCCGTTGTCGGCAGACGCGTTTAGCTCACCACTTAGATTGTTCATTGCTGGCGCGCGCCCTATCGACTTAAAGCCGATATCTGATGCTGCAGCCGACAGTGACCACGTTTGAATGTCAAGTAAAGGCCCCGAAAAATCTAGGTGCACATCATGTAAGCGACCAGTTAACTCGGCATCCAATAGCCAACCAGCCTCAGCAGTCAAACCGGTCAATCGAATAAAATCTCGAATTTGCTCAACATCAAGCGTTTTCAACATCGCTCGACCTCGACCGTTATCAACTTTCACTGAAAAATCTTTCGGTGTTAATAGACGCTCGCCACTTTCGCCTTCAACTTCAAGTGATGCGTGCCATTGAGAATCGCTTATTAAATCACCATTAGTTTTGGCGGTAAATGCCAACGGCCCTTTAGGTGTGTCGACCGAGGCCTTCAGAATGCGATTCTCAGCCGAGCGACTAAATTCAATATCAATATTTTGATATCGACTAATTCTATGCTGATCACGACGCCAAACAACTTCGCCGCCTTCCCATGTGCCACTTTGCTGATCTAAAAGCCATGACACTGCGCGCTGATTGATTCCCCAGACTCGCCGCTTATTGGTGAAATTCAAACCGCCAATCTGCAACTGATTATTCTCCAAAGAGACTATTTCAATCAACGGCTTTTGAATCGCGAACTCGATAAAGCTGGGCCATAAAGTTAATAGCGACATAGGACTAAGAACCGCGGACAAAGACTCGAACGCCAGAGCTGGTTGATCAACTGTGTCGCCAGCCACCTTAAAACCATCGATTTTCAAACTCGGCGACAAACCACGCCAAACAGTTTCAACATTCTCGATGGTGACTGTACGCTCAAACAAGCTACTCAAATTCGATTCGAGTAAGCCTTTATGTCTGTCTGCGTAGCTAAAATAGCCAGCCACCGCAGCCCAACAAAAAACATAGAGCACCATCAAACCAAGTAGTATTTTCAGTAGCCGCTTCATGCGAGTGCAATATCGTATTGTTGCTGTTGATAATATGAGTCGGCCTTGACGCTGATCGGACGATCAATGAATTCTTGTAAATCAGCCAAGCTACTTGCCTCTTCGTCGAGCAACAAATCGACAACTTTCTGCGCCGCAACAATTGTGTAAGCTTGTGCTTTGTACTGGCGATCTTCGCGTAATATTTCGCGTAGAATCTCGTAGCACACAGTCTGTATAGTTTTGATAGTACCGCGCCCATTACATACCGGACAGGTTTCACACATCACTTGCTCGAGACTCTCTCGGGTACGTTTACGAGTAATTTCAACTAATCCTAGCGGTGAGATATCAGTGACGTTAATTTTCACTCTGTCTTTAGCGATTGCGGTTGAGAGTGCCGCCAATACTTGCTTTTTGTGCTTAGGGCTTTGCATATCAATAAAATCGACAATGATGATACCGCCCAGATTTCGCAGGCGTAACTGATGGGCGATTTCGGTCGCCGCCTCTAAATTTGTTTTGAATAGAGTTTCTTCATGATTTCGCCGACCGACATAAGAACCCGTATTCACATCAATGGTTGTCATCGCCTCAGTTTGATCTATGATCATGTCACTGCCCGATTTAAGCATCACCTTGCGGTGCATAGCGCTTTCGATTTCTTGTTCAATCGAGTACAGACCAAACAGCGGTTGCTCACCAGGGTAATACTCGAGTTTATCAATCAACTCGGGCATAAAATCTTTGGCAAAGTCATAGGCTTTATCAAAAGTTTCTCTGGAATCGATTCGAATTTTCTCTAAATCGTCATGTGCTAAATCACGCATAGTACGTAGCGATAACGGTACGTCTTCATGAATTAGGCTGGCTGGTTTAGCCTCTTTCATCGCGCTACTAACGTAGCCCCAATGACGTTGCTGAAATAACATATCATTGGCTATATCTTCGTCACTTGCCGACTCGGCCAGAGTTCGAATGATGAAACCACCGTTTAGGTCATGCTTAGCTATTTGCGCCGAAACAAGCGCGTGCAGGCGATCTCTCTCTTCGACGCTTTCAATTTTCTGCGAAATACCAATATCGAAGCCATTCGGTAAGTACACCAAGTTACGCGACGGCATACTCAGTTCCATCGTCAGACGGGCACCTTTGGAGCCAATAGGATCTTTGAGAACCTGCACATAAACACTTTTACCTTCATGTACGAGATCTTGAATTGGCGGCACATCTCGCAACGGTTGACCGGCGAACGCAGGGTCGTTACGAGCAATGTCGGCGGCATGTAAGAATCCATTTTTATCTAAACCAATATCAACAAAAGCTGCCTGCATTCCCGGCAAAACACGAACGACCTTGCCTTTAAAAATATTACCGACGATACCGCGCGATAAAGTACGCTCAAGATGTAACTCTTGCAGACGCCCATTCTCAACCACCGCCACTCTCGTTTCTCGAGGTGTCACGTTGATTAGTATTTCGTCTTTAGATGCCACGATTATAGTTTTCTCAGATCAAACGGTTTTAAGGAGTGTTAAGGAATATAGATCAAGATCAATAGTTATGCAGGCTACAGCCAATTCCTGTCAATAGTGACTAATAATTCATTTACTTCGCGCAGCGGTAAGCCGACCACATTACTATAACTACCATGAATAGACTTAACCCAAGCTGAAGCATAGCCTTGAATTGCATATGCCCCAGCTTTATCTAACGGTTCGCCGGTTAACCAATAACGCTCCATCTGCTCAGCTGAGACGCGCCCGAATTCAACGTCAGTGATGCCTAATTTGACGTTGATCCGATCGTCATAAAAGAGGCAAACCGCGGTCATTACTTGGTGCTTATTGGCACCTAAACTATGCCAAATTTGCTGTGCATGCTCAAAATCTTTGGGCTTGCCATAAACAAAATCGCCTTGCACAACTATGGTGTCGGCAGCCAGTATGGCAACGCCATCTTGCTTTAGATCAGCGTGCGCAGCTTTTGCTTTGTCTCTCGCCAAACGCGTGACAAAATCCTCAGGGGCTTCGCCGTCTTTACGACTTTCATCTGTGTCAGTGACATGTACTGAGAACGTAACGCCCATATTTTCAAGCATCTCACGCCGGCGGGGTGAGCCAGACGCTAAGACTAGGTCGGTGTTAGACAAAGTTAATCTCCTCGGTGGTAGGGTAAATTCGCATTAATACTCCAAGCGCGGTACAACTGCTCAGCGAGCATGATTCGTACTACTGGGTGAGCAAACGTCATCGCTGATAGCGACCACTTTCGCTGCACTTGCGATAAATAGTTAGGGTCAATACCTTCAGGGCCACCGATTAAAATCGCCACATCTTGACTTTCGTCAATCCAGTTCTGTAAGTTAGTGGCAAGTTCTGCAGTATCAACATGCGTTCCTTTTCGATCCAGGGCAATGATCAACGTACCCTTCGGGATCGCCGCGTCCAAAGCCTGTGCCTCGTCGCGTAAAATTCTTGCTGTATCGGCATTTTTACCACGTTTCTTAGCGGCTATTTCAACCAATTCAAGCTGACAAAGATTCGGCATGCGCTGCGCATACTCTCGATAACCCTGTTCTACCCATTGCGGCATACGCGTTCCAACGGCGAGTAACTTTATACGCATGGTTTGAGTTAGCCAATTATCAGCTTGGGAATGTGATTAGGTCATGGCTATCTAAACTGCAAACGGCCATGACTCAGATTGTAGGCGACGCGACTATACGCCGTCTTGTTCTTCGCGATGCTTCTTCATTAGCGCTCGCACGTCTTTGTCCCAGAGTTTCTCTAGGTCATAGTATTCACGCACTTCGGGGCGCATAACATGCAACACCACGTCGCCGAAGTCTACGAGCACCCACTCTCCAACGTCGCCGCCATCTTCATTTAACGGTATAACGCCTTGGGTACGCAGGCTAGTAGAGGCCGAGCGCGCGAGTGCTTTAACATGGGTATCGGAGGTGCCGCTGGCAACCACCATAAAATCAGCGAAATCAGAAATGTCGGTGATGTCGATTACACGGATGTCCACGCCTTTAATATCTTCTAGGGCGTCAACTACTTGGTCTTTTATTTGTTCAGGTTTCATAGGCGCTATTTTATACAGTTGCTGCTCGCGAATATAGGAGAAAACAGCTTTGGGCAGAAATACTTTACTTAAATTTTCAGTTGACGGCGTCGCCAACTCGGCACGCAATTGGGTTGACGATATATCGAACTCGCTATGCTCAAACACCCATATCTTGCCAACACCGCCATTATTTAGCTGATCTGGCGTTGAAACCAGTCGGTGCCTGAGCTCCTGTGGCAAATCGAGATGATATCCAGGCCTACTCATCACCGCCCAATTAACCATTTCCAGTAACTCATCATATCGATGCCAGCTTGGCAGACTCAATAAGCTATCACCACCGATAATGACGCAAATCTGAGCATCTAGGTAACGAGCTTGAAACATTTCTACAGTATCAACGGTATAAGACTGAGCGACTCGCTTTATCTCGGTATCGTCGGCGATATGCGCTGCCAAGTCACCCATCGCTAGCTGCATCATCTTAAAACGATGCTCAACGGTAGCGCTAGTTTTATCTTTATGCGGCGGCCGGGCGCTCAAAACCCAATGCACGGCATCGAAGCTAACTTGCTCACCAAGCATCTGTATCGCGTGTAAATGCCCCAGATGAATCGGATCAAAGGTGCCGCCAAAAATTCCAATCAGGCGAGGCGATTCAACCATCTAACACCTTATTTGCGAATATGGCCATCACCATAAACTATGTATTTTTGCGAGGTTAAGCCCTCTAAACCGACCGGTCCACGAGCATGCAACTTATCGGTACTAATGCCTATTTCAGCGCCGAGGCCGTATTCAAAGCCATCGGCAAACCGCGTCGAAGCGTTGATAATCACCGAGCTTGAATCGACCTGCTGAATAAATTTTCGACTGTTTGTGTAATTTTCAGTAACAATACTTTCGGTATGGCCTGAGCTGTAATCAGCGATATGTTTCATCGCTTGCTCTAGATCAGCAACCACCCTGATGGCCAAAATAGGCGCAAGGTACTCTGTCGACCAGTCTTCATCGGTGGCCGCGTTGACGGGCACTATTGCTCGTGTTTGCGGGCAGCCTCGTAGCTCGACTCCTTTATCATGATAAGCATCACATAATGCTGGCAACACTTGCTCTGCAATCGCAAAATGTACCAATAGCGTTTCCATTGCGTTACAAACACCATATCGATGGGTTTTAGAGTTTAAGGCAATATCAAATGCTTTTTGCATATCGGCATATTGATCGATGTACACATGGCAAATACCGTCAAGATGCTTAATTACCGGCACGCTCGCGTCAGCCGTGATGCGCTCAATCAGGCCCTTGCCGCCGCGCGGTATAATTACATCAACATAGTCCCTCATGGTAATAAGCTGGCCGACGGCAGCCCGATCTGTGGTCTCAACCACCTGTACGGCATCGGCCGGCAGGCCAACTTCAGCCAGACCCGCGGCAATACACTTAGCTACCGCAATATTCGAATAAATCGCCTCTGAACCGCCGCGCAAGATGGTCGCGTTGCCTGATTTGAGGCACAATATCGCCGCATCTACGGTCACGTTTGGGCGCGATTCATAAATAATCCCGATGACCCCCAGAGGCACACGCATCTTACCCACCTGAATACCAGACGGACGATAGCTCATATCACTCACTTCACCGACCGGGTCGGGCAAGGCGGCCACTTGACGACAACCTTCAGCCATCGCCGCTATTGCGGCTTCACTTAACTCTAAACGATCAAGCAATGCCGCATCTAAACCACTGTCTTTTGCAACAGCCAAGTCCTTTGCGTTAGCCTGCATTAGAGCATTCGGTGATGATTCCAGCGTCGCCGCTATCGCCAATAAAGCCGAATCTTTGTCGCCTCGACTGGCATTCGCCATTAAGCGGCCGGCTTGACGCGCCCGCTGACCCAATGCTTGCATGTATTGCTCTACGTTCAACTTATCAACTCTAATTTCTTAAAAACTCTAATTTGACTATTAATTCTATGCTTAATTTTACTTTATGCGTCAACCATACTGGCTAGTTTCACACCGCACAGGCGGCAACAAAGTTGTTCAATTTGGTACCAAAGACTACCCACTTCAGAGTAGCGCTGGCCTTTTACAGTCTGATCTAGGTGAGCCGCCTGCTCAAGCAATTGATACCAAGTACTTGGCGCTATTCGACTTAGGGCTGCGTTAACAATTGGCTCACGCTTATTCCAGATTCTATTTTGCTTAAACAATAGGCTCTTATTTTGGCCCTGCTGCAAAGCCGATGAGATTGCGGCCAGAACTCGAATTTCGCGTACCAAAGCCCATACCACGATGACGGGCTCAACACCTTCAGACTGTAATCGACGTTTAATACGTAATACACGATTAAGATCACCAATAAGGCAACCGTCAGTTAACGCATACACATCAAAACGCGCTTGATCAGCCAGACTTTCAGTCACTAGCTTTAATGTTACCGCGCCATCTTTTGCCAACACTTGCAACTTATCAACTTCTTGAGCCGCCGCCATTACATTGCCTTCAAGCTGCTCGGTCATTAGCTCGACAACACCTGCTTCAACTCGTAACGAGCGTGTTTGTAAACGTTTTTTTAGCCATACTGGAAACTGCTGCAAACTAATATCGAAACCATCAGCCAACCAACCAACCGTCTCGATTCTTTGCACCCACTTGGCTGCTCGCTGGCGCTTATCAAGCGCGGGCATCATGATCACCAAAATATCCTCTTCAGGTGGTTTGAGGCAGTACTCTGTTATCGCTTTAGTGCCCGCTACGCCTAATGACTTCGGAACTCTAAACTCAATAACACGTCGTTCAGCAAACAGTGACATGGCTTGACCTACTCCAGTCAATTGATTCCAATCAAAGCCGGCCTCAAGCTGGTACTTAAGTCGCTCACCGAAGCCCTGCTGCTTAAGCGCTTGGCGTACACCATCCAAGGCTTCTTCGAGCAACAAAGGCTCATTACCGTTAAGCAAGATCACCTTAGGTAGCTTAGTACTTGACTCTGGCCCGCACACTTTGAGGCGCTGAGCTATTTCATCTAATGTGATGCGCATTGATCTAATGATAAGAACAGATTAGCTACGAAAACGAATAGTCTGGTTTTCGAGCACACCGGCTTTGTTAAGGCTTGTAGTCAGTAATGATAGACAATTGGCGAACCATACGAAGAGAAATGTCTTGCTCCATACTCTCTTGCAACTCAACTTCTTCGGCTTCAGTTTCGACCACTGTTTCAGGGTCAAAATCATATCTACGCGATTCGACTAACTTGGCTACTGGGCGAATCACAACACCGGCACGGTCTTTTAGCGAGTAGCGAACCTTGAACTTAAGATTGTAACTATTAGCTTTACCTTGCTCATCCAGAGTTCCAACGGTTCGGCTCGTCGCTGCTGTTGTTACTACAAGAACAACATCGGCGCTCGCTTCAGTTGTGGCGATAATCGCACCACCGGAACCTAGCACACTCTCTAATTGGTCTTTAAAAGACCCTTCGGGTGCACTTACAAACATATTTTTTATACCATCATCTAACGGAATATTACCGCGTAAGTGAAAGCCACAGGCAGAGATTGATACTGCTAATATCAGTAAAATTGTGGAGCGCATGATGTTATTGACCATTTTCAGACCTTTTATTTATTCGTTTCATTTAGATTTTAGCGCAAGCGAGCATGGTTGCGGAATTAATTCGCGACAATATTAACCAGCTTATTAGGTATTACGATCACCTTGTGCACGGTTAACCCGTCTAAGAAGCGCTGCACATTCTCATCGCCCCTTGCCAATGCCTCAACTTCGTCTTTACTTGCTGACGCGGCGATGTCTAGCTTTGCCCGCAATTTACCGTTGACCTGCACCACATAGGTTATTTCATCTTTCACTAATGCCGACTCATCGACAGCAATCCAGCCGCTATCTTCTAACGATTGCTCGTCTCCGTATAACGACCACAGATACTCAGACAAATGCGGAGTAATGGGCGCCAGAATCTTCACCAATACATGACAAACCTCAGACACTACCGCATCGCCATGCTCGCCCATTGCTAAAAAGTCGGCTTTCTCAGTCGCGTTAGTAAGCTCCATCGCTGCCGCCACAACAGTATTAAACTGCTGACGCTCGAAATCGAATAGAACTCGCTGAACAATGGCATGAGTTGTTAGCCGCAAAGCCTTAGCCGTTGGGTTTAAAGTATCCAGGTTGGCGCCTCCTATCCCACCCATAGACTTAAGCTTGGCGCGGTCTAAAGCGTCGCTGTGCTTTTCGAATAGATTCCAAACACGACGTAAAAAGCGTGAGCCACCGGCGATCGCATCGTCATTCCACTCCAAAGACTGCTCTGGAGGTGCCGCGAACATAGTGAACAAGCGCACCGTATCGGCGCCGTATTTATCGATCATACTTTGTGGGTCAACACCGTTATTTTTTGACTTCGACATCTTCTCGACGCCACCAGCCTCAACGGCTTGGCCATCGGCAATCAATATCGCGCCAGCCGGTTTACCTTTACCATCTAATACAACGTCTACTTCTTTTGGATTGTAAAAAGTACGCTTGCCATCATCGGCTATACGAAAGTAGGTTTCAGCGGTAACCATTCCCTGCGTTAGCAAACGAGTGAAAGGTTCATCGGAGTCAATCAAACCGACATCACGCATCAACTTATGAAAAAAGCGTGCATACAATAGATGCATTACGGCGTGCTCAATACCACCAACGTATTGATCAACAGGAAGCCAATAATTGGCCCGCTCATCAAGCATGTCAGTATCTAAACCAGGACAGCAATATCGTGCGTAGTACCACGAAGACTCAAAAAATGTGTCAAAGGTGTCTGTTTCACGACTAGCCGCTTCGCCAGTAATAGGGTGCACAGTGTCAATAAATGACGACATTTTCTTAATGGGCGAACCAATACCATCCATTACCACATCAGTGGGTAACTCGACCGGAAACTCTGTCGCTGGAGTGGCATTGCCATTGGCGTCATAAATAAACGGAATTGGGCAACCCCAATAACGTTGACGAGACACACCCCAGTCGCGCAAACGATAGTTAATCTGCTGCTCACCAAGTTTGTTTTTCTCTAACCAATCGATCACATTGGTCTTCGCTTGAGCCGATGTTTGGCCATTGAATTCGCCTGAGTGCTTGAGTACACCTTCTCCGGTATAAGCCTCTTGGCTAATGTCGATCTCACCGCCAGCTGGATAAATCACTGGCTTAATATCAATCCCATATTTAGAAGCAAACTCATAGTCACGCTGATCGTGCGCGGGTACTGCCATGACCGCACCCGTGCCGTAAGTCATCAATACAAAATTGGCACACCATACAGGCACCTGATCACCTGTCATCGGGTGTTTAGCGCTTATACCAAGGTTGATTCCACGTTTTTCCATGGTCTCGATATCAGCTTCAGCGGTTGAGCTTTGAGCACATTCTTTACGAAATGCCAAAATCTCTTGACTGGATTCAGAGGCATGTACCGCCAATGGGTGGTCCGCCGCAACGGCTAAATAAGTGACCCCCATAAGGGTGTCTGGCCTAGTTGTAAAAACTCGCAAGTTATGGCTGCTAGCAACAGTAAACTCAACCTCGGCACCAACCGATTTACCGATCCAATTACGCTGCATGGTTTTAACCGAATCAGGCCAGCCTTCTAAGTCGTCCAACCCACTCAAAAGCTCTTCAGCGTATTCAGTGATTTTAATAAACCATTGAGGAATTTTTTTCTTCTCAACCAAGGCGCCAGAGCGCCAACCACGACCGTCAATTACTTGCTCGTTAGCGAGTACCGTCTGGTCTACAGGATCCCAATTAACCTCAGACTCTTTTTTATAGACCAAGCCACGCTCATAGAGCTTGGTGAAAAACCATTGCTCCCATTTGTAGTAATCAGGCTTACAGGTGGTAAGTTCACGACTCCAGTCATAGCTAAAACCAAGTCGCTTTAGTTGACCGCGCATATCGGCGATATTATCGTCGGTCCATGCTGCGGGAGCGGTATTATTTTGAATCGCAGCATTTTCGGCCGGTAAACCAAAAGAGTCCCAACCAATGGGGTGCATTACGTTCTTGCCAAGTAAGCGCTGGTAGCGGCTAATCACATCACCAATAGTGTAATTGCGAACGTGCCCCATATGCAGTTTGCCTGAGGGGTATGGAAACATCTCTAAACAATAGAATTTCTCTTTATCGCTATCTTCTATGGCTTTAAAAATCTGCGTTTTTTCCCAATTTTTTTGGACGCTGACTTCGATGTCACTTGGGTTATATTCTTGTCGCATGGTGATGTGCTACTTATGGTGTTAGTCAGCCTAAATAGAGTTCAGGCGTAATTCTTGCATTGTAACGGTAACGCTGTTGAGTGTGCAGTGTTTTATCGCGGATTATTTTGTTCACCTGGAGTAGAGAGGCTTGCATCTCTTACTGTCAAATTTTTCGGGAGATGTGTTCGAGGAGCCGCCTAAGGATCTCAAAACCCCTAACCTTTAGACAACGGCGGATGAAAAATAATCTGCACTACCACAGCTTCTGGGTCGCAACAATAGAAGCTACGAGCGCCGTCGCGATGGGTTTTCGCTTGACTCAACATCTTTACGCCATTTTCAATCAAGTAGTCGTACCACTGATCAACCTGTTCAATTTGATCAACAATAATACCAGTATGGGCTAACGCTTGTGCCTTAGAACCAGTATCAACAACTTTATGCAGCGCTAAATTATCTATCCCGCTACAAAGATAAACGTTATCTTTATCAGGACGCCACTCGACTGCAAAGCCAAGCAAATCAATGTAAAAAGATTCGACTAAGGCAAGGTCTAATACATTCAGAGCAACATGTCGCATGCCAGCATGCTGAGGTCTTACTAAGCTCATTGGATAATCTCAAAGGTATGGCTTATGGTCGCCGTTTTAGCCAGCATAATTGATGCCGAACAATATTTTTCGGCAGACTGCTGAACCGCCAGACCGACCGCTTTTTCGCTTAGTTTTTGGCCACTAACTTTAAAATGCAAATGTATTTTAGTGAACACTTTAGGGTCAGTTTCAGCGCGTTCAGCCTCAATTTCAGCGACACAGGTTTCAACGGTTAAACGACGTTTACGTAAAATGTGCACAACATCAAATGAAGCGCAGCCGCCCATCCCAATCAACATCGTTTCCATTGGTCTGGCGCCGAGGTTGTCGCCCCCAAACTCGTCAGGGCCATCCATCATAATTTCGTGACCACTTGCTGAAATGCCTTTGAAATATACGTTTTTTTGGAGCTCTACAGATACTTTCATCGGGTCATCCGCGGTGTGTTCATTGGGTTGCTAACAACTAATTTAAAAAAACAGCTCAGCCAGACGCCTGCCCGGATCTTCGGCGCGCATAAAGGCCTCACCAACCAAAAAGCTATTGACGCTATGCTCGCGCATTAAGCCGACATCATCTTCAGTGTGGATACCACTCTCAGTGATAACGACAACATCTTCTGGAATTAAGCTTAGCAAATCGATAGTAGAATTCAGTGAGGTACTGAAATCTCGCAAATTACGATTATTGATACCGATCACAGGCATGCCAAGCTTAAGGCCTCGCTCGAGCTCACCCTGGTCGTGCACTTCGATCAATACATCCATACCAAGCTCTTGGGCACGACCACTTAGGTCTTGCATCAAACCATCCTCTAAGGCTGCGACTATCAGCAATATGCAATCGGCTTCCATCGCCTTAGCCTCAAACACTTGATACTCATCAAGCATAAAATCTTTGCGTAGCATAGGCAAAGTACAGGCTTCACGTGCTTGAGCAAAATACCTAGCGCTACCTTTAAAAAATTCTTTGTCGGTCAACACCGACAAACAGCTTGCGCCATATTTTTGATAACTTTCTGCGATTTCTGATGGGCAAAAATCTTGACGAATAATCCCTTTGCTAGGGCTGGCTTTCTTTACTTCGGCGATTACGGCTGAACGCCCAGCTAACAATGACGATTTCAAGGCACTTACAAAACCTCGACTGTCGCCAACATCGCCCGCTTTAGCGGTTACATCGGCTAATGAAAATTGTCGCTTTGCATGCGCAACTTCTTCAGCTTTGTGAGACATAATTTTATCGAGCACATCGGAGCCCGTGGACATTACTTGATGCATCTACTATTACCTATGCGCTTTGGGTCGCGATTATGTAAGCTTGCATGGCGGCAAGCGCTTTTCCTGAATCGATCGAGGCCTGCGCTAAGCTAATGCCGTCGAACAAAGAGCCGGCCAGACCAGAAACATAAACACCGGCTCCTGCATTAAGTACCACAATATCACGTGCAGAGCTTTTTTGACCGGCCAAAACTTGCTCGATCAAGGCCAAAGACTCAGCCGGGTCACGCACAATAATGTTCTCTAGTGTGCCGAGTTGTAAGCCAAAATCTTCTGGCCTAATGGCGTACGAATTAATCTTACCATTGCGCATTTCGCTAATGTTAGTAGGGGCGCAAATACTTATTTCGTCCATGCCATCCTCTGAATGAACGACCAGAGTATGTTCACTGCCAAGATGCATAAAAACATTGGCGAGTTTATCAGTCAAATCTTTGGCGAAAACACCTACTACTTGACGCTTTACTCTGGCGGGGTTAGTTAACGGGCCCAAGACATTAAAAATTGTACGCACGGCCATTTCTTTACGTGGCCCGATAGCATGACGCATAGCACTATGATGCATTGGCGCGAACATAAACCCGACGCCCGCCGATTCAATCACCTTTACCACCTGAGATGATTCAAGATTCAAATTAGCACCGGCTTGTTCAAGCAAGTCGGCACTGCCTGATTTGCTTGAGACCGACCGATTGCCATGTTTAGCGACGCTGCAGCCGGCGCCCGCAGCAACAAATGAGGAAGCCGTAGACACGTTAAACGTGCTGATCCCGTCGCCACCCGTACCAACAATATCAATCAGATTCGGTACGTCAATTTGCACATGGCTCGCCAATGACGACATAACTTCAGCCGCCGCTGTAATTTCGTCAATAGTTTCACCTTTCATTCTTAAGGCAACTAGTAGACCGCCAATTTGCGAATCGGTGCATTCGCCAGTCATAATCTGCTGCATGACAGCTTGCATTTGTGGCCGAGAAAGATCTTTGCGCTCGACAACATGAGCGATGGCATGTTGGATTTGCATAGCTATCGAGTCTCCAAAAAATTCTTTAACAATGCATGCCCATGCTCAGTAAGAATCGATTCGGGATGAAACTGCACCCCCTCGATAGCTAACTCTCGGTGGCGCACACCCATTATTTGGTAGTCGTCGGTCCATGCCGTGACCTCAAGACAGGCCGGCAACGTCTTTCGCTCGATCACTAAAGAATGGTAGCGGGTAACGGTAAATGGATTTGGAATGTCTTTAAATACGCCTTGATTGATGTGCCGAATAGACGATGTTTTACCGTGCATTATACTTTTCGCATGCACTACGTCGCCGCCAAATGCTTGACCAATAGTTTGATGCCCTAGGCAAACCCCCATTATCGGAACCTGCCCTTTAAAATACTCAATTACCGACAAAGAAATACCGGCTTCATCAGGGGTACATGGCCCAGGCGACAACATAATCCTGTCGGGGCGCATGGCTTCAATTTCTTGCAGAGTAACTTGGTCATTACGAAAGGTGCGAACCTCCTCGCCAAGCTCACCCAAATACTGAACTAAGTTATAGGTAAATGAATCGTAGTTATCAATCATTACTAACATAATAAGCCCCTAAGTTTTCGCTGATGCATTTGCTGATATCTTGGCCTGAGTAAAGCCTAAACCGGTACTGGCCATTTCGATCGCTTTGACCATAGCGCGGGCCTTATTTAGAGTCTCTTTCCATTCATACTTAGCCACTGAATCAGCGACTATTCCCGCCCCAGCCTGAACATTCACAATGCCATCTTTTATCACCGCGGTACGAATCGCGATTGCGGTATCCATATTTCCGTTCCAACCGAGATAACCGACAGCGCCAGAGTAGATGCCACGCTTGATCGGCTCTAGTTCATGAATTATCTCCATTGCTCGAATTTTCGGCGCACCACTCACAGTGCCGGCGGGAAATGTCGCTTTCAAAACATCAATTGCATCAATCCCTGGCTTTATCTGACCCTCAACATTAGAGACTATGTGCATCACATGGGAATAACGCTCAACAAGCATTTTTTCAGTCAGCTCTACGGATCCGGTGGTGGCAATACGGCCCACATCGTTACGGCCCAAATCGATTAACATTAAGTGCTCTGCCAACTCTTTTTCGTCGCTTAGAAGCTCGGCTTCTAACTCGCAATCCCGCTCAACCGTATCACCGCGTTTACGGGTACCGGCAATTGGTCTAACAGTGACATTATCCTCTTCAACACGAACTAAAATTTCGGGTGACGAACCCACAATTTCAAAGCCACCCATATCTAAAAAATACATATACGGCGATGGATTGATGGTTCTAAGAGCTCGATATAAGTCAATCGGCCGACCCGCGTATTCAGTAGACAAACGCTGGGACAGCACTACTTGCATGATATCCCCGTCGCGAATGTACCCACGGCAACGCTCTACCGCGGCCTCAAATTCAGGTTGTGAAAAATGTAACTTATAATCACTCTCATCAACCACTTTGCCGCCAGATTGAAGTATTGGCGCACTAAAGCTTGAAGCGAGACCTGCGACACAGGCATCTAAATGGGCTTGAGCTTTGGGATAGGCAAACGGATCATCAAGGTCGGCCAATGTGACCATAAATATACGACCCGAAAGGTTATCGAATACCAAAACATCTTTCGAAACCATCAGCATCACGTCTGGCGTGCCAACGTCGTCTGGGTTATTTTTAAACTCTAATCGCGGCTCAATATAGCCGATAATCTCGTAACCAAAATAACCCACCAAACCACCAATCATCTCAGGCAGTCCCTGATATTGAGCGACTTTGTATTGCGCCTGCAACTCGCGGATTTTTTCTAACGGCTGGTCAACATGCACTGTTTCGACAATTTTACCATTCTCCTCAACCGTCATCTGCTTTCCGAAAAAACGATAAATCAGGCTGCAAGGCAGCCCAATAATTGAATACCGGCCCCATTTATCGCCACCCTGAACAGACTCAAAGAGGTAGGTGTATGGCTGAGCAGCAAGCTTGAGGTAGGTACTGACAGGCGTATCTAAGTCAGCTAAGGTTTCCCGCACCACCGGCAAGTGGGTAAAACCCTGCTGCTTTAGCGGTGCAATAAATGCATTGAACTCTGGTTCTGTGGAAAAAGGCATGGCAATAATTACTCTGTTTAAGGGCAGACACTACGGTGATTAAGTGATTTTTGGACTGCGTATACAAATGGTGTCTGCGGGCAAGCTTAATTAGCAAAGGTCCGAAGGAAGGTGCTAGCGTTGCCAGCTACGCCAACTTAAATCAGTAATTTGTATAAGGTAATTTTGCATAATAGATAGTGAGGTTTTTCCTCTTAGGCCAATGATTACGCGAGGACAGCTTCAGGTCAAGCGCTAAAATGACTAGGAGGTAGCATTTGCCATATTTTCACGCATTTGTTTAATTACCTTTGCATAGTCGTCTTGGTTAAAGATCGCTGAGCCAGAAACAAAGGTATCAGCACCAAGTGAGGCTAGTTCACCAATATTATCGACTGTCACACCGCCGTCTATCTCTAAACGAATATCACGACCGCTGGCATCGATGATCTTACGAGCTTCAACGATTTTATCTTTAATGTAAGGTATAAAAGATTGCCCGCCAAAGCCTGGGTTCACTGACATTAATAAGATCATATCCACTTTATCAATTGCCCACTCCAACACCGATAACGGTGTTGCTGGATTAAACACCAAGCCTGCTTGGCAACCTTCAGCTTTTATCAACTGCAAACTGCGGTCAAGGTGCTTACTGGCTTCTGGATGAAAGGTAATAGTCGTTGCACCCGCTTGGGCGAAGTCTGGAATAAGACGATCAACGGGCTCTACCATAAGGTGCACGTCTATCGGTGCCGTCACGCCATGATCTCTCAGAGCTTTGCAGACCATAGGCCCAATGGTGAGATTTGGTACATAGTGATTATCCATTACATCGAAATGCACCCAATCAGCACCTGCCGCGAGCACATTGTCTACTTCTTCACCCAATTTGGCAAAATTGGCAGATAAAATAGAGGGGGCAATTACGTAATCGTTAGTCATTTGATCGGCCGCTTTAGTGTGTGAAATCACTCAATTTGATAGATTAGCAATTATAACAAAACTAACTAAAACTGCCACCGTAAAGAAGTTAAATCAAACTCTTTAATAGGTCGCACTGACGCTGGCGTATGGCTAACTGGTTTTATTGTAATAGCAAAAACATTGAACCATTACCGCGCACAATGTTCAGCATTAATACCTCTTTGCCGTCTATCGCCTTTCTCAGTGAACTGATATCAGTAACGGATTTGCGATTGGCTGAGACAATTATATCGTTGGCGCGTACGCCATGCTCCCAAGCCACACTTCCTTGACGAACTTGGCTAACCAACACTCCGCCTTCAGCGCTGGTGCTTACTTGACGCGCATCGCCTTGCTTAAAAGTCGCACCTTCTAGCTGATGGTGCAACATGTTACCTTTTTTGGAAACTCGTGTAGAAGACTCCAAAACGGGTCGGAGAACCACTTTACCACCCTCACGTGCGACCGTCATATTCAAGGTATCGCCGGCGAATTGCTGACCGATAATAGCTCTCAAGTCATTACTACGTGATATTAGCTGAGTGCCAGCTTCCAAAACTACGTCTCCAATTTCTAAGCCTGCCTTATCGGCAGTGGAACCTTCGAGCACATTACTGATAACGGCCCCCCCGGCCTGCTTAATGTTAAAAGCACGCGCGAGATCGGGAGTTAGATCTTGAACTTGAACGGCTAAAAAACCACGCTGAGGTGTGCCGAATTTAACCAAATGCTCTTTAATTCGTAAGGCCATATTGACCGGAGTCGAGAAACCAATACGTAAGTTGCCGGCTGTTTGTGCCGACTTAGCGATATTCAAGCCAACCATTTCACCTTTCAAATTAACCAGTACCCCTGGCCCAACGGCGGCATCGCTACGAATGAAGTTCTGATGAGCTTGTAGACTGTTATTGCGGGCTAAAGCACTTATAACGCCTGTGACTAAAGTATTCTCTTCACCCAAAGGGTCACCGATCGAGACTACAAAATCACCAACTCTTAAATTATTAGAGTCAGCAATACCAATTGCCACCAAGCCAGGCATCTCGACTTTAATCAAAGCCACGTCGGAAGTTGAATCGCTGCCGACTATTTGGCCGTCAACATCGCGACCATCATCGAGTGTCACCTTAACCTTGTTGACGCCGCGCACGGAGTGCTCATTGACTAAAATAAGACCTTGTTCGCTATCGACCACCACACCTGTCGCAAACATCTCTCTGGGCCGGCTATTGCTCTGGCGACGCTGGTCAAAGAAACGACGAAAGAAAGGGTCGTTCGATGGGTCTCTGCGTGCCTGTAGAGGAGCTTTCACAGAGATTCGCACCAGCGAAGCTTGCACTCGCTCGATCATTGGGGCCAACGAGGGCAATACCTGCCCATCTACCGCTAGCGGCAAACTGGCCGTAGCCAATTGCGGCATTGCAGTCGCTAAAATAGCACCAACAATCAGCGCTGAAATCACTCGCTCTTTTATGTTCAAATTTCTAACTCTCTAAATTTCAAATATTCTCAGTAACTTACTTGCAACGCTTTTAACGCGCCTTTTATCAAGTTTTTAATGCGCCTAAAGAACCGGCATTACTTAGTGTTTTTTACCCCGTAAGGTACATGCCCAGTAGGCACATGCTGACGCGCAGAGTCACAATGCCCTTGCTGATCGTCAAAAAAAATATCAGCACCAAAAGTGCGTAAAAACTCACCTTTAGGCAAGCCCCCTAAAAACACAGCTTCATCGATACGTATATCCCATGCCCGCAAGGTTCTAATTACACGCTCATGTGCTGGCGCCGACCTAGCGGTGATAATCGCGGTTCTAATCGGCGATTCGCCTTGTGGAAACTCGGACTGGATACGATGCAAGGCTGATAACATATTTCTAAACGGCCCCCCAGGCAGTGGCTTTTTCGCCGCCTTGACCTCATGTTTAGCAAACTCAACTAAGCCTTTTTGTTGATAAACCAACTCCGCTTCATCAGAAAAAACAACGGCATCACCGTCAAAAGCAATACTAAGCTTACCCTTGTTGGCGACTGAATTTTTAGTGTTTGACGGCAACATTGTAGCCGCAGCAAAACCGGCGCCTAAGGTTCTAGCAACATCCTCTGGGTCAGTCGACAAAAACACGTCAGCGCCAAATGGCTCTACATATTTAAATGGGCTACTACCATTCGTAAATGCCGCCCGAGTTATTGGCAAGTCATGCTCTTGAATTGAGTTAAAAACTCGCAAACTGGTATCGGCGCTATTACGTGACAGCAAAATAACTTCGACACGCTCGCGAGACTCACCCAAGGCATTCAAATGCAACAGCTTCTGCACCAGCGGAAAAGCGGTTCCAGGCTTTAGTATCTCGTTCTCACGTTCAAGCTGATAACGACAGTAGGCCTCTACGCCTTCTTTTTCGAAAATACGATGGCTTTCCTCAAGATCAAAAAGAGCGCGTGAAGAGATTGCCACAACCATTTTTTTCTTTTCACTCATAAGACCTTTGATAACAAACTTTTTATTGGTGGAAAAATACCGACTGACAACGTAGTTCTTGGTGGGTGTTGGCGGCGCACATTAACAATTATGAATACAGTTTAGCAACATTCTTACATTCACTGAAAAAGCTAACAAACTATTTAGTTTTCGGTAGTATTCGAAAAAATCATGTCGCGCTACTGAAAGGTATTTTCAGGGTGGTAAGCATGTTGTGTTTTACAAAATGCGATGACCTGAGCCTGATCTTCAGCAAAAGTAGCGAGCGGCATACGCGACGGCATGATTGTGAACGTTTTTTCGCCGAAATTGGGCCCAGCCAAGACAATTGGCACATTCGCTTTTTTGGCTAGATGATAATAACCACTTTTTAACGTCGGCTGGTAGGTTCTAGTGCCTTCAGGTGTAATCAAAAACCGTAATTCGTCGGCCTGATCAAGCTGTTCAGCTATTGAGTCAACAAAATTAGTCCGCTTTCGACGATTTACAGGTAGCACTCCAAGAAATCTGCATACGTAGTTAATCGGCCAAATGAAGAAGACATCCTTAGCGAAGATTTTGACATTTAAATCCAGGGCTTGAATCGCTAACCAGCCATAAAAAAAATCCCAATTACTGGTATGAGGCACTCCAACAAAAATATATTTCGGTGCCGTCGGCGGCTCGCCGATCATGCGCCAGCCAAGCAGTTTAAACATAATGTAGTGGCAAATTTTTTGTTTCACAAATGAATCCTAAAGCTCTAAGAGCATAACCAGCTGGCATAATAGAGCAATTACGCACAGGACACCCAAATATTGCCATCGATACAATGCCGTAACAGTCAAAAAACGACTTAGAAAAGACCTAGCTGAGGATCCTCTCGAGACTCGTTGTACTTGCTAGACAGTTTGTTTTGCTCTGTAGCTTCATCAGTCGAGTGCAAATTAGACAAGCTAATTCCGACCAAACGGATAGGCCGCTTACCAACCTCGGTTTTACGTAAAAGTTCAGGTAATACAGCGCCAATTTCTTGTTTCGAGATGCAACCAAGCTCGATAGTTTTGCGGCGTGTAATTAACTGGAAATCAGAGTATTTGACTTTAACAGTAACGGTTTTGGCAAGTAACTGCTTCGATTCAAGAATTTCTTCTAAACGCCTTGCGATGCCAATAAGAGTTTGCCAAATTTCCACTTTATCGACGACATTACCCTCAAAAGTAGTTTCTTTTCCGATCGACTTACGGACACGATGTGAGCGAACAGGTCGCTCGTCGATACCACGAGCCACTCGATGATAATAAGCGCCGGTTTGACCAAAATATGTTTGCAATTCTACTTCGCTCAAGCGCTTTAAATCGGCACCATTGTAGATACCCAAAGCATGCATCTTTTTTTCGGTGACTTTACCAACACCAAAAAATTTACGTATTTCGAGTTGCTCAATAAAAGCTTCAGCTGCTTCTGGGCGAATCACGTATATACCGTCTGGCTTATCAATATCAGAGGCAATTTTGGCTAAAAATTTATTAAAGGACACGCCAGCCGATGCCGTTAAATTCACTTCCTGTTGAATTTGCTGCTTGATCAACCTTGCCACCTCGGTTGCCGAGCCGGCCTCTTCTGCACACTCAGTAACATCCAAGTAAGCTTCATCGAGTGATAACGGCTCAATCATCTCGGTAAAACGTTTAAATACTCGGTGAATTCCGGCAGAGGCCTCGCGGTAGGCCTCGAACCGATGAGGAACAAAGATCGCGTCTTTACAAAGTTTTGCAGCCTGAGCACATGGCATTGCTGAATGCACACCAAACTTTCGGGCTTCGTAACTACAGGCGGCGACAACCCCCCGACTTTCTGGCCGACCACCGACAATAACTGGTAGTCCCCGCAACTCTGGAAAGTCACGCTGTTCTACTGAGGCGAAGAATGCATCCATATCAATGTGTATGATTTTCCTCATTGGCGGTGTTATTCGGTAGTTAACGAGACGACCAATCAATAGCGACCTTACCGTTGTTTTCTAAATAGTCATTGGCCTTGGAAAAATGACGACAACCAAAAAAACCTCGGTAAGCCGATAGCGGTGACGGGTGTGACGCACTTAACACTAAGTGTCTATGTGGATCAATCGAGCGGCCCTTCTTCTGGGCGTAGGCCCCCCACAACATAAACACCACGTGGTCGCATTCAGCGTTAACGAGTTCGATCACTTTATCGGTAAAATGCTCCCAACCTTTACCTTGATGACTACCAGCAAAAGACTGTTCAACACTCAACACCGCGTTCAATAGCAATACGCCCTGCTGCGCCCAGCTCATAAGGTAGCCATCACCAGGCACACTGACGCCGAGGTCGGCACTCAGCTCCTGATAAATATTACGCAGCGACGGTGGGGTTTTGACCGTGGGCATCACGCTAAAACTGAGACCATGAGCTTGATCGGCACCGTGATATGGGTCTTGCCCCAGTATCACGACTCGCACAGACTTAAGCGGCGTTGCATTGAACGCAGTAAATAGGTTCTCATCCAGAGGGTAAACCACTTTGCCTAGCGCCTTCTCAGATTGAAGAAATTCCGACAGCGAAAGCATGTAGTCTAGTTCGAATTCGGTGCCTAAGTGCTTACTCCATTGGGGGTGTAATTCAGCAGTTTTAAGGTTCATATTGTTCCAATACGGTAGCTAGTTTCGAAAAATTAATAGCAAAATTCTGAATAATTTAGGGTAATTAGATTAAAAATCTTAACTAGTTTTTAATCGCCGAGTTTCACTGAAAAATCTTGTTAACGTTCTGTGTCTAAACTTAATACCATTTTAGCCTAATTTTCAGTCTCTCTTGAATGATTCTCTAAGCGAACCAAACGTTCATTTTGACGAATCAGCGATTACCGAAGAGTAAGGCTCATTGTGTCTCCGAGGCAGTTAGCTAAACTGATCATCATGGATGGTAGTTACAACCTTAAAGGGGGAAGTTTCAGCCATATCAAAAACTCGAAAGCTACCGATATCGAGGAGCATTATGTTGTCAACAAAACCAGTTTTACCAAATTTCTTAAAAATTCTGTTACTTGCTTCTATGGCATTCTGCAGCGTTTCCGCATTTGCTGGTCACCACCAAGAAGGTGAGAAAAATTGGCGACTTGAATGAAATGAAATCAAAGCCCTGATACGAGGCATCAAGAGCTTAACGCAAGCGAGCTCAGCAGCTCAATGAAAGATGAATTTGAAGCACTAATGGATGAAGGCGAAAGTACTGTCGACCAAGCGCTAGACGCTTATGCCTAAAGAGTAAGTTAATCTCTTTAATGTCAGTCACAAGGCCCTAGGTTTGCTTAGAGCCATTTTTTGTGTAGGTTTATTTGTACTATCCTTTTAAAAGCTGCTTTATACTGTAAATCTAATCAAACTTTCTCTTCTAACCCTCTCTGGGAGCACAACCATGATTAAAGTAGGCGATTCTATTCCGGCAGCGAGCATCACTGTTATTACAAAAAGCGGCCAAGACAACGTCTCAGCAGCTGATTATTTTGCTGGCAAAAAGGCGGTGCTATTTGCATTGCCTGGCGCTTTCACACCCACCTGCTCTGAGGCTCATCTACCTGGCTTTGTAGTTAAATATGATGACATTATCGCTAAAGGTGTAGACCTCGTCGCGTGCCTCTCTGTCAACGATGCCTTCGTAATGAAAGCATGGCAGAATGCGCAAAACGCCGAACACCTTGAGATGATTGCCGATGGCGGCGCAACGTTAACTAAAGCAATGGACCTAGTCTTAGACACCGCTGATTTTGGCGGCATTCGCTCTCAACGCTATTCAATGATTATTGACAACGGAAAGGTGACTCACTTAAACGTTGAAAAAGACGGCTTTGAAGTTAGCGATGCTGATACCATCTTAGGCCAGCTATAAGTGATGTTAAAAGCGGTCGCGATTGACTGACCGCGCAATTAAATGTTGTGACTACCCTTGCTGATAGGGCAATAGAGTTTGCTCATCTAAAGGGACCGCCAGTCACAACATTCTTGGCCGCATACACCTTATTCTAGTCGGCATGGCTGGCCACCGGAATCATCACTTCATTTCGTCTTAACGGTGAAGGCACCCATGGTGCGTCGTAGCCAGCATAACGAGGATCACCTATTTCAAGATAGCCCTGTTCTGCTATCCACTTTTCAAGCGTGCGTCGATGATCATCGTTAGCCGCTTGGCCGCCTCTTCCCGAAAACTTAATAATTGCCATCGTCTCACTTGGCACTTGGCGAATAGTAACGTCAGGGTTATTCGGCTTTGGCAACGTCTCTGCGGTCCATTTATCAGGCATAACAAATGCCACAACCCAACTGCTGTCAGCATTTCTCACGCGCGTTACTGGTGCCGTCATTGCTATTTTTGTCGACGCTGTTCGTGTAACTGGAGCCGTCATCGCGATTTTTCTTGCTGGCTGATTGTTGCCAAAAATATAATCGGCGAGCGGGCGAAACCCACTATTACCCGCTTTACGCATATCGCCAGTGACGGTTACCTCGGCAACAATCATCGGTTGATATTGTCTGATCTCGAATTTTTTATCTTTCACTATCACCGTATGCCTTGGCTCATCGGCCGCGGTGGCGCAGAATGTTGAAAAAGACAGTACTAAACTTAGTATTGCAGCAACTCGCATCAAGCTCTCCCCTAGCGTATCTTTGATCACTAAAGGACCATTATAACGCTGTCAACGTGATCAGCATTTATATCTGTGTGAACAGTTAACTCACCTTTGTGTTGCTTAGCTGAACGTTGTGCCAAGGATCGTGATTTAGCACTCTATTGCCATCACTCACAAAGCTATATAATAAAAACGTTTTTATAGGAGACGCGTAATGAACAGGTTTTTTTTATACTTAGGTGCCTCTTTAGGCGCCACTTTAATTTTTTCTAGCACAGTCTTTAGCAAAGAGCCTGCATTACCGTTTCAGCTGACAGCAGTGGCCGAATTTGATGAACCGTGGGCGATGACATTTTTACCTGACGGGCAATTGCTGGTTACAGAGAAAGCTGGGCGCCTTCTAATCGTCTCGCAAAACGGCGATATTGGTAAAGAAATTAGCGGCCTGCCTATCATTGCCTATGGCGGCCAAGGCGGCTTGGGAGATATTATTCTGCACCCTAAATACGCCGATAACGGTTTGGTGTACATCAGCTATGCAGAGGCAGATGATGGTGAAAAATTCGGTGCCGTGGTAGTTCGCGCAAGACTCGAGTTCGACGCACAAAAACAGGGTGTATTAGAGGCTTTAGAGGTCATCTGGAAGCAAAGACCAAAAGTAAAGGGCAAAGGGCATTATGGTCACCGCATGGCCTTTGATTCCGATGGCTACTTATTCATATCTTCAGGCGAACGTCAAAAATTTTCCCCCGCGCAAGATATGACGGCTAACCTTGGAAAAATTGTTCGATTACACGATGATGGCTCGATACCTGAGAGCAATCCGTTTGTTAAAGATGGCGGTATAACCGCTGAAATTTGGTCGAGCGGCCATCGTAACCCCCTAGGTTTAGCATTTGATGGCCAAGGCAGGCTATGGAATACCGAGATGGGCCCGCTGCATGGTGATGAGTTAAATCTGGTAAAGCGAGCCAAAGATTACGGTTACCCAACCGTCTCTAACGGCGATCATTACAGTGGTAAGAAGATTCCTAATCACGCCACGCGAACCGAATTCGAAGCACCTAAAACTTGGTGGAAACCGACAATTGCCCCCGCCGAGCTAATTTACTATTCAGGCGATATGTTTGCTGATTGGAAGGGTTCATTTTTAATCGCTGGGCTTAAGCCAAAAGCGATTATTCGAGTTTCTATTGATGGCGATGATGCCAAAGAAGTTGAACGCTTCAAGATGGATGCTCGAGTGCGTGAACTTGAACAGAGCCCTGACGGATCTGTTTGGGTGTTAGAAGATGGAACGGCGGCTAAGCTTATTCGGCTATCAAAGTAACATCGTCCTAAGCTGGCAATCTAAACAGCGACATACGTATAGCGGTCTGTTGCTAGCTACGCTAATGACAAGAAAAAACCCGCTATTGCGGCACTCATTAAGTTTGCCATGAACGCAGCAGTGACCGCCCTCATTCCCATTCGAGCAACGTCAGAGCGTCGGTGCGGTGCGATCGTTGCTAGGCCACCAAGTAAAATTGCGATAGACGAAAAATTGGCGAAACCGCATAATGCAAAGGTAACAACCGCTTGAGTATGAGCGCTCATCAATTCCTTTTGAGCTTGAAAGTCTAAAAATGCGACAAACTCGTTCAATACTAGCTTCTGCCCAATCAAGCTGCCAGCAATGGTGCTTTCACTCCACGGTACGCCAAGAATAAAAGCCACCGGACGAAACAGCTGACCCAAAATACCCTGCATTGATAACTCAGACATGCCAGCATAGCCGCCTAGCCAACCAAGCAATCCGTTCAACATAGCAATTAGCGCTACAAATGCGATTAACATAGCACCAATATTTACCGCTAACTGTAAGCCTGCAGCAGCACCACCGGCGGCGGCATCGATAACGTTGGCGTATTGTTCTGTCTCTTGCTCAACCACCTCTTCATGATTGTCTATCTCTTGCGTCTCGGGCAGCAATAATTTGGCCATTAAAAAGCCACCGGGTGCGGCCATAAAACTGGCCGCTAAAAGGTATTTCATTTCCACACCTAAAGCGACATAACCGGCCAATACTGAGCCAGCGACGGTGGCCATACCTCCGACCATAACGGCAAATAATTCTGAATTTGACATCTTGCCGACGAACGGCTTAATCACCATTGGCGCTTCGGTTTGGCTAACGAAAATATTGGCAGTGGCTGACATTGATTCAGCCCGGCTAGTGCCTAAAAGCCATTGCAATCCGCCGCCCACAACGCGAATAACCCAGCCCATAATGCCAATATAGTAGAGCACTGAAATCAGGCTTGAGAAGAAAATGATAATCGGCAGCACTTGTAAAGCGAATACAAAACCAATGCCATCGCTGGAAGCCTGACCTAAGTTGCCGAACAAAAAGTCTATCCCGCTTTGCGCGTATGACAACACTCCTGACACACCGCCAGAAATGCTCTCAAGCACACGGCGACCAAGCGGAAAGTACAACGCAAACGCACCAATCGCAAATTGCAGCAAAAATGCGACGCAGATAGTCCGCCAATTGATATCGCTTCGATGTTTAGAAACAATAAAGCCAACGCTAAGAAGAACGAATATGCCAAATAGGCTAATCAGAGTAGTCAATGAAATCTCTCTATGATGATAATGAGTGCAAGGTGGACGGTGTCAGTTCAGGCGCTAGTAAATAGAGTAGCGCAGATCAAATTGTAATCTGCCGGAGCGACGACTTAATGTGCTCTTTAACCATATCAATTGCAACGCGGTTACGGCCACCGCCAGTAACAACAATATGTGCGTGCTGCTTGCAAGGCTCGATATGCTCATAGTACATTGGCCTGACAGTGGCTTTATATTGCTCAGCAACTGAATCAAAGCTACGGCCGCGCTCTTGTGTGTCACGCTCAATACGCCGTAACAAACAAATATCAAGCGGCGTATCAATAAACACCTTAACGTCGAACAATTCGCGTAACGCTGGGTCGCTCAATAATAAAATACCTTCAACTATAACGAATTCAGCTGCTTGCACATGTCGAATGCCCCCAGCTCTTGTATGGTTGGCAAAGTCGTAGATTGGCACATCCACGTCAGCGCCATTTTTTAGTGCAAGGATATGCTCAACTAACAACTCATGCTCGAAGGCCTTTGGATGATCATAGTTAGTTTGCTCACGTACCGACATCTCTAAATCACTCTGGTCTCGGTAATAAGCGTCCTCTTCCAAAACCGCTAAAGGTCGGCCCTCTAATTCTGCCGACAACTCTTTGTAAACTGTTTGCGCAAACAACGTTTTGCCAGAGGCAGACGCACCGGCTATGGCAATAATAGATCTGGACATTTGCTCTCCAATTGAGCGACTAAGCTGAGGCTACTTTACCACACCCGAGACGCCGATACCTCGAGGGTCTGAGGCGGTATTAGTTTTACCGTTGCTAGTCTCAATTAATTGTAGATCGCCAAATTCCCAAGCGTGCGGTTCTACGCGATAGCCCTTTTCTTGTAGCGCTGATTTAGTCTTGTCTGCGAGCGGGATGCTGATGCTCGTGGTAATTAAATCCGGTGGTAGCAGCTGGTGATGAAAGCGACTCGCGGCAACCGATTCAACCGCTGGCATACCGTTGTCGATGACATTGATAATGCCTTGAAAAACCGACGTGAAAATAGTCGACCCACCCGGCGTACCCACAACCATGCGGACACCGTCGTCCTTTAAAATAATAGTTGGACTCATGGACGACAGCATGCGCTTCGATGGTTGAATTTCATTCGCAACACCACCGATTACACCATAAACGTTAGCCACTCCTGGTTTGGTACTAAAGTCATCCATTTCATTGTTTAAAATAAAACCTGCGCCTTCAACCACCACGCCGCTACCATAGCTCCAATTGATGGTGTAGGTGTTTGAAACAGCATTGCCCCATCTATCAACGATCGAGAAATGGGTTGTGCTCGGCGAATCTAGACCCGGCTGGGCATGATCGAGTTTGCTTATTGAGTCGACGTTAACTTCGCCTGCACGTTGTTGAATATAAGCATCGCTAATCAATTCATCAATTGGCACATTAAAGAAATCGGGGTCGCCGAAATACTCGGCGCGATCAGCAAATACGCGTTTTTCCATTTCCGCAATTAAGTGAATATATTGCGCCGAGTTGGGTACAAGCCCAGAAAATTCTTCATCTAGTAGCTGCTTCATCTTCAGTAACTGAATTACCGCAAAGCCACCAGAACTCGGTGGTGGTGCGGTAACCACTTGATAATCACGCCACTTAGCGATTAACGGAGTACGCCATACCGCTTGGTATTGTTTGAGGTCTTTAGCACTTATTAAACCGTTTTCTCGGATCGATTGAGCAATCAGTAGTTCAGCCGTTTTACCCGTATAAAAGTCATTTGCACCATGTGCAGAAATTCGCCGAAGCACTGCTCCTAATTCAGCCTGCTTAAACACCCCACCCTCAGCCATTTCAGCAAAGTGCTCAGCAAAATTCACTTTGCCATCAAACCACTCGATGGTGCTGATTATGCCCTTAGCTTTTTTAGGGTGAACTTGAAAACCTTGCTCTGCGTAAGATATCGCTGGCGCAATCAAACTAGCCCATGGCTTAGATCCGAATTTTTGATGCGCTTTCCATATCCCGGCTACGGTTCCCGGCACCCCAGCGGCACGAATACCGACGAGGCTGGATTTTTCAACGACATCGCCATTAGCATCAAGATACATGTCTCGACTGGCGGTTAGGGGTGCTTTTTCTCGGTAATCTAGAAAGTGATTTTGGCCATCCATGTACGCCAACATAAAGCCACCTCCGCCAATATTACCAGCCTCTGGGAGTGTAACCGCTAACACAAATGCTGCCGCCACTGCCGCATCAACGGCATTACCACCGTCGCGCAAAATAGCGTCGACCGTTTTTGCTGCGTATTGATCGGGCATTGCATAAGCCGCGTCAGCGCCTTCTTTTTGCGAGTTTAACTGACTTGTGCAAGCGGCAAGGAGCAACAAAGTAAGGCCAACAAAGAGCCCATTTACTAATCGTAAATTTAAAAGATTCATGATCACACTAGCGTTCGTTAATTATTCAAATAACATACTCTAATTGTGGGCTATCGCAAAACCTCTCTCCATTAAATGATGGCGATAAGCGACGACACTTGCCCGCTCGTGAACAAACACCTAAAGACTCATGCAAACTTTAGGATTTTATTGCCAGCCTCTCAAGCGGTAAATAACCACCCAGGCTATCGAAACTAGAAATTAATGACCGCTGCTGACGTCCAAGCTCACCATCGTTGTAAAACGGCGCTTTAGACGAATCAACCTTATAACTCATATCCTTAAAATTGCTATCAAAGCGACGATCAGCCGCTTCAATGTTACGAGTTTGATACGAAAAATTAGCTAACGCAATAGGGTCTAGGGTATGGCTGAACCGGGTAAAACCTTTGAAAGTTACTAATTCTTCAACAAAGCGATCGCTTCGAGTAATTAGCGAGGTAATTAATTGATGCACAAAGTCACGTTTGTCTGAATGCTCGCAGATAACCGAGATTGAACTGCCTGCCAACTCACGAAAATGTGCCGCTTGGCCTATAACCCGTAACTCAAATAGCTGTTTACGACCAAGCGAAATATGGTGCTGAACTTCAAAACTATAACCGGCAAAATTGATACCTTTCAATTGGTTAAAGACATTAATTGCAGGGGCCCTAAGTATCGCAGACTTATTCCCCGCCATCAGCGGTAAGTCTAGGTGACAGTTAAACGGTGTTGCCGCCCGCGATCCTTGTTCTATTTGGAGTTTAAACGACTCACGTACTTCATGCTCACGTGCTTTCTTAATAGCCAGCAAAGCGGTTTGTACAATTTCGGATGTCGGAGTGGTTGGCTCGATTATCCATCGGCGACTGTAAACTATCTTGTCGTATTTTAAACTTTCTGCCGATTTCGGGTAATTTTCTTTACCAATTATACCGGCAATAAGATAAAGGCATGAGCCTTCTTGCCCGGCAAATAATTGATAACCAGCAGGCACTGATATGTGTGAGAGTACATTACTTAGATTGTCCAACTTACGATCGACGTCTAAGTATTGTTGAGGAACAGCGTCTTCACCATTCGAGAGACGAATGGTCGGCGAAAAAGCCAGCGGCGTTTCACCATACTCATTTTTTTTTGGCTGACCATCGATTGGCTGGCTGGCAACAATATGTAACATTGAGATACTCATAAAAAACACCATACTGGATACAAATGACAGACGCCTCCCTATAGAGACAATTTGATTATGCAGATTAAGGCCTAGTAGAATGTGAATTTAGTGCGACAGTTGCATGACATTGGTTTTTGTCTCAGCCAACTTTATGCACTCGGGTAACGTTAAACACGCCCATTACCAGAGCGGTGCCAAGCAAGATAATCGCCATACCGGTCATCATCATCACCGTTATTTCTTCGTTAATAAACACCGCACCCCATAATGAACCGAAAAGAGGTATTAAAAAAGTTACCGTAATCGCTCGAGTGCTGCCAATTTCAGCGAGTAAACGGAAAAACATTAAATAGGCAACACTGGTGCATAATATTGACAACGCTAATAGTGCTAACCATGCATTGAGGCTTGGCATTACTGGAGGTATAAACCAGAAAAGTAATGGCAATAACAGAAACGCGGCCGCTAGCTGGCTAAAGGTCGCAATGCCTAAAGCCGACACATCATTAAGTTTCTCAGATGTGTAATTAGCCGCAACACCATATAGCAACGGGGCAAATGCCGATGCCGCGATTGCCCACGCTTTCCCTTCAACCGACACAGCTAACTCATCAGAGACCAGCAGAACCACGCCAGTGAAACCGATTAAAAGCCCAATCACTCCATTTAGCGCCAACCTATTCTTAAGCCAAAGCCAAGCGACTACCGCACCCCAAATCGGTGCAGTGCCGTTTAAGATAGCCGCCATACCGCCAGTAATATAAAGCATCGAGTAAGCAAAAAGAACGAATGGAATAGCTGAATTCAACAAGCCAACGACGAAGATTTTGGGCCAATGCTGTCGCACTTTATAGCGATTCAAAGCCGACTCTCGAAACCACCAAAATGGCAATAGCACCAAGCCGGCAATCAACACCCTAGCCTCGATCAATGCTACCGCTCCAAACTCAGGCACCGCAATACGCATAAACAAAAACGAAGCTCCCCAGAGCGCCGCCAAGACCACAAGTTCGATGATATTTCTAGCTGACATTTTATTGCTTCCTCATATTCAGGTGCTAAGTGTAAAGCACGACCGCTCAAACACTCTCTGTTTTCGGCACTTCAACATTCAAATCAGTCGGTAACATTTGCTATGCAAATAAGATATTATTATAGGACTACTTTACAATTAGAAAAACATCATTGAGGAAAAACTCTAATGCAACTCAACAATCAATTATTTTCAAACATATCGTCTGAAGGTCAACTTGAATTCTCTCTTCGGCAATCAGAGGTCGCTAAACCAAAGCCGCATGAGGTTGTGGTTCGGGTTGAAGCAGCACCAATTAACCCATCGGATATGTGGCCTATGTTTGGCCCTGCAAACCTAGCGAAAGCAACGCTAGAATATAATGACGAAAATAAAGTACTAAGCGCACCGCTTTACCCTGGTATGGCCTCTCGTGTAGGGTCACGCCTTGACCAAGTTTTACCGGTCGGCAATGAAGGCGCTGGTACGGTAGTAGCAGCCGGTGATAGCGAGGCCGCACAAGCATTAATGGGTAAAACAGTTGCGATTTTATCTGGTGCTAGCTATGCCGAATACTGCTGCGTTCCAGTTCAAGCTTGCATGGCTCATAACGAAGGCACAACAGCGGCTCAGGCGGCATCATCTTTTGTTAACCCGCTTACCGCCTTAGGTATGGTCGATACTATGCGAATGGAAGGTCATTCAGCGTTGGTTCACACCGCGGCTGCATCTGGTTTAGGCCAAATGTTAAACAAAATTTGCATCGCAGAAGATGTGCCGTTGGTAAATATTGTTCGCAGCCAAGAGCAAGTAGACATCCTCACCAAGATCGGTGCTAAACACGTATGTAACTCATCCTCGGATAGTTTCAAAAAAGAGTTACTAGCCGCGATCGACGAAACTGGGGCAACGCTAGCGTTTGACGCTATTGGTGGCGGTGACTTAGTTAGTGATATTCTGACGGCAATGGAACGTGTTGGTAGCAAAGATGCGGTTGGCTTTAATACCTATGGCTCACCGTCAAACAAGCAGGTTTACATTTACGGGGGCTTAGATTTCTCTCCAACGGTCCTAAATCGTGCCTACGGTATGTCATGGGGCATTGGCGGTTTCTTGCTGATGCAATTCTTAGGCAAAGTGACTCCGCAGCGAGTAGCTGAATTGCACAAGCGTGTAGCCCATGAGATTGACACAACCTTTGCTAGCAACTTCACCGAAGTGCTTTCATTCAAGCAAGCGATGACCCCTAGCTATGTCGCTAAGTACAACGCTAAGAAAACTGGAGAGAAGTTCTTAATCAATCCGTCGTTAGGCGTATAAAACCGCCATTCGCTAATCAATTACACTGTTTTGGATAGGTTCATAAAAAGTCGTGCTTACCGCCGAGCTAAACGCTTGGTAAGCGCGACTATTGACACGCCAGGTAGGCTTCCAGAGCTGGCCAATATGGCGCAGAAGAAAGTGACCATCTTAACCGAAACCAAGCTGGCGGAAGTAATACAACCTATCAAATCGTCATATCGCCTAATCCGCGCCTATGCAAACGGATCGTATCGAGACATATCGCTGGAAAATTTTGGCTTGATTGTTGCTGCTATTATTTACTTTGTGATGCCGCTCGACGCCTTACCAGATTTCATCGCCGGCCTCGGTTTTATCGATGACGCGGCAATATTAGTCTGGACCTTTAATAAGGTTGCAGAAGAATTAGCGAACTTTGTAAACTGGGAAGCGTCACAGAAAGGCCAAGACGATTAACCACAGTCTCAGTGATGGAAAAACAGATCACCTTAGATCAAGAACAAACTCCAGAGGCTGACTTATTTGTCGACTGCACAGGTCTTGGCTGACTATTGCTCGGTAAAGCAATGGCAGCACCATTTGTCTCGGCCGACAAATACTTCTTCAACGATACGGCACTAGCCTTGCACATGGCATACACTTAAGCTTATAACGACATAATAAATCACACCATTGCTAGCGGTCAAAATGCAGGCTGGATTTGGGATATTATCTTGAGCCACCGCCGCGAAGTCGGTCATGTTTACTCAAGAAAATTTTTGAGTGATGACGAGGCCGAAGCCAATTTACACGCTTCCTTAGGCACAGATGCAGACCATATCAGCCCGCGTAAAATCACTTTTAAGTCTGGTCATCGTCAATAGTTTTGGAAAGGCAATCGCGTCGCTGTTGGTATGTAGGCAGGCTTTGTCGAGCCGCTCAGGGGCCCTCATCATTGATTTCTTAAAATTGCACTGTATGCTTAGCAAACGGCCTGACCCTATTGGCAAGCACATACCCAAGAGGCTAGTATTCGTGATTGATTGAAAGATGATCTGGCGATATGGGGCCGCTGCGGATCAATCAACACTGAATTTTATAGTGCGATCGAGCTTTTCCCGGCCGCCAGCTACGAATATGTTGTGTACGGCATGGGTTTTAAAGCCCATTTTGAGAGCCAAGCATATCGCTATAAAGTGCAAAATCAGGCTAACCCTATTATCCAAAAACACTAAAAAATTACCGAACAGATGTTGCGCACATTGCGCCCCATCGCCAATACATTCAGCAATGGCTAGGTGCATAAGCCTCTCCTTAAAGTGGTCGCCGTGTGCAAACAGTCATTGAATAAAAATAAACAATTAGAAAAACTAAATTAGAAGAAGGATCATGGCCGAAGAACGAAAACTCCCCTCCCTCACAGAATTGAGTGCAACCACTCATGCTGACCTTAAGATGAATCCACAAGGCGCGCTCAAAGTGGCCGCCAATCAACATATTATCAACTTAAAAGTCAGCGAAGTTGGCATGGCTATTAGCAGTTTCCCAATATTCATAAGTCGCATATCGGAAAATGCCGATTGGACTATTTCGGCGATTAACAGCTTCGAACTGGGCAGTAATCTATTTGTCGAAAATGACGCTTGGATTGGCACTCACCTGCCAATCGGTATGCAAACCTACCCATTCTTTTTAATGCGCTCGCCCACCGATGAGAAAAATTTCACCATCGGCATCGACGAGAAAAGTAGCGTATTTTCAAAACAAGAAGGCGAAGCTTTATTTGAAAACGGTAAAGCATCTATGCGTTTGAGCCAAGCAACGGCGCAGCTAGAGTTAGAAGTTAAGCACGACGTGCATACTTACAAATTTACTAAAAAAGCCGAAGAGCTAGGCTTGATTAGACCGATGGACTTACAGGTTCAGTATCACAACGGGCGTGTGAATACACTTAAGGGTTTAAACACAATCGACGAAGTGGCACTTCAAGAGCTTGATATTGAAAAATTCGATGAGCTTCGTAAAGAGAGCTACCTATTGCCGTTGTACTCAATGTTAACGTCAATTTATCAATTTAATAACTTGATCAAGTTGCACAACCTAAAGTACCCGGACAACACCATTGCTCAAGTTAAGTTAGAAGTACCCAAAGATGACGCTACTGACCTCTAGTCTGACTTGTTAAGCATCACTAGAGCTCCACTTTGGGGCTCTTTTTTTGCCTATTCGCGCAAAGGACCTAGTATCGGAACCAACCCGTGATCGAGTATCGGTTGGCGCCGGCGAAAGGCGTTACGAATGATACCGAATGCTTTTGTGGAACAGAGAATATGTTTAACGCATTATAGCTCGGGAAGAAACAGTTACTAGATCCGTCTTTCTGATCAGCGAAAACAAGTGCCCCACCCCAGTCACGCCTCCATTCTGGTGTGAGATTGAGTACATAGGCGGCGACTCGATTCTTACCCGCGACATCGTCATCATGTTCATTTAAGAAATGCCCTTTCGAGTATCGAGTTGCTTGCATGTCGGCATACTTGATAGAGCTATCTCCAGTGATATCCTGGGCAAATTCAATAAGTTCAGGGCGCTTAAAAAGCTCGTATATTTGATTGAAAAAATGACCTGGCATCTGCCCATTTTTGTAAATGTCGTAGATTGGTATTGCCGCATAGCAATATTCAAATTGCCTTTCGGCTTGAGCATGAATTCTGGCCTCTAAACTGTTTCGCTGTTCTGTAGTCCAGTCTAATACACTGATGTAGTTCAGATCTAAATGTTTTCCTTGATCGTTCCAAGCGAGGTTCCATTGCTGTTGGCCAGCAAGAGTTCGATGGATTTTTGAGGCGCTATCAGAGTCTAGAAACTCTGGTATATGAATTCGACCAGACTCTTTGAACACTCTGGTGAGTTCTGATTTATCGATTCTGTCGGTATTAATATTAAGCATTTTTTGTCAGGTTCACATAACTAAGGTCGAGTAAACATTTGGCCGATGTCAACACTCAAAGAGTGTTCCAGTATCAGATTTAATACCTTCGACTTAATGAGTCAATGACGCTGTCGATTATGGATCTGGCGATTGTATAAATCAAATTCGATTTTACATTCACAGACAGCTCACCTTTGAGGTTAATAGCGCCAAACCGCGGCCA
>JBLHRL010000013.1:0-61094 GCA_047625975.1 Arenicella sp.
CGCGCATTAATGCGCCACCGCCAGCGATAACCATACCTTTATCACCAATATCAGCGCTTAGCTCAGGTGGTGTTTGCTCAAGTGCTTGCTTGATAGTTTGGACAATGGATTCCAATGGGTCACTAATAGCTGAATAAATCTCCTTACTGCTCAAAGTAACGGCACGTGACAAGCCTTCGGCAATATCTCGGCCTTTAACTTCCATCTCGCGTTCTTCTGATTTGTCCCACGCCGTAGCAATCGCCTTTTTAACGCGTTCGGCGCTGGCTTCACCGATCAACAAACCATGATTACGACGCACATGATTTATAATCGCTTCATCAAAAGTATCACCTGCAACTCGCAATGATGTGCTATAGACCATACCACCTAAAGACATAACACCGACCTCAGTAGTACCACCGCCAATATCCAGCACCATCGAACCAGTTGGCTCAGCCACTGGTAAGTTAGCCCCAATCGCTACCGCCATCGGCTCTTCAATAAGATAGACCTCGCGAGCGCCAGCACCATAAGCAGACTCTCGAATGGCTCGTCGCTCAACTTGGGTCGAACCACAGGGAACACAAATAATAATTCTCGGGCTACCCTGAAGGAAACGGTTCTCTTGCACCTTTCTAATAAAGTACTTGAGCATTATCTCGGTCACATTAAAGTCGGCGATTACACCGTCTTTCATCGGCCGAATAGCTTTGATCGAGCCGGGGGTTCGGCCCAACATTCTCTTCGCTTCTGAACCAACAGCAAGTATGCTTTTATTGTTCAAGCCACCGCCAGGTGCATAGCGAATAGCCACTACCGAAGGCTCATTCAAAATGATACCTTTCTCTTTAACATAGATAAGAGTGTTGGCGGTGCCGAGGTCAATCGCCAAATCGTTGGAAAACAAGCCTAAAATACTACGTAACATTTATATATTCGTGTGTGAGAGCTAAGAATTATTATTATTCTGATTGACAAATATTGTACAGCGAATCGGTCGCTTGCGCTATTCAACAACAGTCCTATCTATGGTAATTTCGTGGTTTATCATAAGTTTTCAGTTTTATTGTATTTAAGCTGTCAAACTTAGCCTTTAAATAGCGTTAATTGTTGATAGTCATCCGTTAATAGGGAAAAATACAAAAGCTTAAACAAGTAATTAAAACGCCTTAAACACTTACCTAAAAACTAGCAAATTTGCGACACATTAAAATGGCTTTAGATAACGAAACAGTGCATAACATAGCGCGCCTTGCTCGCATTAATATTGACGCATCAGAGGTTGATTCAGCGCGTGCATCTCTTGAAAATATTCTCGACTTGGTAGCGCAAATGGAAGCCGTTGACACCACTGGCATAGAACCGATGACTCACCCGTTTGATGCCACTATGCGGCTACGTGCAGACGAGGTCACTGAGACTGATCAACGTGACAAATTTTTATCCGTCGCGCCGCGTGTTGAACGCGGCTTGTATTTGGTTCCAAAAGTGATCGACTGAGTCTTGCTAAAATGTAACTTCTTTAACAATCACACACTCAATTAACGACCTCGCGAAGCAACCTACAGTGTTAGCGCAGTTCACCACAGGATTTAGTTTTGACTATCACAACCTTGGCCCAGTTAGCGGCCGACTTAGACAGCGGTAAGCGTTCGAGTGTGGAAATCACACAGGACTATTTAGCCCGAATCAAGCAATCGGAGCACAATGCCTTTATTAGCCTTAACGAGGAAAAGGCTATTGACCAAGCAAAAGCGGCCGATCAGAAGCGCGCTAAGGGCGACACTAGCGCGCTACTTGGTGTACCAGTCGCGCAGAAAGACATATTCTGCATTGATGGCACCCAAACTACTGCTGGTTCGAAGATACTCGAAAACTTCGTGGCGCCCTACACCGCCACCGTGGTTGAGAACATGCACGCTCATGGTGTGGTTAGTATGGGCAAAACGAATATGGACGAATTCGCGATGGGGTCGTCCAACGAGACGTCTTATTACGGCGCCGTCAGTAATCCTTGGAGCACCACTGATAAAACCTTAGTGCCAGGTGGTAGTTCGGGCGGCTCAGCGGCGGCGGTGTCAGCAATGCTTGCCCCAGCGGCCACCGGCACTGATACCGGCGGCTCGATCAGGCAACCCGCCGCATTTTGCAACCTGACCGGTATTAAACCAAGTTACGGCCGGTGTTCGCGCTACGGCATGATCGCTTTTGCATCTTCATTAGACCAAGCGGGGCCAATGACGCACACCGCCGAAGATGCGGCTTTATTACTTAACACCATGGTTGGCTTCGATAAAAAAGATTCAACCTCATTAAATGTTGCTAGCGAAGACTTCACTGTATCGCTAAATGACTCGCTAGAAGGCTTGAAAATCGGTTTGCCAAAAGAATTTTTCGGTGATGGCCTAGATCCGGAAATGGCGGCGATTATTGAAACAGCGGTGAAACAGTTCGAAACTCTGGGCGCGAGTATTAAAGAGGTCACGCTGCCAAATTCACATCTAGCATTACCGAGCTATTACGTAATAGCACCGGCGGAAGCATCATCTAACCTCTCTCGCTTTGATGGCGTGCGTTACGGCCATCGAGCTGAGGAGTATACTGACCTAGTAGACATGTATACCAAGACTCGTACCGAAGGCTTTGGTGAAGAAGTAAAACGTAGAATTATGATTGGTGCCTACGCCTTATCGTCAGGCTATTACGACGCCTATTACTCAAAAGCTCAAAAACTACGCCGACTGATTTCAAACGACTTTACTAAGGCGTTTGAGGAATGTGACGTCATCATGGGCCCAACTACACCAAGCCCTGCATTTGAAGCAGGTTGCCACCGCACTGATGATCCAGTCTCGATGTACTTGAACGATATTTATACTATTCCAGCCAACCTTGCAGGCTTACCCGCAGGCTCAATTCCGGCTGGCTTTACGGCCAATGGCTTACCCACTGGTCTACATCTAATAACCCCGTATCTACAAGAAGCCAAGATGCTTAATATTGCGCATAAATTTCAACAGTCTACCGATTGGCATACCCGTGTCGCTCCATCCGCGATTCGAGGTAAGGCATAATGTTCACTTGGGATAAACGCTGGGAAGTCGTGATCGGCCTAGAAGTTCATACGCAGCTACTTACAAAATCAAAAATTTTCTCGGGTAGTTCAATTGCCTATGGCGCTGAGCCAAACACACAGGCCAGTGCCGTCGATATTGCCCTACCCGGCGTATTGCCAGTAATGAATATGGAAGCGGCACGGCTTGCGGTCAAATTTGGATTGGCCATTGGTGCGCATATTAACCAACGCAATGTATTTTCGCGTAAGAACTATTTTTACCCTGACTTACCTAAGGGTTATCAAATCTCACAAATGGAACTACCGATTGTCGGTTTTGGAGAACTCGAGATCGAAACGCCCGAAGGCATAAAGATAATCGGCATTACCCGCGCTCACCTAGAAGAAGACGCAGGAAAATCATTGCATGAAGATTTTCATGGCCAAACCGGTATCGATTTAAACCGCGCTGGCACAGCGTTGCTGGAGATTGTTTCCGAGCCCGATATGCGCTCACCAAGCGAAGCGGTAACCTACTTGCGTAAGCTCCATAGTTTGGTGCGTTACATTGAAATATGCGATGGTAACATGCAGGAAGGCTCATTTCGTTGTGATGCAAATGTGTCGATACGACCTCGTGGCCAGGAAGCGTTGGGCACCCGAACTGAGTTAAAAAATATAAACTCATTCCGCTTTGTTGAGCGCGCAATGGAATATGAAATTGAACGTCAAATCGATATTCTTGAGGATGGCGGTAGCATTACTCAAGAAACCCGGCTTTACGATTCAGATAAGCACGAAACTCGCTCGATGCGATCGAAAGAAGAAGAACACGATTATCGTTACTTCCCAGACCCTGACTTACCTCCGATGATTTTGGAAGACAGTTTTCTAGAACAGGTGCGTGCTACCTTACCAGAGCTACCAACCGCCAAAAAAGAGCGTTTTCAATCTGAGTTTGGCTTGTCGCTAGAAGACGCGACAATGCTTACCGCCGATCGCGAAACCGCTGATTTTTTCGAAACCGTATCAAAAGCCAGTAAGGCCGAGATCAAAGTAGTGGCTAACTGGATGAGTGGCGAGCTATTCGCTAATTTAAATAAATCTGAACTCGATATCATCGACTCGCCAATCGATACGACTCAATTCGCACTTTTACTAGATCGCATCGCCGACAAAACGCTATCAGGCAATACGGCGAAAAAAGTATTTGCAGCGCTTTGGCAGCAAGACGGTGAGGTTGATGCCATCATTGAAGCCAAAGGTTTGAAGCAAATCACAGATACCGGTGCGATTGAAACGGTGGTCGATGACGTTATTGCCTCCTGCCCCGAGCAAGTGCAGCAGTTTAAAGACGGCAACCCAAAAGTAATCGGCTTTTTGGTCGGCCAAGTGATGAAAAAATCTCGTGGCAAGGCCAACCCGCAAATGGCCAATGAAATGCTAATGGCCAAACTAGTCTAAACACCAATTTCCATATGAACCCGACTTTCTCTGAGCTACTTGGTAGCCTAAAAAATACGTCTGCACAGCAAAGTACCGTATGCATAACTGATAACTGGATGCAAGGCCGCACTACCTATGGAGGCATGTCCGCCGCACTCTGTTACCAAGCGGTTATAAACGATTTCCCAGAACTACCACCATTGAGGTCGGCACAAATAAACTTCATCGGCCCCGTTGGTGGTGACGTTAACGTCACCACCAAAATTATGCGCCAAGGCCGTTCGGTTGCGTATATCAGCGCTGAGATGACCGGCCAAAAAGGGCTGGCGACACACGCTGTATTTTGTTTCGGTGAAAGCCGAGAATCGCGTTTGAACCAAGACTTTACCGAAAAACCTCACGTGCCAAGCGTTGAAAGCTCCAGCCGTTTGTTTAAAACCGGTTTTGAACCCTCATTTGCCGACAATTACGATTGCTTGCTTGCTAGAGGCGGTCGACCTATAAGCAGTTCAGACGCCCATGAACATTTCATTTGGGTTCGTCACAAAGATCAGAATGCCAGTGACCTTGCCGCCCTGATCGGTCTTGCCGACATGCCTCCACCGGCCGTGCTGCCGATGTTCAAAGAATCTGCGCCCATCAGCTCGATGACATGGATGATGAATTTTCTTAAAGAGGACATCAGCACCGAACACGGCTGGTGGTTAATGCGCTCCGCCGCCGAGCATGTTCGCAACGGCTACTCGAGCCAAGACATGCAGGTTTGGAATAAAGCGGGCGATTTGGTTATTAGCGCCAGCCAAAGTGTCGCGGTGTTTTACTAACAAGCAGCTCTTTATTGGCAAGCGGCTCTTTATTCTACAAACCACTGTAACGCCTCCTTGCTAGCTAGTCTTTAAACTCAGGCTTACGTTTTTGCAACTCGGCAATCACCGCTTCGATTTGATTCGGTGTGCCCATAATTTTGTCCTGCTCTACCGACTCCATTAATAGACCTTGCTCCGCGGTTTGATAATAGCTGGCATCAATTATTTTCTTTGACGCCCTGATTGCATCGGGGTTCTTATTGACGATTTGATTTGCTACAGTCATTGCTTTTGCCAAAGGATCATCAACGATTTCTGTAATAAAACCCCATTCTTTAGCTTGCTCTGCATTAAAGATCTTTGCGGTATAGGTCAGCTCGCGTATCACGTCGTCTCTAATCATGTGACGCATAATTTGGGTGCTACTCATATCAGGAACAATGCCCCAACGCATCTCCAATATTGAGAACTTACTATTTGCCTTGGCATATCGAAAATCAGCGCCTAGCGCAATCTGTAAGCCGCCCCCTAAACAAAAGCCCTCGACCGCAGCAATGACTGGCATTGGCAGCTCGCGCCACATCCAGGCCACATATTGCACAGCATTGGCGATACCATGGGTACGATCAGCAAGCACCGTCACCGTGTCATCATCGTTTACGGAAATACCTTTTTTGTCCAAAATAGACGAAAAGTTCGACTTATCGAGACCCGCGCAAAAATTACCACCGTCACCCGATATCACCACCACTCGAATACTCGAATCTTGGCGAATGCGCTCACCGACCATTGGTATAGCGTCTAACATTTTGCTGTCTAGCGCATTCATTTTGTCTGCTCGAGAGAGCTTGACATGCGCAATGTGGTTTTCAACAAAGAATTCAATTCGGTGATTAATCATAAAAATTTGGTCTTAGGTTTTAGCTTTGGGTTTTAGCGATAAGTGCATGATCTCGATCCGGCCACATTAAAATCGGCGGCAAAATCAAAAAAGTTAAATCTATCATGATGGTGATCGCGGTTAAGTTATCGGCCATTGAGTTTAAGCCAAAACTGGATGTACACAATAGGGTAAAGCCCATTGCCAAAACTAATGTAGTAATACTCAATGTCACCCCTGCGTTGGCAAAGGCATATTCAATCGAATGCTCTTTAGAAAGGCCTTTGACCCTTCGTCCGCGTCGATACTTACTAATAAAGTGAAGCGTGTCGTCAACCAATATACCCAGTAAGATACTGAACACCATCGCGACGGCCATATTTACTTGCCCGTTAACCAAGCCCCATACACCAAACGCCATAAAAGCGGTTATAGAGTTGGCCATTATACTGATAATCGCATAGCGAATCGATCGCAAAGCAATCAGAACGGTGATGGTGACTCGGAAAATTGCCATCAGACCACCGAACAGCATCGAACGAATATTGTTCTCGCCGATATGGGCAAACATTATGCTGATGCTTGAACCCGGTTTAGTATCGGGGCTGTGATTATCTTTTAACCAAGTGTGTGAACGTTCTGCAAGCTCGATCAGCTCAGAGTTTGGGATATTGCGTACCAGTACGCCAACTTTAGTTTCAAATTTATCAAGGTTTAGCTGATTATTCAGATCCAGTCCGTAGGGTAATAACATCTCGTACATCAGGTTGTACTGAGAGGCTCAGTCGGCTCGTTCAGGTATCGCAAAAAACACCTGATTATCTGCATTCATGCGGTTCAAGCGTTTGATTACATCTATGTAGGAGTCTACGAGGGCCACCGCCGGTTCTGATTCAAGGAATGTTTGGAAGCCCTCTAGCATAGTCAGAAACTTAGGCGATGTAACACACGAGGCTTGATCGCAGCCAAGAACAAAATTCATGTCCTTAACGCCGGGTAAATGCTCAATCGCAAAACCATTGAATCACGATACGGGATACCTTACTCAAAATATAGGATAGGGTCGTCGTCGATAATATTTAGCGGTATCATCGCCATCAAACCCAAGGCAAGCAACAAGGAGCTAATCAGCGCTTTGGTACGGTGCAAAACGATAAAGCGCGCAAAGCCTTGCGTTAATCTTTCATTAACCGCTGATGCCTTTCGCCTACGTGTTACCAGCATAGTAACGGCTGGCAGCAATGTAAAAGTTAATACCATCGCCCAGATTACACCAATCGCGGTCATATTACTGAGCTCAGCGAATGGCCGAGAGGTGGCAAAATTAAGCGTCAAAAAACCAATGGCTGTGGTAACGCTGGTTAGCACAATAGGCTGTAAATTAAGGCGCAGGCTTTCATTCATAGCCTATTCTGCGCTTAATTGACTGGATAAGCCCAGTAGATACACCGAAAGCAGGTGCACTGCATCGCAGACACCAATGGTCAATTCGATCGTCAGTGTCATCGCATTTGCGGTATTTACGGCGTAACCAATCCAACCAGCGCTACCCATCGCCACTGCACTGGCGCAGACGATTACTAGCAACGTACTTATAACACTGCCAATTGAGCGAAAAAAGATTACTAGCAACAACAAGATTAGCCCATACATTAACGGCACAATCGAGGCGATATTCGGCCAACAGTTGGCGGCCGAAGTACACCAATTCAGGATGCGACGAATCACGCGGTTCACGTTGTGCAGCTTGCCGCTCTTTACTTGCCATAGGGTCGACCTCTGGCGGCAACTCTAAGCTAATATTGATCATTGCAGCAGTGCCATCAGGCGATACTAACCTGTTAACCAGTTGCTTCTCGGTCAGCGCAAAGGCTCTTAGCCTATTGATTTTATCCGCTGTGAGCATTTATAAATCAAGCAGCAGATCCTCTACCCGTAAGTCGTCTTGCTCGGCAGCGGTATTCTGAAAATTAGTAATAGAGTCAACGCGCATCGTATAATGCATCTGCCAGCCCTGCTCAGTTAACTCATGAAGCAGCCCTAAAACTCTAGCTGTAAAAACATCGCCAGACGCTGGACTTAGCATAATTGCCAAATTACCTGTCTCGGTAAATATGTCTTGAATCGCTTCATGCGCCACTAGATGCGGCTCATCGTCTTGGAAATAGATCTTAGAATCAGACTCAAGGTAAAGGTTCTTTCTACCTTAACTAACAAGCACGGTAATAACGAGACTTATCAGCGCGAGCAGGCGACGACGACGCATTAAAAAATCGACTGCATCTTTTTCCATCAAAGAGCATTCCGAACTATCAAACTTGATTCAGCAGGTTAGCATAGCTAGATATTGAAAATGAGCCCACAGATTGAACAAATCACTTGGATTTTGATCCGTTTGTTGCATAATCAGAATTAGTAGTTTTAATTGACCGAATTAGTGAGTTTATAAATGGAAGACGCCTACAGAAAAATTATTAGCGACTGCGGAGAAGACCTTAGTCGTCCAGGTTTAGTTGACACCCCCAAGCGTGCGGCCAAAGCAATGAAGTTTTTAACTCAGGGTTATGAGCAAGATCTGGATACGGTAATCAACAATGCTTTATTCCCATCCGACTCTCGTGAAATGGTTGTGGTTAAAGATATTGAGCTTTACTCTATGTGCGAACACCACTTACTGCCGTTCATTGGTAAGGCACACGTAGCCTACATCCCCAGCGGCAAAGTGCTAGGCTTGTCGAAGATTGCCAGAATCGTTGATATGTACGCTCGCAGAATGCAGATTCAAGAGCAATTAACCACCGAAATTGCTGAGACTATGCGTGAAGTTACCGGAGCTGAAGGGGTTGGAGTTATCATTGAAGCTAAGCACATGTGCATGATGATGCGCGGTGTACAAAAGCAAAATTCGATTATGAAGACATCATCAATGTTGGGTAATTTTAGGAGCAACCAGGCTACTCGAACTGAATTTTTATCGTTAGTCTATGGGTAATTAGTACCCCGATTCACCTTACAGGGTGATGCGCCGCCGATTAATTAAGCCTACTATATTAGCTGACAAAACATCACCTGGAGTTGAGTTAAGCTAACGCAGAGGCTTCTCGACACATCGCTGAACAAGGAGATAGTGTTTTGTTAGTACAAGGTCACTGTGTTGGCTTACGATGCAGTGACCTCTATCGTCAGCCTAAGAGACTTAAAGTTTAGGCTCGATAAAGGGCGAATAATTAAGCACTAAAGCCATAACCTCTTCCGGTGTATCGGCACGTAACAGCGCCTCGACATGACTCTGTTTGGCGAAACCTTGTTGACTAGCATGATCTAAGAAGTCTAAAAGCTTATTGTAATAGCCACTGACATTTAACACGGCACAAGGCTTACTGTGCAAGCCTAATTGTAGCCATGTTAATGCCTCGAACAGTTCTTCTAATGTCCCTAAGCCGCCTGGCATAGCGATAAAAGCATCAGATAAGTCCATCATTCGCGCCTTACGCTGATGCATGTCGTCAACTACTTCTAATACTGAGAGACCGGTATGCGCCACGTCCATATCAGCAATCGCTTGCGGTATAACACCCGTCACCTGCCCTCCCGCATCTAATACCGAGTCAGCTAGTGCCCCCATGGTGCCAATGCTAGCTCCGCCATAGACAAGCCCATAACCAGATTTAACGATACTCGAGCCTAGCCGCCTAGCTGACTCGATATAGTAATTGCCAATACCATTACTCGAACCACAAAAAACGCAGATATTGTTCATTAACAGAACCGAATTTAACTATTCTTGTTTATTTTTAGTTTACTCAAAAGGACATCTAGCTGGTTACCAAACGCCCGCCGATCAGCCGAACTTAGCGGTGCTGGCCCGCCCGAATGTTCACCACTGCCGCGCAGCGTGTCCATGAAATTACGCATGGTTAGGCGTGCTTCGATATTGCTTTGATTGAAACGTTCGCCGCGTGGCGTCAGGGCATTACAATGCTTCGCCAATACATCCGCCGCTAATGGAATATCCGAGGTAATAACTAAGTCACCAGATTCACATAAACGCACTATCTCATTATCAGCCACATCAAAACCTTGAGCCACTTGCATCGACCGAATAAAGTCTGACGATGGGTGCGAAATAGCTTGATTAGCAACCAATATGACCATCACCTTAGAGCGCTCTGCAGCTCGAAATAAAATTTCTTTTATCACCACTGGGCAAGCATCAGCATCAACCAAAATTTTCATCTGTTCGGTCCTAGTTTAGATTTCATATTTTTACCCAAGTAAAATAGACCGCATCAAGTTCATGAGTAGAACCAGACAGTAGACTGATGGCGTAACTATACAGTTTCATACTCACTTGAGCGTCACTCTTTACCTTAAACGGCCCTTGCTTTAAACGTGGTCTTTCTCCGAATGCTAGAATGCTAGAATGCTTAAAATTTAGCCTCGAAGCGTTGATCACTACACCAACACTGTTAGTTTTTTAACCGAAACCCTCTAGTCCATTTGTTAACTCTTTTGTGAGAACTGCGGCAGGTATTTCCTTACATCCAGATGCATTTTTCCCAGCCCAGAGCGGACTAAAGTCGCCGCTTCCTTGGTTCTCTGCTTTGGTTCGCAATACTGAAACTAAAGATGCCGCCAGAGGAAACGCTGGCACGTCACTATTTATCGGGCCTAGTTCTTCCATTAGGCGGTTTACTATACCTCTGGCCGGGCGCCCAGAAAACAAATTAGTTATCGCTGTAACCTTGGCAGAGCTACTTTTCAAAGCGGCTCGATGCACCTCACTGGTTGTTGCTTCTGGGCATAGTAGGTAGGCCGTGCCAACTTGTACGCCAGAGGCGCCACGTGCCATTGCAGCGGCTATATCTTGAGAGTTAATGATACCACCGGCAGCAATAACCGGAATATTAACGGCGCTAACAATTTGAGCAACAAGAGTGTTGGTGGAGGTCTGAGTTTTAAGGTCGTCTGACAGAAAATTTCCGCGATGGCCACCGGCCTCAAGCCCCTGTGCGATGATCGCATCGACACCATGCCGCTCCAGCCAACGCGCTTCTTCTATCGTCGTTGCTGTCGATAAGATTTTTGCGTCCCAGCTACGTAACCGCATCAATAGGGCCGCAGACGGCAAACCAAAGTGAAAACTAACAACCGAAGGCTCGAACTCACCTAGAACTTCAACAGTTTCATGACTAAACGGTAAGCGGCTAGGCCCTTCGGGGATTGTGTTTACATCAACCCCTAATTCGATAAAGTACGGCTTAAGAGCCGCTCGCCAAACAGTTTCATGTTGACTATTAAACACGGGCGTCGAATGTGAGAAGAAATTTACGTTGTAAGGCTGCGTGGTGCCGTCCCTTATAATGGTCAACTCTTTGCGAAGAGCATCGACACTAAGCATAGCACCCGGCAGTGACCCTAAGCCGCCGGCATTACAGACCGCTACGGCAAGTTCGCTTCCTTGTACCCCAGCCATTGGAGCTTGAATAATAGGGTGACGTATTCCAAGTATTTTCTGTAAATTCAATGTTTTTTCTAGAATATTTATTGCTCAATAAAAAGCTCAAACAAGCCGAAGGTTGTATTGGCTAGTTGAACTCGCAAACTTTAGCGATCGGGCGTAAACGCTCACCTATTAACCCAGCGGTTTACGCAAACCACTTTCAACGAGATTATCCACTATAGCCAGTGCAGTCTGATAGAGATGTTAATGCCTGATCTATATAGATTTGTTGTTTAACCGATACTGGGTAATTTACATACTCTGAACAAATAGCACTTTGCACAGTACCAACAACAACAATTGTCCTCGATTTGAGATTACAGCTAACTAATTTGTCTATCGCAGACCACCGATAACATACTTCTTAATCCGAACGATATTTAGCAATTTCACCGGAGGGTTTCTCAAAAGCCCACCAGTTACCAAATTCACTGTTAGAGTTAGCATTTTCCAAGCCCGAAAAACGGTGACCTGCGCGGCCTCTTTACTCCTATAAACCTGTCTCTGGCATAGCTTACTTTCGTCTGTCGCGCCTAAGGCTTCATTTAGAAGCTGTCGATTATCAATGGGCTCAAACTTATTTTCGAAATTGTGAAGGAGGCTAGCTAGCACTGCCTAAACATGTAGCGGAAAGCTCTATGACAAAGCCTTGTATTGAAACTGGGTGATTGATACAGCCATAAAAAGCAATTATCAATGCGCTAAGTAATAAATGTTTCATAAAAGAGGTCCATATCAAATACTAATTTTCAAACCTTGAGCCTCATGCAGTGCACCTGCTAAAACAGTTCTTGCCTGCGATAGCGCATCTAGGTGCGCAGCCCCGAACACTTATATAATACGGTCGGGTCAAAAAAACCCTAGTCAAATAGGTACCGAGTATGAATCCTATTGCCGGCAGTCAGCTTCTCGAGGAGCTAGCCAGCTCGCTGACGCACCACCTCATAAAGACACACGCCGGTCGCTACCGACACGTTCAAGCTTGATACAACACTACCCGCCATGGGGATATTTACTAGGGAATCACACTTCTTCTCGGTCAAACTTCTCATGCCTCTGCCCTCAGCGCCCATGACGATCGCCACAGCGCCGGTTAAGGCTTCTTGGTAGATTGAATGCTTAGCTTTATCCGAGGTGCCAATCATCCAGATACCCAGTTGTTGTAAATTTTCCATAGCGCGGGCTAAATTAGTAACGCGAAAGATCGGCATCGTTTCAGCCGCTCCACTAGCCACCTTTTGCACAACAGCGGTCATTGGGCTGGCATTGTCTTTAGCAACCACCACCGCGTCGGCACCCGCCGCGTCAGCAGTTCTCAAACATGCACCGAAATTGTGTGGATCTTGAACCTGATCCAGAATCAATAAGAGCGGTGTCTTTTTACCCTCTAATTTTCTAATAAAGGATTCAAGCTCTTTGTCACCACCGTCTTGCTTAGGCTTAGCCTCTAGCGCAATACCTTGGTTTTGATCGCCGCCGCAGCGCCTAACCAGCTCTCTTTTATCAACCGAATGAACCGGTAAACCGAGCTCTCGCATCTGTTGCACGATGGCCTGCTGAGATGAATTATTGCTGTTCATTGTCACCCAAAGCGCAACTGCTCGCTCTGGGTTAACCGCTAATACCGCGTTGACCGCGTGATGACCAAGCACCCATGAAAGTTGTTGCGCCATTAGTTGTGATTCTTCTTTTTGCTTTTCGACTTATCGTAGGACGATTTCTTGGGCTTACCGCTACCACCTTTTTTATCGCCATGCGCCGATGGCTTGCCGCGCTTAGCTCGGCTGAACTTCTCATTTTTAATATCAGTGAGTGCGAAATCGATACGCCCCTGTTCCATATCGACCCTAGCAACTTGAACCTCAAGACGATCGCCAGACTGATAAGATTTACCGCTACTCTCACCGACTAATTGACGCTTGTCAGCTTCGTACCGATAGTAATCTTGCCCCAGAGAAGTGATGTGAACCAGACCATCAATATAAAATTTCTCAAGCTCAACAAAGACACCAAACTCGGTAACGCTGGAGATAACACCGAACAAATTATCACCAATTTTGTGACTCATAAATTCGCACTTTAGCCATTGAACGGCCTCGCGAGTTGCCTTTTCGGCACGGCGCTCAGTAGACGATGTCTGCTCGGCAGTTTTATCAACCTGAAGAAACTTTTCATCGGTATCTTGCAAGTCTGGATTATCTAATAAACGACGAATTTGTCTGTGTACCAATAAGTCAGAATAACGACGAATCGGCGATGTGAAATGCGTATAAGAATCAAAGTTAAGTGCGAAATGTCCTGTATTTTCAACATCGTATCTAGCTTGCTTCATACTTCTGAGTAATGTTGTCTGAACGATTTTTGCAGTTAGTGGGTCATCTACCTTGTTAATCACTTCGGCAAAATGTTTTGGTGTTGGCGCGTCTCCGCCACCCAAAAGTAATTTGAACTGACGCAAAAATACGCGTGCATCGGCAATTTTATCTTCGTCAGGGGCGTCATGTACACGGTAAATACCGGCCGCACCAGAATTATCAAGAATCAATGACGCGCAGATATTGGCCGCCAACATGCACTCTTCAATTAGTTTATGCGCATCGTTTCGATCGCGTGCTTCAACTCGCTCAATTTTTCTGTTTTCGTCAAAGATAATTACGGGTTCAGGAATTTCGAACTCGATCGTTCCTGAACGGCGGCGACATTTACCGAGCTTATTAGCGAGGGCATATAAGTCATGAATAGTCGGCTGCAATTCAGTCGGTATGTCACTGGCTTCTTCATCACCTTCAATCAACGCAGCGACCTGAGTGTAAGTAAGCCGCGCATGCGAGTACATTACCGCCTGATAAAAATCATAGCTTTCGATGTCACCATCTTTACCGACCACCATGTCACAAACAAAACACAAACGGTTAACCTTAGGATTAAGCGAACACAAGCCGTTCGATAGCACTTCTGGCAACATCGGGATTACATTGTTAGGGAAGTACACCGAGGTACCTCGTTCCCAAGCTTCTTGGTCTAATGGGCTTTGCTCTTTTACATAGCTTGAAACGTCGGCAATAGCAACAATCAATCTATTTCGACCGTTCTCCATTGGCTGACAGTAAACGGCATCATCAAAGTCTCTAGCGTCTTCGCCATCAATAGTGACTAGCGGTAAATCACGAATATCGGTTCTACCCTTAAAGTCTTTTTCAGTAACGTCCTCACTAAAAGACTTGGCTTGTTGTTCAACAGCCGCGGGCCATTGATGCGGCAACTCATGTTTACGAATCGCAATCTCAATTTCCATTCCAGGCGACAAATAGTCACCCAGTACTTCGGTGATTTCCCCAACTGGCTGGAAGTTCTTAGTCGGATGTTTGGTGATTTTAATTGCTACCACCTGACCGTTTTTAGCGCCGGCTGTATGCTCCGGTAAGACCGCGACATCTTGACCGATCCGCTGATCGTCCGGCACTACAAAATGGGTATTACTCTCGTTAAAATAACGACCTACGATAACCAAATTACCACGCTCAACAATATCGATAATCTGACCGAGCATTTTCTGCCGTCGGTCACGCCCAGATACCCGAACATTAACAATGTCGTTGTGTAGCACGTCACGCATATCTTGCGCACGAAGAAACACTTTCTCTCGAGTTCCTTCTGTGAGCACATAGCCATGACCATCAACATGACCGATAACGCGACCACGATGCTCGACAATAGCGTGCTTCATTGCCCAACGGTGCTTACTCAGCTGCGAGACTTTTCCTTGGTCGCGCAGTATTTCCAATATATCAAATGTTTCTTGCCGGCCATCCTTGCCGACTCGGCCCAAAGTTTCAGCTATGGCTTTGGTATTCGAGGGCTCATTGCGCTGCGACAAATATTTTAAAACAATGTCAGTACTCAAACGCTTATGCTTTCGATTAGATTCTTTTTTACTATTACTTTTATTACTTTTGTTACTCAAATTTTATTCTTATTCCTAATTTCTTTATCAATAAAGCCGTTACGACTTGCCCGCATGACGCTTTAAAATTACACACCTGTTACTAAAATAATAGTGACATCAGCGACTAATTCAACGCAACTCGCTGGGCTAATTAAAGCGCCAGCGGAGTGGTGTTGCGCCTGCGGCTAATTAAAAAGCAGCAGCTCTATCGATAGAGATCTTTTATTACAATCGTCTCCGCCCTGTCTGGGCCAGTTGAGACTATGTCAATTGGCACACCGACTAATTCAGCCAAGCGTGCTACGTAGTTTTGCGCAGCCTGTGGCAGGTCTGCCAAAGTTTGCGTACCTTGTGTGTTTTCAGACCAGCCCGGCATACTCTCGTATACAGGTTCACACTTTGCCAAAGCGTCAGCACCAACCGGTGCAACGTTCAGCTCTTGGCCGTTATAACGATAACCGTTACAAATTTTCAATTCTGTTAAGCCGTCAAGCACATCGAGTTTAGTCAAACATAATGACGACAAACCGTTGACTTGACGAGAGCGGCGCATTAACACCGCATCGAACCAACCGCAACGACGCGAACGCCCTGTGGTCGCACCAAATTCATGGCCCTTAATACCTAGGTGCTGCCCAACGTCACAATCCAACTCAGTAGGAAATGGACCAGCACCAACACGTGTTGTGTATGCTTTGACAATGCCAAGCACTTCATCAAATTCATTTGGACCAACACCGCTGCCTGTCGCAGCGGAACCAGAGGTGGTGTTTGACGAGGTTACGAACGGATAAGTACCGTGATCGATATCTAACATCATACCCTGCGCGCCTTCAAACATCATAGGCAGATCCTGACGACTGTAGTCGTCTAACAATTGAGTTACATCAACCGTTAACGGCGTGAGACGTTCTTTGTAAGACCAGGCTTGATCCAGACACTGTTGATAATCTAACTGATCAACCTTGTAATAATTTTTTAGTGAGAAGTTGTGAAACTCCATTACGTCTTCAAGCTTAGCGGCAAAATCAAGGTCGAATACTAAGTCGCCTAGTCGAAGACCTCGACGAGCAACTTTATCTTCATACGCTGGCCCGATACCACGACCAGTAGTGCCGATTGCCGCTTTGCCACGTTTAATTTCTCGTGCCTGATCCAGCGCAACATGATGCGGCAAAACAAGTGGGCAAGCCTCACTAATACCTAGGCGATCAGCGACCGGCACGCCATTGGCCTCAAGCTCATCCATTTCTTCGAACAAAGCATCTGGCGCCAACACCACACCATTACCGATTAAGCAATGTACACCATCACGTAAAATACCGGACGGAATTAGATGCAATACCGTCTTCTTACCCTCTATAACTAAGGTATGACCGGCGTTGTGGCCGCCTTGAAAACGCACCACAATTTTAGCGGTGTCGGTTAGAAGATCTACAATCTTACCTTTGCCTTCATCACCCCATTGAGTGCCGACTACAATTACTTTTTTGCTCATGAGTAAATTTCTATGTGTTCGCCGATTAGTAAAATGCCGGCTTTTAATAAGGGTTAACTACTAACCAAGCTTGACCAGTGTTTTAAGATCAGCACTAAAACCAGTAGCAGGTCTAGCGCGACCAAATTGCTCACCAATACGATCATACCGACCGCCTTGAGCAACGGTTCTGCCTCGGTCGGCGACAAATGCGTTAAAGGTAAGACCCGTATGATATCGATAACCGAGCACGTCGGCTAAATCAATATGAATATTGATATCAGTAAAAGAACTTAAATGGCTCATCACCAAAGTTAATTGAGCCAACGATGCTTCTATTTCAGGGCTACCGGAAAATGCGGTTCGAGCTGAGTCAACAACACCGGCCGAGCCGGCTAAGCTCAACAACTTGATAAACGGATGAATATCTAGTTTGCTAGCCAAATCCATCAAGTCAGGGGTCGATTTACGCAGCAACACATCTCGGAGCGTATGCTCTAATACTCCATGAATGCCCTGCTGTTTCAATAGTGCTCGATAAATTCCTACATGACCCAAGCTGAGAGTAATTTGCTTTGCGTTACTTAAACGAAGGGCCGTCAACATTGCTTCAATTACTTCAATATCTGCACTTTCTTCGGCGATTCCGAAGATCTCAGCGCCAATCTGTAGTAACTCACGTTGGCCCCCCATTTGCGATGGCTGTGTTCTTAATACGGTGCCGGCATAACATAATTTATTGATATCGATATCGGCCAAGTAATGTGAGTCTATACGCGCAATCTGTGGCGTAATATCGGCTCTAATACCTAACATCCGATGGGTATGCTGATCCATAAACTTATAGGTTTGAGTATCAAGTTCTTCACCCGTTCCGGTGAGCAAAGAATCTACGAATTCCATCACTGGTGGCATCACAAGTTGGAAACCTCGAGCAATCAAGTCATCTAAGACATCGCGTCGCAGCATTTCTAACTTAATGGCCTCGTCAGGCAGAATTTCTTCAACACCTTCTGGTAGTAGCCAGTTAGCGTCATTGACCATGGCGAATCGCCTTCTTGAAAAGAGTCGGGTTAATTACGAGGGGATTATACGTCATGGTGGTTTTTAGTACAGCCCTGATCGGGAATAATCTTTGCTAGGGAATATGCTTTGAGCGGATACTGAATCTAATGACTCTGAGCATAACCGATGGATCTCTTCCTGAGAAAGGCGCTAAAAATTATCCATAGCATCTCAATATGGCAATATCTTAACTCTAAAAAAGGCAGTCAGAATGACTGCCTTTTTCGGGTTGTGCAACTATTTGGTGCTGGTATTAAAGTGCTTAAAGAAATCAGAATTAGGATCCAAAATTATCAAGTCGCCGGACGAATTAAACGTATTTTTATAGGCTCCCAGACTACGGAAGAAATCATAAAAATCTTCATCTTGACCGAAAGCATCGGCGTAAGTCTTAATTGCCGTTGCATCAGCATCACCCCGAGTTAACTGTGCTTTCTTTTCGGCTTCAGAAACAAGCTCAACTTTTTCACGATCAGCGTTGGCTCTAATTTCAATCGCTTTCTCGTTACCGGTTGCGCGATACTCATTAGCAATTCGCTGACGCTCAGAGCGCATTCGTTCATAAACATTGGATTGAATTTGGTCCGCCAAATCCACTCGCTTTAGACGCACGTCAACTACTTCAATGCCGATAGACTGAGCTTCTTCTTCAACCTCTTTCTGCACCACGTTCATTATTTCACTACGATCACCTGCAACTACGTCACTAATAGTGCGTTTTGCAATCTGAGCCTTTAGACTGTTATTAATCTTTTGCTCCAAACGGTTTTCAGCATTCGATCGAGTCTTCACCGATTTATAGTACGTTTGCAGATCGTTAATTCTCCATTTTACAAAACTATCAACCAACAACTCTTCTTTGTTAACCGTAATAAAACGCTCTGGTGCTTTGTCCATAGTCTGAATACGAATATCGTAAGTCTCAATCGTATTTGCAATTGGAATCTTGAAATTAATTCCAGGTTGCAACTCCGCTCCTGAGAACTCACCAAATTGGAATTTCAAACCACGTTCCCATTCGTTAACCGTGAATACTGTACTGGCAAAGATAACAACGGTGGCGACTAGGGCAAAGACGATACCCATTAATACATTATCGGATTTCATTTATCGACCTCCTCGGTTATCGCTATTGGAATTTTGACTTTGAGAGGCTTGGTTCGGAGTCTGCGATGACGGTAATATATTATCCCGACGTGCAGACGTTGAGCCACTTGAGTCTCGCCTATTGTTCTCGATTATTTTATCAATAGGCAAATACATTAGACTGTTACCGCCGCCTGCCTTTGAGTCAATCAACACTTTACTGCTATCGACCAGTACGTCTTCCATGGTCTCAATGTACAAACGTTTTTTTGTAATCGCTGGTGCTTTTTGGTACTCGGCTAGAATCTTGGTGAAACGCTCCGCTTCACCTGTTGCTTCCGCCACAACCTTAGCTTTGTAACCTTCAGCTTCTTGCAATATTCGGGCCGCTTCACCACGAGCGTTTGGCACTAACTTTTTAGCATAGGCTTCGGCTTGGTTGGTTAGCTTAGTTCTATCTTGATCAGCACGAACCACGTCATCAAATGCATCACGTACTTGTAGTGGCGGCTTTGCATCTTGTATCTCAATTGAGGACACTTGGATACCCGTGTTGTATCTGTCGAGAATACTTTGCAGTAAGGCCTTGGTTTCAGCATCGACTATCGGGCGATCGGTAGTCAAGAGATCATCCATCTTGGTGCTACCAACGACTTCACGAAGCGCACTTTCTGTGGCGCTTCGAACAACCCGTTCTAAGCCTCCGCGCTGAAAGATGTCACCAACATTAAAGACTAAATCTTCGATAGATTTGATGGTGTATTGAACCGCCATCGTCACATCAACGATATTTTGGTCTCGCGTCAACATCAACGCTTCCTTTAGTTCAGGTGAGTTATCTCGATAACCAACCTCAACCGTCCGCACTTGTTGCGTATCAATAATAATTTTTTCTTCAAGCGGCCAAGCAATAAAGTTCAATCCAGCGCCGACAGTTTGTTTGAATTTACCAAAGCGCAACTCAATACTCTCATTACCTTCGTCAACTTGATAGAACGATTGTGTAAACCAAATACCAATAGCCACCAGTAGAAGTAACAGCCAGGGTGAAAACAGACCTTTTGGTTTGCCTGTACCACCACCGCCGCCAAAACGTTTGCGAACATTGTCTATAATTTGATCGATATCAGGGCTTTGATTGCCCTTATTCTTATTCCCGTTACCCCAAGGGTCTCGGTTTCCAGAATTGCCTGAGCCAGGTTCATTCCACGGCATGTGTTATTTCTCCAAAAAGGGATTGAAATTATTACGTTCTTATTGAGCTTATTCTAGCAAACTAATAGTGATTAGGGCGAGTACAAACAAGCCCTAATATTGGTTTATTGCATTAATGTCATCTTGCTTCTCCAACCAACCAAAATCAGCAGGCGATAGATCAAGTTCTAATTCGAAAGAGCCATCTTCATTTATGCTCTCAGTCTTGACAACGCTTTTTTGATACAACGCCGCGCGCAACTTACCATTACTCGCTGGCAAACTAATCTGGCATCGAGTGTGCAACAATGACAAATACTCGGCTATTGCATCTAATAACATCTCGACACCCTCGCCAGTATGCGCTGACAGCCAGATTTCATTTACCAAACCTTTGTCATTGCGCCTGACCTTGGCCGGCGACCCGTTCAAGTCAATTTTATTGAATACCATAATGACCGGTATATCGGAGGCGTCAATCTCAATTAGAACTTTATTTACTTCGCTAATGCAACTTTCTCGATAGTGACTGACGACGTCAACAACATGCAGCAGTAAATGCGCATTACTCACCTCTTCGAGGGTTGAGTGAAACGCCTGCACCAAAGAGTGTGGCAAATCGCGAATAAAGCCCACTGTGTCCGACAAAATAGTGTTGCCAAAGTCGGCTAACTCAACCCGGCGCATAGTCGTGTCCAGTGTCGCGAACAACTTATCTTCAGCGTATACCCCGGCATTAGTAATATTGTTGAAAAGACTCGATTTACCGGCATTTGTATAACCAACTAATGATACGTTAGGCACTGGCACCTTGGCGCGAGACTTGCGACGTAATTGCCGCTGCGCTGATACCACGTCGAGCCGCTTGTTTAAAACCTTGATGCGATGACCAATAAGACGTCTATCAGTCTCTAGCTGAGTTTCGCCTGGACCACGTAAACCAATACCACCTTTTTGTCGCTCTAAGTGGGTCCAGCCTCGAACTAACCTTGTTGAAAGGTGCTTAAGTTGGGCAAGCTCTACTTGCAACTTACCTTCATGACTGGTTGCACGCTGGGCAAATATATCGAGAATTAGCCCAGTTCTATCGAGCACACGAATTTTTAGCTCTCGCTGCAAATTCCGCTCTTGAATCGGGCTGATCGAATGATTCAAGATAACCAAATCAATATTAGCTTCCTCGGCAAAAATTCGTACTTCTTCGACCTTACCCTTACCAATATAGGTAGACGCGTTCGGTGAGCGTCTAAAGGCTGTGAGAGTATCGATAACAATAGCGCCAGCAGAAGCTGCAAGCAACTGGATTTCCTCAAGAATTTCTAGATCTTCTTGAGATGAAGCACGCTGATAAATAATCAGCGCATTGGGTTGGACTTTAGCTTCTGCGAGTTCAAACACGATAGAATTTTATAATAATTAATTAAATAATAGAGTCAAACCAAATCTTAGTCAGGCTCTTAATTCAACAGAGAAGGCAGACCGCTATACAAACGCTTAATTTGGTAATATATTACTGCCAATCAGGTAAAGATACCTACAATCAAGGCGATTAACTCGAATACCCAATAACTCTTATTCTTCACCGTCTTCAAAATCTATTTTGACCGCTTTAGACGGCACCACAGTAGATACCGCATGCTTATAGATCATCTGGTTGACAGTATTACGAAGCACGATCACGAATTGATCAAAAGATTCGATTTGACCTTGAAGCTTGATGCCATTAACAAGGTAAATCGAAACCGGAATTCTTTCCTTTCGTAGTGCGTTTAAGAATGGGTCTTGGAGCGCAGTCCCTTTATTTTGTGCCATTTTTATTATTCTCTTTTTTTAAATCTAAAATGTAGGAAGATAGATCATAGGTAAGCGGCAATCATTGCAGGCGCTTAAAATTTAGACCTACTACAACCATAACTGATTACTAAAAGCGCTATTTCTGACAGTACCCAACCGTTTGGGAAATGTTTCGATATAAGCAAATCAAACTTCTGGAGTTGAAAAACAAATGCATTTAATATGACTCAAAAATTCATTGTGCTTTTAAATCAGATGTTGCGTTAGTCTATTCTAGCGTTAGTATGTGAAGATTTTATGACAAAATCATTGAAGGCATACACATCTATGGGTTTGTTAATTCATGCTGCCTATAAACCAAAGCAGTGGAATAAATGCACGAAAACCGTCGTTCATCATGCCGACACAATAAACTAAAATGCCATGATATCTTCCCAGAACATCGATATCCATTATAAGCTAATTTATAAAATGAAAACTATTAATTAACACTAATGTATCAAACATATTGCTTAACAACTGACACAAGACCTTGAAATTGCTTAGCTTCTAGTCCTTGGTCGACCCACCAAACAAGGTTGCTTTGATTTCGTAGCCATGTCAACTGGCGCTTAGCGAGTTGACGAGTAGCGACAATTCCCTTTTCTCTCATGCGCTCTAAACTGATATCGCCATTTAAATATTCAAGCATTTGACGATACCCGATCATACGCATAGATGCCGATTTTGGGTCGACGCCGCTGGCGAGCAGATCAAGAACTTCTTGCTCTAGGCCGGTATCTAACATTATGTCAAAACGTTTAGCGATGCGTTGGTGCAAAACGGCACGATCTGAGAATGATAGCGCTATTTTCAATATTGGGTTCGGCGGCGGTAATTTTCGATTAGCATTATGATCTGCCACCGGCTTACCCCCCGCCAGCACTATTTCAAGCGCTCGTTGTATTCGCTGTGCATCCATCGAATCTATTCGATTGGCACTTTGTGGGTCCAGAATCCCTAATCGCTGATGCAAAACGGGCCAGCCTAAAGTTAATGCTTCATCACTAATACGCTTGCGTAACTCTGGGTCTGCTTGCGGCAACTCAGTTAACCCACGCTCTAACGAGTTGAAATAAAACATGGTTCCGCCCGCTAACACTGGAAGCTTGCCTCGTCCAGTGATGTCGACAATCAGCGCACTGCATTGCTTAAAAAAATCAGCCACAGAATAGGCTTCATTTGGATGCCTAATGTCCACTAGATGATGAGGATAACGGGATAAAAAATCGGCGTCTGGCTTGGCCGTACCGATGTCCATACCGGTGTATACTAAGGACGAATCAACGCTGATGATCTCAGCATCGATACTGTCATAAATTTGTGCGGCGGCATCGGTTTTGCCGGTTGCCGTTGGCCCCATCAAACAGACAACAGGAATTTTCTCAGCCGCAAAAGGGATTTTGTATTTCATTACTGGCCGCGCTTAAACCAGCTATCCAATTGGCTGATAGACATCTGTATCCAGGTTGGCCTTCCGTGATTACATTGGCCGCTTCGCTCGGTTGCCTCCATGTCTCTCAATAGCGCGTTCATCTCAGAGATAGACAATAGCCTGTTGGCACGAACTGAGCCGTGACAGGCCATGGAAGAAAGTACTTCATGCATTGTTTCTTCAATTCTGTGGCTACGTTCAGTTGCAACTAGATCAGACAATACATCTCTCACTAATTGAGATACATCAGAATTCACCAACATATCAGGCACCGCCCGCACCACTAAAATTTGCGCATCAAGCTGCTCAACCTCTAAGCCGAGTTTATCAAACAAGTTTTGCTGTTGCTCCCACGCCATCATTTCGGTTTCGCTGACCTGGATGGTCACTGGCACCAGTAATGGTTGTTGGGCAATATCTGTCGAGTTCATCGCTGACTTCAATCGCTCATACGTAATTCGCTCATGTGCAGCATGCATGTCAACAAGCACCAGACCCTGCTGATTCTCGGCCAAAATGTAAATACCCTTAAGTTGCGCTAAAGCGTAACCCATAGATGGGATATCATGTCCATTAACACTGTTGTTAGTCTTTGCTGTTAAGGCGACGTTCAAATGATCGCTACTACTCGGCCCGCGTGTTGCATCGGGGCGAAACGCTGAGTCGGCAATTTGTTGATAGGCGCCAATTTGCTCGCGCACTTGGCCCGGCGTTAATCGCTCGGTCGATTGATGGCGATTGTCGTCATAACGAATTGGCGATTGCTGATTTACTTGCGGCAAAGCATTCGTCAAAGCAGCATTGGGATTAATTGGCCGTGGCGAAGCAGCGCCTTGTTCGGCGTCGACTTGCAGACTACCAATATCGCCAGCACTAGCACCAACATAGCGCTCAATTGAGCGGAACACAAAGCCATGAACACGGCGACTGTCGCGAAAACGGACTTCATGCTTAGTCGGGTGAACGTTGACATCAACTCCGGCTGGGTCCATCTCCAAATACAATACGTATATTGGATGGCGGCCATGAAACAATACATCTCGGTATCCATGGCGAACGGCATGAACGATGGTTTTATCTCGAATCAAGCGACCGTTTAAGAAAAAATACTGCATGTCAGCTTGGCTGCGCGAAAAGCTCGGCAAACCAGCCCAGCCCGATAAGCGCATGTCATCGCGCTGCTCGTCAAAATACAAACTATTTTCCGGTACATTATCGCCGCATACCATTTTTAACCTGCGCGGGTCATCAGCCGGCACGCTGGGTAAATGAAGCACCACCCGACCATTATGCTGTAACTTAAACGCCACATCAAAACGTGATAATGCCATTCGTCGAACCACCTGGTCTAGGTGTTTAAACTCGGTATTGTCAGTGCGCAGAAACTTACGTCGAGCGGGCGTATTATAAAAAAGATCTCGCGTTTCTATCGAGGTGCCGATCGGATGCGCTACTGGTTGGGGCTCGGTAGCTTTATTGTTGCCATCACTGGCAACCATCCAAGCTTGGTCAGCCTTAAGTTCGCGTGACTTAATAGTCATTCGAGTAACTGAGGCGATACTGGGTAGTGCCTCGCCACGAAAGCCTAAGGTCGCTATTTGTTCAAGGTCTGTGAGATTTTCAATCTTGCTAGTCGCATGGCGAGACAATGCCATAACTAAATCTGCTTTTAAAATACCATGGCCGTTATCGGTTATTTTAAGACGTTTTACGCCGGCATTTTCAACTTCGATGTCAATACTAGTGGCGCCCGCATCAAGCGCGTTTTCGACTAGCTCTTTGAGCATCGATGCTGGTCGCTCAATAATTTCACCTGCGGCTATTTGATTGATCAGTCGAGGATCTAAGGCGTGGATTCGTTGTTTCGGTAAGTTGTTATCGGTCATAAAATCTAAACCGTTTATCTCGGTATTTTTAATGTTTGGCCCAACTGCACGGTAGCGCCGCGCAAGCCATTTGCGAGCTTAACCGACTTTGTCGTCACGCCATATTGCGCGGCTATCTCGGACAGCGTATCACCTCGCTTCACTCGATGCTTAATCAACGCTTTCTGAGTCGTATCAGCACCAGGTATTTTGAGTTTCTGGCCTAGATAAACGGTATCTTTACTAATACTGTTAGCACGTTTAAGTGCGTTTATAGTGACATTATAGCGTGCCGAGATCTTTGATAGTGAATCTCCTCGCCTAACAATGTGAATAGCGACACTAATTTGTTGCGACGATTGGCTAATAGGTATTTTGAGGCGCTGACCTAATACGGCTATATCGTTGCTTAGCCTATTAATTCGTTTAAGCTCGGCGACCGTAGTACCGTGCCTAAACGCGATACCAGAGAGTGAATCACCACTTTTCACCTTATATTGTTTTGGCGCATCAACTTCAGAATTCGAGGCTAGTTTGTTCGGCCAAGAGCTAACACTAGTAGACGAATAACTAGACTGATTGTAGTAAGGAGTTTGGTCGTAGTATTCACCTAACGCTCTGTGCACCGCATTAGCGATCTTTTTTTGATAGCGCGTGGTTCGTAGCTTTTTCTCTTCAGCAAGATTTGTAATAAAGCCAGTCTCAATAAGTATCGACGGTATGTCTGGCGATTTCAGTACGACAAACGCTGCCTGCTCAACTCTTTTTGAGTGCAAACGACCTACCTTAGCAAGCTCTTTTAATACTCGCCCCCCCAAATTAACGCTTTCACTAATAGTATTTGTCATCGACAGATCAACCAATACTTTGGCAAGAACGGCGTCTTTATCTGCCAAGCTAACACCACCAATTAAGTCAGCGGCATTTTCTTTTTTAGCCAACGCCCTCGCCATTGCACTGGTGGCACCACGCTGCGACAACGCAAACACCGATAAGCCATTGGCACTCTTTTTAGTAAAAGCGTCAGCATGAATTGAGACGAAAATATCAGCATCCTTTTCTCTCGCCATAGTACGCCGCCGAGTGAGGTCAATATAATAGTCGCCCTCTCTAACCAGAAACGCCTGCATACGCGAGTCAGCATTGATAACCTTTAGCAAATGTTTGGCAATTGATAAGGTTATTGTCTTTTCTCTACTGCCTCTATGCCCTGTGGCGCCAGGGTCTTCTCCTCCATGCCCTGGATCAATGGCAATAGTAATCGTCTGCTTAGTCGGTGCAGAAACCTTCTCGATCGGCGTTTGTTGCTCAAGGTTTGATTGTCTGGTAGCCACAAACACTGGCGGCTCGATTATTGAGGGTGTGGTTTCAGGTTCAGAACTATCGTTACTTTCAAGCTCAGCGGCAGATGTTTTTTGCGCCACAATATTCTCAGCCGCAAGCAAAGGCAGGGACTGTTTCTCGACTAGATCTAGCACCAAGCGATAACCATACAACTCGTTCGGTGTGAGCACGAAGCTATGTGAATCTAATGGCTTCTTTAACTCAAACACGAAACGCAGCACACCCTTGATTGGCGAGCCTGAACGCACGCCACGCAAATGTGGATTGTCGGCATCGATAATAGGCAGGGCTACTTTTAATCCGCCATTTTTGATATCAATCACCAGTCGCTCAGGGCTACTTAGGCTAAAAACAGTATAATTGATGTTTTCCGATACATCGAAAACAACTCGAGTTTTATCGGGAGACTGCCACAATCTTAGATTATTTATTTGATTCGCTGGCTGCTGAGCACTTAAGGCACTCGAAAGAACTAGCATGCCAGCCATTAATAACAATACCGACCGAGTCAATAAAGTGGTGGTTTTGCACGAAAAGACGACGACGCTTGGCAAACTATGCGACATCAATTTGTGCTTGGCTTTGAACGTAAGTTGCTTATCACTGACTGAAGAAATTTCATCGGGTTTTTTGACTATTTATCGACTAATTACAACAGGTTTTGCAGTCCAGTGCGAGAGATTATACCGAGCGTTGGGAAACAGCTTGAAGTCAAATCAACTTTGAACCAAAGTTCGATATAAAAGGAGAGCCGAGCCAGCTAAGGGGGGGGCGCTGGCTCGGCTCAGGGGTGCTGAACAACAATTTTTCAGATTGCTCAACCCAAAGAGGGTAAGTCTTCGGTTGTCGACAACTTGCTACGCATAGCAGTTTGTCAAGCAGACTAACACTGCCACATTTCAAATCAACAGTCTGTCAAATAAAGACGTTTTTATAACTATATTGAAATAAAAAATACTTATATAAGAGATTTGTAATACAAATATAGTTATTACCGAAAAGTCAATAGAAAGAGCGTGATATTAGCCCTTAATTTGAGGTCAATTAGGCTCTCTTATGAAAACCATAATCTTAGCTACTAGCCTTAACTATTTGGGTTTGGTTACGCTGACCTAAGCTATCGCTGGTTAGCCTTTGAGTCGGCAATATGGCCGCGCTTAAGCGATGCCTCCAACTATTTGAAGGTGAGTCTAAAAACGCAATAAGCGTTAAGTAAAGGGCTTATCTAACGAACGGACTTAAGCATAATCTGTCGTGCAACTGATGAGGTTTCGGGCACCTTCTGAATAGTTATAACGGCATTGGCGGGCTGCAAGTATCCGTCAGCTCGCTCTGGCCATTCAATCAAAAACAGGCTGCGCTCTGACCATAAGTCGTCGATGGCCAAAAACTCAAACTCACTAGGGTCTTCGAGTCGGTAGAGGTCCATATGGTAAATAACACCCTGCTCTACCGGGTACTCTTGCACTAAGTTATAGGTCGGGCTGGTAACCTCACCGACGTAACCAAACGCTTGAATAATAGATTTTGTCAGGGTTGTTTTACCCGCACCCATAGCCGCTTGCAGATACACGCATGAGGGGAACTCTAATTGAGAGGCTATCTGCTCACCAATATTACGGGTGTCTTCTAGGCTGCGCGCCGTAAAAGATAATTGACTCGCTTGCGTTTCGACGTTCACAGTAGATAAGACCTAGCGTTGTAGGCGGTTTCGGTTAGAATAAGACTATTATGACAGTTCTACATACCAACTCAACCAGCACGGCTACAAACCAGCCTAAAGCTGAGTCTTTGCCGTTGCCACAACGCCCGTTGTCGCAACGGCAGTTATCGCAACTTGCCAGCAATATCAAGAGATGGGGTACTGAAATGGGTTTCGATGCTGTTGGAGTCAGTGACGGCGAACTTTCCGAGCATGAAGCTCACCTCACTAACTGGATTGATAAAGGCATGCACGGTGAGATGCACTATATGCACAAGCATGGCAAAAAGCGAACCAATCCAGGGCTGTTAGTTGAAGGAACAAAACGCGTCATCTCGGTAAGAATGGATTACGCTCCGGCCGATATTAAAGCCGCTGAGCAGATTATTGAAGATCAAGACATTGCATACATATCACGCTACGCGCTTGGTCGCGACTATCATAAAGTGCTTCGATCACGGCTCAAAAAATTGGCGCTACGTGTGCAACAAGAAATCGGTGAATTTGGCTATCGAGTATTTACTGATAGTGCCCCGGTTATGGAGAAAGCCTTAGCTGAGAAGGCCGGCTTAGGTTGGATTGGCAAACACAGCAATTTACTCGATGCCAAGACTGGCTCTTGGTTTTTTCTAGGTGAAATTTATGTAGATTTGCCATTACCCACTGACACCCCGGCAACAAACCACTGCGGTAGCTGCCAGAAGTGCATCGATGTTTGCCCAACTCAGGCTATTGTGGGCCCCTATCAAGTTGATGCACGCCTTTGCATCTCATACCTGACAATAGAACTTAAAGGGGCAATTCCTGTCGAGCTTAGAAGTAAGTTAGGCAACCGTATTTATGGCTGCGATGACTGTCAATTTGTTTGCCCATGGAATAAATTTGCACAGACAAGTAAAGAGCCCGATTTTACACCCAGAGAGCAATTAACTGACCGCAAGTTGCTTGATCTATTTGCTTGGAGTGAAGCCGATTTTTTGACAAAAACAGAAGGCACCGCGATTAGACGTATCGGTTACCAATCATGGCTGCGTAATATCGCCGTTTCGCTTGGCAACGCAGAATCGAGTGTTGAGATAATTACGGCCTTAGAGTTAAAACTCGCCACGGCCGAACCCTTACTCAAGGAACACGTTCTTTGGGCACTTGAACAACACGACTAAAACTCACAGTGGATAATTCCAACGATGTCACTATTCTCAAATCAACCTGCCGACGTTCTGTATTTCTCAATGGACGATCCCACTGAGTTAATGGGCCGAAACTCACCGCACCCATTTCAATTAGAAGACTCTCTTTGGCCGACTATAGAGCACTACTATCAGGCACTCAAATTTGATAAGACTATGTATCAAATTAAGATTCTCGGCGCGGCGACAGCGGCTCAAGCAAAAGCCTTGGGCAATGCGCGCTTCAAACGAAAACGTCGTGACTTTAAAGACGTTAGAACAACACTGATGACTAGAGCTGTTTATACCCAGGCAAAAACGTACAATGCGATCACCGAAAGAATTCTACAAACTGACTCAAGAAAGTTAGTTGAGAATAGTCAGTTTGATTATTACTGGGGCTGTGGGCGCGATCATCGGGGTGAAAATCATTATGGACAAGTAGTGATGAATGTCAGAGTTAAGCTACAGGACGAGTCGACCGGATAGTCTTTAATACTATGACATTAAAACATTCGTATCATCCGCTTGCGACTAAGCTGTTACTACCGAAACTTGAAATACATTTAATATGACTAACCTCCACACTGGCCTATTCGCTTTAATGCTGTTCGCGCTGAACACATCATCGGCAATCGAGGACAAGAATATTCCTAATACGGTCAAGGAAATGCGCGCCGAGCTCGATATTGTTAATTTTGAGATAAAAAACAACGACGCTCGTATTAAACGCTTAGCCGAACTATTGCCCCATAGCGAAGCACTGGCCAGAAAAAATAGTGATAACGCCGGTTTTCAAATGATGGCGGGCTTCTACAATGCTCAATACGCTGGATATACTGGCGGTATTGGTGCACTTAAATATGCCAAGGCGGCACGACGATTCTTAGAAAAGTCGACAGCCCTTGACCCTACTCTACACAGCTCTTCAGCGCATTCGGTGCTTGCCAGCCTGTATGCTCAGGTTCCAAGCTGGCCGATAGGTTTTGGCGATAAAAAAAAGGCGTTGAAAAACTATCAAGCAGCATTAAGATTGTCGCCGACAGCGTTTGACTCAAATTACACCTACGCCAAATATTTATACAGCCAAAAAAAATACGCCGAAGCAAAGACATATTTACAAAAAGCCGCTATGGCTCCTGCTAGGCCAGATAGACCAAAGGCCGATGAATACGCCAAAGAAATGATTCCAAAACTATTGGCTGAACTAAATCAAAAACTGGCTAGCAGGAAGCAGTCAGACACAAAAAAGCCAGCGTAAAAGCTGGCTTTTCTTATTACAATTGGCTAAATCTACTTAATTTTAGCTTCTTTGTAATCAACGTGCTTACGAACCACTGGGTCGTATTTTTTCATGACCATTTTCTCAGTCATAGTACGCTTGTTCTTAGTCGTCGTGTAGTAGTGACCAGTTTTGGCTGTTGAAACCAATTTGACTTTATCTCTCATGATTGCTTACCTTAGCCTTATACTTTCACGCCAGAAGCGCGTAAGTCTTTTAATACAGTGTCGATACCCTTTTTGTCGATAATACGAATGCCTTTAGTAGACACGCGTAGACGAACCCAAAGGCTTTCGCTCTCAACCCAAAATTTACGGTAATGTAGGTTTGGCATGAAAGTGCGGCGCGTGCGATTTTTCGCGTGCGATACATTGTTACCAAACGTCGTACCTTTACCAGTCACCTGACATACTCTAGACATTGTTCTAACCTTTTAAATAATAATACTGTTTAACTGAGGCAGTCTAACAAAGAAGCTTTAAACTCGTCGACGCTATTCCTAGGAACAGCTGAGCAGCAACCTTTTACGGTCTACCAAAGTGTGTGTTTTACATAGAATGCAAAGCTCAAGGGCTGGGTCATTCCGTTCTAGGGGGCGATTTATACCAGAAACCCAATAGAAATAAAACTCATTCTCACAATTTTAGTGGTTATTTGGTCGGCTTTTACAGCTTTTACCAATTACACCGGCAAATCAAGCGAATAGTATCCAATATGTTAGCTCAACGCTCCCATTTCAGCAAACGAAATTACCTCCGAATCCCCCACCACAAAGTGATCTAGCAGCTTAACACCGACCATACCGAGGGCCATATAAAGAGTCTCGGTCAGAGCCTTGTCTGCGACACTTGGTTCAGCCACTCCGCTCGGGTGGTTATGAGCTACAATCATAGCCGCAGCATTGTGTCTTAGCGCTTCTTTAACAACCTCTCTGACAGGAACTGAGGCGCTGTCGATGGTGCCGCGAAACAGCTCTTGATGATGAATAACGCGATGCTTACTGTCGAGAAACATAGCAAAGAACGATTCGTAGGGCTTATCGCGTAGTTTCATAGTTAAATAATCACGGCTTACCTGTGGGCTAGTAATTGCGTCGCCCCTCTCCATTTGCTCCATCAAGTAACGTCGGCCTAATTCAAGAGCCGCTTGAAACTGGGCGTACTTTGCGGCCCCTATGCCGTTTAGTTGGCATAAGTCTTGTACTGATAAATTCAGAATGGCGCGCAAACTGCCCACTTCTAGCAATGCATCTCTGGCTAAGTCTAAGGCTGTCTTTCCAGGTAGTCCTGTACGGATAAAAATAGCCAACAACTCCGCATCAGCGAGCGAACCCGGACCATTATTTAGTAGCTTTTCTCGCGGCCGCTCAGATTTGGGCCATTGGTTAATTGGTAAATTTCGGCCATTTTTCTGGACAAACATGATTACTCTCCTTGATTTAATCATTTAACTATCGGTTTGGCATCGCAAAGTCTATGCTAAGCCAGTACTGGACCAGCGTATCAGTGAGCGCCAAGATAAACGTAATCGCTCGTACGCATAAGCGCTTAAATAAGGTCCAGCCCGTCCTTGGCTGACACTTAGCATGCTTAAATGATTAGAACACAAGTTTATGCTCGGCACAAAGCTCTGAAAACAACGTCGATTACGGTAATTTACAGCTTGGCATAAATAAAACGATGACAAATACGTGAGCAATCAGGGATAATCTTGTTCTTATAAGCAGCTGACCCACTAATAACAATCACCAAAAACGGCCTCAACACATTGAAAAGTTTAACCAATAAGCGAGTACTACTGGGCGTGAGCGCCGGTATCGCAGCCTATAAAACTCCTGACTTAGTACGTAAGCTCGCTGAGCTAGGCGCTGAGGTACAGGTAATCTTAAGTAAAAATGCGGATCAGTTCGTCGCTCAGCTATCACTTCAAGCGGTTAGCGGACACGCGGTGCACAGCTATGCGATGAGTGCCGAAAGTGAGTCAGGCATGGGCCACATTGACCTGGCTCGTTGGGCTGACATTGTCTTAATAGCGCCCGCTACCGCCAATATTATGGCTCGCCTCTGCCAAGGCAACGCCGACGAACTTTTAACCACCGTGTGTGTCGCTACCGAAGCGCCAATAGCGATAGCGCCAGCAATGAACCAACAGATGTGGCAGAACGCGGCATCTGTAGCCAACGTAGCCACTCTAGCCTCTAGAGGAATGCATATTTTGGGCCCAGACGCGGGTCAACAAGCCTGCGGCGAAGTTGGCCTCGGTCGCATGCTGCAACCAGCGGATATCGCCGCACGTGTGGCCGCTTTATTTGAAAAGACAGAACTGACTGGCAAGCGGATAATGATCACTGCTGGACCAACCTGGGAGGCATTAGACCCCGTTAGAGGAATCACTAACCACAGCTCAGGAATGATGGGCTATGCGCTAGCACAAGCCGCTATTGAGGCGGGAGCAGAAGTAACCTTAGTCACTGGGCCGACCCATATCGAAAAACCGATTCGTGCAACCACTATTGACGTGATCTCAGCTTTAGATATGCAGGCTGCGGTTAATGGTGCTATTGAAAATCAAGACATATTTATAGGCGTTGCCGCCGTAGCCGATTACCGCCCAATTGACGCGTCTGGTCAAAAAATTAAAAAGAATGCCGAGCAAATGACGATTACTATGATCAAAAATCCGGACATATTGGCGGATGTTGCTAATCGACAAAACCCGCCTTTTTGCGTTGGCTTTGCAGCAGAAACAAATAATTTGGTAGACTATGCACGTGGCAAACTGGAACGAAAAAAATTAAACTTAATTGCGGCAAACTATGTTGGTGGCTCTGAGACTGGTTTTGGCACACCTGATAACGAGATTACTTTGGTAAGCAAAGACAAGGTGATCGAACTACCAAAACAAAACAAGACCGCACTTGCTAGATCCTTAATGGCCGAAATAGCCAAAGCGTATAAAAATAAATGAAAAAAGCTATCCAATTAAAAATTCTAGATCCTCGCATCGGATGCGAGTTTGAGATTCCCGATTATGCAACCGATGGCTCCGCCGGCATGGACCTGCGTGCCTGTGTTGAACAAGACATGGTTATCGCTGCGGGACAAACTGTATTGATCCCTACGGGTGTCTCTATCTACATTACCGACCCTTCACTCGCGGCTGTATTGCTGCCTAGATCAGGCTTAGGACATAAACACGGCATTGTACTCGGCAACCTAACAGGGCTAATAGATTCTGACTACCAAGGCCCGTTAATGGTGTCTCTATGGAACCGAAGCATTAACGACTTTGCCTTGCAAGCTGGTGATCGAATTGCACAAATGGTGTTTGTACCTATTGTCCAAGTGCAATTTGAAGTGGTCGAAGAATTCAAACAATCGGAGCGTGCAAATGGTGGCTTTGGACATACTGGTATCAAATAGCCACTAAACCCCCACTATTCGCGGGCTTGATAGCTGCCATTTGCGTTATCAGCTCAAGCTCGTATTAATTTTTAGTCACGGCTTTGCTATACTATGCATCGCTATTGAAGACTGCTTGCGCCGCGCGCGCATCAATTTAGAGCACCGAAATAGACGCGAACACTGTTTTTTAAGCGTGTCTCAACGAAAGTTAACGCAAGCAACAACCTAAGTTTTTGAGGAAATGATGTCAGATACCCTGTCAATAAAAGATAACCGAACCGGAAAAGAGTACCAAATCGAAATAGTTGACGGCAACATTAGTGCCTCCCAGCTTCGTCAAATAAAAGAGAACGAAGGCGATTTTGGTATGATGAGCTACGATCCTGGCTATCTAAATACCGCCTCCTGCACAAGCCGCATCACAGACCTTGATGGCGATCAGGGCATTTTACGATATCGCGGTTACCCAATTGAGCAACTGGCCGAGAAGAGTACGTTCTTAGACGTGGTTTATTTGTTATTCAACGGTGAATTGCCAAACTCACAAGAGTCGAGTGATTGGGAAGGGCGGATTACCCACCACACAATGTTGCACGAGAAAACCAAACGTATGATGGGCGGCTTTAACTATGACGCTCACCCGATGGGAGTGTTCATATCAACCGTTGCCGCTCTGTCTACTTTCTACCCAGATGCCAAGGAAGTTGACAACAAAGAATTGCGCATGTTGCAAGCTTGTCGCTTAATTGGTAAAACACCGACTATTGCCTCTTACGCTTATCGCAACAGTAAAGGTTTACCGTACATCTACCCAGATAATGAGTTAAGTTACACTGGTAACTTCTTGAATATGATGTACCGCATGGTCGAGCCGCGCTACCAAGCTCATCCAGTATTAGAGCGGGCGTTGGACGTGCTGTTTATTTTACACGCAGACCACGAGCAGAACTGCTCAACCAGCGCCATGCGTAACATCGCTAGTTCAAAAGCCGACCCGTTCGTGTCAGTAGCCGGTGCGGCTGCCGCACTCTATGGCCCGTCACACGGCGGCGCTAACGAGGCGGTTTTAAACATGCTTCGCGAAATCGGGACTAAAGACAAGGTGGCCGACTATATTAAGCGCTGTAAAGGCGGCGAGCTTCGTCTTATGGGTTTTGGCCATCGCGTTTATAAGAGCTATGACCCACGCGCGCGCATTGTTAAAGACATCGCTGACGAAGTATTTGAAGTAACCGGTCGTAACCCACTTATCGACGTTGCCATGGAGCTTGAGCGCATCGCACTTGAAGATCCGTACTTTGTGGAACGTAACTTATACCCGAATGTAGATTTTTACTCAGGTTTGATTTACGAGGCAATGGGCTTTCCAATGGAAGCCTTTACAGTACTATTTGCCATTCCGCGAACTGCAGGCTGGTTAGCGCAATGGATGGAACTGATGGATGACCCAGAGTTTCGCATTACTCGTCCACGTCAAAACTACCAAGGTTCAGGCGAACGCCAAATACCGGACAACTATCGCAGCTAAACGCAAAGCGAAACTGAAGTTTAAACAGCGGCTATTAAGAGTATTAATAGCCGCTTTTTTTATGTTCAAATTTGAGTTAATCTTGAATTCGTTATTTTAGCTAATATTGGTCTCTTGAAGAGCTAACTCAACGAGTAATTGGACACAAGATATGCACGTAAAAGTGGCATAGTAGTCTGATTACAATCGATTACTTAACAAATTGTCTCGAAAATAAGTAAAAGCTTACAAACTGGGCTGAAAAGTTGTTTTAATACTCCCTAGTTACAAATTTTTGGGTATCATCAAAGCCGTGAATTGGTCTAACTAAACGCGTAAATCGCGACCACGAATAATGTCTAATAATTCAACACCATCTCTCGACCCACTCAGCATGCTGAATGGACAAAATGTTGCTTTCTTAGAAGACGTTTATCAGCAATATCAACAAGATTCAAACTCGGTTTCGTCTGAGTGGCAACAATATTTTGCCAACTTAGCGACCTCATCGGCTAGCACCACAGGCGCTGGTTCTTCCTCTGGATCAGGGCTTGACGCCGTTGCCGCAACCAAGCAAGGTTCAGTCTCGCGTTTAATCAGCACTTATCGAGCGATGGGCCACAAACGCGCGAACATAGATCCGATTAACGAGATGGTACCGCAAGATGCCAAAGAGCTTGAGCTCGAGTATCATGGTTTATCCGACTCTGACCTCGACACGGTATTTGATACTGGCCCGCTGCGTGCGGCTGATCGTCTACCGCTGCGCGACATTGTTGCCATTTTAAAACACAGCTATTGCGGCACAATTGGCTACGAATACGGTCATATGGCCAGTGCAGAGCAACGGCGTTGGTTACGTACTAGCATCGAACAACCGATAGGTTATCAGCCATTTAGCCAAGATCAACGCGTACATATTTTGAATCGTGTTAGCGCTGCCGAAGGCATGGAACGTTATCTTCATAACAAGTACGTTGGTCAAAAAAGGTTCTCGTTAGAAGGTGGCGAAAGTCTTATACCAATGCTTGACCACATCATTCAGCAGGGTGGTATTGAAGGTATTAAAGAAATCGTTATCGGCATGGCGCATCGCGGGCGTTTAAATGTATTAGTCAACACCTTAGGCAAAACTCCGAGTAACTTATTTTCTGAGTTTGAAGGCAAGTTCGATGTCAATGAATTGGCCGATAGCGGCGATGTTAAATACCACCAAGGTTTTTCTTCTGATATCCAAACAAAAGGCGGCCCTGTACATTTGTCGTTGGCGTTTAATCCGTCTCACTTAGAAATCGTTAGTCCAGTTGTTTCGGGCTCAGTGCGTGCTAGACAAGAACGCCGTGACGATTCAACTGGTAGCTCAGTATTGCCTATCTCTATTCATGGTGACGCCGCATTTGCCGGTCAAGGTGTGGTGATGGAAACCTTCCAAATGTCTGGCTGTCGTGGCTATCACACTGGCGGCACGGTACACATCGTTATCAATAATCAAATCGGCTTCACCACTAGTCACCCTGATGACACCCGATCAACGCCGTATTGTACCGAGATCGCGAAAATGGTCGGCGCACCAATCTTTCACGTCAATGGCGATGATCCTGAAGCTGTTGTATTTGCTACTAAGTTAGCATTCGAATTCCGCCAAAAATTTCGTAAAGACGTTGTTATTGATCTGGTTTGCTACCGTCGTCACGGACACAACGAGTCGGATGAGCCATCGGTAACACAGCCAGTGATGTACAGAAACATCAAGGCTTTAGCGACCACTCGCCGACTTTACGCCCAGCGATTGATTGATGAGAACGTAATCACCGCTGAGGACGAAAAGAAAATGAATACCGATTACCGCGCCGCAATGGTTGCCGGCGAACGGGTTGTCCCAGAGTTCGTCGAAGTGCAGCAAGGTGACCATACTATTGATTGGTCGCCCTACGTTAATATTAAGTGGGATCACCCGACAAAAACGACCTTCAATGCCAAACGTTTAGACTTCTTAGCCGAACGCTTACTCGACATACCGGAAGGCTTTGAGTTACACGCTCGAACTAAAAAAATCATGCAAGATCGCCAGAAGATGAAAGATGGTGATCTGGCCTTAGATTGGGGGATGGCCGAAAACTTGGCCTACGCCACGTTAATAGATGAAAATTTTGCAGTGCGTTTATCGGGCCAAGACTCCGGTCGTGGTACTTTTTTCCACCGCCACGCGACCCTATACAATACGGTTAATCGCGACGTCCACATCCCGCTTCGAAACATTAAAGAGAAACAGCCCGAATTCTTAGTTATTAACTCTTTGCTGTCCGAAGAAGCGGTATTGGCATTTGAGTACGGCTACGCGTGTTCTGACCCTAACACGATGGTTATCTGGGAAGCTCAATTCGGTGATTTCGCCAACGGCGCACAAGTTGTATTAGATCAGTTTATTTCCAGCGGAGAAGATAAGTGGGGCCGTATGAGTGGCTTAACAATGTTCTTGCCGCATGGCTATGAAGGCCAAGGTCCAGAGCATTCGTCGGCGCGCTTAGAGCGCTATTTACAACTCTGTGCACAACACAACATGCAAGTGTGCTATCCAAGTACTCCGGCACAGATGTTTCACATGATTCGTCGTCAGATGGTTCGTCCTTTACGAAAGCCATTAATTGTAATGACACCGAAAAGCTTGTTACGACACAAGCTCTCGACTTCTTCGCTTGAAGATTTGCACAGCGGCGAATTTCAAACAGTGATTCCTGAATTGGATAAATTGACGAATAAAGATGTCAAACGAGTCGTCTTCTGTACTGGTAAAGTCTATTTTGATCTGCTGGAGCAACGCCGCGAAGAAAAAATTAAAGATATCGCTATTTGTCGAGTAGAGCAGCTATACCCGTTTCCTCGCGATTCTGTAGTCAACGAGTTAAAACGTTACCCAAATGCGAATGAGGTAGTATGGTGTCAAGAAGAGCCAAAGAACCAAGGCGCTTGGTATCAAATATTGCATCATTTTAAAGCGTGTATCGAAGACAATCAGAAGGTCCTTTATGCGGGTCGTGATGCCTCGGCGTCACCTGCTGCCGGTTATTTAGCGGTTCATCGAGAGCAACAAGCCACACTTATTCAGGCAGCCCTATCGCCACTTGATGAGAGTGACACACAAAATGTTGAGACGATTAAATAACCTGATCTCGACCATAGTCAAAAAATAATAGCCAAACAATAATAATCAAATTAAACAACGAAGCTGCACACTAATCATTTGCAGGAGCAAACATTATGTCTGTCGAAGTAAAAGTTCCCGTTCTTCCCGAATCTGTCGCCGACGCGCTAGTCTCTGTATGGCATGTAAAAGTTGGTGACACGGTAAGTGTTGACGATAATTTGGTCGATATCGAAACCGAAAAAGTAGTCTTGGAAGTACCGTCTACAGTCGACGGTGTAATCGTCGAAATTCGTGCTGAAGAAGGCACAACGGTTGGTGAGCAAGAAATTATCGCGATCATTAAAGAAGGTCCAGCGCCGGCCGCACAGTCAACATCTACAGCCGCTCCTATAGCAGCGCCTGTAGATGCCGATGATGCCGATGATGCCGATGATGCGGACAAATTAAGCCCAGCCGTTCGAAAGATGTTAGCTGAAAGTAATTTGAACCCGAGTAGTATCAAAGGTACTGGTAAGAACGGTCGTTTGCTTAAAGAAGACGTACAAAACGCTTTAAACGCCAAGCCTGCAGTATCAGCTACAGCCGTGACTGAGGTTAAAACCTTACAAGCTGGCGAACGCAACGAACGACGTGTACCAATGACACGCTTACGGACCACAATTGCTCGTCGCTTAAAAGAAGCCCAAGATACTCAAGCAATGTTGACCACGTTTAACGACGTCAACATGCAAGCTGTTATGGACCTTCGCAAACAATACAAAGAACTTTTCGAGAAAAAGCATGGCGCCCGCTTAGGCTTTATGTCGTTCTTTGTGAAGGCCGTAATCGAAGCTCTTAAGCGCTTCCCTGCGGTCAACGCCTCAATTGATGGCAATGATATTGTTTACCATGACTTCTACGATATCGGCATTGCAGCTTCATCACCTCGCGGTCTAGTGGTGCCAGTTCTACGTGATGTAGATCAACTTAGTTTTGCCGGTATTGAAAAAACTATTGGCGAATATGGTCAGAAAGCAAAAGACGGCAAGCTAACCATGGATGACTTGGTCGGTGGCACTTTTACGATTTCCAATGGAGGCACCTTCGGTTCAATGATGTCGACCCCTATTGTGAATCCCCCTCAGAGTGCAATTCTTGGTATGCATCGTATTGAAGATCGACCCATAGCCGAAAATGGTGAGGTCGTAATTCGACCAATGATGTACCTAGCACTTACCTATGACCACCGCATAATTGATGGCTCGCAGTCAGTATTGTTCTTGCGTACTATTAAAGAATGCCTGGAAGACCCTGCTCGACTTTTATTAGAGCTGTAAATAGCTCGGGTCGTGGACGCTTTTCAAGCATCTCGACCCGGCTTTAATTAGAATTTTTAATAGAGAAATACCATGTCTGATAAATTCGACGTCATTGTCGTAGGTGCCGGTCCTGCTGGCTATGTTGCCGCTATTCGCTGCGCACAACTCGGGTTTAATACCGCTTGTGTTGATAAGTGGGTTGATGCCGATGGCAAGCCTTCTCTAGGTGGCACCTGCTTAAACGTTGGCTGTATACCATCTAAAGCCCTACTGGATTCGTCTGAAAAAGTAGAACAAGCCTCGCATGAATTCGAGCATCACGGTATTTCGGTTGGGAAGATTTCAGTCGATGTACCAAAAATGATTGCTCGTAAGGACGCCATCGTCAAAAATCTAACCAGTGGTATCGCCGGTCTATTTAAAGCCAATAAAATCACCTCACTGCACGGTCACGGAAAGTTACTCGCTAATAAGCAAGTTGAAGTTAGCGTAAACGGCGAGTCGAAAATCTATTCCGCCGACAACATCATTCTTGCGGTCGGCTCAGTGCCAATCGACATTCCCGTAGCGCCTGTCGACAACCAACTTATTCTCGACAACTCGGGCGCACTAGACATCGACGCAGTGCCGAAAAAGCTCGGCGTGATTGGCGCAGGTGTAATCGGCCTAGAATTAGGTAGCGTCTGGAATCGTTTAGGCTCTAAAGTAACCATTCTTGAGGCTATGGACACGTTCTTAGCACCGGTGGACAAACAGTTATCTCGCGAAGCCCTACGTGCTTTCACCAAAATTCAAGGCATGGACATCAAGCTCGGCGCTATGGTTATCGCAACTAAAGTGGCGAAAAAGAGCGTCGAGGTTACCTATACTCTCAAGGGTGAAGAACATACTGAAACCTTCGATAAGCTGATTGTTGCTGTTGGCCGCAAAGCTAGCACGCAAGATATAGCCGCTGACGACGCTGGCCTTAAACTTGATGAACGTGGTCGAGTTGACGTTAATGACCGCTGTGAAACTAATATCGCCGGAGTATACGCTATTGGCGACGCAGTCAAGGGCCCTATGCTTGCGCATAAAGGCTCAGAGGAAGGCGTACTAGTTGCTGAAATTCTCGCCGGTCAAAAGCCGCATATGAATCATGACAATATTCCCTGGGTCATCTACACTCACCCTGAAATCGCTTGGGTAGGGATTAACGAAGAACAAGCTAAAGAACGTGGCATCAATTACAAGACAGGGTTTTTTCCGTTTGCCGCTAATGGCCGATCACTAGCAATGAATGAAAAAGGCGGCCGAGTCAAGATGATTGCCGATGCTGACACTGATCGCGTTCTAGGTGTCCATATCTTTGGCCCAAATGCCTCCGAACTAATTTCTGAAGCCGTGTTAGCGATGGAGTACTCAGCATCAACTGAAGACATTGCTAGAACCATTCATGCTCACCCTACTCTGTCTGAGGCGATGCATGAGGCAGCTCTATCAGTTGATGGGCGCGCATTGCATAAGGTTAACTGAGGTAGCTAATTACTAGCCCAGTAAGTATCAAAAGCCTCTGTCCAAGCAGAGGCTTTTTTATTCGTGCTCAGGGTTAGTAGGGTAAAAAATGCTTTTTAAAAATTATGGTAAGGACCTTGCCAAACTCCTTTCCACCAAGATCTCTACCACGACGTCCGGCTTAATGTCGTCTATAGTTTTTCTTATTTCAGTGCGTGTGGCGTTTTGACCTGTCATATAGAGGGTGCCAACGGATTGACTCATATACTTATAAATACCGGTCATAAACGAATCTGCTATTAACAGCATAGTAGTGTCGTTGGTATCGCAGGTTGATAGGCTAAGGTTTTCTTTTACTAGTTTTACTTTTGATCTAGCTGCGCAATTAATAAAAGACGTATGAGGCTCCTGGGTATATAAGCGATTCTTTAGTCCGATCATATTGGCTAAATCACCCGAGTACTTTCTCCGCATTTCAAATAAATGCGGCCGTAGCTCTAAATTAAGCCTTGAATGGCTCTGCTTTAAACGGGCTAGTGACTCTTGGTAGACGTAGTAGGCGCCTAAGTCGTTCCAATGCGAATCGTTCTTAAAGTACAAATCTGCTTTAAATTCATTGGTCTTTTTACCGAATAAGATATCTATCGCATCGAATGCAACAGTTTTATTAACATCCTGCATAGCCTGTCTAAAGAAGCTATATGTAGCATTAATATCAGTCAAACCATAAAGTCTAGGGAGGTGCTCCCGATAAAGACTCATTTTGTTAGGCACGACTATATGCTGATACGCAATGCCTTTTTCCTTTAGCTCTTGATGAGTACGTTTAATATAGTCGGCGCGAAAAATCACATTAGCCCTTACTCTATCTTTGGGAGTAGACTGGTTGCTCATCAATGGGTCGTGAACCTTTAGAAAAATCCAGTCACCATCTCCCCGAATGATTCTTTTCGATGGTGACTCATTTAAGCTATATTTGATCTTGTTATTGAGCTCAATTAGGTTTTGTCTGAATCCAAAGTGATCGTTAACGTAGGTATTAATATTGGCAAAGTAGCTCTGCATTGAATCAAAGTCCTTGTAAACAGGCCACATCTGTAAGGTGCGATTTTCAGTCTCGGATACGGGTTTGTCAGCTTCTACGATACTGGCCACCATCGGTGCCCCGATAGCGATCACAAAGGCTACGCACAGCGATACAACTAGCTTTTTCTCAACGCTCATATCTAAAATCTAAAGTAAATAAACGGGTTATGAGTCGTCGAGGCCAAACTCATGGCAGACAAGAACAACAACACCGATACTATCGCGCATCTCAAATAAGGAATAAGCAGTATAAATATTGCGCTCAAAGAATCCGCTTTCCGAACTCCTTCACCGGCCGATATAAACCAGCGTCTATACACAGGAGCGCTCAAAACCATACCAAACACAAGTGCAAAAATCACCTCAACGTTGATCGCATCTAAAACTTCAAATGGGACATCACTAAAGTTTATTGAAAACATTGAGGTCAGATATGTAATCGCATCCGTCAGAGTTTCAGCCCTGAAAAACACCCATGATACCAACACCACAATAATTAAGTACAAGTGCCGTAGTGGCGACCATAATTGTTCGATCAGGCGGCTAAGGCCGACTCGTTCAATTGACAGTATGGCGCCATGAAATACACCCCAAACAAAAAAATTCCAACTTGCTCCATGCCATAAACCACAGAGCACGAAAACAATAAAAAGATTTGTATAGGTTCTAAGTTCAGACAATCTGTTTCCGCCAAGAGGTATATACAGATAGTCCCTAAACCACGTAGATAGGGAAATATGCCACCGACGCCAAAAATCCTGTAAAGATTGAGCACTGTAAGGATAGTTAAAATTTTCTAAGAAACGAAAACCGAACATACGGCCTAAGCCTATTGCCATGTCTGAATATGCTGAAAAATCGAAGTAGATTTGTAACGCGTAAAACAGTATTCCCATCCACACGACATGAGTTGGAAGGTCAGCTAAGGGAAGGTCAAAAACTACATCAACCACATAACCTAATGGATTGGCGATTAGCATCTTCTTGGCGAGGCCATAAACAAAACGCTCGGCACCTTCAGCAAACATCGTTGATGATGTTCGTCGCGAGTCTATTTCGGCAATAATAGTTTTATAGCGAACAATAGGACCCGCTATCAATTGTGGGAATAAAGAAATATACAAACCCAATTTTACCACACTGGTTTGGCTGATAATTTCTTTGCGATGAATATCAATCAAGTACGAAATGGCTTGGAAGGTAAAAAATGATATGCCCAAAGGCAAATGTACGGGCGCCAATTCAACACTGGGGATAGCAAAGAAATTAAGCACGCTATTAAGGTTGTCGATGATAAAATTTGAGTATTTATAACTGACTAAAATACCAAGATTCGCGACAACTCCGATGGCCAAGTATCGGCGACTATTGTCACTTCCATCAATTAATCGCCCAAAAACATAGTTAAGACCAATTGATACCAGCATTAATGCTACGTAGAAGCCTTCGCCCCAGGCATAGAACAAAAGGCTGGCGACCAGCAAGAGGACATTTTTGAACTGCTTAGGCGTGCAAAAATACAGCAGGATCAATGCTGGCAAAAAGAAGAACAAAAATATAGGGGAAGAAAAAACCATGAATTACGTTGCTATCGCAGTGACGATACAAGAGCTATTTGAGCGAAATTTTGATAAATATAATGCATTCTATTGGCCAAATAACGAGTTCTATTGTTGCACAATAACAGACTATAGGGCGGCCCACGACAAGTACCGCTTAGTCGACACGCAAATCACCTAAGACGATATGTATTGGGTGATTATCAGCGTAGCGAAGAATTCACCCACCCAGACAAAGCTTCTCAGGTCGCCATCATTTGCTGGCATTAACCTTACGATTGCCCCTAATTCAACCAGTCTTAATCTGTTATTCGAGTAAAATGGTATTAATGATTGGAACAATAGTAGCTCCGGCACTTTTCGATACGAAAAATTCTCCAATACCAGCACTAACACGACTAATAGAGAGTGCGTTGTCCGCGCTATTAATCGAACTAGACGAGATACCACAAGGTAGTCCCAAGCAGCTAATTCTCGGATTTGAAAAAAGGCCAATTTCGCGGCCATTTTTATCTAGACTCATTACAGTAAAAAATTGCCCAGATACATCATGACCATGAGAGAACGGTAATATCCCCGACCCGCCACCGCTATTATTTCGATCATGCAGGGAGCCTAAATTGTGGCCAATTTTATGGGCTAACGTTGAATCTAAGCAAAAACTGTTACCGCTAATGCCATCCTGAACCACCGAGTAGCCGAAGTCTCGTTGCTGCATGCTGATTTCACCGTTAGCGCCTAGGATCCATGCAAAGCCACAAAAACTATGCGTTGAAGCATCGTAATCTCTCAACAGAATAACAAGATCGGCTTTTTTATCGATTCGTAAACTAGCGACACCCGATAGCTTGCCTACTCCTTATGTAAGGTCATCTAGAGCCTGCGGAGTGGTGCTGTTATTAGTGTAGTCAGTTAACTCACTATGCACCAATACAATCTCGGTATTGGTATTACTATCGTCGAAAGCCCTGTTTGCTAGGCTAACCAATTGATTTATACGTGTCTGCAAATTTGAACCTAAACGCTGCTTAATTTGCTCGTTATAGACCACCATCACATCAATAGTCACTAGCTCTTCGGTCTGACTACTGTTTGATGGGGAACTTTGCTCACCTAACTTTGAGCCACTTGCCGACGCCAGTTTCAAGGGCGGTTTTCTATAGTCTAAAGCATTTGACGGCGCGAAGTAGTCACGCATAATATCGGGTGTAATAACCTGAAAGCTGTCGTCACTATAGGTCAATTTGAAACGCCCTTTAGCATTACGCATAAAGCCGACCGCGCCAGATTCATTGACCGTTATATGCATTTCATTAGCCGAATTGTGATCGCCAGAAATAAAGCTGACATCACCATTCGAATGGTTAATTTTACGCTCGACGGTCAGTCTGAAAGGCTCAGAATAGGGCAAATTGATATTGATGCTTTCGCTAACCAGAACCGTATTTAAGCGCGGATTAAACGAAAGATTGTTTAAGCTTTCCTTAGTATTTTTTTGCATAGTTGAGAGAAACATATTCTCTGAAGCGTCAGCTTGAAGACAAACGACGACAGAGCACATAGAAATAACCAGAAAAAATTTACACGCATTTAATTCCACAAATACAACTCCATTTTTTGGTTGATCGTTTTATCGATACAATTTCTTAAATATTACCACAGACTTCTATTTGGCAAAAAACCACGCTTACAAATAAGACCCTTCTGCACCAACAAAATAGGCTTAAGTAGAAACGATGGAGTGGCCTTCCCTAGCGCAAAAAATTGACACAGAACATATAAAAAAACCAGCACAAGGCTGGTTTCTTCATATTTGGTGCGCCCGGAGGGATTCGAACCCCCGACCAATTGGTTCGAAGCCAACTACTCTATCCAGCTGAGCTACGGACGCATATCTTATCTGTTCGAAACACAACACTCCCGAAGTTGAGACATTATAATGCAAACGCGCCAAGGTTTCGACCAGTGATTTACATCTCGGCGACAAAATAGTTTTATACTCTTGATCAACAACTCTAGGCAATCTAATTTTCACCATGCCCGCACCGAAAAAGTCATCAAAACCTAATATAAGAGAGCCTTGGTCCACGCCCATTAATTTTCCTGGGGAGCTGCCGATTAGTCAGCGACACGACGAAATAGCGGCGGCCATAAAAGATAACCAAATTGTTATTCTGGCCGGTGAAACCGGCTCCGGTAAAACGACTCAACTGCCAAAGATTTGCTTATCTCTTGGCTATGGCGAGAAAGGTTTGATTGGCCACACTCAGCCCAGACGTATTGCCGCTAGAACCGTGGCTGATCGTATAGCATCGGAGCTTAATACTCCTTTGGGTGAAGGTGTCGGCTATCAGGTTCGATTTACTGACAATTCAAGTAAAAGTACTCGTATCAAATTGATGACAGACGGCGTGTTACTTGCTGAGTTTCAAAATGATCGTCTGCTTAGAAAATACGAAGTGATCATTATCGACGAGGCGCATGAGCGCAGTCTCAATATCGATTTTCTGCTAGGTTTGCTAAAGACTCTCTGCAAAAAACGTCCAGAGCTAAAAGTGATCATCACCTCGGCCACTATTGATTTAGAGAAGTTTTCGAAACACTTCAACTTACGTGGCAAGCCCGCACCTATCATTGAAGTGTCAGGCCGTACCTACCCAGTTAAAACTCTCTATCAAGAACCAAGCAAAGAAGACCCTAATCTTGCAGAGCTGATCACTGAAACAGTCGACCAAGTAATTAAAGGCGAAGCCAAAGGCGAGCATAATGCTAGCGGAGACATATTAGTATTTTGTGCAGGTGAACGTGAGATACGAGATACGGCGCACGCACTGCGCCGGGCTCAATTACCGATTGAAGTGCTGCCTCTCTATTCTCGCCTTAGCGTTAGCGAGCAAAATAGAGTATTTAAACCCGCGCACAGGCGAAAAGTAGTGTTAGCCACGAATGTGGCTGAAACATCAATAACAGTACCCGGCATTGCCTATGTGATAGACCCTGGCTTGGCACGTATATCTCGTTATAGCTTTCGCTCTAAGATTCAACGTCTACCAATTGAAGAGATTTCTAAGGCGAGTGCGAATCAACGCCAAGGTCGCTGCGGCCGGGTCGCTAACGGTGTCTGTATTCGACTTTACTCGGAGCTAAACTTCGAGCAACGAGCAGAGTTCACTGCCGCTGAAATACTACGTAGTAGCCTAGCATCAGTAATTCTTAAAATGCTCCGCCTTGGCATTCGTGATGTTAGTCAATTTGAATTTCTAGACCAACCTGATAGCCGACTCTTAAATGATGGTTTTAAGTTACTACAAGAATTGAGTGCCGTTGATGATGATCACAAACTGACCCGTATCGGCCGACAGATGAGTGATCTCTCAGTTGACCCAAAGTATGCACGCATTCTGATTGAGGCTAATACCCTTGGCTGCTTGCGAGACGTGCTGATTTTAGTCAGTGCTCTCAGCATTCAGGACCCACGTGAGCGACCTGCCGACAAGCAACAGGCCGCAGATCAAGCGCATAAATTATTACAGCATAATCAGTCCGATTTTTTTAGTTATCTGCAATTATGGCAAGCGATCAATAATGCACGTGAAGGGTTGAGTAATGCTAAATTCAAGCGATATAGTGCCGAACAATATTGGTCTATTGCACGAGTTTTTGAGTGGCGCGAACTCTTTCGTCAGTTACTCACCCAAAGTAAATCGCTAGGATGGAAGGTCGACGAATGGTCGACACTGACTTTACCTGAGCTTGGCGAGAAGAAAGTCAAGCCCAATGAAAATTTTAATCAGCGATATGAAAAGCTGCATCGTGCGCTGTTAAGTGGCCTGCTAAGTAATATTGCGACCAAAGATGTTGATGGTGAATATACCGCAACTCGCAGCCGACACATACATTTATTCCCCGCATCGGCTCAAGCAAAACGTAAGCCAAAATGGATTATGTCGGCGGAATACCTAGAAACCTCTCGTTTATTTGCTCACACTATTGGTGAAATTAAGCCCAACTGGGTTAGCGAAACCGCCAAACATTTATGTCGCTATAGCTATAGTAGCCCACACTATCAGGTTCGCTCCGGAAGTATTAAAGCTTATCGTAAAACCCTGCTCTATGGGTTAACCTTGCGCGACAAAGAGCCTGTTAGCTATGCGCCGATCAATGCTAAAGAAAGTCGCTTAATATTTTTACAGCAGGCGCTGGTAGAAGGCGCTTACAAACCACAGGGTAAGCTGGCTGAATTTGTCAGCCATAACGAGTCGTTAATTTCAGATATTGAGAAACTCGAGACCAAAACACGGCGACGAAACTTACTGGTAAACGAAGCTATCATTCTGAATTTCTATGAACAACGACTGCCAAATGATATTCATAATCGACATGACTTAGAGAAGTGGTTATCTCAGGGTAACGAACAAACCCTCAAGCTTAATCGAGACACATTACTGCAAGCCGATCTGGATACTCAGCAAACCTCACAATTTCCAGACAAGATGACGGTGCATGGCAAGGAAGTGAAAATTATCTATAAGTTTGACCCAGGTAAGTTTGCTGACGGCGTTACGATGATCGTACCAATTTCAGTTCTGGCGCCCTTTCCAAGGCATACTGGAGATTGGTTAGTAGCCGGTTTATTGCGTGAAAAGTGTATCGCATTGATCAAGACATTGCCAAAACCTATTCGTCGTAATTTTGCGCCAGCGGCAGACACTATTGATCGTATTTTCGACCAACTGTCGCCTAAAAACATGCCGCTTCATCAATGTCTGGCAGAGCAACTGTTTCGCAATCGAGGAGTAAAGGTAGTCGCAGATGACTTTGAAATAGATAAGCTGGATGACTTCTACCGGATGAACTATCGAATACTAGATGTCGACGGCTCGTTGGTCGAAGAAGGTCGCGATCTTCAAAAGCTAAAGTCGAGCTATGCTAACTCAGTGCAAGACAGCGTGCATTCAAACAATGCCCCGCAGCGATTGAAGCTTGAAAAGCACCATATACAAAACTGGAACTTTGGTAACTTGGCTAAGGTTGTCGATTACCAGCATCAGGGAATGACTATACGGGTCTTTCCGATGCTTAAGATACAGAACGACGAATCGATATCGCTACTGGTTCATGATCAACAAGACGCCGCTGACTATCACAGTCATCATGCAATCATAGAGCTTGCAAAACAGGTGTTATCGGGGTCTACCCAAAAGCAAAGCTTAAAGTATCTAAAGAAAGAACTAATGTCGATTAAGCAAAAAAGCAAAAGTGGAGGCTTAGGTTCACTTGGTTCTCAGTTGAAAACAGCAAGCCCGAGAACAATTGATAAATCAGAATGGACCGATAAACTAATCAACGCCGCCTTGGGTCAAACATGCTTCGACGGCGAGGCAAAACAGATTCGCGACCAAAAAAGTTTCCAGTCGGCGATCGAGTTTGGTGCCAAACAATGGGTGCCTACCGCAACCAAGTTGGAAACAGCCCTTCTGGCTGCACTACGACATCGAGATACTATCTTCACCCTAGCCAACACTATGGCGGTTGATAGCATAGCCACTGATTTGGCCTTAGAGAACATAAAGTCGCAGCTGTATCGAATGTTCGAGCCAAGTTTCTTAAGCTATACATCCCTGAGCACCCTGAAACAATATCCGCGCTACTTACGTGCACTTGAGAGCCGCTTAGAAAAGCTCAAGTTCGTTAGCAAAACGGTCAGTGAAGAGATGGCACTAGAAAATCTACAAAAAGACTTCGACTCGAAGGTTGATAAACTAAGTAATCCAGAATTAGAGCTCGATTATGTTTTCTTAAGTTATCCCGCCTTAATAGAGTTCAGTAAGATGCTGCAAGAGTGGAGGGTTTCGATTTTTGCTCAACACCTAAAAACACAGATACCAATTTCAGAGAAACGTTTACGAAAATTTTGGCAACTAGAGATTATTAATGATGCTTAAGCTGCGAACTTTAAGAACTCCACAACGGAGCCCTGTGAGGGTCAAACCTGGCATATAAACTTAAGCGAACGATTTAATACCAGGGTAAACAGCTAACGCACCTAGCTCTTCTTCGATTCGCAGTAACTGGTTGTATTTCGCCACCCGATCAGAACGGCACAACGAACCAGTTTTTATCTGCCCTGCGGCTGTCGCTACCGCTAGATCAGCAATGGTCGTATCTTCTGTCTCGCCTGAGCGATGAGAAATCGTCGCCTTGTAACCAGCATCATGTGCCATTTGAATCGCATCTAGCGTTTCCGTTAATGACCCTATCTGATTAAATTTAATCAAGATCGAATTGGCAACGCCTTTGTCAATACCTCGCTGCAAAATCTTAGTATTAGTCACAAATAAATCGTCACCCGTTAATTGAATATCGGCGCCGACACTCTTTGTGTGCGCCGCCCAGCCATCCCAATCGTCTTCAGCCATGCCGTCTTCGATAGTTATAATTGGGTATTTACGAACCCACGCTTCCAAATATTCTACGAACTCATAAGAGCTTAATGACTTATTTTCGGCGCTCAGATGATATTTTCCATCTGAATAAAATTCAGTGCTGGCAACGTCGAGGCCGATCATGATGTCTTCGCCTGCCTTATAGCCAGCGTTTTCAATCGCTTGAATAATAATGCCAACAGCCGCTTCGTTGCTTTCTAGGTTTGGTGCAAAACCACCTTCGTCACCGACCGCGGTGCTTAAGCCCATATCATGAAGCACTTTCTTTAGCGAGTGGAACACTTCTGCACCCGCTCGCAATGCTTCTTTAAAACTTGGCAGCCCAGTCGGCAAGATCATAAACTCTTGGAAGTCGATCGAGTTATCCGCATGCTCACCACCATTAATGATGTTCATCTGCGGCACCGGCATAGAGTAAGTTTCATTACCAAACAAATGTGCAAAATGTGCATACAAAGGAACACCCTTACTAACCGCGGCCGCCTTAGCAACCGCCAATGAAACAGCCAAAATGGCGTTGGCTCCTAAGTTTGACTTGTTTTCCGTACCGTCTAAGTCAAGCATCGCTTGGTCAATAGCGCGTTGGTCTAGAGCATCATGCCCCTTCAGAGCATCGAAAATCATACCGTTTACGTTATTTACCGCAGCAATAACACCTTTGCCTAAGTATCGACCTTTGTCGCCGTCGCGAAGCTCTAACGCCTCAAGTGAGCCAGTTGAAGCTCCCGAGGGTGCTACCGCACGACCGAATGATCCGTCAGCCAAGGTTACATCGGCTTCCACTGTTGGGTTGCCACGCGAGTCTAAGATTTCGCGAGCGAGAATTAATTGAATAGCAGACATGCTTCTTCCTCAAATATGAGTATAAAGTTTAATTTTCGGCTGACTAGTTAAACGAATCTATACAAGCTCGTTTTCTAGAAAACCACCAGTTTTCGTGGACTGGTCGATTTGTTGAAGAACAACTAGTAAATCTTTTAAATGTTGCGTCGGCATGGCATTGGGGCCGTCGCTCTTGGCATTCGCTGGGTCGGGATGAGTTTCCATGAATAAGCCAGCGATACCCGCCGCAACGGCGGCTCGAGCTAATACCGGAACAAATTCACGTTGTCCTCCAGAACGATCGCCTTGGCCACCCGGCAACTGCACTGAGTGAGTGGCATCGAATACTACCGGACAACCTGTCTCACGCATTTGGGCGAGGCCGCGCATATCAACCACTAAGTTGTTATAACCAAATGAAGCACCACGTTCACATACGGTAATTCTACCTTTGCCACCCGCGGCTTCGGCTTTTTTAGTCACATTAACCATTTCAGGAGGCGATAAGAACTGGCCCTTTTTAATATTAGCCGGAATACCACAGGCACCAACCGCTTCGATTAAATCGGTTTGACGGCACAAGAACGCTGGTGTTTGAATCATGTCTACGTATTTCGCCGCATGATAAACTTGTTCCGGCGTATGAACGTCGGTTAACACTGGCATTCCAACAGTTTCGCGAACCTCTTGCAAAATTTCTAAGCCTTGCTGAATGCCTGGGCCCCGAAATGAACTGCCCGACGTACGATTGGCTTTATCAAAGGATGACTTATAAAGAGTGTTTATGCCAAGTTCGCCAGTGATATCGCGAATCATCTTGGCGGTTTCTAAGGCATGTTGACGAGACTCTATTACGCAAGGGCCAGCGATTAGAAAAAACGGTTTATCAAGTCCGACTTCAAAATCTGCAATTTTCATACTTATTAGCCCTTTCTAAGCTTTCTCACGTTGAACGCGTGCGGCTTCAACGTATGATGTAAACAATGGGTGCCCATCACGCGGGCTAGAGGTAAATTCAGGATGAAACTGAACACCGACAAACCATGGATGATCGGCAATTTCGACCGTTTCAACTAGGTCATCGTCCGACACGCCGCCGATAATCAAACCCGCATCAACCAATTGTTGGCGAAGCATATTATTGAATTCATAACGATGACGATGACGTTCAACAATGGTATCTGAAGCATACACTTCACGAGCTTTTGAGCCCGCTGTCAGATGACATGTTTGACCGCCTAAGCGCATAGTACCGCCAAGGTCTGAATTTTCGTCACGCAACTGTTTATTGCCGTGTTCGTCAGTCCATTCTTCGATCAGCGCAATTACCGGATAAGGCGTATCTTTATTAAACTCGGTACTATTAGCGTTGGCCATATCAGCCATGTTACGCGCGTAGTCAATAACGGCTACTTGCATACCAAGGCAAATACCCAGATATGGAATTTTATTTTCTCGAGCGTGTCTTGCTGCCAGAATCTTACCTTCAGTACCGCGGTCACCAAAACCGCCAGCGACTAGAATGGCATCATTTCCGCTGAGTATTTCAACACCGCTTCTTTCTATTTCTTCGGCTTCAATATAGTTAATATTAACGTCGGTAAGCGTTTGAATGCCAGCGTGTATCAGTGATTCTGACAATGACTTATAAGATTCAGTAAGGCCAATATACTTACCGACCAATGCAATATTCACCTCACCCGTTGGGTTGGCTTTACGTTCAACAACTCGTTCCCACTCAGACAGGTCAGCCGGCGGGCAATCTAGACGGAAGTGTTTAACCACTAATTCGTCGACCCCTTGGTCACGATACAGTAGTGGGATTTCATAGATATTACCGACGTCAACGCCAGAGATAACGGCTTCTTGAACTACGTTAGTAAACAAGGCAATTTTTCGTTTAGCGTTTTCAGGCAGAGGTTCACTGACTCGACACAAGAGAATATCCGGTTGTATGCCAATGCTTCTGAGCTCTTTAACCGAATGCTGGGTTGGCTTAGTTTTAATCTCACCTGCGACCGCAATATAAGGCACCAAGGTAAGATGCATATACATAACATTCTCAACGCCCTTCTCTATTCGCATTTGGCGAATCGCTTCTAAAAATGGCAATGACTCAATGTCACCGACCGTGCCGCCTATTTCGACTAAAGCAACATCAACATCACCCGCACCATCTTCGATAGCGATTTTCATTTCATTGGTGATATGCGGAATGACTTGTACCGTACCACCTAAGTAGTCACCACGTCGTTCCTTCTTGATAACACGTTCGTATATACGACCAGTAGTAAAGTTATTTTTCTGCGTCAGCTTAGTACGAATAAAGCGTTCATAATGGCCTAAGTCGAGATCCGTTTCGGCACCATCGTGGGTAACAAACACCTCGCCATGTTGCATCGGGCTCATGGTGCCTGGGTCGACATTTATATATGGGTCTAATTTCATCAGGGTCACTTTCAACCCTCTGGACTCGAGAAGTGTGGCGAGCGATGCGGCGGCAATGCCTTTACCAAGAGAAGATACAACCCCTCCGGTTATGAATACGTATTTAGTCATCGAGTGTGTGTGATGTGTTTGACAGCGTATCGAAGTACCGAAAAACACAACAAGAATATGTTTTGTGCAGTGCCTCAGAAGGTTCTAGATGATACTCGAGCGGTCGATCATGAACAATCGCTTTCGAGACTCTTATGTGAATATTTTGTAAACATGGCCGCGACTTAATTAAGTCAGTAAGTAAATTTAAACTTCACCTAAGCTAAAGGTTGAGCCGAAGCTAACGATGAATAATAACGCTAATAAGGTGCGTCTACCGATATCCAGTCTGTATACAACTGTTGATCTACGGGCGCAATAATCACATCATTATTTGCATCGGACATGGTAAGCAATGGTAGTGTCTGTCGTCTCCATGGCGGCACCCCTATTTCTTGCATCCATTTTTTTATATTTAAACTATGACCTTGCAACGCTTTTGGGTTACTCACTTCTGCCTTAGCGGCTAAGCGCAAACGCGGATGACGATGCGATGACACTAACTGACGTAACTTGTCGGTCGAACCGACCATCAGCTTATCTTCAAATAGACTCAACGGCTGATCTATATCTTGCCAACTAATCGAGCAAAATTGCTGTTGCAGCTCTTGAGTAGGCATCACATACATATAGCCTTTGTAAAATCTGAATTGACAACCATCCTCTTGCAGAATAGCGGTACTCGCCGGCGGCTCACTGATAGCTGACAGTAAGCGTGCTAGAAATTTTCGGCTTGGCGAATGCAGTTTTAGGCTTTGCAACCAGAATCGCACAACATTAGCCTGACGCCCCACTGTTAAGTGGCACATATCATCAACGCATAATGCATGAGAGTGATCTAGCGGGTGTATTGCGTGCTCACGTACGTCGACTAAATCACATATGGCTACTTCGCGTAGCAAACCATTTTCTTGTTCTAGGTTGGCGGCTGCACGAGCTATATTCTGAATAGCATCAGGCCGAAATTTTTGTAATACGGGTAATACCTGATGACGAATTTCATTACGTGAATACCCTTGATCTTGATTGCTCGGGTCTTCGACCCATTGCAACTTATGCTCATGGGCATAATCGAGAATACTAGCTTGGCTAAATGGCAACAGAGGACGGACTAATTTAGCACCAAAAAATGGCCGTTTAGCACGTAAACTGGACAAGCCAGTACTGCCTGCACCACGCATTAGATTAAACAAGAAAGTTTCGGCTCTATCTTGTTGGTGATGGGCTGTCATGATTACCGAACCATATTCGACTTGTTCACGAAACCACTCATAACGTGCATCTCGAGCTGTTGCTTCGGCACTGGAATCTAAATTTAAGGCGGTTTGTCGTATCGGCACATTGAGAGAGTCACAAACACGATCACAATGCTCAGACCAGTCTTTAGAGTCGGCGCATAAGTTGTGACGAACGTGCAATGCAATAAGCTCAAAGCCGTGTTGATCACGCAATTGAGACATCAGATGTAACAACACAGTGGAGTCTACGCCACCGCTGAAGGCGACATAATAGCGGCCTTGATCACTGAGGTTTAATCCCTCGAAAAGCTCAGTCCCAAACTGTTTTACAGAAAATGTCATAATTGCTCTACCGTGCGTCTAAATATTACTCATCATTGAACACTCAGCATGGGTAGGGAGCCTAAGTATTTTTAGAAATCTCTTATAATTCTAGTTTTGAGTAGCAACGTCGTAATTTGGGGTTGCGTTTCTGCTGCTGTCTTTTCTTGCCGTGAGTTAAATTCGACAGTGACTATATTATCTAAAAAATGTTAAAACGTCGGCTAGGGGACAGTCTTCAAAACCAACAAAAGTATAACACTAAGTTAAAAAACATTTAAACAGCAAACACTTAGAAAGATTCTCTAAGAAAATGGCTTAGATATCGTTAATAAATAAGCCGAATATTTGGTTGACCGACAATAGATTCGAGTTGCTCGAGCATTAGTTTATTCGGAATAATTCGCCAATCATGCGCCACATCTAACTGACATACACCGTGCGCGGTACGGTACTCGAAGCCGACACCGCATTGACCATGTTCGTTACGCGCGAGTATTTTTTTCAACTCTGTCACAGTGCCTTGCTCAATCTGCTCCGAGTTGATTTGAATTTGCATATGCCGTGCTAAGTGACCACGTGCCTGCTCTATGTCAAATAGCTCGTCAGCTGAAATACGAATGTCATCATTAAAGAAGTTGTGACTGGCTTTGCCCTTTATCACCAGTACTTTATCTTTATGGATGACATCTCGACGCTGGTCGTACAATTCACCGAATACACCGACTTCGACACGTGCTGTCTTATCATCAAGAGTAAGAAAAGCCATGCGTGAGCCAGATTTTGTATTCATGGTGCGCGCGCCCACCACTAAGCCGGCTAGAGTAACTGACTTCTTACCTTTGCCCTGCCCAACGTCAATGTCAATCAATCGGCATGATGTAAACTGATCAAGCTCTTGAATATACATATCGATGGGGTGACCACTGAGATACAAGCCTAACGTCTCTTTTTCGGCTGCCAGTAGATCTTCTTTTTTCCATTCAGGTACATTCTGATAGGTTTGAACGGTCTCTACCGGCGCCGAAATTCCAAACATATCGTTCTGCCCAGCGAGCACACTTTTAGCTTGCTGGTTAGCCGCATCTAAGGCCAGACCAATACTCTCAACTAAACTGGCACGATGAACACCCAGCTCGTCAAGCGCGCCAGCTCGCACCAAAGCCTCAAGTGCACGACGGTTTACTCGCTTAACATCAACTCTAGCGCATAAATCATACAAATCTTTAAACGCTCCCCCTGCTTCACGTGCCTCAATAATGTTCTCAATAACGGGTCGACCGATACCTTTAATTGCTCCTAGGCCATAGACAATATGGCTATCGTCGGTTGCCACAAATTGATATTGACATAGATTGATGTCAGGGTGCTGAACCTCTAACTTCATCTCATTCGCCTCGTTCAGTAGAATCACAACCTTATCGGTATTCTCCATGTCTGCCGACATACATGCGGCCATAAACTGCGATGGGTAGTGGGCTTTAAGCCAAGCCGTTTGGTATGCGACCAAAGCATATGCCGCTGAATGACTTTTATTAAAACCATAAGCGGCAAAGTATTCCATTAAATCGAATACTTCTTTGGCAACCTCGGGCGGCACCTCACGTTCGCTCGCGCCTTGCTCAAAAATAGTTCGCTGCTTAGCCATTTCTTCTGGCTTCTTCTTACCCATTGCTCGACGTAAGATATCGGCTCCACCAAGAGAGTAACCGGCCATTACCTGAGCTATGTTCATCACCTGCTCTTGATAAAGAATAATCCCCTGAGTGTTATTGAGAATCGGCTCGAGCATCTCATGTGCATATGTAGTCGGTTCTTTGCCGTGCTTACGATCACAGTAAACTTTTTCCATACCCGCACCAAGTGGCCCCGGACGATAAAGTGCCACCAAAGCGACAATATCTTCGAACCGATCTGGTTTGAGGTTTTTAATAAGCTCCTTCATACCAGACGATTCCAATTGGAAAACAGCCGTGGTTAAACCGTTTTTTAACAAGCTATAAGTCTGCTTGTCATCAAGTGGCAACTTGGTGATATCGAGTATTGCTTCACCAATCTGAGCACGCTTAGCATTAATAGCTTTGACTGCCCAGTCTATAATTGTCAATGTTTTTAGGCCTAAGAAGTCAAACTTCACCAGGCCCACGGTTTCCAGATCGTCTTTGTCGTATTGCGAAACAATTTGATCGCTACCATGCTCACAATAAAGCGGGGTAAAGTCGGTTAAATCGGTGGGTGAAATCACCACGCCACCGGCATGCTTACCTACGTTTCTGGCTAGACCTTCTAACTTGAGAGCCATATTAATCAGCTCAGTTATTTCTTCCTCATTGTCGTAACGATCCTTTAATTCAGGCTCTTGATCTAATGCTTTAGTTAAAGTGATGCCAAGATCAAACGGAATTAACTTAGCGATACTATCAACGTGACCGTAAGACAAACCCATGACTCGCCCTACGTCACGAATAACGCCCTTAGCCGCCATAGTTCCATAGGTGATGATCTGTGAGACTTTATTGCGACCGTATTTTTTTGCTACATAATCGATTACTCGCTCACGCCCTTCAATGCAGAAATCAACGTCAAAGTCGGGCATCGAAACCCGCTCTGGATTCAAGAAGCGCTCGAATAACAAGATATGTTCTATCGGGTCAAGATCTGTAATTTTTAGCGCGTAAGCAACCAAGGAGCCTGCGCCAGAACCTCGTCCGGGACCTACTGGTACGTCATTTTTTTTGGCCCATAAAATAAAGTCTGCAACGATTAAAAAGTACCCAGGAAAGCCCATTTCCAAAATGATCTTAAGCTCAAACTCCATTCGCGCCTCATATTCAGCACGCATCTCAGCGTTTGGCCCATCGGGAAATCGTCGGCGCAACACGATTTCTAGGCCTTCAAACGACTCGTTACGTAAGTGTGACTCAATAGTTTGCCCCTCAGGCACGGGAAAATCAGGCAAAAAGTATTCACCCATACGAATTACAAAATTACAGCGCTGGGCAATTAGTAAAGTGTTTTCGATCGCGCTTGGGATATCGGCGAACAGCTCAATCATTTCGGCCGAGCTTTTATAGTATTGCTGGGGGGTGTGATGAACCACTCGACGAGTATCATTTAACACTCGCCCTTCATTGATACAGACTCTAACTTCATGTGAATCGAAGTCTTGCTCACGCATGAAGTGAGCATCGTTGGTAGCCACTACTGGAATTTGAAACTTAGCCGCTAGCGACGCGGCTTGGCTAATATACTCTTCTTCATACGGGCGGCCAACGCGTTGAATTTCAATAAAAAAACGGTCTGGAAACCATGTTTGATACTGGGCAATGACCTGTTCACGATAATTATCTCGGCTGGCCATAATAGCCCCACCAAGTTCACCTCGAATGCCACCAGAGAGGCAAATTAAACCGTCTGTTTTGCCGTTTAGCCATTGCTTCTGAATGATTGGCTTCCCCTGTGCTTGGCCCTCACGGAAACCACGTGAAAGCAACTCAGAAAGGTTCACATAGCCAATTTCGTCTTGAACTAATAACACCGCAATATAAGGCTGAGTAACCTTATCCAGATTTTCGATGTATACCTCGGCGCCAATAATAGGCTTGATACCTTGGGCCATACATTTATTAAAAAATTTAACCGCACCATACAAATTACCCATATCAGTTAGGGCGACGGCGGGCATCTGGTTAGTGCGTGTTTGCTCAATCAACGTGGGCAAACGAATCATTCCATTTACCAGTGAATATTCGGAGTGTACGTGTAGATGAACGAAAGTTTTTGGCATCGCTAAATTATAAACCCATCACCGATGTCGCGGAGACTTTTGTATGCTCGAGATTGAAAATATTAATCTTGACTTAGACTCGTTAACTAAGCGTGAGAAGTTTTTTAACCGGCGCAAAACTACGTCGATGAATTGGCGTTACACCATACCTTTGCAGAGCCTCGCGATGTTGCTTTGTCGGGTAACCGCTATGACGCTCAAAGCCATACTCAGGGAAGCTTGCCGCATACGCCGCCATTAACTCATCACGGGCCACCTTGGCGATGATCGATGCTGCCGATATACATGGCTCGATCCCATCGCCACCGATGATCGGCTCAGCGGGGATACCGAACTCAGGAGCCCGGTTACCGTCCACCAGAACCTTATCAACCGAGACTGACAAGCCAGCAACGGCACGCTGCATAGCTAGCATAGTCGCCTGTAGAATATTAATCTGATCAATCTCTTCGACCGATGCCTCGCCCATTGACCATGCCATTGCTTGCTCTTTTATTGCAATGGCCAAAATCTCTCGCTTTTTTGATGACAACTTTTTCGAGTCCGTTAGACCCGGTAAATCAAATTTTTTGGGTAGCACAACGGCCGCCGTAACAACGGGGCCAGCCAACGGCCCTCTTCCAACTTCGTCTACGCCAGCAACAATCATTCGCTTCCCTCGGCTTTAGCCTTTAGGAGCGCGTCAATGGCGTCGCACGCTAGCTCGCCGGATTCTTCAGAAAGCCGTGGCGCTAACTCGGCAAGTACTTCTTGCATTGATTGATAGATATTTTCATGGTCTAACAATTTGGATACTTCTGACACCATGTTAGCGGCCGTTGCATTGTCTTGAATTAACTCTGTAACAATCGGTGGATTGGTCAGGTGGTTTGGCATAGAGAAATGCTCAACCTCCATAGTGCGAGCCGCATACCATTCTTCAAGCTTCGACACTTTATACATAACCACCATAGGTTTCGCGAATAATGCGGCTTCTAAGGCGGCCGTACCAGACGCGAGCACCGCCAGATGTGATAACGCTAACACGTCACGCGAGTAGCCTTGGATAACACCAACAGGTGTCACCTCGCTGTTCAATTCATCGACTAAATAGCGATACAATTTTTCCGATGCAGCGGGAATAATAAACTCTAGATCGGGGTAGCGTTTAGCCAGCTCTGAACAAGCTTCCAGCATTACCGGCGCCAAGCGAGACACCTCACTCATTCGGCTACCGGGCAGCAACGCAATCAGTCTCTTTCCTGCTGAAAGGTTTATCGCCTTACGGGCATCATCACTTACGTGCCAGCTTAGTACCTGCTTGGCCAAAGGATGCCCAACGTACTTAACCGGCGTATTGCGCTGTTGATAAAAAACCTCCTCAAACGGAAAAAGTGTGA
>JBLHRL010000014.1:0-60060 GCA_047625975.1 Arenicella sp.
TAATCGGCGACGGCATCAACATAATGTCATGCTCATCAATAGACCAATGTTGACGACTGTTCTCCATTGCCCAATACAAACTCTGATGAGTGTGCACAACTCCTTTTGGATTGCCTGTTGTGCCGGAGGTGTAGAGCAGCATTTTAACGTCATTGACGTCATATTTCGGTTCATTGGGTTTTTTACCGCGACCGTTGGCAATAAGCGTTTCATACAGGTTATCGCAATCAGGGGTATCGACGGTACAGCGAAGAGCGAATACATGCTTAAGAGACGGTAATTTTGAACGAAGACGTGCGAGCATTTCTAAGTAATTAAAGCTGCCGACCTTAGCGGCAACGAAAATCGCCTTACTTTGACTATTGCTAAGCATATATTCGACTTCGCGATCGCGATAGATAGTCACAATAGGATTGACTACAAGACCTAGTCGGACACAAGCAAGATTGATCACCGCTGCCTCGTGCCAGTTAGGCAATTGAAAGCTAACCACGTCACCTTTGACCAAGCCTAAAGCTTGAAGGCTGACCGCAAGTTGGTCTGCTGCTGAGTCAAGAGCTGAATGGGTTTGATCGGCTTCGTTATCGAAGTATAGGGCTACTTTATCTGGAAATTTGTGTGCATAGTGTCTCGATACCTGAGCCACATTTTGAAACGGCCAATTTTGGTTTGGCAACTGAGCGACAGTCCGCGACGGACTTTCATTTAGATGAAGTAAGCGGTTGAGCATATATAGCAACTGGTTAGAGTTAGAAGGCACTAAAGGTAGAGTTAAAGGGCATTAAGGTATTGAGTTAATGGCACCAGAGGTAAAGTTATAGGAACTTATAAATTTTCTGCTGATTATGTTTCATGAGACCTTACTATCCTTTACAAACTTAAGCATGGCGGCATCAAGATCACCGGCATCAGCGGCTCTGAGCAGCTCACTAACTCGTGCCTTAATGTACGTTCGCACCCTCTCACGCCGCTGATTGTCGTCATGAGACAAGTGGTTAAGCACCATTCCCTCATAAGAAAACTGAACCAAATCATTGGCTAGGTCTAAAAGCTCACCGGCACCGTCCCATTCAGGAAACAATGCTCTGATAGCTTCGTTCCAACGGTCTTCGAAGCGCAAAGTTCCTTTCTTCATCACCTTGCCGAGCATTGCATCGGTTCGTGATGCCACGGTTAATTCGTGATAGACCATATAAAGCTTGGTCTTTAACTGCTTCCAATACAAATCCAGACCAAACGACTCTCTTTCTTTAGCGGTTTTTAACTTAGCCACCTGTTTGGTGAAGTGCTTAATTCGCAGCTCAGTAAGGTGTTCCACCACCGCAACCAAAAGATCGGCTTTGGTTGGAAAATGATGGATCATCGCACCTCTTGAAACTTTTGCCTGATCGGCTATGATTTTCGTTGAAGTTCGGGCATAACCGAGCTTAAAAATACACTCAATAGCGGCGTTTAAAATAGTCTCACGAGTATTTTCGCTCTTGCGTGCTTGTAAGCCTTTACTGCTATTTTCTTTCACTGTCATTATTCTCAGTTATTTTTTCGTCCATAAAAATAGGACTCTTTCAAGATCGGATCCTATCAATTGGTATTATTATAAACTGAAATACCCCTCTTTTGAGACTTAAGCCTGTCATGAGAGATACTTTAGCAATGTCTGATGAAAATGGCGAATTCTCGATTCCTGATAATTTGCCAATATAACTTTTTTCGACTGTGAAGATTTTAAACCTTCTTGAACAAAAGGTAAATTAGCCATGTCTTGGTCAAATATTGGCCCAAGCGCATCTAGCTCTGGCAGTGAACTCCAACCCTGATCGTCACTTAGCTCAATCATCTTGCAGCCTTTTGGAATATCTTCGCCTTTTGGCACTCGCTTTAGAATCATGACTTCCATAAAACATGAATCAGGGTCACGGCCATCAGGTAACCAACGATAAGTGATGTTTGGCGGGAACCCACCCCAAGGGCTCATGTTTGGAAATAAATTATAAGTATAAGCATCGAGCATCTCAGAGTCGGTGGCGTCACTATAATCGTAACCATCTTCTTGGTTAAATGCCACGCGGCTCATAGCGGCCATAAACTCACGCGCAGTCTGCCCCTCTTTAAGCTTTAGCTGATCTGCGCCCTCAACAATTCTGCCAGATCCTGTGACCAAGGTGTCTACAATTTCTTGCTCAGAAGGCGGCGATTTAACCAAAGGGCTAGGGACGCCCATTGGCGTAATATTTCGATTAACGTGTTCACCAAAGGTGTCGTAGCGACCATTAATATCGGCACTAAAAGACATGATTTGTGGATGAGTTACCTCCACATGCATTGCCTCCATAAAAGCTTCAGCCGATACCTTCCAGTTACACGCCATACGTTTTTTAACGTGCACAATTTTCGTGCATTCCTCAAGTCTCCAGCGATTGAAGTGTTCAGGTAACACTCCCAAATAGTCAGACAACGGTTCACAGTCGGGGTCCATATTAATAAAAACAAACCCGGCCCAGGTTTCAACTTTTACCTGTGGTAACGACATATCTCGCTCTTCAAGCTGCGGAAAATCCCATTTACAGGGAGCGCTGTGAAATTGGCCATCGACCTCCCATGTGAAACCATGAAACGGGCATCGAAAGCGCTTCGCGTTGCCGTCACGGGTGCGTAGTTTACGACCACGATGCAAACATGAGTTATAAAAAGCATTGATCGAGTCGGCCTCAGACCTAACCACTAAAAACGACCAATCACCTATTTCATAAATATGGGTATCGCCAACATTCAGTATATCTTCAACACGGCACGCAAGTTGCCAAACCTTTGGCCATAATTTCTCAAACTCAAGATCTACAATTTTTTGAGATGTATAGATTGCAGCGTCTGAATCTTCGAGCCCTCGAAAGCTAAAGGACTCTTCCAGAATAGCGGGCGCATCGCGAGTATCATTGTCGAGTAGGTCGCTAAATGATTGCGCATCACAACGCGCATCACCGAGTTTCACATCAGTTAATTTATTCATAGTTCAGTACCCAAATTGGCGTCTCAGTTGACACCAGTTAAATGTAATTATCGACAAAATTAAAACTCGTTGGCTCAAAATAAAGCGGCCAGTTCGCTGCCCGAGGGCAATCTAGTTAAGCTATTACCACCATTTATCTGCAAGTTTTGACCACTCATAAAGCAATCATCCGAACATAACCAGGCAACCGCATTGGCTACATCACCACAGGTATTTAATCGTCCAAGTGGAATTTCTTTCTCAAAAGCCTCACGTAAACCGTTCACTTTCAAGTAGTCTTGAGACATAGGAGTAGCGTCAGTGAAGCCAGGCGAGACCGAATTCACTTTTATCTTTTTCGGGCCAAACTCCAATGCAGCCGCGCGCACCAAATGATCAGCGCCAGCTTTGGCGCTTAAATACGCGGCATTACCTACCGTTGGGCATGTTGCTGTAATTGACGACAAAGTAACAATAGAGCCACCTGCGGACATAACCGAGCTCATTTTTTGTAAGAAGAACAAGGTGCCTATCAGCATCACATTGACGGCATTATGTGCCTCGTCCTCAGTCACACTGGCGATATCACTCGCCGCTGGTACTCCGGAGCAATTGACCGCAACATCTAGTCCGCCAAATAGACTCACCGCATGCGTGACTAGCTGTTGTAGTTGCGAGGCTTGTCTCACATCAGAGACATAGCTTTCAACGCCTAACAACTCTGACGCTTGCTTTATTTTAGATTCGGTGCGGCCCGCAATTAAGACGCGTGCTCCCTGATCAATAAATTTCTGTGCGATGGCATAACCGATGCTGTTAGCTTCCGACACACCTAGAACCAAAACTCGTTTTTGATTAGAATTTTTCATGCTGGATCCTGTATCGGCAAGCCTGCACCCCAACGAATGCCTCGGCGCAGCAATTCATAATATTCAGGTAACTCCCAACTACAGCGATCGACACTAGGCCACTCATCAACTAAAGGAACCATGTCATGGGTGCTGCGACAGTGACCAAGGGTTAGGTAGAGTACTTCTCCGCTTGCATAAGGGTGCAGATACATGACTATTTGCTTGTCGTCTTTTTCTCGCCAGTCACCTTCTTCAAAATCTTCTGCATTGCCACTATAATGTGTGTGTAACAACGGCTGAATTTCGCCGTGATACTCCAGCATGTAAAGCTCATCGATGGTATCAAACGGAGCAATGCCGCTGACCAATGGGTGCGAGGCATCACTTACTTCAACTCGGTATTGGTCGATTGCTGGGTGCGCAAGGAATTGGTTACCCATCATCTGCATAAATAATGGATGAGTTCGCGGCGCGCCGATTTTGACTGGATCCATACTCAACCAATTTATCAAAGAGCTCGTGCCATGCAAAGCAAACCATTTTTTACCGGCACCAAGGAAGCGCTTTAAAGCCTGCTGCTCGACGTCACTTGGCCCGATATCACAGGTATACGTAATTAAAAAATCTGCCGCTTCAATTGCCTCAATATCAGAATAATTTTCAGCTACTTTGATCCGAATATCGGTGTGCTCTGCAACTAATTTAAGGATTTCAAGGCGCGCAAAATCAAAATCATGATAGTTACCACCGCAAACTAAATATGCATCTACTCGTTTACTCATTATTACCTTACCAATTAGTCTTCATAAACATAACTTCAACCTCAAAACATACAGTTATTAACAATGTTATTTAGGCAATCTTGTCGAACTTGATCTGCAAACCATCGATCCCACGCAGCAACACATTAGGAATGTATTCTGGCGCTTTAGCCCCATCGGCAAGTCTGATATTAGTCATTCGCTGGCTAAGCCTAAGAAACGCGCAACGCAATTCTTTGCGCGCCAATACCCCGCCAATGCAACTGTGCGTGCCGGCACCAAAGGCCATTGAGGGAGCACCATATTTGCGTTGCAAATCAATTACATCAGCTGACTCAAAGTATTTTTCATCCCTATTTGCCGAACCGTAACGAAGCAATAACATCGCTCCTTGAGGAATTTCGACGCCACCGAGTAAGCTCGTTTCAGTTGCCCTGCGCCACATTGAGTTAGTCGGCGTTAACACTCGTATCACTTCTTCCACTAACTTATCAACTAACTCCGGTTTCTCGCGCACCTGAGCAAGAAGCTCTGGCCGTTCTATCATCATCCATAAACCAGCACCTATGGTATGTGTTGTAGTGCCATTACCGGCAACCAATAGCTGCTGCGATACCGCTAACAATTCGGTTTCATCCAGAGGCCGCTCGTCGTCCACCCTGGCATTGAGCAGGTCAGTTAACATGTCGTCTTGCGGATTGATTCTCCGCTCATCGAGCAAGGCCTTCATATAATGCTGATATTCGACGACTAGTCTTGCTCGTTCTTGCTCCTCCTCGGGGGGAAGAAAACTACCAATCAGTTCAAGAAAAGCAGTAGACCAAGTAGCCACCTTACTAATATCGCTAATCGGCACACCAAGCTGGTTGGCAATAATTGTGCATGGATAAGGGCCAGCAAACTGCTCAAGAAAATCGCAGTGGCCATCATCAATAAAACTGTCAATAAGCTGATCAGCGACGCCGTTGATGAAAGGCTCAAGACGATCAATTCTAGCCGGCATGAATGCTCTTTGAACTAGCTTGCGAAAGCGTGTGTGCTCTGGCGGATCATTGGTTAGCAAGGTTGGCACTTGGGCCCAACCCTCCTTATAAATCGCTTTACAGCTCTCGTCGTATACCGAGCGTCCGAGCAATGCTTGCTCATTCTTACTCGAATAAAGATTAGGCTGCTTCAAGACTTGCTTTACAAGGTCGTAGGAAAACACTATGTAGGTATTTTCCTGAGATGGACTCTTCAAAACGGGCTGTTCTTTGCGCGCCTCAGCGTCGAATGCAAACGGACAGGAAAGAACCTCTGGAGCAAAAAAATCCTGCTCTTTTATAAGCCTTGTCATTCGAAAGTTACTCCTTGCAGGCCTTATTCAGGCTTTTGTTATAGTGCTAATAGCCGACCGTTTTTTAGTATTGCTTACGTCGACTCAAAGAATCGATGTGAGCAAAATAAGAATAGTTCTAGCGTAAATTAGATATTATTGGATTAACAATATAGTATCAGCCTTACACCCACAAAACAAACAGGATAGATTGTTTTTAAGTTGGTTATGACAGATTTACAATCAAAGGCATCTGATTATCCCCCCCTTTGCGAGTCAACATTGGACTCAATGGTCTGAATATTTATACCACGCGCCGCGCGATAAGACCTTTTATACAAATCACCCAACAAAGCAAAAATTATGCCAATAGACAGCACCCAAGAAGCAACAAAAATGCGCTGGTACTTTGACTTTATCTCGCCATATGCTTACCTACAAAGCACCAAGCTTTACCAGTTTTCTGAACTGCAATCGGTTGAATGCGTTCCAGTATTATTCGCTGGTCTGTTAAATCATTGGCAAAATATCGGGCCTGCAGAAATCGATCCCAAGCGACAATGGACCTTCAGGAATTGTCTGTGGTTAGCACAACGAGATAAGATTGAATTTAAATTGCCGGCCTGCCACCCATTCAACCCAATACCATTACTTAGACTTAGCATTGTGCACAACAATTCAGTTGCGGTAGTGCGGCGACTGTTTAATTTTGTCTGGGCAGAAGGCCACTTGCCTCAAAACACCGCCGCCTTCTCTGAGTTGCTTGACGAACTAAACACCCGACCTGAAGAACTGGATACCGCAGAAGTAAAGCAAGGTTTACAGCAAAACGGGAGCCTTGCGATCAAGCGCGGCGTTTTTGGTGTACCCAGTGTCGAGTACCAAGGTGACGTAATCTGGGGTTACGAGGCAAGCGACATGGTGATCGCCTCGTTACAAGCCGAAAAGCAATTCACCTCACGTAAGTTTGCCGACGCCGATAAATTGCCACAAGGAGTCAAACGTAAATCTAACCGTGACTAGTTTAAGAAAAATCAGTTTGGGGAAACCTTTAAGATTAAAATAACGTCGGCGATACTGAACAATTTAGTGCCCTGAAAGCAGAACACATACAAACTGTTTAAACTTTTGCTTAGGTTTTTGATCAATGCATTACTAGTAATCAGCCACATTCTCAAGCCTATAGACTTGGCTTCGACTGATTTGGATCATCCTCTAAGTACCACTCGATATACTCATGAAATAATTGATTGCCACGCTCATTCTTACCCAGCACAATCTCTTTGTGAGCACCCGATTCGATGCCTTTTTGAATCAACGCCCCGATCGTATAATCTTCGTCTCGTACAACACCTAACAGAAAGTCCATCATATCTTCAAGAGCTTGTCGGTCATCCTCATCGACCGGCGCAGCCTTGCGCAAAAATGTAAGGTATGTGGTGTGAGTGTCAGGCGTAGGGCCGGGAAATATTTGCGCAATTTGCGTTATTTCTGGAGCCACAAAAACAGAGACATTTGGAAATAAGATGCGCACAAAGTCGAAACCAGTATTTTCCATTTCACCCCATTGCTGGCGAGGTATATCAGCTAACTTTTCGATAATATCAACTTGAGGAAAAGCAATCCGTAAATGAGGGCCGTAGGCATCGTAATGGGTCACGTTAGAAGGCGTTCTAGGGTGAATTGTGTCGGGATGAAGGGACGCAAAGTGATAGCCTTCAAGGTAGCCGTCCGCAGCAATCTTCCAATTTGCACCAGTCAAATTACGTTCACCAAGATATGCCCAAGAGGACATATCAATATCTTCAAGATCGCCCAACGCTCCGTTAAAGTAGGCATCTAGGTCAATAGCCCCATCGACATTCAATACAGCGAATATTAAACCGGCGCGTTCAGCGCTGGGCAGCTCACGTAAACCTAAGGTATTCTTTTCTACCCGGCCGAATTTTGCCGCATCGGCGACACCTATTAAACGCCCATCATTGCCATAGGTCCATCCATGATACTTACATGCAAATCGCTTCTGGATGCCACAGCCGATCTCAGCCACCGGCGATGCTCGATGCGAACAAACGTTCAGAAATACGCGCACCGAACCTTGGCTGTTGCGGGTAATCAGCAGCGGGATACCCATGACTTCCATCGCCTTATACGAATTTTCGGTTGGCAGTTCGGCACTAGCCGCCAAACAAAGCGGCACAGTTTTAAAAATTAGGTCCACTTCTTTTTGCCAGACATCCGGATCAGTGTAGCGGCTGCTTTCAATTCTTTTAACCGCCTCACCTTGATAGGTTGTATTGTCGTTAACGTAGTCAAAGACACGTTCGGCTGCGGCGCCAATCGAAGCTGTATTTTTAATATTCATAGACTCACCAAAACGGTTTAATTTTTTTATGTTACAATAAAAAAACAGTCTAACCTGTTTTTTTATTGGTGATAATAGCGAGATGAAAAAAACTATTGATAAAACTCTATTTGAGTTATCTGGCATTCAATCGCGCCTGCTCGGTAGCTTTTGCCGTGCTTGCTCGACTACTCAGTTCCCACAACAAGCCAGCTGTCCTGCGTGCTCAAGTATCGATACTGAGGTTATACCCTTAAAGACTCAGGGCCATCTGTGGTCTTGGACAACTCAAGATTTCCCTCCCAGCAGCCCGCCATATCGCACCTTGCATGATCAACCGTTTAAACCCTTTTTACTTGGCTATGTGGAACTCGAGAATGAAGTTCGGGTGCAATCCAAAATTTTGACCCAGCAAACACAGCTGCAAATCGGTATGCCACTAAGATTAACCTTTGAACCGCTGTTTATTGATCAACACGGTGATGAAGTGATGATGTATGCATTCGAGACAGAAACTGAAAGCCCGAAGGAGTAATACGTTAATGAATAAAGAAATTGCAATAATAGGTATCGGAATACATCCTTTTGGACGTACCGAGAATTTAACCGGGCTACAACAAGGAACTTATGCTGTTAACGCAGCGCTTAGCGATGCCAAGCTAAGGTGGCAAGACGTTGATTTTGCCGTTGGTGGCAGCCAAGATGCGGGTTATGCCGACACCATGGTGTCTGATCTTGGCTTAACCGGAATTCCGTTCACAAATGTTTTTAACGGCTGTGCGACAGGTGGCACGGCTCTTTCAACAGCAATGCGGACGATCGCTTCTGGTGACGGAAAACTGGGTGTTGTTACGGGCTTTGATAAGCATCCTCGAGGAGCATTTAAGGTAGACCCTGCAGAGTGGGGCTTAGGAGAATGGTACGGCCAGGCAGGCTTTGCGCTTACTACCCAATTCTTCGCAATGAAAATTAAACGTTACATGTATGACTATGGCATTACCGAACAAAGCCTAGTTAAAGTCGCTCATAAAGCATTCATTAATGCTGAACAGAATGCCAATGCTTGGCGGCGCACACCAATGGCTGAGGATGTTATCGCTGAGTCGGCAATGATAAATGACCCACTGCGAAAATTTATGTTTTGCTCGCCAGCCGAAGGCGGTGTAGCGCTGGTGATCTGTGCTGCTGACGAGGCGCATAAATATAGCCACAAACCAATCATCATTAAGGCTTGCGTGATGCGTACTAGACGTTACGGCACATTTGAGTGCTTCAGTGCAGGCAAAGCGATTACCGATAGCCCAACACCGGCACATTTTGCCAGTAAAGCGGCTTTTGAATTAACCGGTATTACGCCAGATCAGGTTGACATAGCGCAGCTTCAGGATACTGAGTCAGGTGCCGAAATCATGCATATGGCTGAAACGGGTTTATGCCAGCACGGAGAACAAGAAGCAATGTTAGCTAAGGGAGAAACACTGATTAATGGTCGCCTACCAATCAATACAGATGGTGGATGCATTGCCAATGGTGAGCCAGTTGGTGCTTCTGGGCTCCGTCAAATTCATGAAATCTGCCTACAGTTACGAGGCGATGCTGGACCTCGGCAAGTTCAAAAAAACCTTAAGACTGGGTTTACTCAAGTATACGGTGCCCCCGGCATCGCCGGCGTAACGATATTGCAAACAGAATAAATACAAAGTCTTAATTACAAATAATTGTCTGAAAAATCTAAATTATTAGGACTCAATATTAGCAATAAGATGCTGTAGTGTAACCAAAAACCGATACTTGTAAGCTCTTTGAGTGATATTCATGTGTCTTTTATAGCCCCCCAAAACTTTAATACGGCGGGCTATGATGGGTTTTTATTAGTCACTTATCTTGACCACAGTTTTGCCAAAGTTCTTACCCGCATACATATTGCAAAATGCCACGCCGGCATTTTCAATACCTTCTAGCACGTACTCAATTGACTTCAACTTATCTTGTGAAAGCCAGTCTTGTAGCTGCTCGCGGACTTGCTGATATCGGTCGGCTTGAGTGTGTGTCATCAAGCCTTGCATTAACGCCTCCTTAGCAACCAATTCGAATAGATTATTAGGTCCGACAGGCGGAATATCATCACTGGCATTGTAGTGGGTTATCGATCCGATCAGAGCAATCCGTCCATACAGATTGAGATTTGCAATCGCCCCCTGTAATGTTTCTCCACCAACGCTATCCAAATAAACATCGACACCATTTGGGCAGGCGGCCGCGATTGCCGCGTCAATACCTTCAGGTGATTGACGATTAACGGCTGCATCATAGCCTAACTCATCGATCAGTCGTTGGCACTTTTCTGGACTGCTTGAAATACCCACTGTACGAGCGCCCATTATTTTGGCAATTTGCCCCGCTATTGAGCCGACAGCTCCTCCCGCTGCACTAACCAAAACTGTTTCGCCAGATTTAGGCTTGCCAATATCCATTAGACTAAAGTAAGCAGACATACCGGTATCACCAAGCACGCCCATATAATAACTGTAGGGAAAGTCAAGTTGACGGTCCAACTTAACAATAAAGTCCTCACCGTTGCTGACAGTGAACTGCTCCCAAGCGAAACGAGCCATTAAAATGTCTCCAACCGTATAGTCAGGATGTTGTGATTCAATAACCCGTGACAGCGTCAAAGCCATTACCGCTTGATTCAACGGCATGGCAGGCAAAACCTCATCTCCTGATGATTCATTCATCCAATTACGGAAACCAGCATCCAGTGATATATACAAATTTTTAGCCAAAAACTGACCTTCATCGAGCGTCGGTATTGTGCTTGATAGAACTTTAAAATCATCATACTGCGGGTAGTTAGTTGGTCGTTTGGCAAGTACTACTTTGGTATTTTCATTCACAGCTAATACACCTATTTAATTTGAGTTAATGCAGTCAATTTGTTAACCGATTATATACCCGCCTCAGCGCAGTAATTCAGCACAGTTTTAATCGAAATTAAAAACAGTCAATCCTGTTTTTAATATATCACGCTACGATTATTTTTTTGAAGCTTTTAAAGGTCCCTGATTGAATTTCAATTATGTCTTTGCACATTTTTAACGAATAATTACTGTCTTTTTAAAGCCTTCGGACTGACTCAGTCTAAAGTACATTTTAATAGGTGTATGGGAAAATACTACAATCACTCATTTTGGAATGGCTAAGGTTGTTATTAATCTGAATGACAATACCGCAGGCTTTAACAATGTGCCGACGTGAAGAGCGACAAAGTTCTCAGAAAACCTGAAAGCCTTTACCAACATACCACTTGTTATACAGCTACTTCCTTTCTAACAGATCGGCTACACCCTAAGCTAGAGAAAACATATCATTAAGAGCTCGGATATAATTATAGGCGCTAGTCAGGCAGCAGCCGAAGCTTGTTTAGCATTGCGACTTCAAAGGTGAGCCGGGTGAATAATTGTGGTCGGTGAGGAGCCATATTTACCTTACAATCGACCACTATTTTGAAAATATTTTTTCAAGGAAAATTAGCCTCAGATAAATTACTGATAAAAAGTATCGCTCAATATGAGTCGGCTGATAATGAATTCAAATTAGGCCAGCGTGTTACCAAATTGATCGCAATACGTTGTCGATCAGATTAGAGTCGGGAGAAACACTAGCCTATACCAAGCTCATTTTAGCAACCGGCACAAGGGTGCGGCCGCTGCCTACTGGAGGTTGCGAATTACCGAACCTTTATTCACTCCGGACTCTCGATGACGTTAAGTCTATTCGTTCAAATCTAGATACAGTTAAGAAGCTACTCATTATTGGAGCTGGCTACATTGGCTTGGAGCTGGCTGCCTCTGCGGTTAAAAAAGGTATTCAACTTACCGTTCTAGAGTCTATAGATCGTGTTTTAGACAGAGTTACTTGTGCAGTTGTATCAGAACTTTATCGAGATATGCATGATAATGAAGGCGTTGATTTAAGATTTAATTTGGTGATAGATCGATTTAAAAAAAGCACCGATGAAACGAGCGTTATTTTGGGTGAGGGTTTAAGTATCTATTTTGATTGAGTTGTAGCGTGTATCGGTGTTGTGCCCAATAGTGAGTTAGCAGTCTATGCCGACATCGACTGTGATAATGGAATAACCGTCGACAAATATACTCTTACTCCCGATAAAGATATTTATGCGACAGGCGATTGTAGCAATCACCCGAACCTTTTTTATAAACGACAAGTTCGCTTAGAGACAGTTCCGAATGCGATCGGTCAAGCAAAAACCTCTACCGTCTCAATCTTTGGAACGGCTATTGCTTATCAACAACTGCCATGATTTTGGTCCGATCAATATAACGTTAAATTACAAACAGCCGGATTGTTCAATGATTACGACAAAGCTGTCGTAAGGGGTAATATAGACGAGCGAATATTTTCGGTCTTCTATTTAAAGAATGGAGAATTAATTGATATTTAGGCGATCGATTCGCCTGCAGAATTCATGCTAGCGAAGCGTTTTATTCCAAAGAGTATTAAACTTTCTGAGAAAGACATAACGAATATGACTCTTTTCTCTAAAGCTATCTTTAGCCTCGGTTAATAAACCCGAGTTTATGAGGTCTGACTAAAGTACTTACAAGTTAACTTGAGAGCGGTCAATAATGGCTCAATGGCTTTACTATGCAACAACCCCTCCCCGTCCCGTAAAGCAGTGTGCCCTTCACTAATTTTCTTGGCTCACACTTATGTGATTTTAATAATCGCTTACAAAACGTTTAACCGCTAAGCCGCTATGTCTTTTTTGAAGAAAAACATCAACAATCTCAACATCTTGATCTACGCCACTGTAGAAATAATATTGTTTGCCACCTATTCGTACAAAAACTTCATCCACGTAAAATGGGGCGCCAATGCCCAATAACTCAACTAAAATTTAGATGAATATTTAGAACCAAACTTAAGACACCAAAGCCGGATGGATTCGCAACTGCCACATTACATCAAGATAGTTAACAAATTTTAAAAAAGCTAATTTGACATTCTCAAGGATGGTTTTTTGGTGGCTCAATCGCGCATTGAATCTGATCCATATTGAACCCCCTACTTTGTAAAAACCGTGCACGTTTTGCCCAACTACTATAGTCGCCAATTGGACCACCTGCGTATTTCTTTAGATACTCTGACTTAGCATTATCAAACCAAATAGCCGCTCCAGGATCTAAATAATCTTGGATAAGATGGTTGCTAACGCCCTTATTTTTTAGCTCAGCTTTAATTTTGACTGGCCCAAAACCCCGGAGACATCGGGATCGAATATAGACCTCGGTAAAACGCTCGTCAGACAGATACTCCTTTTCAATTAAGTCATCGATTACCGCATAAATAGTATGCGAAATATCAGCTCCCTCAACGCTACTAGAGTCCTCATAGGTTGCAGACTCTTTATCTAAATAACAGCCTTCGGTTTTCTTGGAATTTTCAGCTTCTTTAAGGTCTTTAGCTCGAATTGCCGCCTCAAACTTATCAAACAACTTCTTAGTAAGCTCTTTAACACTGTGCTCGCGCATCGATAATAAACGTAGGCCTCTAGCGAACATGTCAATAAATTTTTGGTCCGCTTGCTCAAATATTAATTTTAATGACTCGCTGTCCTTTTCCGCCGGCAGCTCCGATCGACGCCTTGTTTTACCTTTAGACGGGCCGTCGAAAACCTCGTCCTTAGGCATCGCTTCCAAATTACTAGTATCGAACTCAAACTCATCTTCAGACACGATATTATTTAACGATGAACGAGAATTTTTGTTTGAAATCTGTGAGCTTTTGTTTGAAAACTTGCAGCGTTTTTTGGACGAACCACTGGGTTTCTTTGAGGATTTAGACTTCCATAAATTTTCTTTGAGCTCTTTTTCATCACTTAACGAGCCTGCTGAGCGCCTGCCATCATAACCATCACTTCCGACCGCCTCATTCTCAGAAGCACTTGAGCTATCGTTCTTCTTCGATCGGCCTGATGGTCGAATTATCTTCATAATATTCTGTTTTAGCTAAACCAAAAATGGAGCTAACTCACGTTAACCCCATTTTCGATACAGATTCTAAACTTTTTATATCTAACGATAAAAACCTGAGCAACGTTAGGCTTTAGCTGCTGCTTTAGCTTCTTTCGCCGCTTTAATGTCCGACTCTTTAGCTTTCGCATCGTTAGTTTTAGCTTCTTTAGCTGACGCTACCGCTTCAGGTCGCTCATCACCGACACCAAGCGCAGTACGAACTCTAGCTTCGATCTCTTCCGCCATGTCAGGGTGTTCTTTTAGGAACTCACGTACATTGTCTTTACCTTGGCCAATACGAGTACCGTCATAGCTATACCAAGCGCCAGATTTCTCGACGATGTCATGTTCAACGCCGATACTGATTAGCTCGCTTTCTTTTGAGATACCTTGGTTGTACAAGATATCGAACTCAGCTTGTTTGAACGGCGGTGCTACCTTGTTCTTCACAACTTTGACTCGAGTTTGGTTACCATAGATTTCATCACCTTTTTTGATCGCACCAATGCGGCGAATATCCAAACGAACCGATGAATAGAACTTCAAAGCATTACCACCAGTAGTGGTCTCAGGATTACCAAACATTACTCCAATTTTCATGCGTAACTGGTTAATAAAAACAACCAATGTATTAGACTTCTGAATACTGCCTGTTAACTTTCTAAGTGCTTGACTAAGGAGTCGGGCTTGTAGGCCCATGTGAGAGTCACCCATATCTCCTTCAATTTCAGCTCTAGGCGTAAGCGCCGCTACTGAATCGATAACAATCATGCCTACCGCCGCTGAACGAACTAACATGTCGACGATCTCTAGTGCTTGCTCACCAGTATCTGGTTGAGACACTAATAGGTTATCGATATCGACACCTAATTTTTTAGCATATGCAGGGTCAAGTGCGTGCTCTGCATCGATAAATGCACAGGTTAAGCCTTTCTTCTGCGCCTGAGCAATTGCTTCTAGCGTTAGCGTCGTTTTACCAGATGATTCTGGGCCATAAATTTCAACTACACGACCTTGTGGTAATCCACCAACACCGAGTGCAGCGTCTAAGCCAATTGAGCCGGTTGAAATTACATCAATGGCTTCACCATTTTTGGGATCATCACCCAAACGCATAACTGACCCTTTACCGTACTGTCGCTCAATCTGCGTTAGCGCCGCATCGAGCGCTTTTTGTTTGTTGTCATCCATAGGATTCTCCAGTAATGATGTTTGCTACTTGTGTTTCAATATGCTGTTAATTTATACAGTAGTTATAGAATTGTCAACCAGTAGTTTTAAACTAAAATAAAATGACTCGATATCAATAATTAAAATTACGTCTTACCGAGCGTACTGTCCAGTGTGGTACAGCGTTTGCTAATAATGAGGAGGTCTTTCGTCATGCACTTCGGCTTCACCGGAGTCTCTCGATTGGATGCCCTGCATCTTCCCCATTATTCCAACGTATTTTACTTTAAGGTCGTCAAGTTCACGTTGTTGTGTGAAGAATTCGTCGCTAATTTTCGACAATGAATCTTCTAAAAAGGCAACCTTAACCTGTAGGTTTTGAATATCTAAATCACTCATCTGCTTCTACCCATTGTTTACTGCGGTCTACTGCTTTATGCCATTGCTTTAATAACGATTCGATTTTTTGGGGCGTCAACTTCGGTTCAAACTGACGTTCAACCTCTCGGACTTTCGATAAGTCGCTCATAGTCCAGTAACCTACTTTCAGACCCGCTAGATAAGCAGCTCCTAGCGCGGTTGACTCTAACACCTTTGGTCGAGTCACAGACTTCTGCAGTACGTCCGCCTGAAATTGAGCTAAAAAGTCATTAGCAATCGCCCCGCCATCGACATTTAATTGACTTAGTTCGATACCGCTGTCTAATTTCATCGCTTCAAGCACATCGAAAATCTGATAGGCCAATGACTGCAAGGTGGCTTTGGCGATCTCTGCTTGACCTGAGTCTCTGGTTAGGCCGAAGATCGCGCCACGTGCGTACATGTCCCAATGTGGAGCGCCTAAACCTGCAAATGCTGGAACTACTACGACCTCACTCTCAGGGTTTGCGGTTAGCGCTAATGCTTCAGATTCACTCACTGACTCAATAAATTCGAGCTCATCACGTAACCATTGCACCGCTGCGCCAGCGATAAATACACTGCCTTCTAGGGCGTAGGTTATCTGGCCATCGATTGACCAAGCTATGGTGCTGAGTAGGCCAGATTTACTGTCTATACGCTCAGGCCCGGTGTTCATTAGCATGAAGCAGCCGGTACCGTAAGTGTTCTTAGCCATACCCTTTTCAAAACAAGTCTGACCAAACAATGCCGCTTGCTGATCGCCAGCAACGCCGGTGATAGGAACCTCAACACCCTGGAAACTAACTGAACCAAAGTCATCAGAACTGTTGCGCACATCGGGTAACATCGATTTAGGCACGGTGAAGAGCTCTAACAGATCGTCGTCCCACTCACCGGTGTTGATGTTCAGCAACATTGTACGTGCTGCGTTACTGCGATCTGTAGCGTGAACTTTGCCATCAGTCAAATTCCAAATTAACCAGCTATCGACCGTCCCAAAGAGTAATTCGCCCGCCTCTGCTTGGCTGCGGGCACCATCGACGTTATCAAGAATCCATTCGACTTTACTAGCCGAAAAATAGGCATCGATTACTAGACCTGTTTTTTGTTGAATCTTAACTTTCCAGCCAGCGGCTGAAATTGCATCGCATCTGGCGGCGGTACGCCGATCTTGCCAGACAATTGCGTTATAAACAGGCTGACCGGTTTTCTTATTCCAGACAACCGTAGTCTCACGCTGATTAGTGATGCCGATAGCGGCGATATCGGTAGGTCGAAGTTGGTTATTGGCGGCTAATTTCTGTAACACTAAGAATTGCGAATTCCAAAGCTCCATAGCGTCGTGCTCGACCCAGCCAGGCTTCGGGAAATGTTGCGTAAACTCTTGTTGCGACATGTCGACGATATCCGCCTGATGGTCGAATAATACCGCTCGCGAGCTGGTTGTGCCCTGATCTAATGCAATGATGAGTTGTTCTGTCACATTTCCTCCAAGGAAGTCTTATTCGGACCCGATTTTAACGCTTTTATCTGAATATTTTTGCGCTTATTTCAGGCCAAGAAGTGTAAGTGATTTTGGTAAGCAAACCAACTGCACTACAATACACAAATGCAAGAAAAATCAGCTTTGAAAAAAATCGTCTTCCTCGACCGAGCTGGGCTTCCTAAACGTTTCAGCGTGCGCCGTCCAGTGGTTGATCATCATTGGACCAACTACCCATCAACATCAGCCGAGTTAGCTATCGAACGGAGTCTTGGGGTGGCTCTATTGATCATTAATAAGGTTAAGATTACTCGCCAACTGTCTAGTTGCCTGCCCTAGCATCAAACACATTGCAGTTGCCGCCACCGGTTTCAATATTATTGACGTCGAGGCTTGCCGTGAATTTGGCGTTTCGATCAGCAATATTCCAAGTTATGCAACTATTACTATAGCCGAACATGTTATCGCCTCAACCATGTGCCTACGTCGTGAACTGTTGAGCTATCGGCAAAGCATGATTAATGGCGAATGGCAAAAGAGTTCTTCTTTTTGCATTTTCGGTAAACCAATAAACGACTTAAAAGACTCTACCTTCGCGGTTATCGGCTTTGGCGAACTTGGCAAAGCAAGCGCTAAAATGGCGGCGGCGCTCGGCATGCGAGTTATTTTCACCTCCCCAAGTCAACATCGTTGTAGCGTCGCTGAACAAGTTAGTTTCGAAACCGCGATTACCAGCGCTGACGTTATCAGTGTTCATTGCAGCTTGACCGCGGAGACGCTGAACCTAATCGCGGCGCCGGAATTTAAAAAAATGCAGCCGCATACGATTTTAATCAACACCGCGCGCGGCGGCATCGTCAACGAAATAGACTTAGTTAGAGCGATTAAAGAAAAGTAAATCGGTGGCGTTTCAATTGACATATTAGCCACGGAGCCGCCAAAAAATGATTCTCCTCTTGGCCATCGCCGACTTACCCCAAGTAATCATAACGCCCCATTCAGCCTGGGCCAGTGAGCAAGCGATGCAGGGTTTAGTAACGATATTGGCCAACAATGTTGACGCATTTTTGTTAGGCTCTGCACAGAACTTAGTTCGTTAGAACATTAGTTAAAAAGCGACAGAAAAATTAGTCTATCAATCGATTTCAAATGATGAAGTTATCCAAATTCGGCAGTAAATTCACTCGCAAATCAGGCATCAATCAACTGATGCAAGATCTTGGCGAAGCCTATTCTTCTAATCACCCAGACCTGTGCATGCTGGGCGGCGGCAATCCAGCTTTTATTCCTGAGGCTCAAGCATTGTTTAGCCGGGAGATGTCGCGCCTAATCGACAACAACCTGTTTGAACGCATGATCGGTATTTACGACGGCCCTCAAGGTGAGCAAAGTTTTCGTGACGTATTAGCTGACTACCTGAACAAAAAATTTAATTGGAACATTAGCGCTGACAATATCTCGCTAACCAACGGCAGCCAAAATAGCTTCTTTTACTTGTTTAATGCATTGGCTGGCGAAATGCCCGACGGTAGCGTTAAGAAAATAATGTTTCCTCTGTCGCCAGAGTACGTTGGCTATGCAGATTCTGGGCTCAGTGAAGACATGTTTGTGTCTAACCGTCCTAACATTGAGCATCTGGGCAATAAACAGTTTAAATATCGAGTCAACTTCGATGAGTTAGAAATCGACGATGAAATTGCCGCTATCTGCCTATCGCGGCCAACGAACCCGACCGGCAATGTAGTCAGTGACCGAGAATTAGCACGACTCGATCAACTCGCTCGCCTGCACAATATTCCATTGATAGTTGACAATGCCTATGGCCAGCCTTTTCCAAATGTAATCTACGCTGACGCCAAATTAAACTGGAATGAAAACACCGTGCTCTGTATGTCACTGTCTAAGCTCGGCTTACCTGGTGCTCGTACTGGCGTTGTAATCGCCAATAAAGAGATTACCAACACGGTCAGTGCGCTGAGCGGGATTATCACCTTGGCACCCAATAGTGTCGGCGCCGCTTTGATGACACGTATGATTGAAGATGGCGAGATCGAGCATCTCACTGAAACTATTATCAAACCGTTTTATCGCCAACAGTTAGACAGCGCCATTGAAGTGTTCAATCAAATATTTGCCGATTTACCCGTACTAATGCACAAACCTGAAGGCGCTTTCTTTTTATGGCTCTGGTGCCAAGACTTACCCATTAGTACCAAGGAACTCTATGCCAGACTCAAGGCTAAGCAAGTGTTTGTGATTCCTGGTGAAGATTTTTTTATTGACATAGATCCTAACTGGCCACACACCCAGCAATGCCTAAGAATCAACTATGGCCAACCAACTGAAAAATTACGTGCTGGCCTTGAAGTGTTGGCAACAGAACTAAAAGAGCTATACGCGCTGTAAGCCACAATAGACGGAGATAATTACACTGTTTGCTGCATATATTCACTCTCGCTAGCAATGCAGCGGCATCGTCTTAGGCTATAATGCTCCGCTAATCGACGATGCAATTATTACGACTTTCCACATGCTTACTCAAAATATGTCCGCTCCGAAAATTGGTTTTATTAGCTTAGGCTGCCCGAAAGCACTGGTAGACTCTGAATTAATTCTGACCGAGCTTCGAACTAATGGCTACGAAATTGTGCCCAGCTATCAAGATGCCGATATGGTGGTGGTTAATACCTGTGGCTTTATAGACTCGGCTAAAAAAGAGTCGCTTGATACCATTGGCGAAGCTTTAGCTGAGAATGGCAAAGTAATCGTAACCGGCTGCATGGGTGCCAAGGCCACCGACATTACCGACATACATCCAAGTGTACTTGATGTCTCTGGCCCACACGCCTACGCGCAAGTGTTGGGTGCAGTGCAAGAGCATTTACCGTACAAAGCGCCATATGACCCTCACCTAGATCTGGTACCACCACAAGGCATTAAGCTGACTCCTAGCCATTACGCCTACCTGAAAATTTCTGAGGGTTGTAATCACCGCTGTAGCTTCTGCATTATCCCATCAATGCGAGGTGATTTAGTCAGCCGACCAGCTAATGAAGTAGTCTCTGAAGCTGAAGGTCTGATTAAATCAGGAGTTAAAGAGTTACTGGTTATCTCACAAGACACCTCGGCCTATGGCGTAGACACTAAGTACCGCACTACTTTTCACAACGGCAAGCCGGTCAGAACTAAAATGATCGACCTATGCCATGCCTTAGGTGATATCGGTGGCGAGCAGTCACCTTGGGTGCGCTTACATTACGTTTACCCGTACCCGCATGTGGATAATATTATTCCGTTGATGGCCGAAGATAAAATATTGCCCTATTTGGACATTCCGTTTCAACATGGCTCGCCAAAGATTCTTAAAGCAATGAAACGCCCCGGTGCGATTCATAACACGCTTAATAGAATCAAAACTTGGCGTGAAATTTGCCCAGATATCACAATCCGTAGCACGTTCATTGTTGGATTTCCTGGAGAAACTGAAGATGACTTTAAGCAGCTACTAGATTTTATTGATGAAGCACAACTTGATCGAGTTGGCGCATTCACTTACTCAGCAGTAGAAGGCGCTACAGCCAATGCACTTGAAGGGCACGTACCTGAAGAACTAAAGCAAGAACGCTTAGCCGAATTCATGGGACTGCAGGCAAAAATTAGCACCGATAAACTGACTAAAAAAATTGGCAAAACGATTGATGTAATCATCGATGAAGTGGATGACGAGGGCGCGGTTGCTCGCAGCAAAGCGGATGCCCCTGAGATTGACGGATTAGTTTATATAAACGGTGAAACGCAGCATAAGGCAGGCGACATTATAAGCGTGACGGTACATGCCAGTGACGAACATGATTTGTGGGCTAATAGCTGATTTTAGATTTTATAGGAGCAAGCCAAAACAAAGCAATAAACGACGCTGAAATAGCCGCTACGCCACCTCACAGATGGCGTTCCGAAACGGCTATGAGTAGTGTTACGATTATGTTAGCCCGCAACGCAGCGGCGTTTGTTACCAGCCAGATTATTCCTATAGATGGTGGTACTGCACTCTTCAGATAAGTCGTTGGCTCCCTAACGAACGTTGATTCTCGGCTGCTGCCGGGAATCAACGCAAACTCTAAACTGAGCTTAGATCAATCATCATACTCATACTCATCGTAAGTATCTGAGTGAATTAGATTATCTTTGTAATAGCGCAATTCCTCGATCGATTCCTTGATATCGTCTAACGCTTTGTGCGTAGATCGCTTTTTCAAGCCGGGTAATATACTCGGAGACCATTGGCGAGCAACTTCCTTAAACGAGCTAACATCGATGTTACGGTAATGCAGCCATTCACTTAACTCTGGCATGTATTTATATAAAAAGCGACGATCTTGACAAATACTGTTACCGCATAGGGGCGCGCGATTATTCAACGTATGTCTCTGAATAAAGTCTAGCGTCTCAATTTCAGCTTGTCGTTCGGTAACACGTGATACTTTCACACGGTTAACTAAACCAGTCTTATTGTGGGTACGAGTATTCCATTCGTCCATGCCATCAATCAACTCTTGTGGCTGATGAATCGCAATCACGGGGCCTTCGGCTATGGTTCTAAGATCGCCATCTGTGATAATAGTAGCCATCTCGATGATGCGATCTTTTTCAGGGTCTAAACCCGTCATTTCTAGGTCCATCCAGACCCATGCGTTGTGATGTGGAGGCACTAGCCTTTCTCCCTACTGCTTAAAACAGTGATATAGTTTTGAATAATTTCCAACCGTGAGAATACTATGAACGACGACATCAATACACTGCTCGAGGGGCAGTGTCGGAATTATTCTAATAAAGATGGGTCAATGAACCTGTCGCAAATCGAACAACGTAGGCGTTTAACGCCACTCTGGCAATTTTGCGCCAACGACAATGTGCTAAGTCGAGTATTCCATTTCGCAAATTATGTCGATACGATCAAGTTTGTTAACTCAGTTGCAGCGATTGCCGAAGCACAAGATCATCACCCTGATTTATTGGTAACTTACCGCCGCTGTAAGGTTTTTTACAAAACCCATACGGTCAACGGCATCACCGAAAACGAATTTATCTGCGCAGCTAAAATCGATTCGCTGTACGGATAACCTCTAGGTTACAATATCGTCAAAAAATGATTTAATTTTATCGGCCCAAGAACCCTCTTGTGGACTGTGCTTGCTGCCACCGGCATGAATTGAATCATCCCATTCTTGCAATAGTTCTTTTTGCCGCTTAGTTAGGTTGATGGGTGTTTCAACCAGCACTTCACAATACAGATCGCCGACAAAGCCAGCGTTTCGCACGTTTTTAACGCCTTTACCGCGTAAGCGGAACATTTTTCCAGATTGAGTGCCCGCTGGAATTTTCAACTTAGCTCGGCCATCAAGAGTCGGAACCTCTAGGTCGCCACCCAATGCCAAAATCGAATAGCTAATTGGCACAGTACAATGCAGATCAACGCCTTCACGAGTAAAAATTTCATGCGGCTTCAGGCCAACGGAAACATATAGATCACCATTGATACCGCCCGTTCCGGCACTTTCACCTTCACCTGAAAGACGAATTTGATCGCCCTCATCAACACCTGCCGGAATCTTAACAGAAAGCTTCTTATTCTCACGAATTCGGCCTTCACCATGACAATCATTACACGGATCTGAAATGATTGTGCCATTGCCATGACATTTTGGGCAGGCTTGCTGGACTGAGAAGAAACCTTGCTGGATTCTAACTTGGCCCTGGCCGGCACAAGTGCTGCAGCGGGTTGGCTTGCTACCCACTTTTGCGCCAGAACCATGACACGTCTTACAACCCGACATACGAGGCACAGTAATATTCTTTTCAACACCGCGAACGGCTTCTTCGAGTGTTAGCTCCATGTTATAGCGTAAATCAGCACCGCGGCGTTGACGTTGTCTACCGCCACCACCACCCTGGCCACCGAAAATATCACCAAACATATCGCCAAATATATCGCCAAAACCACCCGCTCCTTGGGCGCCAGCACCCGCTCCGCCGCCACCCATGCCACCTTCAAACGCGGCATGACCAAATTGGTCGTAGGCCGCCTTCTTCTCGGTATTGGATAGAATATCGTGAGCTTCTTTGGCCTCTTTAAATCTGGCCTCAGCTTTAGCGTCGTCTGGGTTACGGTCAGGGTGATGCTTCATCGCTAAACGACGATAAGCTTTCTTTAGCTCGGCTTCATTTGCCGAGCGTTCTACACCTAGAACTTCGTAATAATCACGTTTTGCCATAGTTTAAATCTCAAGTACTTTTCTTGCTGTTACAAGCTTAGGGCGTTATATAAATAGCATTCATAAAAAAGCCCGCGCTTAATCAAGCACGGGCTTTAAAAGTAACTACCGATTACGCCTTCAGGTTGTCGTCTTCGTCTTTGACTTTTTCACTTTGAGGTTCTTCATTAACTTCTTCGAACTCAGCATCAACTACGTTGTCGTCTTGTGGTGCTTCTTCAGTCGCACCACCCTCGGCGCCAGCATACATTTGCTCAGCGAGCTTATGACTTGCTTGCATCAATACTTCTACCTTTGCATTGATATCTTCAAGATCATCACCTTTAACCGCTTCTTCAACCTCGGCAATCGCCGCTTCGATGTTTGACTTTTCTGTCGCATCTAGGTTTTCACCGGCATCAGTCATAGTCTTAGTAATACCATTAACCATCGATTCTGCTTGGTTCTTAGCTTCGACTAAGCCTTTTGCTAATGCATCTTCTTCCGCATGTGCTTCAGCATCGGCGACCATAGCTGCGATCTCTTCATCGCTCAAGCCAGAGCTTGATTTAATCACGATCTTATTTTCTTTGCCGGTTGCTTTGTCTTTTGCCGAAACGTGCATGATGCCGTTAGCATCAATATCAAAAGTTACTTCGACTTGCGGTGTACCACGTTGAGCCGGTGGAATGTCAGTTAGGTCAAAACGACCGAGTGACTTGTTACCTGCTGCCATTTCACGTTCGCCTTGAAGTACGTGAATAGTTACGGCGCTTTGGTTATCTTCAGCTGTTGAGAACACTTGGCTAGCATTGGTTGGGATCGTCGTATTTTTGTCGATCAATGCCGTACGTACACCACCCATGGTCTCAATGCCAAGCGTTAAAGGCGTTACGTCAAGTAACAATACATCGGTCACGTCGCCGCCTAATACACCGCCTTGAATCGCCGCGCCCATGGCAACAGCTTCGTCAGGGTTTACATCGCGTCGAGCTTCTTTACCAAAGAAGTCTTGTACCGATTCTTGTACTTTCGGCATGCGCGTTTGGCCACCGACAAGAATTACGTCGTCAATATCGCTTGCCGACAGACCAGCGTCTTTGAGAGCAATGCGACAAGGGTCAATTGTGCGTGTAACCAAATCAGCCACTAATGACTCCAACTTAGCGCGAGATAGCTTCAACACTAAGTGCTTAGGACCAGTCGCATCAGCCGTAATGTACGGTAAGTTGATTTCAGTTTGTGAGCTTGATGACAATTCGATCTTAGCTTTCTCAGCCGCGTCCTTCAAACGTTGCATCGCAAGCGGGTCACCCTTTAAATCAATGTTTTGATCTTTTTTGAACTCATCGGCAAGGTATTTAATGATACGGTTGTCAAAATCTTCACCACCAAGGAAGGTGTCACCGTTAGTCGACAACACTTCAAATTGGTGCTCGCCGTCGATATCAGCAATCTCAATGATTGATACATCGAATGTGCCGCCACCGAGGTCGTAAACAGCAATTTTTCGGTCGCCTGTTTTTTGGTCCATACCGTAAGCAAGAGCCGCTGCAGTTGGCTCATTGATAATACGTTTAACGTCTAGGCCCGCAATCTTGCCGGCGTCTTTAGTCGCTTGACGCTGTGCATCGTTGAAGTAGGCCGGGACAGTAACAACCGCTTCCGTTACTTCCTCACCAAGAAATTCTTCCGCAGTGGTTTTCATTTTTTGTAAGATACGTGCAGCGACTTCTGGTGCCGCCATTTCCTTGCCGTTAGCGACAACCCAGGCATCACCGTTCTTCGCTTTAACGATTTTGTAAGGCATCAGGTCTTTGTCGCGCTGAACAACTTTTTCGTCGAACTTACGACCAATTAATCGCTTCACGGCATAAAGCGTGTTGGTTGGGTTCGTAACCGACTGGCGTTTTGCCGGCTGGCCTACCAATACTTCACCGTCTTCAGCAAATGCTACATACGATGGTGTTGTGCGATCGCCTTCGCTGTTTTCGATAACTCGCGGCTTATCGCCGTCCATAACCGCTACGCAAGAGTTAGTGGTTCCTAAATCGATTCCAATAATTTTGCCCATGATGTGTTTCCTCAATTAATTTTGTTGCTTGCCCTTTTTGTAGGGCTTGTATTTGGTAATTCAACAGTTGGAACTAGCCCAAGTGTTATAAAAAACAGTTTTTTCTATGTTTGGCGCAAAAAAGAGACTTACTTGGCTACCACAACCATCGCTGGCCGCAAAAGGCGGTCATGCAACTGAAAACCAACTTGGATAACATTCAGTATGCAACCTGCGTCAACCTCAGCCGATTCAATCATTGTCATCGCTTGATGAAGGTTAGGATCAAGCTTGTCACCTACTTCTGGTGCGATCTCTTTCAATGCATACTTAGCGAAGCCTGATTGCAATTGCTTTAAGGTAATGCCAACTCCTTCATGAAGACTCTTAACCGCATCATCTGCGTCGTCAGAAATTTGTACGGCAGCAGCTAACTTTAGGCTATCGAATACGTTAACCATTTCTTTTGCAAAGCCTTCAACCGCAAACTTGCGGCCATTGGCAATTTCTTTTTCAGCTCGCCGACGCACATTATCCTCTTCAGCTTTGGCTCGAAGAAACGCATCTTTAAGCTTAGAAATCTCAATTTGAGCTATTTCGAGCTCAGAGATAGCGTCTTCCGACGGCTCGATAAGGTCGCCTTCAACGGTTAAGTCAACTAGCGTATCGGCCGGGCCTTCTTCGGGTAATTCTTGGTTTTCTTGATCAGTCATTTATCTAAAAGTTTGTCAAAAACGGATGCGTGAATTATGGGGATAGAATCAATAGGTTCAAGAGTTTAAGGCAACTTTTATGCATAAACCTGGGCTTTTATGTATCGCTCTGGTTCGATAAGCCTGTGCTAAGGCTAATCTACTTCTAAAATCAAAAAATTAGAACATTGCCATGACGACGAAAGCGCCTTGTCAGCTGATGGTTGGGGCAGTAGCTATTGTCAGAAAGAGATCAGGTGATAGGCGGTACCAATACAGTCGATTTTTTCGCGTTACTACTGGTAACCGCTGAGCCGCCCTGAAAACTATCTTAAATCAGTCTTGCACGAAACGACTTACCCTTAATTTTGCCCTGCTCCAACTGCTTTAAAGCAACCTTTGCTAATGGTCGCTCAACCGCAATATAAGCCCAGTTATCAAGTACCTGGATTTTGCCGATGTTGTTACCACTAATCTCTTCCGCCTTAGTCAATGCGCCGACCAAATCACCGGGTCTCAGCTTTTGACGCTTGCCACCTTCAACTCGAAGGGTCGACATTGTCGGGCGATCCGGTGTTTGACTCAACAGCTCGACTAAAGGCAGATCGCTAGGACGTATCTCAGTGTTCAAATACGTCTCTAATTGATCGACCCGGAATTGCTCGGAAATCTGAAATAGCGAACATGCTTGACCTTTCTCTCCAGCTCGGCCAGTTCGACCAATACGATGGGTATACACTTCTAGCTCTCTTGGTAGATGATAGTTAAACACCAATGCCAAAACATCTATATCGAGACCTCGGGCAGCGACATCAGTCGCTACCAGGACGTTAATACTGCTATTTGAAAAACGAATAAGCGTTTGGTCCCGGTCTTTTTGTTCCATATCACCGTGCAGTGCAGCGGCACTAAAGCCTGCGCTCTTTAGGCCACCAGCCACAATTTGAGTGTCTTGACGGGTATTGCAGAACACCACAGATTGCTTACCACTATTATCGAGCAACAACAATTTCAGTGACTGTAAGCGATCTTTCTCGTTGTCTACCAAGAAAAAGGCTTGTTCTACTCGCACCGTATCTTGGGTTGGCGCAACTTCAGCCATACTTGGGTTTTGCATAATCGTTTCAGCAATCGCTTTGATACCTTTCGGATAGGTGGCGCTAAATAAAAGCGTTTGCCGTTGCGATGGCACCGCATCAATAATTGCTTCTAGCGTCTTCTGAAAGCCCATATCAAGCATTCGATCGGCCTCGTCTAGCACAAGAGTGCTCATACTAGATAAATCGATTGTACCTTTATTTAGATGATCTTCAATACGCCCCGGTGTGCCGACTACTATGTGCACGCCCTTTTCCAATGATGACGCTTGCGCCTTAATCGGTGTGCCACCATAAAGAGTAGCTACTTTAACATTAGGAATGCCGCGTGCCAAACGGCGAACCTCACCCGATACCTGTTCGGCTAATTCGCGAGTTGGACACAACACTAACGACTGAATCTTAAACACCTTGGCATCTAACTTGTTAAGTATGCCTAAGCCGAACGCGGCTGTTTTACCTGAGCCAGTTTGACCTTGTGCGATAACGTCTTTACCACTAAGAATCATAGGCAAGCTTTGCGCTTGGATCGCGGTCATAGAGTTAAACCCAAGCGAGGCAAGATTGTCTTGCAATTGAGGGTTTAACTTAAGCGATGAAAATTGGTAATCAGACATAGTGCCACGACCTAAATAATGTGCGGTTTTCATTTGACGCGATATTAACGCGCCTTGGATAGAAACGCATTTAATCATTGACGAAAAGGTCATACACTTACGCATTGTTAGCACATTTCCTAGCTATTTATGCGTCACCAGCATGAATAGCAACGCGCGACAGCTACCAGCCACTAAAAAGATTCAAATTGAATAAAAAAGCACCACTCTTTTTCATCATCATCACGGTCATGCTTGATGCCATGGGCATTGGCTTGATCATGCCAGTAATGCCCGACTTAATTAAACAAGTCAGCCAGGCATCGATGGCCGATGCCGCTCTATGGGGCGGTTTATTAACCACCTCTTATGCCGCCATGCAATTTTTGTTTGGCCCCTTTCTGGGTAACCTATCAGATCGTTTTGGCCGCCGGCCAGTATTAATCGTGTCGCTGGTGTTTATGGGTTTAGACTATTTTTTGATGGCCATCGCACCCAGCCTATTTTTACTATTTATTGCACGCATCGTATCTGGCATCACGGGTGCTACTTACTCCACCGCCGCGGCCTATTTATCAGACACCTCGGCGAAAGGCGAACGATCGGCTAACTTTGGTTTCATCGGCGGTGCATTCGGTATTGGCTTTGTGTTGGGCCCAGCAATCGGCGGCATACTTGCCGAATTTGGAACCCGTATGCCGTTTATTATTGCTGGCTGCCTGGCGCTAATGAACGCCGCTTTTGGACTGTTGGTATTACCCGAAACCTTGGAACCCAGTAAGCGAAGAGCCTTTGAGTGGTATCGAGCAAATCCATTTACAGCATTGCTACGCATCCGCAATCTACCGATGATTGGTAGCGTTATGTTTGTAGTTCTAATTTATTCAACAGCGAGTAATGTCTACGCCTCTATTTGGAGCTTCTTTACAATAGAGAAATTTGGCTGGGAACCGAAAACAATTGGCATCAGTCTAGCGATTTACGGCATTTGTGCCGCATTAATTCAAGTGGTACTACTTGGCATTATGATTCGTAAACTAGGAGTTGAGCGTACCGCTATTATCGGTATGATTATTTCGATCGGGTCTTTTGCTTTTCTGACGATCGTTGATAGCAGCTTACTAATTTTTCTAAGCATGCCAATAACCGCATTGGGCGCCGTTGTAGGGCCCGCACTTCAAGGCATGATGGCCGACCAAGTGAGTGATGCTGAACAAGGTGAACTGCAAGGGGTCTTCGCCTCAGTAATAGCCATATCTGCGATTCTTAGCCCCGTGATCATGACTTACACATTTCAACAATTTACTAAGGTTGATACATTTTACTACCTGCCTAGCGCACCCTTCGCCGCCGCAGGACTACTAACAATAGCCGCCTTGACGGCATTCTATTTGAGCCGGGCCGAACGTCAAACTGCATCGGCTAAATAGACTTAGCAGTGCTGTCTCTAACAATTTATTAGAAACAGCATCATTCCTTAGGCTAAGCCGCAAGGCCCATAATCAGAGCCGGCTAAATCAGCAATTAAGTACCACCAAAACGGTAGTCCACAAACTGCTCACGAAGGCCGACCTTATGGATTTTTCCAGTTGCGGTATGCGGTAACTCGTCTACAAAAGCAACCTCATCCGGCATCCACCATTTGGCTATTTTTCCTTCCATAAAAGCCAATACTTGCTTGGCGGTCACCTCTTCGGTGCCTGGCTGTCGTACGATCACCAACAACGGTCGCTCATCCCACTTTGGATGTGCAATACCAATAACGCCTGCTTCGGCAACGCCAGAATGACCGACGGCGCAATTCTCCAGATCAATTGACGATATCCATTCGCCACCGGACTTAATGACATCTTTGGTACGATCGGTAATGGTCATGTTGCCATCAGGGGTAATATTGGCTACATCGCCAGTGTCAAACCAACCATCGTCATCTAAGGCCGACTCTTCATGCTTAAAGTAGCGCTCGACGACCCATGGGCCACGCACTTTCAGTGCGCCAAACGCAACGCCGTCCCACGGCACTTCTTGGTTATCTTGGTCAACAATTTTCATCGACACACCAAACACCGAACGCCCGGCTCTAACTCGAAGCTTGTCATACTCTTCTTCGCTATAATGATTGCGCGGATGTTTGGGAATATTAAAGGTACCCAATGGGGCTAGTTCTGTCATGCCCCAACCGGAAATAGTTGTAACCCCATATAGTTGTTCGAACTCCTTCATGGTACTTAAAGGACAGGCCGAGCCACCGACACCGATTCTATCCAGTGTCGGAACTTTTTTACCCGACTCCTTAAGATAGTTTAACAATGCTAGCCATACCGTTGGAACACCAACCGCGTAGTTCACGCCTTCAGCGTCGATCAAGGCTTGGAGAGCAGCGCCGTCGCCCATCTTGGAGCCAGGAAACACCAATTTAAAACCAGCCAATGCGGCTGAATAAGGCATGTTCCATGCATTTACATGAAACATTGGTACTACCGGTAAAGCAACATCACTGGCACTCAAGCCCATGCCATCACCCAAACAACAAGCATACGTTTGTAACACCAAAGCTCGATGCGAATACAGTACGCCCTTAGGGTTGCCGGTTGTGCCTGAGGTGTAACATAAAGAGCATGCTGATTGCTCGTCTAGTGCCGGCCAATCGAAATCAGAACTCTCGGCCGCCAATAGCGTTTCGTAGCAATGTACGTTAGCTAGGGTTGTCTCTGGCATGCTTTCTTCATCCGCCATTACGATGATAGCTTTGATCGTAATTTGCTCACTAATCGCCTCAAGTAAAGGCACAAACATCGGATCCACCATTAAAAATTGATCCTCAGCGTGATTAATAATGTAGACCAACTGCTCTGGAAATAATCGAGGATTAACGGTATGGCAAATTGCGCCACTACAGGCAATACCGTAATAGGCTTCCATATGACGATAGTCGTTCCAAGCCATAGTGCCAACGGTCTGTCCCGGCTCAAGACCTAGCTTTTTTAGCGCATATGCTAATTGGCCTGCTCGGTCGTAGCATTCTGCCTGAGTGTAAACATGGCGAGGGTTATCGTGCACAACTGAGACAATTTCACTGTCTCCGTTTATCGCGCGTCCATGACGCATCAGCGATGTGATCGTTAATTGATCATTCATCATTAGTCCTAACATATGGGAGCTCCTTGTACTGGTAGTTGGAAAGCTTTGGGTATTAAACAGGTGTTTTAAAGCCGTATCCGATTAAAGTTTGTGCCCTAACAGTAGGCCAAACTATTGATTATTATATTGCTTAATTTAGCTAATTGGTGACGACTCGTCTAGCGAAATTTAATCCACTGTGCCAACCAAAAAATTTAACCATGATGAGTTTAACTAAAGCGGTGAAACAGAATGTAAAAAGGCTTCAGAACTTAGTTAGTTCTGAAGCCTTTTTTAAAAATTGATCAGACTTTTCTCAAAGAGAATCGTCTTCTACCGCCCACCAAGCTAAAACACTGGACAAGACCACGGCTGAAACAATACCAGTAATTAGCAATGGGGATATAACAAGACTTTCAGGTATCAAACCAACGAATGATGTCAATAAAGACGATTTATCGATAAACAGATACGCCATTAACAAGCCAAGAACAGCACCGACAAGATCGAAAGAAAGGCCTTTCTTAGCACTATTCTTAGATACCGCCGACTTCAGCGTTGGCAAACTATTGAATAGCATCTTGGTGAAATTATCGTTGGTCAGATTCGTCTGCGCCAGCCTAGCGCTTGCAAATAAAGCGTCTAGCGGATCCAGATTAGCAGTGTAGGTAGTGTCATTGTTCATAATATTATCCTCGCCATGCTTGTAAGCCATCTTGTAAGACCACTCGGCCTCGATTGATATGTGTTTTCACTGACCCCAACGGAACACCCATAATATCGGAAATTTCCTGTTGTGTATTCTGACGATGTAAGAACAAGTGTAGCACAGAGCGCCGTTCTGGCTCCAGAGTTGCCAATAATTTAGCTACCTTGCTGTGAACCTCAGATTCGTCATCATGCTCTGGCGCCTGCTCGAGCTGATTACCCAGCAATGGTTGTTCATCTAACGACTGAGTATCAAGTGCTTTTCTACGCACATGTTGCAAAAAGACGTTGTAACCAATTCGATAAAGCCAACTGGAGAACTTAGCTTGTTGTCGAAATTGAGCGAGCTGTTTAAATGCTTGGATGAAGGTGTCTTGTGCCAAGTCATCAGCCAAAGCCTCGTTCCAGTCAGTCAACTGACGAAGTGAATAGCGTAGGTTTGATTGATGCCTATTCACAAGCTCGGCAAACGCCTGTTGATCGTTCTTGCTGACGGCAAGTTTGACCAACTGGGCTTCTTTCAAGATAGTAAGATCTTGTTTTTTCACAGTATTTATCGCTTAGTTAGTAATAAATACACTTATGAGCTTAGTTCATGGTTAGCATCAGGTGCCGCTTCAACTTTCTTTTCAACTAGGAACCAGAAGATAAGTCGGGCAATACCTAGGAACATGGGAATCAAGCCAAAGCCGGCTAGTTCATCCGCTCCAACAACATTCAGCGCTGCGACAATACCGAGTCCGATAGCGGTTAATGTAAGGCCACTTTTAAGAGAGCTAGCCGAACCACCGTTGTCCAAGCCATTCAGCACGTGTTCAGGGATATCTCGGTCGTTTTTAATATAAAGGTCGACCAGTTCCATCTTCTGCTTACGCTTACGATTGCCAGCCGCTAACAAAGCAATAAGTAAGAATAACGGCATACCAAATACCAGTACTATCGCCGGCACAGCGATAAACACAATGCCAATTGGAAATCTGTCTATATCACCATCAATTATTATCTCGCCTTCAAATAACTCAAACAACTCGGCTTTTTCCTCGTCACTAAGGTTTCCAAGCTCTAATTCAAGCTCTTTAGCCGCATCTTGGTCAAACTTACTCACCAACATAACAATCGATTTAATCTTTTTCTCGCCTTCGTTTTCATATTTAAAATCGAGGTCGACCTTAACGCCTTTATCAAGATTCTCTTCAAACTGGGCAACCGAATCTTCAAGCGAACTGTCTGAATCCTGTGCGAATACTGGCATTGACAGCGCGGCGGCCGCGAGCAAGTAAATAAATAGTAAATGTTTCATAGTGTTTCTCTAGTATAAATAAAACGTTCGTAATGGCGTTCTCATAAGCTTAGATGCATTGTTTTAATTTTCGGATTCAAATTAGATCAAAAAAAATAAGAAAATAATCATATAGCTAGCTAATTTAAACACGTATTTTCAACAACTTATATGAGTATTTTTAGACTGGCTAAAAATCTATCGATATTACCTGTCGATTTACTAACCGCCATCAGTGATGTTCGATGATTTTAACGCTGGTAAATCGATTGAGCTTGAGTCGCAAGACGCTACAGCGCGCAATTGTTACTTCAAGAGGGTGGAGACAGGCGTGCTGGCAACCAATACCTGCGCAAAACCATTACCAATCAAAGTATTGGCCGCACCTAGCGCTCGTTGACCGCTGGCGCAAACGCAGGCTATCTGTCGCCCTTTGGGCAATTCGACAAGACGTTGCAATAGCTCAGTATGAGGGATATTGATAGCCGTAGCGGAGAATGGTGCTTGCTTTACTTCAAATTCGCTTCTTACATCCAGTAGCAGAGTCTCTTCTTCGAGGCTCTCGATAGCAACAATGGGCGCGTAAGTTAGGGGTTCATGAGCACTTGAAAAATCAATAATGTTTTGGCTGTAATTCCATAGGTCTAAGGTCATTAACTTACCTAACAATTGACTCTGATCGTCTAATATAACTTTTAAAACTTCTTGTGCTTGATAACTTCCTATAACACCAACGCTAGGGCCAGTAACACCGGCTGTATTACAATTTGCCGCGGTCTTCGAGGGTGAGGCAAACACAGCTCTCAGGCTTGGAGCCGGTCCATCAGTGGTGCCGCAATAAACCCCAAGATACCCATGGGTGGTCAACACTGAGGCACTGATCAAAGGCGTTCGGGCAGCAAAACACAGATCACTTAATAGATAGCTTGCCAAAAAATTATCGGCAGCATCTACCACCACCGTTGCCTGTGCCACCAGATCTGCCGCATTAAGCGGGCTTAGAGCGGCTTTAATCACCTCAATCTCAAGCTCGCGATTTAAGGCCTTCAGGCGTTTCTTAGCAGTCTCAACTTTGGGCTCGTTGATATCACTTTCTTGAAATAAAATTTGTCTATGCAGGTTAGATAGGCTGACCACGTCGTCGTCAATCAAAATCAATTTACCCACTCCGGCACCGGCTAAAAACAAACTCACCGGGCAGCCCAAGCCGCCCACTCCAACAATCAGCACGCAGGCCTGCTTGAGCACCAACTGCGAGCTTAAACCAAAATAGCTAACTTGCTGTTGGCGGCTATAACGAGAGTCAGACATAAAATGTCAATTGAGCAGATGGCTGTTGATACGTTACTCAGTAGCCCATCGATAATAGCGGTCACGCAAACGCGTAGCACGACTCTGCAACGACTGCTCTTGACCGTCAATCAAGACTAAATCTGGGTTACTCATTACTTCCAGCGGGTCTCCAGACCAAAGTACCAAGGTCGCCTCAGCACCGACTTTAATCTGCCCATAGCCAGGCAGTCCAAATATCTGCGCTGGGTTTGAGGTGATCGCTTGAATAGCGACGTTATACGGCAAGCCGTTAGCAACCGCATTGCCAGCAGACTGACGCACAAGATAGGCGTTATGGGTATTTTGCCAGCCCATACCGGTAAACATCAACTTAACCCCTGCTTGGTGAAGAAGCAGCGCGTTATCGAGCCTTGAACCAAGCGTCTCATACGAGCTAGGCAAGTTATTAATAGGGTCAACAATCACCGGCACTTTAGCCATAGCAATTTTACGAGCGACGCGCCAGCCCTCAGAAGCACCTGACAATATCACCGTAATTTTCTGGCTTTTGGCAAATTCCAGCACCCGTTCAATATCCGCTGCTCGCTCTACACGAACCAATAACGGTTGACGGCGTTGTACTACCGCAACCAAAGCTTCTAAATCATGCCGAGACAAAGAGTAAGCACGCCGATTCCCGCGAGCAACGCTATCTTTATTGTTTGCATAATCTCGAGCGTCTTCAATCGCTTCACGAAGCAAAGACATTGCAGCTGCGCGCGAACCGCCGGCAAGGTCGCTACCAGTTTGACCCAAGCTTACAACCATGGCGGCATTCTTGATTACAACATTATCGGATTCGCTAAGTTTAACTACCGCGGCACTACCGGCGAAAATACCAACACCATTATTCGGCTGAATCAAGCTGTGAGAAATACCCAAACTTCGATTGTAAGCAACGGCTACTGAACTGGGATTAAACGCATCACTGACCTGCAGCGAAGCGGTGATATTACGGTTCGAGGTACTGCTGTCGACAGTGTCAGCCACCGAGCCTAATTCGAGAATACCCAATTGAGTATCAGCGTTAAAAAATCCTGGCGAAACAGGACGACCATTGGCATCTATGACGCGACCGTTTTCGGGTGCCGACAAACCACTACCTAAACCAACAATGATCGAGCCCTTAACCAGTATGTCGGTTAACTGACTAGCATCGCGCTCTGAGCCATCAATAATGCGAGCGTTTTTAATCAGTAAGCCTGACGCGTTGGCCAAACCGACGGTGAAAAGCGCCAAGCTTATAGCTAAACTTTTTATGAATAAATTTTTCATGGTCGATCTCCCTCTGGCGTGATAATTCCTAAATTGAAATCGCTGGTATGGTTATGCTCGGGCGCTGAGCGGTCAAATCGCAAGGCACCATCGATCCAAACCTTATTAGCCTTGGAGTAGACGCTTAAAGGATTGCCGCTCCAAAGAACCACATCCGCATTCATACCGTTCTTTATGCTGCCAATTCTGTCGCCTAAGCCAATCGACTTTGCTGAATTACTGGTAACCCATTTTATAACTTGGGCTGGGCTTAGGTTCATGCCCATTCGATTAGCCGCAGCCATCGCCTTACCTACTTCTTGTGGTAAGCGTTGAATCTGAATTTCATCATCTGAGTGAATAATTGCACACCCTTTAGCCAGTTCAATCAGCGCCGCGTTTTCGCGAATCATGTCGTAAGCCTCTTGCTTAAAGCCCCACCAATCAGCCCATACCACCGCACAAATATCATTTTCGGACAGTAAAGGAGCAATTTTATAAGCTTCGACGGCATGATGAAAAGCCGTGATTTTATAACCAAACTCTTTTGACAGTTCGATCATATTGGCCATTTCGTCGGCACGGTAACAATGGTTATGAATCTTGATCTCGCCCTTTAAGACACCGCGCAGTGTTTCCATCTCAAGGTCTCTGTCTGGCGCGTCTGCGATTTTACCACCATTCGCTACTGTCTTTTCATACTCTGACCAAGCCTTGTGATAGGCCGTAGCAGCAATCCATGACGTTCTGTAAGCCGCCATGTTGCCCATACGAGTTGCTGGGCCGCCTTTGTCGCCATACACGCGTTTAGGGTTTTCACCACAGGCCATCTTTAGGGAGTGTGGTGCACCTGGGAACTTCATACCCATCATCGTTACCGATGGCACATTTTTAAGTGTCACTCCACGACCGCCAAACAAGTTTGCTGAACCTGGCAAAATTTGTACGGTTGTTACACCGCCGGCGAGGGCCTTCTCAAAATTAGGGTCTTGCGGCCAAACCGAATGCTCAGCCCAAACCTTAGCGGTTGCCGGTGCGACAGCTTCGTTGCCATCTGAGTGGGCTCTCACCGAAGGATTAGAGTAGACACCCATATGCGAATGCACATCAATTATGCCTGGGGTTACCCAAAGACCGGCGCCGTTAATCTCGACCACCCCATCAGGAGCATCAAGCTGTAAACCCAGGGCGGTGATTTTTCCATTACTAAAAAGAATATCGGTACTGTCTAGCTGTTTGCCGGTTCCGGTCAATACGGTGGCACCGCGAATAATGGTCGCTGAGGATTCAGGAGCGCTGTAAGTGGACGCAAATGGACTGGCACTAGATGAAGACCCATTAGTAACAGGCATGGTTACTGATGGAATGCTTACACAGCCCGATAAAATCATAATTAGCAGTATTTGAAAACACCACTTAGTTAGTAGTTCAATTTTTTTCACGCAAAGTCTCACAGTGCTTTTAATATGTCACCAGAATAACACAGCTGTCTCACCGCTCTCAAGATTGTGCGCTGTCGATAAGGCTGATTTGAATTACGTAGACCAGCCCATATGAGGCATCGACGTATCAGTCTTATTGATGCTAGTAGTAACTAAAACTTACGTGCTTTAGGCCTATAAACTATCTTAAACGCTATTTTAAGAAACAATTGGTTAATCGGCAATTAATGCTGACTTTTCTTCACTAAGCCCAAAACATAAGAACAGCTGTATATAGCACCGATAACATATCCAAGAATAACAGTCTCGAACACTTCAGGAGTGCCTGCCGCTAGGTTCAGAACCCATGAACCAATAAACACCGGAAGGCAGCAAAAAACCACGGTTACAACGGCGCTGAACCAGTATAACCCAGTTAATTTGAGCAAAAGACGATACAGCGCCTCGAGCATCAAAGTCATAACCAGAGTGATCAAAAAACTATAGAGACCTTGCACGAAGGCCGCTTTTAAAGCGGCTTGGGGTCCATGCATTATATTGACCAAAAATGCCCAAACCGCATAAAATAGTAAACCCGCGAGCGACGAGATAAGCGATCGCTGTACTAGCGAAAACCTATCAAATAGTGACAAGCTAGCCTACCGTATTGTTTGAACGGCTAGGGTTATTGTTACCCGAGTTAGATCCTTCAGAAGCAACTTTCTTAACCGCTTTGCTGCGACGCGCATTGCGACCAGGCCTTGATGGTGCGGCTTGAGCTGCTGGTTTTTTAAAATTTGAACTGCGCTTCTTACTACTTCGACCCTGCCCTTCGCCATCGGACCGAGAATTCGGATTTCGGCTTTTGTTGCCACCTTGGTTTCCACCCTGATTTGCATTACCACTTCTAGGCTTTTTAGATCTGTTTGGCTTGGTATCACGAAAATCGCCTTTCGAACCTGGCAAATCGTTGAGTGGTTGGTAACCGTCAAGATGTTTACGAGGTACTTCTTTCTTAATTAATCGTTCAATCGCCACTAAGAGCTTGAATTCGTCATGAGAAACCAACGATATAGCCTCACCAGTGGCACCGGCACGGCCAGTTCGACCAATACGGTGCACATAGTCTTCGGCAACTTGAGGTAGATCAAAATTGACCACATGAGGTAGCTGATCGATATCAATACCTCTAGCGGCGATATCGGTAGCTACTAGCACTCTGACCTTACCCGCTTTGAATTCAGCTAAGGCTTTGGTGCGAGCTCCTTGGCTTTTATTGCCGTGAATCGCCGACGCCTCAACGCCTTTAGCAACCAACTGTTTGACCAAACGATTGGCGCCATGCTTGGTACGCGAAAAGACCAATACCTGAAACCAATTATTCTCGGTGATCAGGCGAGTTAAAACTTGTGTCTTGTCAGTCTTTTCAACCGCGATCAAACTTTGCACAACACTGTCAACGGTGCTGTTCGCTGGGCTTACCGATACTTCAACCGGATCATGAACTATTGATTTGGCCAGTTGACGAATATCATCTGAAAAGGTCGCTGAAAATAATAAATTTTGACGCTTCTTTGGCAATAACTTAATAATGCGGCGAATATCATGAATAAAGCCCATATCAAGCATACGATCAGCTTCATCAAGTATTAGAACTTCGAGTTGGTCAAACTGAACTGCATTTTGATTATGCAAGTCTAACAAACGCCCAGGAGTAGCAATTAAAACGTCAACGCCCCCTCGTAATTTCTGCATTTGTGGGTTGATCTTGACTCCGCCGAACACCACCGCCGATTTGATTTTTAGATTCTGGCCGTAGGTCTCTACACTGGCGGCAACTTGAGCGGCCAGTTCACGCGTTGGTGTTAATACCAACGCACGGGCTTGATTGCCCTTACCGGCAGGCTTTACAGTGTTACTAAAACGATGCAACATAGGTAAAACAAAACCAGCCGTTTTACCGGTACCCGTTTGCGCTGCTGCCATGACGTCTTTACCCGCCATGACATGAGGTATGGCTTTCGCTTGAATCGGTGATGGCTCCGAATAGCCTTGTAATTCGATGGCGTCAAGTAACGGTTTAGATAGGCCTAGGTCGGCAAAATTCATGGCGGTTTGTCTCTGGTTTGAATGCCGCGCAGATTACATGAAAGACACAGTCTTTACCATGCAGCTAGAGCAAAGGTTACTAAATAAGGTAAATTCAGCTAAGCAGTGAGCTTAAGCTTAGTCAACGCCTTGAAACCATTGATTACCAAACCGCTTGGCTTAGCCACCAGTCGTCTGAAAAGAGTGTGTATTACTAAGTAAAACCAAGCTATGGCCCTTCACCGTAGTCAAAAAGAAGAGAATAACCAAAGCCCAAAGTGCAAAACTCGATACCAAGAAGATGCATTACTCGGTTATTAGTACAATGCGCGCACGTTTGCAGCGCTCGCAGCCCAACAAAAGGCATTGCCATATTTATAAAAATTGTATAACCAACCTCTATCGCCTCCACAAAAGCTGTAAAAGCGTAAAATATAACCGGCAGTTCAAATAGATTTTTTGAAGTAGTTACTGGGTGGGTGCGTTCGCTGAATATCTAGTTTAATTACTCGGAAGTTGGATGATTTTGTATATTCTAGCGGCTAGATCCAATGTTAATAATTCGCCATACAAACGGCTTGAGCTAGACTAAAACAGTAACTAGCGTCAACACAACTGCGGGGAAAAAATAGACGTCATAGCGACCCACAAAAATATTTTCTATTGAATATAACAGCGAGCATATCGTAATCGCACCGATCGCTTATTTTCAAATTTAATAGCTCGTAATCGGCGCCTGTGGTAGCGTCAAGAGGTGACTACTACTGACATAAATACAGCCGCTATTATTCTGTCCGGCGGCGCTGGGACGCGCCTCAATGGCGCTGATAAAGGCTTACAAGTCTACCAGGGCCAGCCCCTGATCGAACATGTTATCAAGGTTATTAGCCCACAGGTTGCGTCAGTATATATCTGTGCCAACCGAAATATAGAGGCTTATAAGTCGCTAGGCTTTAGAGTCCTCAGTGACCAGCACCAGCAGTATCAAGGCCCAATGTCAGGTATTAGCAGCGCCTTAAGACTGGCTGTATTAGACTCTGAAGCCGAGCAAATATTAATCACCAGTTGCGACGCCCCTCACCTGCCAAAAAATTTAGCCACGCGCCTAGAGTCCGGTTTGCTAAAATCTGTCGCGGCGGTTGTCTCGATTGCCCATGATGGGCAACGAAAGCAAAACCTTCACTGTTTAATTAAACGCGAAGCCTGGCCTTCGTTAATAGAGTTTTTTGATGACGGCGGCCGTGCGATGCATCGCTGGTTTGACGAGGTAATCAGTATAGAAGTCGATTTTTCAGACCAAGCTAGCGGCTTTCTAAATATCAATACAAGCAAGCAACTTGAATCTTGAAATTTAAGCCTTGGGGAAATCTAGATCATTACTTACAGGCGCTCACATCGTGTCGAAAACCTTGTGTCGAACAACCTTAGGTTACTCAGCTTCATCCCAATTGCCAATATCTTTGGCCGCACCTTCACCGCCGGTGACACCATCAGAGCCAAAACTCCACAAATCATAGCTATTGGCGTTTCGGGTACCTGGAATTTGATATTGGTAATCATTCTTCCAAGGGTCTTTTGGCAACTTATTTAAGTAGCCAGTCCAGTTCGACTTGCCAGGGTTCGTGACCAAGGCACCCAGCCCTTCAGAGGAACTTGGATATGCGAAAACATCAAGACGATACATTTCAAGCTGACCTCCCATCTGACGAATATCACTGCCCGCCTTAATCTGAAAAGCCTTAGCTTGCTTGTCAAACAAATTCGGCACTACCATGGCCGATAAAAGCCCGATAATGATTACCACCACCATGATTTCTATCAGAGTAAAGCCCGCTTGAGTTTTATAATTATTTTTACGCATCGTCATTTTTTTTTTCATTCTTTGTCTAAATATCTATCAATTCGTTTAACTGAAACATCGGCATCAAAATAGCCAAAATAATCACCAACACTAACGACCCCATTACTAAAATCATAAGAGGCCCAAGCAAACTCACCATCATTCCGACACGAGTTTGCATTTCGTTTTCAGTTGCGGTGGCAGCTTTTTCGAGCATATGCCCTAAACGGCCACTGTTCTCACCACTAGTAACCATGTGAACCAGCAACGGCGGGAAATTGCCGTTGCGCTCCAAAGCGCGACCAATCGGCACCCCTTGCGCTACTTCTTCAGTTGCCATCTGCAAGTCACTCTGCAGAACCACGTTATTCATAACACCTTGACTTGCTCTCATAGACGACAATATTGGCACGCCTGAACCAACCATAATTGACAATGTACGAGCCATCCGGGCGGTGTCTACATTCTGCACCATCTTACGTAAACCGAAGGTTTTCAAATATAAGGTATGCAACCAGATTTTAGGCCGCTTTTGGCTAAACAGGTAGCGACAGGCAAAAACAAGCGCCACTAATCCTAGGCCTATGATAACGCCGTAACTGGCCATAATTTCTGACAGTTTGATTACAAGTTTAGTCAAAACGGGTAAATCTTGATTAATGTCTTCGTAGACCGTGACCACCTTAGGCACCACAACGGTAATTAAAATGATTAAAATACCGGCACACACAAAAAACAAAAATATAGGATAAACAATGGCTTGTGTTATTTTTTGCTGCATCGCGTGGCTATCTTCAACATAGTCTGCCAAACGATCTAGAACGCTATCTAAGGTTCCGGACTGTTCGCCTGCGGAAATAGATGCTCGATAAATTTCAGGGAAGCTACTTGGGTACTTTGCGATCGAATCTGATAATGACTGGCCCTCTCTGACTGACGAGCGAATATCACTCATAACCGACTTTATCTTGTGGCCTTCTGACTGTTTAACAACCGCGCTTAGAGTTTCCTCTACCGTCATACCCGATTCTAACAAGGTGGCCATTTGCCGAGTAATGATGGATAAGTCGTTGACCTTAATTTTGACTCGGCTATTAGTTTTACCACGCTTATCTGACTTACTGGCCGCATTGTCAGACACCGCTTTCACTTCAAGCGGCACCAGGCCTTGCGCTCGCAGCTCGGCTCTCACCTGCTTGGCATGATCGCCCGTGGTTATGTTTTTGACTGTTTTGCCCTTGGCATCAAGAGCCTGGTATTCGAACGCGCCCATGTCTATCTCACCCTAGGTTAAGCCTGTGTCACTCGGAACACTTCTTCCAGCGTTGTTTCGCCGTCAAGCACTCGATCAAAACCATTTTGCATTAAACTACGCGAACTTTTACGAGCATGATCGGTTAGCTCATTTTCGGATACTTGATCATGAATTAAACGGCGCATGCCATCGTCCATATCGATTAATTCGTAAATACCGATACGCCCACGGTAGCCTATTTGGTCACATTCCGTACAGCCTTTAGACTCAAATATTTGAAAGGGATCGTCAGCTTTTAAGCCAAGCAACTCCAGTTCAGCATCATCCGGTTGATGCGGTTGCTTACAGTTAGGGCACAAACGACGGACCAATCTTTGCGCTAACACGCCAACCAAGCTCGAGGCGATTAGAAATGGCTCCACACCCATATCGACCAAACGCGTTACCGCGCCGACGGCGGTGTTGGTGTGCAATGTCGACAATACTAAGTGACCGGTTAAGCTGGCTTGTACTGAAATTTCAGCGGTTTCAAGGTCGCGTATCTCTCCGACTAATACAACGTCTGGGTCTTGCCTTAAAATCGACCGCAGACCACTTGCAAAGGTCAGACCTATTTTCGAGTTCATCTGCGTCTGGCCGACTCCGTTCAAGTCATACTCAACGGGGTCTTCGACCGTCAATATATTCAACCGTTTGCGATCAAGCCGGTGCAGCCCAGAATACAATGTCGTGGTTTTACCAGAACCGGTCGGCCCTGTTACCAATAGAATACCGTTTGGTTTGCCAATTAAAGTCTCAAATCGAGCTAGAATATCGGTGGGCATGCCTAACACTTCTAAATCCAGACGCGCACTTTGCTTATCTAGCAAACGCATTACCACACGTTCGCCATGCTGCGTAGGCAAGGTTGACACACGCACATCAACCGGATGTTCGGCCACACGTAACGACATGCGACCATCTTGTGGTAGACGCTTCTCGGCAATGTCGAGTTTCGACATTACTTTGATACGCGATACCAAAGCTCCATGCAGCTCTCGTCGCGGAGACAATATGTCTTTTAATACGCCATCGACTCGAAAGCGCACAATAGACTCTTCTTCAAAGGCTTCGAGATGTATATCAGATGCATTCTCCCGAATAGCTTGAGTTAGTAAAGCATTGATCAGACGGATAATTGGCGCATCGTCGTCGGCCTCTAAAAGGTCGGTGGTCTGAGGCATTTCTTGCGCTAAGCGCTCTAAGTCTAAACCATCACCCATGTCATCCATTAACTGAGTGGCTTTGCTGCCACCAGTATCATAGACACTACGCATTAAGTTATCGAACTCTGACGCTGATAGTTTGTTTAAACTTAGACGGGTGTTCAAACGTCGCTTAAGCTCAGAGAGTATCGCTAAGTGTGGCGTCTCAATGCAGCTGATAACGTTACTTCCATCACCTTCGACATGCACCAATACATTATGTTTTTTGGCAAACGAATATGGAATTAATGTATCCACACTTTCGTCGATTTCCGATTCGGCAATGTTATCAAGACTTTCTTTGCTAGCTGATTCACTCATGATATTGATACTATTCCTCGCCTTTGATTAAGGTCTCGACATCATTTTGATCAAGCTCGATGGCATCGAGTTGCCCACTTGTCTCAAATTTCGGGGCATCGCCACTGTCGTCATCATCAGTCTCATCGGCCTTTGTTTTGCGACCAAAAATAATATCTTTAACCTTTGTTGGAATAGTTTTAGGAATACCTTCTCTAGAAAGCTTCGCTCGGCGTTCACTGCCGACAATGCCATCATCTAGACTAGTTTCGTAGTCAACCAATATTGGTGCCGCAGAGTCCTCAATAATAAAACTCGGATTTTGGCGTGCCGCAATTTGACTATCACGACGAACATCATCGTATTTTGACTTACTGAATTGAGCTAGCTCTGACGGTGAGCGAATGATGTGAGGTTTAAGAAATACCATCAGGTTGCGTTTTATCGCACGCTTACTTTTCGTTCTAAATAAATTACCAATAATCGGTAAATCGCCAAGAAATGGGATTTTACTAACAGTATCTTGTATGTCGTCACTGATTAAACCACCTAACGCAACGATCTGACCATCATCCACTTGCACCACCGCTTCGATCGAACGACGATTGGTGACCACACCACCTGGAACACCTTCAATTGCAATATTGCTGATAGACGAAGTTTCTTGAAGCACTTCCAGCTGTATCGTATCGCCGTCATTAATCTGCGGTTTAATCTTCAGGCTGATACCGACATCTCGCCGTTCGATAGTCTGAAAACCGTTACCAACAGCATTGCCGTTAGTATTGCCATTAGTACTATTATTGTTAAAACCGTTATTAAAACTACCCGTCACAAACGGAACTTCTTGACCAACAACAATTTCAGCCTCTTCATTATCGAGGGTTAGAATAGTTGGCGTCGATAAAATATTACTGTTTGAGTCCGAGGCAATAGCATTGAGAATAATATCCAGCTGGTAGCGACCTAAATCGAGGATCGAATAGTTATATCCGGCACTGCCAAGAGCAAATGCCTGATTACTGCCGACTGTGGCCGCCGGCAAGTATGGTCGATCTCGGTCAATCAAATTACCCCTACCGGCCACTGCAGCGACGGCTGAGCTTGAATCAGTGGCGGGAGTACCCGGGGTACCATTGATGCCACCGCCGACACTCCAATTAATACCTAAACTGGCGCTTTGGTCTAAAGAGACCTCGGCGATAATAGTTTCTACAAATACCTGAGCACGTCGCTTATCAAGCTTTTCAACCACTGACTGTACTGTTTTAAGCTGCGTCCCGCTGGCTTTAACAATTAATGAGTTCGAGGCTTCATCGGCTTGCACGGTAAATTCACTTACGGCACCTTTCGCCGTATTACTGGTCAAATCTTTCAAAATCGAGGCCAAATCTTCAGCTTTAGCGTGTTTCAAAGGAATCACGTTAACATTGCCTTCAATCTCACGCTCGATGTCTAATTCATCGATCAGAGCTTGAATTTTATCAAACTGCTCATCAGGCGCGCTGATCACCAAAGAGTTGATCGCATCAAAGGCTTGAATACTAACCTTGCCATTAGACCCGGCTTCTTTCGGGTCCGCGGTAGAGGTAATCAATTGGGTCAGGGTAGCGGCCAACTCACTGGCTTTAGCAAAATTTAAATTAACCACGCTTATATTTGAACGTGTATTAGGCACGTCTATTTTTCGTATAATCTGTAAAATACGCTGAATATTAGCTAGGGTGTCGGTGAGTACTACGCTGTTTGAAGGCACATGCGGTGCAAAGTGGCTATTCGGTGGAATCAGTGGACGAATAATCGGAACCAAATCTTGCACCGAGGCATGCTTAAGCTGAATAATCTGTGTCACTTGAGCATCGTTAGTCTCACTAGAGGGTGAGAATAATAATGGTGTAGGCCGCTGTTTAATAATATTACTCGGCAGCACCTTGATGACATTACCCGAATCCACGGTGGCATAGTTATGCACTTCAAGAATCGATAAAAACACATCATATAATTGATCGGGATTAAGAGTTCCTCCCGATATAACAGAGACTTTTCCTTTTACTCTCGGATCAACAATAAAATTTTTACCACTAACTTCGGCCACCGTATTGATAAGGACGCGAATATCAACGTTTTCAAGATTTAAGGTTATTTGCGTGTCGCCTTGGGCCGCGACGCCAGACGTGAAGTCGACAGCAGAGCCTGACTGCTGAGCGAATGAGTTTGAAGCACCGACACAGAAAGTGAGGCTTGCACACAAGCCAATCAATCTAACTCGACTTGCTATAAAACTAGTTATTTCACTCATGAGCTCTCGATAGTGTTGCTACCCTAATCTACAGAAAGGGATTGATATTACTCTTAGACACTTCATTATACGGAAAATACTCGTTTAAAACCATTTGTTTACAAGGACATAACGTTAAGTTAATTGGCCATTCATGTGATTACTAGTTACCTCAACCACCGTCTGTCGCGAACCGTTGTAATTTGGTAGCGATAAAAGACTGAACCGCGGCCATACTATTAGGCAATACAGTCACCCTCTCGTCGCGATCAAATAGGTCTGACATATGCAACGGCAGCGCCACATGTTCTAGCCGCGCTTGTGTAAAACGTTCGGCCGCCTTATCTAATGCATCGGGAAATTTCGCAGGGTGCGCAGTTGCTAAACACACCATCGGTATATCGTTTCCACGTCTCATGGCTCTTGCCGCAGCCACTCCGATCGCCGTATGAGGGTCTAATAAATATTCACAATTTTGGTGTACCTCGGCTATTAACTCTAATGTCGCGTCATCATCAAGTCTAAAACTAGAAAACAACTCACGCGCACTATCCAACGCCTTATCGCTCAAGCTCATATGCCCACTTTCAAACTCAGCCATCAGCCGCTTGATTTCAGAGCCCTGACGCCCATACAAATCAAACAATAGTCGCTCAAAATTGCTCGAAACCATGATATCCATACTCGGAGACAACGACTGATTCAAGCCTTGCTTACTATGGTCGTTATCACTGATGCAGCGATGCAAAATATCATTAGAATTGGTGGCAATAATAAGCTGATCAATTGGCAAGCCCATCTGCTTGGCTAAATAGCCGGCGAAAATATCACCAAAATTACCAGTCGGCACTGAGAAAGATATTGCTCGATGAGGCCCTCCTAGCGCCAATGAAGCGTAAAAATAGTAAACAATTTGAGCCATAATTCGGGCCCAATTAATTGAATTCACAGCCACCAGCTGCCGACCATCAGGTAAGAAAGATTGATCGCGAAAACTAGCTTTGACCATGTTCTGACAGTCGTCAAAATTTCCGTCAAGCGCAATATTGAAGACATTGTCGGCAATCACCGTGGTCATTTGACGACGCTGAACGTCGGAAACTCGATTGTGCGGGTGCAAGATGAAGATATCGATATTTTCACATCTTTTACAGCCTTCGATCGCGGCTGAGCCGGTATCACCTGAGGTGGCACCCAACACCACTACTTTTTGCTTACGCTTAGCCAGAATAAAGTCGAGTAAATGACCTAAAAATTGAAGTGCAAAATCTTTAAAAGCAAGTGTTGGACCCTGAAACAACTCAAGCACAAATTCATTATGACCGGTTTGAATCAGTGGCGCGATGGCATCATGCCGAAATGAATCATATGCTTTATCGATAATCGCAATAAGATCCTGATCGCTAATTTCTCCATCAATAAATGGGTGTATCACTTTGAACGCTAATTGTTGGTAACGTAAACCTGCCCAACTGGCAATCTCATCTCTCGAGAACGTGGGTAAGGTTTCAGGAACGTACAAACCTCCGTCGTTAGCCAAGCCGGCTAAAACCACTTCTTCAAAACTAAGAGCCGGAGCGTCGCCACGGGTGCTAATAAATTTCATCGTTAGTAATCGCCATATTATTGGTTTGTACTTACCTTGTTATTCGTAGGTACTAGTCTCATACCTACGCTGGATACTCGTTGCTAGCCACTTGCTTTAGTTAAAATGTTCTACTCGAATCTTAACGGCATCTGCACGCACATTGTCGAGTGACGCTATATTAGAAATAGCTTGATCGACTTGCCTTTCACTGGTTCGTTGGGTGATAAAAATAACCGAGACAAAGTCTTGGCTCACCTTAGGCTCTTTTTGTGTAATCGCTTCGATACTAATATTTTGACCAGCAAACTCAGCCGACAATTTAGTCATTACACCGGCAACATCATTGACGTCAAAACGTAAATAATAAGCACATTCGAATTGGTCTGACGTTTTAACCGGTCGTATTTGTATCGATTCAGGTTGAAAACCAAGATGAGGCACTCGGTAAGCCGCAGGTGCATCTAGGGTACGTGCAATATCTAAGATGTCGGCGACCACGGCCGATGCAGTAGGTTCGGCGCCAGCGCCGGCGCCATAATAAAGAGTGTTGCCAACCGCATCTCCTTTAACCAAAACGGCGTTCATAACGCCATCCACGTTAGCGATCAAGCGTTTCTCAGGGATTAGGGTTGGATGCACACGCAACTCTAAACCATCACCGTTGTCCTTGGCTATACCTAAGTGCTTGATACGATAGCCGAGTTCTTCGGCGTAAGCGACATCAGTCAAGCTGAGCTTAGAAATACCCTCGATAAATACTTTTTCGAACTGTAACGGGGTTCCAAATGCTATCGCAGCAAGAATCGTTAATTTATGCGCAGCGTCAATACCCTCTACATCAAAAGTAGGGTCAGCTTCGGCGTAGCCCAATGTTTGAGCCTCAGCCAATACGTCTTCAAATGTGCGACCTTTGTCACGCATTTCAGTGAGAATAAAATTACCTGTGCCATTGATAATACCAGCAAGCAGTTCAATTTTATTAGCGGCTAAACCCTCACGAATGGCTTTGATAATACTGATGCCACCTGCCACCGCAGACTCATAACTGACCGACACCCCGTTAGCTTCAGCGGCGGCAAAAATCTGATTGCCGTGCAAGGCAATTAGCGCTTTATTGGCGGTAACAACATGCTTTCCATTACTGATCGCCCGAAGCACTAATTGTTTTGCCAAGGTATCGCCGCCAATCAATTCGACAACAATATCAATATCGGTAGCGTCGACTATTTGAAACGGGTCTTGAGTTAAACTTAATTTACTACAGTCGCACAAACGCTCACTGTCTAAATCTCTAACTGATGCCATAGTGACATCGACTCTTCGACCAATTCGGCGAGAAATTTCACCGGCGTTACGTTGCAGCACTAACGCCGTGCCACCACCCACTGTTCCTAATCCTAAGATACCAACTTTTATAGCTTTCATTTAATTTTGATACGATTGTTTTCCAACATTGGCACGATCAATAGCACTGCGCTGAGCGGCCAATACCGAGCATTTTTTTCTGGGCCTAGATTTTAACCCGTTCTGGGTGAAGTAGCAGCGATTTTATATTGCGAATTGCCTGGCGGGTGCGATGTTCGTTCTCAATCAAGCTAAAACGAACATAGTTATCACCATAATCGCCAAAGCCGATTCCGGGCGATACAGCTACTTTGGCGTCTTTGAGTAACACCTTACTGAACTCAATTGAACCCAATTCACTGAAGCGCTCAGGTATTTTAGCCCACACAAACATAGTTGCCTTAGGCCGGTCTATTGGCCAACCAGCCGCCTCTAGGCCATCACATAAGACATCGCGGCGGCGTTGATACATCTCGCGTATATCAGCAATCCAATCTTTTGCTTCGGGCGCTTCCAGAGCAAAGATTGAGGCAATTTGAATCGGCGCAAACATACCATAATCAAGGTATGATTTTAATCTGGCAAGCGCTCCGATCAAGACTGAATTACCGACCAGAAAACCCACTCGCCAGCCTGGCATATTGTAACTTTTCGACAGGCTATAAGATTCCACTGCAATGTCCTTGGCGCCGGGAACTTGCATTATTGACGGTGCTACGTAGCCATCAAAGACAATATCAGCGTAAGCTAGATCCTGAACAACCCAAAATTGGTGTTCGATAGCCATCTCAACGATTTTCTCGAAAAACTCTAATTCAACGCATTGTGCCGTAGGGTTGCTGGGGAAATTCAATACCAGCATTTTCGGCTTAGGAAACATATTTTTCAGCGCTGTTTCTAACTCATTGAAAAAATCAATGTCGGTACCTATTGGCACATGCCGAATATCGGCTCCCGAGATAATAAAACCGTATGGATGTATTGGATAAGCGGGGTTCGGCACCAACACAGAATCACCCTTATCGACAGCCGCCATGGCCAAATGAGCCAAGCCCTCTTTCGAACCGATTGTCACAATGGCTTCACGTTCTGGACAAATATCGACATTAAAGCGTTCGCCATACCAATTTGAAATCGCCTTGCGTAAACGCGGTATTCCTTTCGACACTGAGTATCTGTGAGTGTCTCCACGCTGCGCGGCTTCGCAAAGCTTATCAACGATTGGCTGAGGGGTAGGTTGGTCCGGATTACCCATACCAAAATCAATAATATCTTCGCCCCGTGCTCGGGCTTCGGCTTTTAGATCGCCTACGATATTGAAAACATACAGAGGGAGACGCTTAATGCGCGGAAAATCATCCATTGCCATGACGAATATAAGGCCTAATGTGCCGATAGAGTACTGAAAAAATTGGTCTATGATTGTAACGAGCAGAACGCCCAAAGTAACCCTAAAAGTGCGGCTAAATACTGAATAGTTAGCTTAGATATACCTAACTCGATCGAACCGATAGGTAGCTGAGCGGATTTACTGGCTTACCCTTCCGACGTATTTGAAAGTGTAATGCACTTTCACGGCGATTATTGACACCTACAAAACCAATAATATGACTTTCTGTGATTTTTTGACCTTCAGCCACTAATATTCGCTGATTGTGCGCATAAGCACTTAAAAAATTATCATTGTGCTTAATAATGACTAAATTTCCATAGCCTTTCAGACTATTACCAACGTACACAACTTCTCCAGCCGCCGAAGCCATCACTGGCTGACCCCCTTTTCCCAAAATGTCGATACCTTGTTGAGTGCTAGAGAGTGAGAAGCGCCGTATCACTTTACCCTCAAACGGCCATGACCAATTAACACCAGCGACATCACGACTTGCGATCTGACTAGATTTTTTGATCGATAATGCACTAACCGTATTGCTTGAAGCGTCGTAAGAGGTTTGGCGGACAGGCGCTTTATTTTTTACAGCTACCGACTTGGAGGCTATCCCTTTCGCCGCTATCGTTTCTATAGTATCGGCGCGTTTAGCGACTTGAGGCTGGTTATTATGACCGCCGTTCAACGCGACCTTACGCCTCGGCTTATACACAAATCCGGTTGGCTTGGTTAAGCGAACTCGTTGCCCTACTGGTAGCTGACTAGTGTCGGAGATGCCATTCCAGGCGGCCAGTCGGTTAACGTCTAAGTCAGACTCAAAAGCGATGCCATAAAGGGTATCACCAGATTGCACAATGCGGATCACCTGACCACCGATCATTTCACTTTGCTGGCGAACAGTTAATACGGTTCGCTCTTCAACAGGAACCTTAACTGCTGCTGCGCAGGCACTCAGAACTAGAGTGTACGCAAGCAAGCTTGACGAGGACCTGAGTTTGGCAAGTGTAGACAATTTAAGGTTTAGAAAAATTAGTAATAACAAAACATCTAGAGTACCAAGTGTCAGTATAAAAGATAGTAGGCTGTGCCGCCAATTGCAACCAAAGCCAGGGTTCCCCAACCAAGCAACTCTACTTGCTTGTGTATAGTGTCTTCAAGCTTGTCACCGCCAAGCCGCACCAAACCGGCGACCAAGAAAAATCGACCTCCACGCCCCATTAGCGACAACAACACAAAAGGGAAAAAGGCGATGCTAAGCACCCCCGATGCAATGGTGAATATTTTATACGGTATTGGTGTGAAACCAGCCAACAGGATAATCAAGATTCCGTGCGTCGCGTATTTATCTTTAATAACCTCGAAGCTCTCATGCGCGGCAAAATAATTGAGTATTTGATTGCCATAAGCTTCAAAGAAAAACGCACCAATTAAATAGCCAAACATACCCCCAATCACTGACATTACAGTGGTGATGGTCGCAAGTCTCCAGGCTTTACTTTTATCGGCCAGCACCATCGGCGCTAACATTACGTCGACCGGTATCGGGAAAAATGACGACTCTGCAAAACTAACCATGGCGAGATAACGCTCAGCCTGCTTATGCCTAGCCCATTTAAGAATAGTGCTGTAAATTGGTTCAAATATTTTCACGTACGCTCCACTGCTTGTCTCAGCTTTATTGCCACTTTATGGTTACTTGGAGGATGTTTTTAGCCTAGACCGGCTAAACGAGGAACAAAGCGTACAGCTTCAATTTCTTGCTCAATCAAACCTGTACTGGTTTTATCAATAACCAGTAATACCTGTCGCTCGCCATTACCTACGGGCATCACAACTCGCCCTCCTTCGGCTAATTGGTCGATCAATTCTTGCGGCACATCTTCGGAGACTGCGGCGGCTAATATTCCATCGTATGGAGCAAAATCTCGCATACCTGCAAACCCATCACCATGCCTAAACTTAACATTGCGAACACCGAGGTCGTACAGCAAATCCCGTGCCCTTCTGTGTAATTTTACGATTCGCTCTAAACTAACGACCTCTTCACACAACGGCGCCAGTATGGCCGTTTGGTAGCCACATCCGGTACCTATTTCTAATATTTTTGTACGCGGTTTATTGAATAAGGTTTGGGTCATTAAGCCTACCGTATACGGCTGCGAAATGGTTTGACCAAAACCGATTGGCAAGGCGGTATTTTCATAAGCTCGACTGGCTAGAGCCTCTTCTACAAAAATATGCCTTGGCAAACTCTGCATTACCGCGAGCACTGAACTGTTGGTGACGCCCATTGTTCTAATCAGATCAATCAAACGGTGACGAGTTCGATCTGAGGTCATACCGCTGCCGGCATATTGTGGCTTAGTCAACTGTTGCGTATACATATCGATTTACACTCAGTTATAAGGTGTCGAGCCAAACTTGCACATCATCGACATACGCACTGTCATCAAGCATGGCGTTAAAAGGCGTAATCGACGCATAGCCCTGCTCAACCGCTTCAAAATCTTGCATTTTATTTCGCTTAATTCGACGAAAATCTCCGGCTAAACCAAGACGGTATTGATATCGATTGCCACTACTGGTTTCTTTAATCGGCGGTAAAGGGGCATCTCTTTCTCCGGAAACAGTGGCTTTAAAGCCTCTCAGATCGGCAACTGGAATATCAGGTACATTGACATTTAGTACTGCTAATAAACTCCGGTAATTAAGTAGCGGTAACGCATTACTCATCTGAACCGCTATATAGGCAGCCGTTTGATAATGCTGAACTGAGCGCTCTGTTATCGATAAGGCAATGCTTGGCATCGCCATGCGCCTGGCTTCCATTGCCGCCGCGAAGGTGCCCGAATAAAAAATATCATCGGCCAAATTTGGGCCATTATTAATGCCACTAACTACAAGATCAACAGGTTCATCGACGAGATTATTTAAGCCAATGTAAACACAATCAGCGGGAGTGCCGTCAACAATAAATAGGGCTTCAGCCGCTTTTTCAACCGACACTGAACGACGTAGAGACAAGCCCATGCCGCAACCACTGACATTTTCGCGTGGTGCCACTACAGTGACTCTATGGTGTTGATTTCGAAGCGCGTCCGCCAAGACTAGTAGGCCAGGAGCGTTATACCCGTCGTCGTTACTGATTAAGATATGCACTGAGTCTACCCTTAATAGTTAGCGGTCTGCCCTATTCAACTTAACGCTGCTTCAAGCAGTCAAAGTCCAAGGATCTATGATTTTTATCGAGCATGACTATCCCTCTATCTGCCGTCAGAAAACTCATATTTAACCGCCGTTAAGTTTTCACAAACTGTTAGAGAAAGCCGTTTTCAAGCCTATGGCTAGCCGCCAATCGATCAGGATCATTCTATCATTGAGTTCCAGCAAAATCCATTTACAAAGGTAAAACAGATCAAACGATTGCCCGGTAATCTTGTCACAATTAGCGCTAACGGTCGGCTTTTGGTGCGTTGAGGTAAGGTGAGCTCGGGTGGCCTATGACTCATGATTGACTGTTTGAAGGTAAGACGCGTACGGGTCTGCCTCCGCATCGGAGCCAATACCAAAATTAGCAACTTCGCCGAGCACACTAAAAATAAGTGAAAACAGCTGAGCCTGAGAGGTCACCTTAAGTTTAGAATAAATATTCTTTCGATGCCCTCGCTCAGTATCAACAGATATATTCAACTCACGAGCCGAGGTTTTCGACGGTTTACCCGCTAGCATTAATTGCAGCACCATTTGCTCGCGAGCAGTGAGTACAGTATTGCCAAAATTATTTAAAGACGACTTTAGTTGATTGTGTGATCTTGCTGAAGCACTGGGATTAGCAAGTTCAGGTAAATTACCTGCGCCCCATTGACGATTTAAAGCCGAAAGATAAACTGGAGAGGCCACATGTAGATGCTGTAACTCTTGATCAGTGAACGGCAGTTGTAATTGCTGACGTCCGAAGCTTGCAATAATTGCCGTGTCATCGTCAAGTTTTTGTAAAAAGTTTGCATCGTCGCACAGACCCGACTGGTTAAAGTAGGCTGTCCCAAAGTCACTTTTTTCAAAATTTTGATTTTCTAATGCGCCAAGCCGATAGAAACCAGAAGGTAAACCCTGAAAACGACGATAAAGTGGACTCAGCAGATAAGCACCGCCAAGATAAACATCGTAAAACGAAGACTCTTCAGACGGATGTAAGCGATCGTACAATACAACTGGCTCTTGGTCCGCTCGAAACAACAGAATTAAGGCACTGTCGAGTGGCGCAATACGATTAATTGAGTCAAAGAAAGCGGCGGCGAAGCAATCGGTGTTAATCGACTCAATCAACGGAGCGACAAGGTCAGGCCAATTCAAAAGATAAGATGAATCGTTGACTGATACCTTGGCTGGACTATTAGTGGGTGCTTTCATGACCAAACTTACGTGGCAGACTTAATTGAGAAACATTAGCGGCGCGTCACCAATTTAATGGAGACATCGCATAAAAAGATATATATTGATTACTATAGCTGATTTTCAACCGCTTTTTTACAGCATTACTAACCTCTTTAAGCCTAATACTGCTGGATGTCTTTACCTTGATATTTCGATGAACCATCTTTAAGTAACTTACGTATCATTTGCAACTGAAAGCCTAGATGTGAAATAGTGTTGGGCTGCTCACCTGCCGCCGCCACAATTACATTGTGTAAATCCGGCAATCGATAAAACGGGATCATCGGATAAGTGTGATGAGCGGTATGGTAAGGCATGTTCCATAGTAGCCACTGCATAACTGGCCCAGCGCTAACCGTGCGGGTGTTTAGCCAGATATCATCTACATGTGGCATGCCACTATGTTCGACGGTGTTCTGTAACATCTGAAACCATTTCATAACCAACATTGGTAACAGCCAAAGGCTCAATAGAGCAGCGCTTTGTGCGATCACAGATAGCACCACTAGCGCTAAATATATAAGCAACATTAGTCGCGCTTCTTTGTGTACTTTTTTAAGCTGAACAGCCGATAAGTGAGGCCAAGGTTCGGTCGCGCCTGAGGCTAATTTAAACACCTCAGCAACTCGGCCAGGCCAATAAGTTAAACCCAAGAAATAGAGTCCATAGGTGAATAAGGTAAATGGCGTAGCGCCGACGATCTCGGCGTCCAATTTAACATCTTGAGTATGTCGGTGATGTTGAAAGTGCTCAAACTTATCTTGATCACGCCCCATCAGCAAGATCAAACAGAATAGCCGACCAAAAAATTCATTGTAACCTTGAGTTTTAAAAACCGTGTTATGACTCAGTTCGTGCACTCCTGCATAAAGACAGTTAATAAGGATACCCTGGAGCATGAATAGCGGTACAGAAAACCAACTTCCCCACAGGCTAAAAAGCAGCATAGAATTGATTGCGATCGCACCGATATGGGAAGAAATTTTACGCCATCCGCGAAAATCCGAACGACCTTTTAAGGTCTTTAATACTTTTGCCGGCACGTGTACTGATCGTTCAAATGATGCTTCCATAAGAGGCTCCAATGGAGTTAACTGTTTTGACGTAGGGTTTGTCTAAAACAATAGACTTTTCTAATAATATATTCATTGTAGGGCTTGTGAGCAAGCAGTGGTATAACTCAATCAGGTTAATCCACACCACCTATTATGGGTGTATCGTAGGGTTAAATTATTAGCCAAAATATAGACATAATAAAAATAATGCTACTTGAGGCAAGTTCAATGCAAACACTGAAAATTTATCAATCTCTTTGGGCTATGCAGCAACGCGGGCCTGATGGTTATGAGCACGGTAATGAAAAATCATTTCAAATGATTGCCGATGCCGGCTATCACGGAGTTTGTATTGACCCAACAGCCGATGAAATTGCTGAAAATTTGGCCTTGAAGCCCTACTTCGAACAACATGGTCTTGACGTGATGGTCAATGCCTTTCCTAAGAACGGTGACGATTTACGAAAATTATTAGAATTTGCCAAACAAATGAACGCCACGCAATTTAGTATTATTGGCGCTGTTTACCCTATGACCATTGCTGGCGCAATTCCGATAGTTCGTAATTGGATCGATATTGCTAATGACGTTGGCATGCCCATTATGTTCGAGACACACCGAGACTGCATTACCAACGATATGTTCTTCACCTTACAGCTACTCGATGAGATCCCTGAAATGAGGTTGTGTGCTGATTTATCACACTATGTGCTGAATCGAGAATTGTCTACCCCACTATCGCGAGAATGGGCAGCCTTATTCGACAGATTATTGGCGCGTTCAGACTCATTTCAAGGTCGAATTGCAAACCGCGAGCAAATCCAAGTACCGATTGCTTTTCAGCAGCACCAAGAATGGGTAGAGCTATTCAAACACTGGTGGTCTCGGGGCATTAACGATTGGCGAAGTCGTTCGAGTGAAGACCAAGATTTGATCTTCCTCTGCGAACTAGGGCCACCTCCTTATGCGATCACCGACGGCCAGCGTGCCGAGCTGTCGGATCGTTGGCAAGAGGCTCTAACTATAAAGTCTTGGGCCGAAGATATATGGGTAAATAGTGCGCCAATCAGTCTTTATTCATAGCTAGCTAACGCCCACAACTCTTATCGCTCAACTGGGTTAATAAATGAGATGGGCGGCGACCGATAAAATCGGTAAGACAATAATGGTACGAATCAGAAAAATACTTGCTAGTTGAGGCACTGAAATCGGAATCTTTGACCTCAGAATCAGCAGTCCGTTCTCGGCCATATAAATCAGTTGGGTAACGGACAGGCCGGCTAAAACAAATCGAGTAATCGGACTATCAATATTAGTCGATACTATCGCGGGGATAAATTGATCGAAGAAGCCAACTAGGGTTCCTGCTGCTGCCGCATCGGCCTCAGGCAGTTGTAATATCTGCAATACGTAAACCATTGGAGCACTAATCCATTGCAATACAGAGGTATGGTAGTAAACGATTAGTACCAGCACCTCGATAGTCATGGCAACCGGTAATACGGCAAATGAAATATCGAAGATACTGCGACCAGTGATACTCAGCTGTTGCTTAACACTGGGCGCGTGCTCAGCTCGATAAAGAGCGGCATTCAAGGACTGACGGAATAATGAGCCACTCGGCCCTTGCGGTGGAGCCTCACGGGCTTCACGTTGATAGAAACTATTTGCTAACCCTGACAATGGAGGCAAACGGGGGGTAATCAAGGCCGCGACAATCCCGCATATCGCGACGACCATGTAGAACAATACAAATTTGTCGTCAATGCTGGCGGTTTGTGCGATCACCACCGTAAAAGGGAGTGACACTGCGGAGAAATTAGTTACTACAACAGCCGCTTCTCGGGCGCTGTAATGCCCGCTTTCATATTGTCTAATGGTTAAGATGGTTCCGATACTTGAGTCGCCGATCCATGATGTTAATGCGTCGAGACTAGCGCGCCCAGGCAGGCCAAAAATCGCTTGAAAAATACGACTAATCATAGTGCCTACAAATTCAAAAAAGCCAAAGTCGGTCAGCAGCGGCAGCAAAATATTGGCAACAAAAATGATGCATAAGATAATCCCAGCAATATCAATGTAAGCTACCTGCCCAGTGTCAGCACTAATAACCCATTCAGGCCCTAGTTGGAGATAGGTCATGGTGCAAAGCACGCCACCTAAAATACGCAGCGACAACCAAATCCAGGTGGTGTTAAATACTTCCTGAGTAAATTCAAACGATGCCAGAGACCTCGGTTTAAAAACACTGACAACAAAAGAGATCAAACCCGATAGGACAAAAATGATGGTGATTATCAACGGCAACATTTCACCCAGCCAAGCCATCAACCCGTTTGCCAGCACCCCAACGACAATAGTTTGCTTACCATCGTAGGTCACCGGGGTTAAGAATAGACCTATACCGACTAATGATGGCAACAGAAACTTAATATAATTGCGAAGACTTGAGGAGTTATCTGACAAAATTTCGGCCTTGGATTGTTTGCTTATATTGCCTAAATATAATCGACCTTTAACCACAATGCTTGGACTGCAGATAATTTATTTTCGACACAGGTTGGATACTCAGCAACCACACACCCGCACTTAATTGTAAAATCACCCTTTGGAGGATCTGACACTAGCCAAATCTAGTCGCAATACTTGCTTTACGTAGCGGATGTATTTTTATCTATTTAGGTAACCTCTTTAGACGAGGTATCGACCACTTCTCAAAAAATTATTGCTACTTGACGCGTATCGAGATTTCTTTAAATCCAGAATAGCTTGGCAACACACCACACCAATATTGTTAGCGACACCTATTTTTGAATAATGCCCGTCACCGAAATCAGCACTGTAAAAATGACAATCAAATGTTCCGGCGAGAACGCTAATCGCCTTTTCCCTTTATCTGTCGCTAGCGAATCAACAGTATTCCAAATTTCACCAAGCTCGGCAGGATATTAAAAAATCAGTAACTATTCAGGCTAGTCTAATTGAGTGGAGTCAAGATCTTAGAAATTCACAGCTTCAACTTACCCATGTTGAGTGTTTCGCAGCCAAATTACTTCAACATATTCACGAAGAATAAAATCATTTTTTGCTGTTTACCTTTCGCGCTTCAGACACGGTGTTTGAAACAATCGTTTTGGTGATGCCTTTCAACTAATAGGTCTATTTTTTACCAACATGAAAATTTAACAAATAATTGGCGCTGACAGCCTGTGAAAAATGGACACAGGAGTAGTAATAGTTACATGCGCATAACTCTGTCTGTATTTAAGTTGTTTAAAACGGCCGCGTTTCCTGTACGTCTAGGCGCTGTGGTTGTGTAAAAGTGTTCGAACTTACTTTCGCGAGTTATACCCTCGACTGGCAATTTTTAAGTTGTAATACGTAACAAAACCAATCCAACTAAAACAAAGAGAAAGTAGCAACCACTTAAATTTTGACCACCCAGCTACACTGCTAGAGAGACCAACCTTTATCGGTGGAATAATAAATAAAACAATAAATAAAAGGGTAATAATAATTGACCAAATTGAAATACCAGTCATAGTTGTATCTCCGCTGTAATTTTTTTGCGATGGGTTGTTAACTCAGATGCTTAATAATATGACTAAAACTCGAAATTGATGTGAGCCTAAACTGATCTATGGCAAGCCCCTCGTATTCTAGACACTTAATAGCGTTACAATTAACGCATTATAGAGGTGTCAAAAAATGAGCGCAAAACGTTATATAAAAGAATTAAAAAATCGAGGCCGTTCAACAAGTTGTTGAACGTAACTACAAGATTAGCGATGTGGCCGATCGATTAGGAGTGACAACTAAGAGTATCCATAACTGGATTGATAAATACGGCAAGCCTAGTTCTCAGCACGAGACTATCGATACTCAGCAAGACGAGCTTCGTAAACTCAGAGCGCAGCTTCGCCGCGTCACTGAGGAGAGGGACATATTAAAGGAGGCCGCCGTATACTTCGCTTAAGAGCGCCTACTGTTGGTGCCGGGGAGTCAAAGAAAAGTACACGTTCATAAAATCGCGACTCCAAGTCTTTAGGGTATCTACAATGTGCCATGTGATGCAGATTAACCGACGTGGT
>JBLHRL010000015.1:0-56697 GCA_047625975.1 Arenicella sp.
AAAGTCTTGCCTTCGCCGCTAGAAAGTCTTGCCTTCGCCGCTAGAAAGTCTTGCCTTCGCCGCTAGACCGTCGTGCCTTCACCAGTGTTAGTAGCCTTAACTGACCAAATATAAACGTATGCTAGCCCGCTGACAACGCTAGTCAATAGTACTAGGTAGGTAAGTATCGGTTGAATTAAGCGGAAGTCGTATTCAGCGGAGAGCGCACCCAACACTAAAACGATATAGGCAATTTGCGTAAAAGTATTCACTTTACTAACTATTAACGGTTTCATTTTAACTGAACCAAAAAATAGCACCATCAACAAGTAGCCACCAACAATAACTACATCTCGAAATACCACCACCACCATCAGCCAAAACGGGATCAAACCCATCATCGATAGCATGATATAGCTACAAACCAGCAGGCCTTTGTCGGCGAGCGGGTCTAATAAAGAACCTAAATAGGTTTGTGCATTAAAGCGTTTAGCAATAAATCCATCCAAAGCATCACTTAAACCGGCTACGATAAAAACGATCAAAGATAAGGTAAACTGTTGTTTTTGCAGCAATACTACTAACCAAGGTACTAGTCCAATACGTGCAAGGGTTATTAAATTTGGTATATAAATCATCATAATTGGGTCGCTCGGCCTCCTTACAAGACATTATCTCTAGCTTTTATTGGATACACAATAGCCAATGAAACGGCTACAATAGCGCCGCACTCATGGCGAGACTATCTTTATAGCAAAGAGGCTCGACCAAATTGACTAATACTGAACTTCGATGGAGCAACAACGTGGCCCAATCTGACAAACCTGACTCTTTATCCTACCGTGACGCTGGCGTTGATATTGACGCAGGTGATGCCTTTATTGATGTAATCAAGCCAATCGCTAAACGCACACAGCGCGAGGGTAGCCTGAGCGGTCTAGGTGGCTTTGGTGCATTATTTGAAGTGCCGAAAAACTATAAAGAGCCAATTTTAGTCTCTGGCACTGACGGTGTCGGCACTAAATTGAAACTGGCTTTCGATTTAAACAAGCACGACACAATAGGCATCGACCTAGTCGCGATGTGCGTAAACGATGTCATCGTTCAAGGCGCCGAACCATTATTCTTTTTAGACTATTTCGCCACTGGCAAGTTAACTACAGAGGTTGCCGCACAGGTAGTCGAAGGCATCGGCGAAGGCTGCGTCCAAGCAAACGCGGCACTGATCGGTGGCGAAACGGCCGAGATGCCAGGCATGTACAAATCTGGCGAGTATGACCTTGCTGGATTTTGTGTTGGCGCGGTCGAAAAATCTGAAATTATTGATGGCACTAAAGTGAAAGCTGGTGATAAGCTAATTGGCTTAGCCTCTACGGGTGCTCATTCAAATGGCTACTCATTGATTCGAAAAGTTATCGATACGTATAATGTGCCGCTCGACACAGTGATCGGAGGCAAACCATTATCTGAAGTAGTATTAGCACCAACCAAGATTTATGTGCGCTCAATTTTGTCACTACTAAAAAAAGTCGACGTGCATGCCTTAGCGCATATAACTGGCGGTGGCATTCCTGGAAATCTAAACCGAGTGCTTCCTGAAGGCTGTCATGCGGTAGTCAATGAATCGTCTTGGCAGTGGCCAGCTCTGTTTACTTGGATGATGGACACCGCCAATATTGAACGCAGCGAAATGTATCGCACTTTCAATTGTGGCGTCGGCATGATCTTAGTGGTTAATGAAACGGATGTAGAACAGAGTATTAAATTGCTCACTGAAGCCGGTGAGACCCCATTTGTTATTGGTGACATTAAAGACGGTAAATCAGAGCAGCAAGTTCATATCGTTTAACGGATACAGTCAGGCTATGTCTACACACAAAAGGGCTCAGCTAACGATGTCGGAGACAAGCAGTTCTAGGGTTACTCGCGCGGTTGTTTTGATTTCTGGCGGCGGTAGTAACCTTCAAGCTTTTATTGAGCAAATACAATCTGGCGACTTGCCTCTTGATATTGTCTTGGTGATTAGCAACAAAGAAGATGCTTTCGGCTTAGAGCGCGCTAAAAAAGCCAATATTCAGACAGTCGCAATTAACCATCATGACTTTGATTCTCGAGCGCAATTTGATCAAGCGCTGATCGGCGAAATTGACGCCTTCGAACCAGACCTCGTCATACTCGCCGGCTTCATGCGCATCCTGACTGAAGAGTTTGTTCATCACTATCACAAACGCTTAGTTAATATTCACCCGTCGTTGCTACCGAAGTATCCAGGCACGAATACCCATCAACGGGCCGTCGATGCTGGCGACCAATGGCATGGGGCGAGTATTCATTTTGTAGTTCCTGAAGTTGACGCCGGGCCGATTATATTACAAGGGCGATTGAGTATTGCCGCTGAGGATACAAGTGATAGCTTGCAACAGCGCATTCACCAGATAGAGCATGTACTCTACCCACAAGCGGTCAAGTGGTTTGCCGAAAACCGCCTGAGCATTAATCTTGATAAAGTATTACTAGATGGTGAAACCTCAGCTCAACAGTTGCAAACCTTTGAACTGTAAGATAGCGTGATCTGGTTATTTTCGTCCATGGGCATCGTTATTTTGCAAACACTCTTCAACAAGCTGTTCTCACTCGCAAGCCTATGGCTTTTGCTATCTATGATTATGCCTAGCCAAGCTCAAGCCTTAAGCCCCGTTACCATTAGCTACACAATCAAATTTGAAAGTAATAAATTTGGCAATGCAACCCTAGGACGCATAGAAAACATTCTCAAAACTACTGAACAAGGCTACTCGATGGAGTCGGTCACTAAAGCTCAGGGAATGGCCGCCATTATTATGGGCAGTAATGAGCAGCAGTCATGTGAGTTCGAAGTGCTTGATGGTAAAGCCGTATCACAGAAATACGACGGTGGTCGAATTGGAGAAATAGAGTATCAGGTTGATTTCGATTGGCAACAACGTAAGGCGTATTTCAACCAAAAAAGTGGCAGCAGCGAGAGTATCGACCTGCCAGAAGGCTATATTGTCGATAATTGTTCTATGTGGTTCGCTGTAGCTCTTTTAAAGAACGACATACCAGAGCATCAATCGTTGTACGTGGTCGACGGCAAGAACAAACGCATTCGCGGCTTTAAACTTCGCTCTACAAGCAATGAAACGCTGAGTACTAAATTAGGCGAGAAGCAGGTGACGAAGGTGGTTTTTGAACGCGAATTACGACCAGGCAGAACCCTCACATTTTGGTTATCTCATGACGACGAATATCTACCCTTAAAAATGCAAGAGTCCCGGAAGTCACGCACCACCACTTTTGAGGTAGCCGAGCTGAGTTTGGACAGCTAAACTTAAAATATTAGGTTTACACAGCTTAGGCTCAGTCTGAATACCGTAAATCGCTTGGCTCAAATCAAGATAACCGTTCTTTAGGGTTGGCAATTCAGGTTTAAGCAGCTTACATCAGTGCGTGAATAGTGGCCGGCAGGATCTATATTATGCACTCCTATCAAAACACTTCTAAATCAGTCTCAGCCTAAAATATACCTGCGGTTTTTTTAGGCTGAATTAAAACATCACGCTTCGGAGCACATGCACAAGGGCCGCCATTGGCCAGAAATTCCGACACGCCCTGACTAATCATACATAGGAATACCGTTAGCGATCTAAGCAACGGGCATTAAACCGCTCACAAACATCAACTTCGAAAGACCCTCTTTGGCAACAAATGGTGTTTTATCTTAGTGGCTATTAACTTATGGTCAATTGTCTGCATCACAGCGCTCTTGACTAGGTCGCCCGCGTCTCGGTCTACTGGTTAGCCAACATACTGCTCCAAAATTAGCTTTTGACCGTCGTTGTTAAACTCGACAACGCCGGTTAGTTGTACCCCAAGAAAGGTAAGCAGATATTAATGCCGCGTAAAAGGCCATGAGATCACAGCCCTGCTGACTCGCCTCGATGATAGTCGCCGTTACCTATTTAAAGATATCGGCTTTACTCAGCTATAAAGGCCAGTACCCGCGCCAGTCGGGTCAATAATCATAGACCATATCGTTGAGTCTAATGTTGAGTGAATAACAGTCACTCAACAGTCAGCGATCAGAGCATTGCAAGACAGCGTTTAACCCCGCTTATGGCAACTCAAAAGCTTAGCTTTGAATATCAAATGACAGTTCTCCCTCTTCGGTCGAAATGGCCACAGTTCCACCCTTTTGTAATTTTCCGAACAAAAGTTCGTCGGCTAGGCCGCGCTTTATCTCCTCTTGAATCAACCTGGCTAACGGTCTTGCCCCCATGCTTTCGTCATAACCGTTGTCAGCGATCCAAGCGCGAGCTGCTTTATCAATTTTCAATTGCACATTCTTTTCAAGTAATTGGCGCTCCACTTCGAGTAATTCTTTATCGACAATTTTATCGATAACCTCTTTACCAAGCGGCTTGAATCGCACAATCGAATCCAGTCGATTACGGAACTCAGGAGTAAACATCTTGGTAATCGCACCCATGTCATCTTCAGCGTTGTCTTGCTTAGTAAAGCCCATTGAATTACGCGATACCGCAACAGCACCTGCATTGGTGGTCATGACAATAATTACATTTCGAAAATCGGCCTTACGGCCATTGTTATCAGTCAGTGTTCCGTGGTCCATCACCTGTAGTAGCAAGTTGAAGACATCAGGATGAGCTTTTTCAATCTCATCCAATAGCAAAACGGCATGCGGATGCTTATTAACCGAATCGGTCAGCAAGCCACCTTGGTCAAAGCCAACATAGCCTGGAGGCGCCCCAATTAAACGTGACACGGTATGACGCTCCATGTATTCGGACATGTCGAAACGAATCAACTCAACCCCAAGCGTCATCGCTAGCTGGCGGGTGATTTCGGTCTTGCCGACACCGGTAGGCCCTGAAAATAAGAATGAGCCTATTGGCTTATCGGGTTTACCTAAGCCCGACCTGGACATCTTAATCGCTGACGCCAAATTAACAATCGCGGCATCCTGACCAAACACCACAAGTTTGAGGTCTCGCTCAAGATTCTTCAACGAATCAACGTCAGACGCAGACACGGTTTTCGGCGGAATACGTGCTATAAATGATACAACTTCTTCAATTTGCTCAGTATCAATGACCGGGATTTCATCCTCTTCCCGATCAAATAGGCGAGTTCTCGCGCCAGCTTCGTCGATCACGTCAATCGCTTTATCGGGTAAGAAACGTTCGTTGATATAACGGTCAGCCAGCTCTGCTGCTAAACTTAAGGCTTCTGGCGTATAAGTCACCTCGTGATGCTCTTCGTAACGTGATTTCAAGCCGCGTAATATCTGTACCGTCTCGTCTACTGTGGGCTGCTCGACATCGATTTTTTGAAAACGACGAGACAAGGCCCGATCTTTCTCAAAAATACCTCGGTACTCTTGGTAGGTTGTTGAGCCTACGCACTTCAGTTGGCCACTTGATAAAGCAGGCTTAAGTAAATTTGAAGCGTCCATAGCCCCACCAGAGGCCGCGCCTGCACCAATAATAGTATGTATTTCGTCGATGAAAAGTACCGCATGCTCTTCACGCTCAAGTGCTTTTAAGACAGCCTTAAGGCGTTTCTCAAAATCGCCGCGGTACTTAGTGCCGGCTAATAATGCGCCCAAATCTAGTGAATACACAACCGCGTCCTTCAACACTGTTGGTACATCATCTTCGGTAATTTTCTTAGCTAAGCCTTCGGCTATTGCTGTTTTACCAACACCCGCTTCACCTACATACAAGGGGTTATTTTTACGCCGACGCGATAAGATTTGTATCGTACGCTCAACTTCTTTGTCGCGACCAATTAAAGGATCAATAAACCCTTCAATCGCTCGCTGATTGAGATTAACCGTATACGCCTCAAGTGGCCCCTCTTTTTGTTCAGGCACTTCTTGGCCGCCTTGACCCTCAGGATAGGGCAAGCCCTCTAACTCATCACCGCCTTTAGTTACGCCGTGAGAAATATAAGAAACCGAGTCATACCTAGTGACACCTTGCTGATCGAGATAATAGGCGGCATGAGAGTCTTGCTCTGAAAACATAGCGACCAATACATTTTCTCCTTCAACTTCGGTTCTACCAGAGCTTTGAACGTGCACGATGGCACGCTGAAGAACACGCTGGAAACCAATACTCGGTTGCGTTTTAAGATCGGACTGGTCGTCTATCTGAGATACATTATCAAGCAAATGCAGCTTCAAATCTGAACGCAGCTCATCAAGATCAGCCTTGCAAGCTTGCAGCACTGCCATAGCTGAGCTGTTTTCTAGCAATGCCAACAGTAGATGCTCAGTGGTTACAAATTCGTGCCGCGCTTCATGAGCTGCTTGTACCGCAAGGTTAAGCGATTGTTCTAAATCTTTCGATATCATTTATTTATCCTGCTTGTTGTTCGTTGACGCCATACTACTCATCGCCGCCATCGTCTGAATCTGGTTCCATAGTACACTGCAAAGGGTGTTTGTTCTGCTGCGCATACTGCAACACTTGCTCGACCTTAGTCTCTGCGATCTCACGGGTGAAAATTCCACAAATTCCGGCACCTTTTTGATGAACATGCATCATGATCTGAGCTGCTTTTTCATCCGAATGATGAAACACCGAGGTTAATATCTCGATTACGAATTCCATTGTGGTGTAATCATCGTTCAACAGAAGAACACGATAGAGCGGTGGCTTTTTAAGTCGTGGTTTAGCGACTTCAAGTGCTACGTCATCATTATGAATAGGTTCTGGGTAATCGCTCATCTTTTGTCTACTAAGTAATTGCTCACGATTTGGTTTTTAGCTTTGTATTAAACGCCAATATCGATGGTCGAGCTGAAAATTGTCTGATGTTTAATTTTGCGCTCTAATATTTATTTTTCAAGGGCAAGATAATAGACAAATGAACATTTAATAGCTATTAATCGATTCATTCGCTTGACCTTTCACATGTGAGAAGGTTTACTGACCGAGTCGAAGTATTACAGATAATTCGATGTACGTTGTGAAGTTCAAAAAGAGTTAAGTAGGCCGCAAGAAATCCTATATAAAACCAAAGGACTTCGTTTAAATACCTGAAGCGAATATCAGGGTACTTTACCAAAGTGAGGATATAAGATGGCTACAAGTGGAACCGTGAAATGGTTTAACTCTTCTAAAGGGTTTGGATTTATTGAGCCTAGCGAAGGCGGCGATGATGTGTTTGCACATTATTCCGAAATAGATATGGATGGATACAAAACACTTAATGAAGGCCAGGAAGTAGAATATGAGTTAGAAGACGGAGATAAAGGCCCAAAAGCTGGGAAGATCCGAGCAGCGTCATAGTCTGAGTAGTCTCTAACACTTGCGGGCATTAACACACGCGCTAGCGAGATTGATGCGGCTCAACAAGTGGCTACTAAAAAGCACGGAACCGAGACGGTACCGTGCTTTTTTTTGCGCTATTTTCTGACTATCTATGAAACCTCTTAGAAAGCCACACTAAAAAATAGCCTATTCTTCAGGTAGGCGTCGAGCGACAATCAAATTCACCCAGCCGCCTAATTCAATGCTTATCCAACAAAACCATCGATAATCGAATTGAAAGTCGTACTCGGGCGCATAGCTAGGTCGGCCTTTTCTTCTGATGGCGAGTAGTAACCTTCTATATCAACAGCCGACCCTTGAGCCGCACTTAACTCGGCTAGTATTGCCTCCTCATTGCTTTTAAGTTGCTCAAACAAGGTTGTAAACTGCGCCTTCAATACGCTGTCTTGGTCTTGGCTGGCAATCGCTTCTGCCCAATACATGGCAAGGTAAAAATGACTACCACGGTTATCTAGCTGGTTAACCTTACGCGATGGAGACTTACCTTCGGTTAATAATTTACTGGTAGCGAGATCCAATGTATCAGCCAAAATTTGTGCTTGCGGGTTGTCATTAACCTCAGCCAAATGCTCGAACGATGCGGCTGTGGCTAAGAATTCACCAAGCGAGTCCCACCGTAGATGGCCCTCTTTCGTGAACTGGTGAACATGCTTAGGCGCTGAACCACCGGCCCCCGTCTCAAACAAACCGCCACCGTTCATCAGCGGTACAATAGATAACATCTTGGCACTGGTTCCAACCTCTAAAATTGGGAACAAATCGGTAAGATAGTCACGTAACACGTTACCAGTAATCGAGATAACGTCGTTGCCCTGAGTGATTTGCTCAAGCGAGTAGCGAGTGGCATCTGCTGGGGACATAATAAGAAGGTTTAGCCCATCGGTATCATGATCGAGTAAGTATTCGTTAACTTTAATGATCAATTGGGCTTCATGTGGACGGTTCTTATCTAACCAGAAAACCGATGGTGAACCTGTTTTGCGAGCGCGATTAACGGCTAGCTTGACCCAATCTTGAATAGGATCATCTTTTACCTGACACATACGCCAGATATCGCCTTGTTGCACAGCATGTTCGAACAAAATAGTGTCGCTGTGCTCATCGATAACACGCATGTAACCGTCGTACTCCATCTCATAAGTCTTATCGTGAGAGCCATACTCTTCGGCTTTTTGGGCCATTAGCCCGACATTCGCAACACTGCCAATCGTAGTTGGATCTAGTGCTCCATGCTCTTTACAGAAATCAATCACTTCTTGGTAGATAAATGCATAGGTACTCTCAGGGATCACTGCTTTGGTATCTTGCAGCTCGCCTTCCATGTTCCACATTTTACCTGAGTTACGAATCATCGCTGGCATTGAGGCATCAACGATCACATCGCTCGGCACGTGTAAATTGGAAATACCTTTATCCGAATCAACCATCGCGATCGCCGGCCGATTTACATAACAAGCCATAATGTCAGCTTCGATTTTGTCGCGCAAATCACCAGAGATCTGATCAAGAATACTGTACAGGTTACCCAGACCGTTATTCGGCTGAACATTTAACTCCTCGAACAAGGTTGCATATTTTTCATACACATCTTTGTAGTAGACCGTTACCGCATGGCCAAAGACGATCGGGTGAGACACCTTCATCATGGTGGCCTTAACGTGCAGCGAGAACAACATATCATTCTCTTTGGCGTCGTCAATTTGCTTAGCATAAAAATCACGTAGTGCGTTTTTACTCATGAACATCGCGTCAATTACTTCACCCTTGAGCAATTCAAGACCTTGCTGCTTGATAGTCTTATTGCCATACTTATCAGTGAATTCAATTTTTACCGAACATGCTTCGACTAAGGTCATTGAGCGCTCACTAGAACGAAAGTCACCGCCGTTCATGGTGGCGACATGCGACCGAGATGTTGGTAACCATTCGCCCATCGAATGTGGGTTCTGTCGGGCATAGTTCTTAACCGCGGCAGGAGCACGACGGTCTGAGTTACCTTCACGTAAAACTGGGTTTACACTGCTGCCTTTAACACGTTCGTAAGCTTCGCGAATTTTAGTTTCTTCGTCAGATTGCGGATCATCTGGAAAATTTGGTAGAGCATAACCTTTGGCTTGCAACTCTTCGATAGCCGCTTTAATTTGCGGAATAGAAGCGCTAATATTTGGTGTTTTAATTACGTTGGCGCTCGGGTCTAGAACAAGCTCCCCTAACTCAGCTAAAGCATCATCAACCCGTTGATCAGGGTTAATATAGTCGACTAAGTTGCAAAGAATACGAGACGCTAGCGAAATATCCTTAGTATCAACTTCGACATCACATGCAGCGGCAAACGATTTGAATACGGGTAAGAGCGAGCGTGTAGCTAGGGCTGGTGCTTCGTCGGTAAGGGTGTAAAAAATCTTAGATTTGGCGTTGCTCATAGTGTTTTGTCTCGGGCCTAAATGTGTATATTGAATAATATTGGAACGTTTCTTGTTCTCGTCTAAAACCCGTTACACCGTTAAACTAGGGGTATCGGTGCTTAGCACTTGTCTTTGATTCCAAACTAAAACGTTTAAAGGGTTATCTTTGATAGTCACGAATTGTAGGCATAGAACCTACAAATCCGATCTCAGAATATTAACCCACCCTTCTAATGCAGATTGCTGCTCAGTTGTAATAAGCCAGTTTTATAACGAGTATTGGCGCAACCAATCTTGTATCGAAAATCGGAGACGAGAATAACACAAAATCTAACCCCAAGTATTGTAAAAAGGCTGTCGTGAGGTCACACTAGCGGCTAGCAAGTTGGCCAAAGGTTCAGAGCTTGGGGTCAAATGAAATTTATAAACTGGACTCCGATATGGAGTGCTAATTTCGAGTACTCAAAACCTAATTATGCTAAAAAGTCGTAACTGGACACCTGATATTACTGTTGCCGCGATTTGCCAAAGGAATGGTCGTTTCTTGCTGGTCGAGGAGCGTTCAAAATCGACCCAGCAAATCGTATTCAATCAACCGGCCGGCCATCTTGAGCAAGGAGAAACTATAATCGACGGGGTTATTAGAGAAACCTTAGAAGAAACTTGCTGTCATTTCATACCAGAAGCCTTAGTTGGAATTTATAAGCTTGAAGCCTCCAATGGCAAGACCTACATCCGCTATACGTTTAGTGGCTCTGTCAGTGATGTTGACGAGAATTATGCTCTAGACCCAGATATTATTCGTACCCATTGGCTAACAACAGAGAGTATTCGAGCGAATACCTCGCTAAGAAGCCCTATTGTAATTAACTGTATAGACGATTATCTCAGTGGTGTTCTATATCCACTAGAGATCCTCAAAGAACTTTAAACCCAACATGGCACTAGATCACAACCCAGACGAAACTCATGTCGTAGTAGGCATGTCTGGCGGGGTAGACTCGTCGGTAACCGCTTATATTCTAAAACAACAAGGTTATAAGGTAACCGGCATGTTTATGAAGAACTGGGAGGAAGACGACACGGAAGAGTATTGCGCGTCGTCAACCGACTTGAAAGACGCGGCGCAAGTATGCGATCGACTAGATATAGATCTGCATGAAGTTAACTTCGCGCATGAGTATTGGGAAAATGTTTTTGCGCATTTCTTAACTGAATACCAAGCTGGGCGAACACCAAACCCAGACATTCTTTGCAACAAAGAAATTAAGTTTAAAGAGTTCTTACTTCAAGCAGAATCACTCGGAGCCGGGTATATTGCCACCGGTCACTACGTCGCCAAAGGCTTTGTCAATGACTCTCCCGACAATGAAGCGTTGTTACTCAGAGGCTCGGACGCGAACAAGGACCAAAGCTATTTTTTGTATACTTTGCAACAGCACCAATTGCGAAAGAGCCTATTTCCGCTTGGCGAGCTGGAGAAGCCAGTGGTTCGAGCGATTGCCGAACAGCAAGGCTTCGCAACCCATAATAAGAAAGACAGCACTGGCATATGCTTTATCGGTGAGCGACGTTTCAAAGACTTTCTGAGCACTTACCTAAAGCCCGACCCCGGCAATATGGTTGACGTAGATGGCAACACCGTAGCCGAGCATGATGGACTGATGTACTACACGCTTGGTCAACGCCAAGGCTTAAATATCGGCGGCGCGGGCGAGGCTTGGTATGTGGCAGGTAAAGACCTTGATAGCAACAGATTATTGGTGGTACAAGGGCATGACCACCCTGCCATGCTGACACAGACGGTTACCGCCAACGGTATGGACTGGGTAAGTGCCAAACCGCCATCGGTAGGTGACCGACTAACCGCCAAAACTCGCTATAGACAACAGGATAATAACTGCCAGATATTAAGTTTAGATGACCAAACGCTGACGGTAAAGTTCGATCAGCCGCAACGCGCGGTAACGCCAGGCCAGGCTTTAGTCTTCTACGATGACCGACTCTGCCTTGGCGGCGCTACGATTCATTCATCGATTTAGGCGACATCGATTTAACTATCCAACTTGCTGTTGCTATGTAAATAAGGCCGAGGCTTAGCCGGCTGACCAATCTTTGTAACCCTCGGTTCTAGACTTAATCGCCTCACCCATTTGCAATCTTCTAATACTGTCAACATCTGTCATTGCGATCCGATAATCACAATAAGGATATTTACGACACATCATAAATTTCTCACCTATATCACGGCCCTTAACAGCTACTTTTGTGACCACTTCATTGTAACATTTAGGGCAGGTTCGGGCATAGCCAGTAATAGTATTTGAGGGGCTATCGATGGTCAACTGAGATTCATGGGTTGGCGAAAAACGCTCTCGCTCTACAACCTTAGACTTGCCAGTGATCAAACGGCAGATATCGACGCGACTATAGTCTCGCTTCACATCGAAATAAAACAGCTTTAGATTTGCACTTTTACAAGCGTGAGCAATCATTTTTGTATCTTGCTCTCGCTTGGCTAGGCTACGACTACGTCCTTTATCCGCTCGGTCTTTATGTTCTAACTCGATCACTCCAAAGATCGACATATCAATCTTACGACACAATACGAAATCGAAGTAGTGACCACTGAGCTGGCGACGAATGCGGTTCACACCTATGGCGTTAGATTTGGCCTCGATCACACTCTGCATACGCACCCTAGCGAAAATAAAATAATTGTCACTTAAGGCTTCAACTAAACAGCCAAACAAATTGTGCTCGGCGACTGACAAAAAGCGACTCTTGCGTTGCACGGCCATATTCTCAGCATGAGTATATTTGCGCTTTGCAAAGCTAACCCAAGCCACCACCAGACAAACAAACGCTAGGCCTATACCCAAAGACCATCCACCCATTAGATTGCTCAAAGCCAAAATCCCCCCTAGCCCTAGACTTTATTGAAAGTAGCTACTGCGCATAGCTAGCCACTACTAGACACCCAACCGTGTCATCTTACCCTTCTATAGAGACTACTCTTAAAAGCCCGCTAAATCGACTATTTCTTATCGCTCATTTGGCCATCACCCGATTCCGCGAAATAAGTAATTCAAAGCCAGCCCATACGCCATCCCTAAATATACAAACAACAGCCCTCGATAAATTAACTAGACTTTTTGAACTTTTATTTTGTCTTCACACAATTTTACGTCTTGACTTCTATATTACAGAACCTATATTCTGGTTTGTATGGCAAGACCTCGCGGATTTAAACCTGAAACCGTCTTAGACGCGGCACTCGATCTCTTTTGGAAAAAGGGCTACAAGGCGTGTTCAATGGCGGATGTAGTCAAAAACTCGGGAGTTGCACGATATGGGGTTTATCAAGCATTTAAAGATAAAGACCAACTTTATTGCGCTACCTTGCACCGCTATAAAGAACGCTTACGAGAAAGATTCATTAAGCCGTTTTGCTCTCAGCGTTCAGATTATTCCAGCCTAATTGAGCATTTTGATTTAGTGCTAGAACAGCTTGAACAAGGTGAACACCAAGGTTGCTTTGCTCACCAAGCGGCTATTGAGCGAGCAGGCCAAGATCAGAATGTTAATGTCATTGTGAATAGCATTTTCGAAGAGTCGAAAGATACTTATCGACTGATCTTAAAAAATGCAATTGCCGATGATGACGTACGAGATATGCCGGTCGAAGACCTCGTTATTTATGTAATGGGAATCCAACGAGCATTGATTGCGATGACTAAACAAAACTGCTCTTTAAAAGAGAGACAGGTTTACGTACGCTGTTCTTTAGCCCTGCTCAAGCCAGCGAACAACTAGTGTCAGAATATAAGTTTCAGTGAGCTCTGCTTTTTTTTGGGCAATAACAGAACGAATATTCTGAAATAACTTTCAGTAATAACCCGAATCACTTTGATTCATAAAACAGAAGTACTTAACCGAGGACTTACCATGAAAAATTCAACTACGATGACACTTGCAGCCAGCCTTTTAACTGCCTGCTTACTTTTTTCTACTACCAGTTCAGCAGCTGATGTAAAAACCGCAGGCCAAGCGATGTCATTATGTAAATCTCAAGCCGAGAAAGCTCACCCCGGCTACGAGCGCAGCAAGTCTACAAAAATTAAGCAAACTCGCGGTGTATTCAAAATCAAAATGAAAGTAATTACGGCAAATGCGTCACTCACCACATTGTGTGAAGTAACACGAGACGGCACCGTGTCGTACGCAAAAGCGTAAAGTCGAAGTTATATAACAGAAACAAAAAGCTTATCGGTTAAGCCATGCGTCGAAACCAACGTTCGACGTGATTAAACCTACCTAACTCCTAGGCGGCTAATGACAATCAATTAACCAATATAAAGCTCTTTAAGTGAACATCGTATTCGGTGTTCACTTTTTTTTGCCGCATTCACTAATCAAAGCCTACCGTCGCAGGCCTGTGCTCTGTTATCGAAGTAGTTTTGTTAAGAATCATCGTTAGCCGAGGGCAAACCGAGATAATCATCCATCGAAGCAAGGCCTCTTCATAACTTGCTATGGTTCGGATATCCCGAGTCAAAAGTTTACGTAGCCATACGACACTAGCTTGCGTCATAAATTCGGTAATAAGGTGTTTAGTTTGCAAGCCATCGGTATTGCAATACAGCCCAATTAAGCGATAACCTAGTTCATTAGCAGACACATTTAGTTGCTTTCCAATGCGCGCACCTTCGAAGCACCTAATCGAGTTCAGATTATTCGTTATCGTCTGATTCAAAATCATTTTCTTATCTTTTCTGATGCAAAAAACTAATATTAGTAAATTTTGACTTAAAGAAAATTAGTTCTAGGATGAGTCAATCACTTTAGTGTGGAGCCTAAAAATGAGCATTAATTTACCAAAAAAAGTCGAAACTAATAGGTTTGTGGGCTGCTGTTATCCACTGAAATACAATCTCCTGTATGGACAGTAGCATCAAATAGGTTGATAACGAAGCGCGTAAACAACAGCTCACTTGCCAGTGCAGAACGCGACTCAACACCAGCTAAAGAGACGTAGAATTTAGCCATCGATGTTAGCTAGCGCTGGTGACATCACTATGATGGCAAGAAGTCGGAACAATCACTTTTTGATAGTCCTGCGTTAGTAACGCTAGGGCTATATAGAATCTAGGCAGACTCTGATCACATTGATCTAACAGGGCTCTCAATTCAGGAACTCTCTGCCGATAAGTTGATAAGGCGGCAAATTTTGCGTTATTGAGAGGCTCGTCAAACCACGACTGATACCAACCTTGGCCATTCCACTGCTCGGTCTTTAACCGTTCATATTCTTCATCCAACTGTTTCATTACGAGCTGCTTCTCAATCAGCATTTCCAACTTAGGCTTGCCTGAATGGTAAAGTGCTTGCAACGCTTGTTTAGTCTTTTCAATTAAAGAAAAGAACTGTTGCTGAATCAACTGCTTATTCCGATAAGCTGGTAACGCTGCTGGATTATTTGCCTGTAACCATCGCAACGCTCCAGTCTCGCCAACGATAGTCGCAAACGCTTCGTTGAAGTCGCTATCGCCATTGATGTAAAGCTGCTGATGCGCAATTTCATGAAATAGTGTCTCGGCAAATTCAGCCTCGCCATACCTCATCATCGACGGCAATAAAGGGTCAGCAAACCAGCCTAATGTTGAGTACGCGGGCACGCCCCCAACGTGGGTTTCCAAACCTTGAGATCGCAACTGCCTTGCGAACCGATGTGCCGCGGCTTTATCAAAATAACCACGGTAACTGGCGCAGCCTATTACTGGGTAGCACCATTGCCTTGGGGTAAGTGAGAACTTAGAGGCCGCAACCACCGTCCAGACTGGAAACTCCCGCGCTAGCGGCACGTAGCGGGTGTAGCTCTGAGAACTCGGCAAGCCTAAATGATCAATCGCAAAAGTACGTAATAGCCTAGATAACAAGAGCTGTGATTTCAAAGGCTCATCGGCGCTTTCAATCGCCTTGTCTAGCGGCACCCTCGCGAGCATTAGCTTGCCATGACCGACAATACTTTGCGAATAGTAAGACATTGTTGAACAGCTGCTAAGAAGTAAAGCCATAGAAAGCAATAGCAAACGATTAGCTGCGTAAATTGGGATGGTATTAGTAATCACTAAGGCAGTGTAAATCATAGCTTTGCGGTAATAAAGCCACGCGTTAAAGAACCACCAGCGTGCTCCGGGCAAAAAAATAGCCTCTGCATAACAGACGCTATTTTTAAACTATGTTAAATGATAACGACCAAATCGGCCGATGCTAACAGCGTTGCTTAGCCCTTGTTACGTTCCCTATTTTTACGTTCCGCATAATCAGATTTACCACCCTTCGAATCACCACGATCACGCTTTTTAGAGCTATACGACTTTTTCTTAGGCTCCGCATTTCGGTCATCAGATGCGTCGCTATGACTCGCCTTAAAGTCTGATGATGCCGGTGGAGTACCATCAAAAATCGCAATGTCTAGTGGCCTACCGGCAACACGAGCACGTCTCAAAATACTCATTACTTCTTTAGGCATATCGGCAGGTAAATCTACCGTCGAGTAATCATCACGAATTTCAATTTCACCTATGTACTTGCTCTCTAGCTCAGCTTCATTGGCTATAGCGCCAACGATATTGCCAGGCTTTACCTGGTTGCGACGGCCTACGTCTAAACGAAAGCGCTGCATCTTGACGTCTGGATTATCTTTCAATGGGGTCGCTGTTTTATTAGGCACTGGCTTATCATCATGGCTACGCTCGCGACGTTCTCCGCGATCACTTCGGCCTCTTTCATTACGCCCACCACGGTCGCCTCGGCCACGCTCACGATCATCACTAGCAAAACCAGCGCTAGTATGAGTTGACTTGGCTTCGCGAGCCATTGCCGCTTCGTCTAGCACCAGTGAGGTCTCGCCTTGGGCCATAAAGGCCGCTGCAGCGGCAATTTGCTCGCTACTCACTTCTTTATCTTTTTGAATTTCAGTAATCATCTGTGAGAAAAAATCGAGATTCTCGGTACTGATAGTAGCAACAATACTGTCTTTAAAACGTTCCACACGACTCTTATTGATGTCGGCAATGCTCGGTAAATCCATCGGCGTAATCGGCTGCTTAGTTGCGCGCTCGATTGAGAACAACATGCGCTTCTCGCGAGGAGCAACAAACAAAATCGCTTTACCAGAACGCCCGGCTCGACCAGTACGGCCGATACGATGAATATAGCCTTCGGTGTCATGCGGAACATCATAATTAATAACGTGACTGATGCGCTCTACGTCTAGGCCACGAGCTACTACGTCTGTAGCGACTAAAATATCCAGCTTACCGTTGCGTAAACGATCGATGATTTTCTCACGATTCGCCTGCGGAATATCACCATTGAGAGCTTCGCTTCTAAAACCGCGTGCCGAAAGCTTATCAGCCAACTCGACGGTAGCATTTTTGGTTCTAACGAAGACGATAACGCCTTCGCTGTCTTCGCTTTCTAGTATTCGAGTAATTGCATCAAGTTTGTGAACCCCTCGAACAATCCAGTAACGCTGGGATATGTTTGCCCCCGTAGCTGTTTTACTGGCAATTTTAATGTGCACAGGATCTTGTAAATGCTGATCAGCGACCCGCTTCACTTCGCGAGGCATTGTTGCAGAAAACAACGCTATCTGGCGATCAGGTGGCGATTGTTCTAGCACCCACTTAACATCATCGATAAACCCCATTCGAAGCATTTCATCAGCTTCATCTAAAACCAATGCCTTCAAAGCATCTAGCGAGAGCGTTTTACGACGCATATGATCCATAACGCGTCCAGGCGTGCCCACTACCACTTGCGCACCACGATTCAATTGCTTCAATTGAATCGTATAAGATTGTCCACCGTAAATTGGCAGCACATTAACACCTTTTAAGTGTTTGGCGTATTGCTGACAGGCTTCAGCGACTTGAATCGCGAGCTCACGAGTAGGAGCAAGAATCAACAACTGCGGAGCGCGGTTATTGGGATCAATATTGGCTAATAAAGGCAGTGCAAAAGCAGCCGTTTTACCAGTACCAGTTTGCGCTTGGCCGAGTAAATCACGACCCTCTAAAAGAGGTGGAATAGCCTCGGCTTGAATCGGCGAAGGTTGCTCATACCCCTGATCGACAACAGCCTGTAAAATAGGCTCAGGCAGGTTTAGCTCGGTAAATTTGATCGAGGTGGTTTCAGATTTATCTGACATTTTGGCTCCGGTGCTTAATCTCCTTTGCTTTTGCAAGTAAGAGTTAAACAACTATAAATTAGACATTACGGGCTCTGTTGCACTCGTTTTCTCTTTTATCTGCGTCTGTAATTGCGCTGAGAATAAACGTCCAATCGGGCCCTAAAAAGCCCTTTGCATCACTTAACCTAAAATAATTAAGTGTTGACTGGGCTCAAACTTTCTTTGCAGTTACTCACTCCGAAACAGCAAAGTCGCGCGAGTATACATATTAGTAGACCCTCTGGCGACCCATTCAAACAAGTAATTGAAAAGCGCGGTAAATACCAGCGTTTTGAACGGAAATCTTGTCGGCAATACGCTTCTGATCTTGGCTTAACCAGAGAAAGGGTGTTCTGGTCGAGTGCAACGTATCAATAGTGACTTTTCAATTGCCTCTTTCTTAAGATAGGCTATTCTATGATATTCAGCACTGTTGGCAACGTTTTTAAATGCTTGCCAATCGGGGTATTCAATAAAGAAAAGTAAATCCGCATCGAACTCTCCAATAATTTCTCGATCGGTCACAAAGCTTTTCAGTTTACGGCCACCAACACGCAGAGTTAAGGGGGCTACGGCCTTCATATAATCTCGGTAACGTTGTTCGCCACCAGCTGGCTTAAACCAGACAGCATTGAGCATATAGATTTTAGAATCCCTTTTAGGTTTATGGCGTCTATTTACATTTAAAGTTTCTATTTTCACAACTTTGCTTACCAACCTATTTTTGGTCAGACGTCGCGGTCACGGCGCCTCTTTTTTTATCAGGTAATCTCTGATAGATATGTCGCAAACGTCAGAATTAACAATCCAGCAGGTTTACTAACTAATTTTGATTACCCAACAATCAAACAGCACAAGGAAGTAGATGGTGCCGAATTTTAGTCAGTTTGATAATCCAAAACCAGACGAAAAGACTCGCCATTAAATTCGACGATGTCGCCGGCTTTTAATTTACAACGCTTACGCATTTCAATTTCGCCATTGACGCTAACCAAACCTTCGGCAACCACCATCTTTGCCTCGCCACCGCTGGCTACTAAACCTTCAAATTTAAGAACTTTATAAAGCTCTACCGGCTGGCGATTAATCATTACATCGTGCATTTTAGATACCATAACAGGGGTTTAATAATTTGTCGCCGAAGCAATAATTGTCACTCTGGCCGAAAGCATCAAATAGACTGACAATAAAAAGCCCGAGCAAGCTTTCGTTTGCTCGGGCGCTACTTAACTCACGAATACCTACTAGTTAAGACGCTCTATCACCGTAGTGATGCCCTGCCCTAGACCGATACACATAGTTGAGATACCAATATTCATATCTCGTTGAGCCATCACCGTTAATAATGATCCAGAGATACGTGTACCTGAACAGCCAAACGGATGGCCAAGTGCAATCGCACCACCGTGCACATTCACTTTAGTATCCATATTATCGAGCAAGTCTAGATCTTTCAACACCGGAAGCGCCTGTGCAGCGAACGCCTCATTTAGCTCTACGTAGTCTACATCGTCCATCGTCATGTTGAGTCTCTCTAGCGCCTTCTCAGTTGAAGGTACTGGACCATAGCCCATAATTGAAGGATCAACACCGGCAAGGGTGGTCGCACGAATAACACCTTTAGCTTTCAAACCAAGACTTTCGGCGCGTTCCGCCGACATGATCAACATAGCCGAGGCACCATCAGTAACCTGCGACGAAGAACCGGCCGTCACCGTACCACCTTTGGGGTTAAACACAGGACGCAATTTCGATAAGCCTTCAACCGTCGTGTCTTCACGAATAGTTTCGTCTTGCGTCACCATGAATGGAGTACCGTTTTCACGATGACCCATAATTGGAATTATCTCCTTATCAAACTTCCCTTCGGCACGAGCTTTAGCAGCAAGATGATGAGATCGAGCCGAAAATTCGTCCATATCTTGTCGCTTGATACCGTGCATCATAGCCAACATTTCAGCCGTCATACCCATACTACCAGCTGCTTTTGCAGCATAAAGCCCAAGCTCTGGATTGGGGTCTATACCCTTATTCATGTCAATGTGGCCCATATGCTCGACACCACCCACTAAGTACACATCGCCGATGCCTGCCATGATGTTAGCGGCAGCCGTATGCATAGCCGACATTGAAGATCCGCATAGACGATTGACAGTTTGTGCGGGCACGCTATGCGGCAGACCCGCTAATAGACCAACAAAGCGCGCTAGATTGACACCTTGCTCGTCACGTTGCATTACACAACCCCAAATCAAATCGTCGATCTCTTGTGGGTCTAAAGCGTCGTTACGGGCCAGCAAGCCCTTGATCACTTCAGCGCTTAATTCGTCAGCGCGAGTGTGACGAAAACAACCGTTTTTCGAACGGCCCATTGGTGAACGCGCGAAGTCTACAATGACCGCGTCTCTTGGATTAATGCTCATAATATTTACCTACTTTTTTATCGGCTGAATAGATTAGAAGTTGTAGTATTTTTTGCCAGAAGCCGCCATTTCGCGTTGTGCTTCTGTGGCATCATACAACTTGCCTAGGTCTTTGAACTGGTCACTCATAGCAACGAACGCTTCGAGACCAATGGTGTCGATCCACTTAAACAGACCGCCACGAAATGGTGGAAAGCCTACGCCGTAGACCAAGGCCATATCAGCTTCGGCGGCAGATCCAACAATATTTTCCTCTAAGCAACGAGCCAGTTCAGTACCCATCGGAACCATCATACGAGCGATTATGTCCTCAGCGCTAAACTCTTTACGCTCAGCCGTAATCGGCGCTAGTAACTCGTAACTTGTTTCATCCGCAACTTTTTGAGTGCGACCTTTCTTATCTTTTTGATATTGATAGAAGCCAACGCCGTTCTTCTGACCTAATCGATCAGCTTCATACATAGCATCGCCAGCGGTTTTATAAGTACCAACCATACGATCTGGAAAACCATCAGCCATAACGGCTTGGCCATGATGACCTGTGTCCATGCCAACCACGTCCATTAGATAAGCGGGGCCCATCGGCCAACCAAATTTCTCCATTACTTTATCAACTTGCTGAAAGTCTGCGCCATCACGCAATAGGTCCATAAAGCCAGCGAAGTAAGGAAATAACACGCGATTTACAAGGAAGCCGGGGCAATCGTTGACAACAATGGCCTTCTTGCCCATTTTGTTGGCATAAGCAACGGTACGAGCAATCGCGATATCAGATGTCTTCTCTCCACGAATAACTTCAACCAATGGCATTTTATGCACCGGGTTGAAAAAGTGCATTCCGCAAAAATTCTCCGGACGCTCTAACGCTTCAGCGAGGTAAGTGATCGAGATAGTCGATGTGTTTGAAGCTATAATTGCATCTTCGTTCACATTTTTCTCTACATCAGCAAGCACCATATGCTTAACCTTAGGGTTTTCAACCACCGCTTCGACAACAATATCAACACTCTTAAAGTTGTCGTAAGAAAGAGTGGGATCTATATCCGCCAATATGCTGCCCATTTTCTCAACTTTCATGCGGCCGCGATTAACTTGCTTTGCCAACAATCCGTTAGCTTCATCTAAACCAAGGTCTAAGCCAGCTTGATTGATATCTTTCATTTTGATCGGCGTACCTTTCAAAGCAGATTGGTAAGCGATACCGCCACCCATAATGCCAGCGCCTAAAACAGCCGCTCTCTCAATCTTTTTATCAGCTTGTTTGGCCCAACCTTTGGCTTTCTTACCGATCAATTGATCGGCTAGGAAAATACCGATTAACGCAGACGCCGTATCAGTAGCTGCCATTTTAATAAAGGTATCGGCTTCGATTTTAAGCGCATCGTCGCGATACTTACGAGATGCGTGCTGCATGGCCGAGATCGCAGCTACCGGAGCGGGATAATTCGGGCCAGCGGTACCAGCCACAAAGCCTTTAGCGGTTTCGAAAACCATCATTGACTCAGTCTCGTTCAACATCAACGGCTCAGTCTTCTGATTGCGACGTGCTTCGTAATCCATTTTACCGTCAATCGCATCTTGTAATACCGCAAGTGCTGCGTCACGCAAGTCTTCAGGAGCAACAACGCCGTCAACAACACCCGCTTTTAATGCCGCATCAGGCCGCTGTTCTTGGCCTGATGCAATCCAGTCGATTGCCGTATCTGCACCCACTATACGAGGCAGTCTTACTGTGCCGCCCCAACCCGGTACCAGGCCTAGTTTAGTCTCAGGCAAGCCAACTTTAGCGTCACTGCTCATGACCCTAAAATCGCACGCTAAACAGATCTCTAAGCCGCCGCCCATCGCATAGCCATTGATCGCTACCACTGTTGGGAAATCGAAATCTTCAATCATATTAAAGCTTTCGTTATTGCCACCAAGTTGTGCGTCGGCAGTGTGTTTACCAGAGGCAAACATCGGAATAAATTCTGTAATATCGGCGCCGACAATGAAGACTGGCTTAGCGCTGGTCAACAGCAAGCCTTTTACGTCATCGGCGTTATCTAGCAGCTTAACTGCCTCGCTTAATTCGTTGACTGTTTTAGAATCAAATTTATTGACTGACTCGCCCTGCAAGTCAAAATTCATTTCGGCGATGCCGCCTTCGAGCATCTTTACCGAGAGTGCGCTACCGTTATACATCGAGTGGGCTCCGTTCTCTAGTTTGTTAAAAATTGGTTTAGCCAAATTAGAACAGTGAAGCCCTAATTCGAGATGGAGTATTATCAGTCATTTCGTTAAAGAAACCCAATAGAAATGCACCATCAATCATTGCTATTGATAAGCTGAATACTAGCCAAAATGAGGCTTTGCAAGCGGCTACTAATCAATAATTCAAAGAGAACAAGCTTAATACCTTTAGCTTTAACCAATAACCACAATAGTGCCGGCAATATGATCGTGCCAGCCCTTTTTCTTTTGATCAAAGGCAACCCAGAAAAAACCAACAAAGAGAGTAAAAATAGATACAAAGTAGCCTATATATCGAAGCAAGGACTTTGCAAAGGTCAAATGATGACCGGTTTTTTCATCTAATATTTTAATTTTTAAGATCCGTTTGCCGGGAGTACCGCCAAATTTCATCCAAAGCGTGATCGTAAACAGCAAAGGAAAAACATAGCTAAGTAATACATCTACAAAACCTTTAACCATCGATGTACTAGAAAAAACCTCACTATCGTATAGCCAGTACAAGAGTGGCCATGTAAATATTAAAATCACCACGGTATCGATTAACGACGCGACGGTGCGAACCCAAAATCCAGCGTATTGATAGCCCAAGATACGGCCGTTATCTAAATCCGCTTTGGGGCGTTCGTAGGGGTTCTGGTTCACATCATTCATCGCTAATTATTCCATTTAACTTGTTTATTATCGATCTCGGCCTCGTTATCGCGCCAAGACAAAAATAAAGTATAGAACAATTACAGTTCAAAAGAGCGTGTCACGCTCATGGTTTAAGAGCCAAGCTTTTTTATCCGTGCCTGAGGCGTAGCCAGTCAAGGAACCATTAGCGCCTATTACTCTATGGCATGGCACCACGATCGTTATCGGGTTTTTAGAATTCGCCAAACCAACTGCACGCATACCCTTAGAGTTACCTATCTGCTTTGCAATATCACTATAAGTGCAGGTAGCCCCATGAGCAATGGTCGATAATGCACGCCAAACTGTTTGCTGAAAGGCTGTGCCTTCGGCGTCTAGTGGCAAGTCAAAGCTAGTTCTATTTCCATCAAAATAAGCAAGCAACTGTTGCTTCGTCAAAGCGGTTATCAGGTTACCGTCCTGTAAATCAACTGAATTTACAAAATGAATAGACTTAACCGCCGATGCGGTGGCTTTAATCCGCATCAAACCGAGCGGCGTATCGAGGTGATCGTAATAAAATGTCATTACAGTTGGTTCCATATTTGAAAGGTTAGGTAGCTACGCCATGGTCGTGTTCGTTCTAGGTCTGGTTCATAGCCAAGCGATTTAAGCGCATTTTTTAAACCGGCATCGCCTGCTAACCATATATCTGGATCTTTACTTGCCCTGAGCTTTACATAGTTAACGGTCCAAGGACCAATCCCCTTGATCTCTAACCAAGCATCAATGTCATCAGGGTTGTCGCAAGTTAGAAAATGCTCAGCGAGTCGGCGAATAGTATCCTTACGTGATTGCGGCATACGAAAGAAGTCGAGTGAATGGTTAACGACCTCTTCGGGTTGCGGGAATAAGCGCGGAACTAAACACCCATCGACACTCTGAACACCGTCAACATTAAGGCGAGCTCCGAGCTCTTCGACAAACACAATAACAAGATTCCGTGCCGCGGCAACCGACACTTGTTGTCCCAAAATCGCTCTAATACCAGCCTCAAAACTAGACCATATACCCGGCACTCGAAGACCGGGAAGATAGTTAACAAAATCTCCCATTTCGCTAGATAACTGTAGATCAATCTCGGCTATTGGAGCATCGACGTCAAATAAAAGACGTAACCTCTGCATTATAAGATTCAAATACTGATACTCGTTGAGCTGCAGTTTCAGGTCGAAACGATGCTTTTCAGGGTTAGCTGAAATAGTGAAGTAGCCCTGGGTTGTAGCATATTGAATAGTTCGGCTATAACGATTACCGTCAGACCATTCAAGGCCAGTAATAACCCGCCTCGCTAAGAAATCGAGCATCTTTTGCCATGCGTAGGGCGGTCGATAATTCAGCTGTAAATTCAGCTCAAGAATTGAACCACTAATGTCACTCAAGCCACCTTTTCGAATCTCGCTTGGGCTTAAACCTAATTGCTGCTTGATGGCTTCGTTAAAGCGGCGAACACTATTAAAGCCTGAAGCAAAGGCAATATCACTGATGCTTAGCGACGAGTCGTGTAATAACTGTTTGGCAAACAAGCATTGCTGATAGACCGCATATTTTTTCGGTGATGTACCTAAATTAACTTTGAATAACTGACGTAAGTATCGACCAGAAATACCCAAACGCTCAGCTAGAACGTCAATTGAATGTTCCTGCAGCGCTCCTTGCTGTATGAGACTTAAGGCTCTCTGAAATGTGGTTTTTGAACCCAACCAGGCGGATGATTGTGGGGCGCTATCGGGCCGACATCTCAAGCATGGGCGAAAGCCTGACTCAGCCGCCGAGATCGCTGACTGATGATATTCAACGTTTTTTTCTAATGGCGCATTGGCTGGGCAAATAGACCGGCAATAAATACCTGTGGATTTGACTGCAGTAAAAAAAACTCCATCAAAACGTGCATCGCGCGCCTTACGTGCTTGCGAGTAACTATGGGTCAGTGCTTGGTCTTGGACGGCGCTCATGGTGTTATTCTAAATCAATAGAAACGAATAACTAGCGGTTTTCGGAAGTGAATTAATAACCTCGCTATGCCGAGATCTCACAGACAATGAGAGACTTCTCTGCAGCAGAACCTACAGGCTCAACCAGAACATCTAACCTGCTGCGAGGTTGCTAGAGACTTGCCACTTTTTAATATGGTTTTAGCCGCCGCCTCTACCAATTCTAGATTGCTTTGCTGACACCCAAACGGAGCATCTTCAAGGCCGACGCGAACATGCGCACCGAGTTCAATCGCCAATGGCATAATCGGCTCGATATTGGCGTCCAAGCCAGAAACCATCCATGGCGCGCCAGGCGCGACAGTCTCTAGGTGTTGAGCATAAAAACTAACCGCGGCGGCCGATGGCGTCATGCCAAACAGCAAGCCATCGGAAAACATAATTCGATAAATTGGGCTGCGCAGCCCTTCAATAGAATCAGCCATAGCCTTACCCAGTCGAGCAAAGCCTGGCTCATAAATTGCATAGGCTGGTCGCCAGTTATCGCTAACAGCTAATTGCAGTAACTGTCGAATATCGGCATCAGGGTTGGTATACAGAAAACCATCGGCTTTAGCATCGATCTGTGAAGTGTGAGTAATATTGACGCTTCCGGGGTCGACAACCCCCCACTCCAGTAGGCCTCGCTGCGCCAGAATCTTAATCGGCTCGAGGCGCGCTTCTAGCGCTACCCCTAAACCCAAGGTTGGATAAATAATAGCATCACATTGTTGGCGAATCCCTTCTATTACCTGGCTATAGCGATCGGCATTTTCAAACGGCTTACCAGCATCATCGTATACATGCAGATGGATGATCGCGGCGCCCGCTTTGGCACAGGCAATGCCCTCAGCGATAATCGCCTCTGGGGTTATCGGAATATTAGGCTGGAACGCTAAACCAGCTCCGCCATTCAATGCTACTTCAAGCCAAACTGAATTATCCGCCACGCTGTAATTACTCCTAGTACTCAAGTGCTCTATAAGTCGCGGTATGAGTCATCTTGCCTGTCGACCAAGCGCTGAATCGCCGCAAACTCTAATTCACCCACACCGTTATCGCCCATCCCTGCCATTTGCAGCTTCAACAGTTGCTCAGTTTTTTCAGCAATCTCAATCGCCACAGGCACGATCGGACGGCAGGCTTGATCGACCGACACTTGTATTTCACATGATCGTTGAATAGCAGTCATATTAAAAAACATTTCAGGGATGCTGCGACCACAAGCCAACAATCCATGGCTGCGAAGTATCAATAAGTTCTTATTACCAATGCTCGCGAGCAAGTCGACTTTCTCAGTGTCGTCAACCGTAAGTCCTTGAAAATCATGATAGGCGACTTGATTATACAACAGCACCGAATAAAAATTATCGATACGCAAGCCTTCTTGCTGACAAGCAACTGTCATGCCAGCAGTAGAGTGAATATGGCCAATACAATGCGCGTCATCACGCGCGCCATGGATGGTACTGTGTATTAACATTCCAGCCGGATTCACGTGGTAATCACTGGGTTCGACGATGTCGCCATCAATATTAACTTTAACCAAGTTTGAGGCGGTTACTTCTTTGTAGTGCAAACCATAGGGATTGATCAAGAAATGACCATCTGAGCCAGGGACTTTTACCGTAATGTGGTTATAGATCATCTCACTCCAGCCCATATAATCGAAAACTCGATAACATGCCGCTAATTGTATGCGAATATCTTTTTCGGCTTGATTCATTGCATCTCTCCTGACGGCCCATGGTTGGGCTCTAGTAATATATTATCTTAATCAATAACAGAGTATAGACCGGCGATGTGAAAAGCCAAGTATGTAACCGAAATACTTATCTTGGTGCGCCTCAATACAGCGTTGTAACACAAACCGATAGCGATCATCAAAAGTTGCTAGAAAAGTTCGAACTTGCCTACCTTTAGCTTTTTTAGAAGGCCGACACTAATCGGCAAATACCACCATGTTATCTACTTTACTTAAGCGATTTGCCAAACCTTGTTTCAGTGCACCACCAAAGCCAGACTTTAACAACATTGCATCAACATCCTTGGTATCTACTAATGACTGATAGTAATCAACCGGCCGCTTAAACATCCAGAGTGAAAATGGCAGAACAGCGCGCTCACTGTCTACGCCCTCGATGGTAAATTTATGCACACCGATAAAGCGTTTAACCTTAACTTCATTGCTATTGCTTTGACGCCATTGACTTAAACGTTTATCAGTATCAAGCAATACAGGTAAATGTTCACTAGCCATGCGCCGCAATATAGGCATCAACGTTTCTGGCACTTCATCATCGACTAAGAACTCGCCTTTGGGGATATCATCACTAATCATTCGCTCAACCCAATGACATACTTCAGGAGCAATGAGTCGCATCAGCTGGCCTGGGGCTGGGTCGCGGTAAAGGTGAGCATACAAGGGGCCGATCAAACCAAAATCTCCAATCGATGGTCGGCCTCCGAATAGATAGTCATGCTCTTTGAAATGGCTATTCAGATCACTCAGAAGCTGCTCGTAAGAGGCTTCTAAGGCCGGTATATTGTCACTGGTAATTCCTAAGCGAGGCACAAAACCTTTGAATTTAGAGCCGAACTTCTTACCTACAATACGTTGCACAAACTTAGGACCGCTTGGCAGCACCAGTGAACCAAATTCGGCGTAGATAAATTTATTATTTTGCTCGGGGAAATTCCAACGATAATGCATCGCAGGAATCACCAACCATTCGTCTGCATACACCTCTAACAGTAGTGACGCTAATTTTTGCTTTGGCGTTGATGGATAAACAGATGATTCTGGATAAAGCTCTTCGAGTGCATCAATGATCACCGTTGTGTCTTGAATTACAAAATCATCATCGGTCTGAAGCACGGGGATATAGCCTACCCCCGTTCTTGGAATAATAAAGTTTTTATAGACGCTAGGAGTAGCGGTAACCTCTTCGAACTGAATTCCTTTTTTGTTCAGGTAAGATCTTATCTTTCCAGTAAAAAGAGAAAACTGTGAGCCGTATAGTTTGATCATAAATCCCATCCCTATATAACAATAAATTGCTAAACAAAAAAGCTCCCGCTTGCACGAGAGCCAATCCGGATCTAGGGCGACCCTAGGCCAACTTGTTTAAGCGACTTCAAACAGGCCTGCTGCACCCATTCCTCCGCCGACACACATGGTAATTACCACATACTTAACGCCACGACGCTTACCTTCAATCAATGCATGGCCAATCATACGTGAACCACTCATTCCATATGGATGACCTACCGAAATAGCACCACCGTTAACATTAAGTTTGTCGTTATCAATTCCTAGCTTATCTCGACAATGAATCACTTGCACTGCAAAAGCTTCGTTCAGCTCCCACAAACCAATGTCGTCAACCGTTAGCCCGTTAGCTTTGAGTAGCTTTGGAACAGCGAATACTGGGCCAATACCCATTTCGTCAGGCTCGCAACCGGCAACTGCCATGCCGCGATAAATACCCAAAGGCTCAATATTTCTCTGTTCAGCAACTTTTGCGTCCATCATAATTTGTGCAGAGGCACCGTCGGACAACTGAGACGCATTACCGGCCGTGATCGTGCCACCGTCGATAACCGTTCTAAGACTGCCTAAACCTTCAAGCGTAGTTGCACGTAGGCCTTCATCTTGGCTAACGGTGACGTCTTGCTTGGAGGCTTCCTTAGTCTCTTTGTCATAGACAATTTTGGTGCAGTTTACTGACACCAACTCATCGGCAAACTTGCCTTCTTCATAACCAGCGATAGTGCGTGTTTGCGATTGTAAACCGTATTCATCCATTTGATCGCGTGTTACACCGTAACGCTTAGCGACAATTTCAGCCGTTTGCAGCATCGGCATGTATATCGCTGGATGCTGCGCAACCAACTCTTTGTCTACCGCACGATGCAGGTTCATTTTATCGTTTTGAACTAAGCTAATACTGTCGACGCCACCACCAACAACGGTCGTCATGCCATCAACAATTATCTGTTTTGCAGCAGTTGCCACAGCCATCAATCCAGACGAACATTGACGGTCAATCGACATGCCAGCTACTGAGGTTGGCAAGCCAGCGCGCAGTGCAATTTGGCGTGCAATATTACCACCTTGAGCACCCTGCTGAAGGGCTGCACCCATGATTACATCGTCAACTTCAGCGGCATCAATACCCGCCCGTTGAACCGCGGCCGTTACCGCAGCCGCGCCTAATGTGGCACTGTGTAAGTCATTATAACCACCACGGTAGGCTTTACCGATTGGGGTTCTGGCAGTTGATACAATAACGGCGTCTTTCATGTTTTTCTCCTGTATTTTTATTCTATTGTCGCTAGCGCGAAACGAAATTATGCCAACGAGACTAGGCTACGTTAGGCACATAAATTAATCCAAACCGCTAATTTTTAAGCAAAGCTTAGGGCTTTAAAAATTCTGGCTGAGCATATTCTGGACCAGGGTAAGTATAGAAACCTTGACCCGATTTATAACCTAATTTGCCTTGATCGATATAGGACTTAATAATACCCGCAAACACTTTGCTACGTTGATCACTCTGAGCGCTTACAATGTTCCAAACAGTCTCCAGTCCGACTTGATCCATCATTCCAAATGGGCCGGCCGTAGTGCCGAAATTACCCATGAATGATCGATCTATATCTTGAAAACTGCCAACCGCATTAGCAAACAAATCAGACGCTTCTCCAAGTATCGACATCAGCATCGCATTAAACATGTAGCCAGAATTTTCTTTCTGCACAAACACGGGTATCTGGTTGATACGCTTGCCGAATTCCATCAGTAAATCGATAACCGCTTGATCTGTACCAGGGTGAGGCATCACATCAACTACGACTTGATTGAATACATCATGAAAATGCAGTGCACAAAATAGCTCTGGCTGTTGAATAGACCCTAACAACGCTGACGGCAATAGATAAGAGGTATTCGTTGTTACTATTACGCCCTTTTGCAACCTAGGTGTTAGGTCAGCATAGAATGCTTTCTTCGAATCTATATTTTCGACCACCGATTCACTAATCAAATCGACGCCTTTAACGGCGTCATCGATATCACTCGTGACCACCAAATTGGCAGCAACGAGATCAGCTTGCTGTTGAGTGATTTTTCCATTCTTCAAAAAACTACGAGTCAGCTTAGCTTGCATCGCTTGAGCGACGTTCAGTTGCTGGTCGCTGATATCGAACATTTTGACCTTAAAACCATCAAGCGCACAACGAAGTGCGATGCGCATGCCCAATGTGCCTGCGCCCGCAACCATCACGGTCTTTATATCGTCGATAGACTTCATCACTACTAACTCGCGTACGCGACTTGATTAAACTGGTTTTGGAAGAAATCACCATTACCAAACATCAAATTTATCATCATCATACGCTTGTGGTAGTGACCAACACTCATTTCGTCAGTGATGCCCATGCCGCCATGAAGTTGAATAGCTTCATCGCCAATATGCTTACCGTTTTTGGCAACCAAGGTACGTAATGCATTAACCATTTTGCTGGCGCGCTTGGCCGACGTTGTTTCGTCAGTCAACTCAACCAAGGTACCAATCAACAATGATTTAGCCTGCTCGAAAGACATGAACGTATCAACCATTCGATGTTGCAGTGCTTGAAATGAGCTAATGGTAACGCCGAATTGCTTACGTGTTTTGGTGTATTCAACGGTCGTACGATTGAGCACTTCCATCAAGCCAACAGCCTCAGCGGCTAGCGCCACATGAGCAATTGTAAGCACTTCATTAATCGCCACACTGGCGTTACCTAGATCGCTAATCAGTTGCGCCGAAGCTCCATCAAAATGCATATCAGCCACGTGTTGACCATCCATTAACGGATAGGGGTTTACCGCAACACCGCTTGCATCAGCATCGACTAAGAACAAACTTAAGCCGTCTTCATCAGTCTGCGCGCCACTGGTGCGCGCAACCACAATTATTTTTTGCGCATGTGCGCCACCAAGCACTACTGATTTATGGCCACTCAGGGCATAAGTACCACCTGATTCGGTCGCGGTAGTGGCAATATTACTCGCGTCAAAACGGGCTTGAGGCTCATACATTGCAACTGAGCCCATTAGGCTGCCGTCAATCACTTGAGGAATCAACTCAGCTTTTACCGCGTCGTCAGTGCTGCGTTCCAATAAACCGCCAAACAAAATTAAGGTCGGAAAAACTGGCTCAACCACTAGGGCCTTGCCAAACTCTTCCATAACCGCCGCAATATCAACCACACTGCCGCCATAGCCACCGTTTGCTTCGCTGAACGGCACAGACAGCCAACCTAGCTCAGCAAAAGTATTGTAATGATCACTACTAAAACCATTCTCAGAATCAGCACCTACTCGACGTTGATCAAAGCTGTAGTTGTCTTGTGCCCAACGGGCGATGCTTTCTTTGAGCAAGTTTTGCTCTTCACTATATTCAAAATTCATTTTTCAGTCCCCGACTATAAGCCTAAAACGGCTTTAGCAATAACGTTACGCTGCACTTCGTTTGAACCACCATAGATGGTTGCTGCTCGGCCATACATGTAAGCGCGGCGTGAATTTGAGCCACGACGATGCAGATCACTTTCGAAATCATCTAAGTGTAATGAGCCAGAATAAGCACCGATAGTCTGCATGCGAAGCTCTTGTAACGATTGCTGTATTTCGGTGCCTTTGATTTTCAATAGCGACGATTCAGCGCCAGGCGTCTCGCCAGACGACAACTTAGCTAACACACGAAGCTCTAGGTACTCCAGCGCCAATAATTCAATTTCGACGTTAGACAAGCGAGTTTGAAATTGAGGGTCTTCAATTAACATTCCTTTGTAATTGCTTTGATTTTGCGCAAGCTCAGTAATTTCTCGCAACCAACGACGACAGTCAGCTACGCCAGCAATGCCGGTACGCTCATGGGCGAGCAAGGCTTTAGCATAAGTCCAACCTTGGTTTTCTACGCCAATTAGGTTTTCTTGAGGAACACGAACGTTATCAAAAACCACTTCGTTCAAAGAATGATGATTATCAATAGAGTGAATTGGGTTAACCTGAATACCCTCAGTCTTCATGTCTATTAATAGAAAGCTTATACCCTGCTGACGTTTTTCAAACGTGCCGGTACGAACCAGACAAAAGATCCAATCAGCACTTTGCGCATACGTGGTCCATATTTTAGCGCCAGTAACAAGATAATCATCGCCATCTTTTACCGCTTTAGTCTGCAACGCGGCAAGATCTGACCCAGCACCGGGCTCAGAATAACCTTGACACCACCAGTCTTCGCTTTTAAGGATACGAGGCAAGAAACGTTTCTTTTGCTCATCGTTACCAAAGGTAAAAATTACCGGAGCAACCATTTTGATACCAAACGGTACAACATCGGGAGCACCTGCTTCGCAGCGCTCAGTCTCGAAGATGAATTTCTGCAGCGGAGTCCATCCTGTGCCACCGACTTCAACTGGCCAGTCTACGGCGACCCAACCTTGTGCATTTAATTTGTTCTGCCACTCAATCGCGACGCTTTTGTGATCTACACCAGATTCGACTTTTGCTTGCAACTCGGGCGTGTAGGCGCTTTTAAAAAACGCTCGAACTTCTTCGCGAAATTCGAGGTCCGCCGATGAAAAATTGTTGTCCATCGTGTCTCTCCAAAAAATGGTTTAATTAATTATTAGGACAAGAGTGTACTACCGCAAGTGTGAAAAACTAGGCAGAAATTAAAGATCTTTAGCGTTAATTAGAAATGACATTCTATTAACCGAGCGAAATAGACATTAGGGCCTAGAATTCATGCATTTTTCATTAATCAGCAAACACAAATAGGCATTTAGAATCGATTAAGCCACTCTATATGTCTCGAATCAGTCGTGTGCCTATCGAGTTATCACCCTTTGAAATGGCCAAAAACCCGCCTTTTACGGCCGCATTAGCAATCACAATAGAGCCCACTCCGTGCTCCAATAAAGCCAAAGCCTCCTGCACTTTTGGAATCATTCCGTCGGTAATTACTCGCTTTGAAATTAGCTCGGCGGCGGTGTTTGGGGTGAGTTCGGAAATACGACTCTGTTTATCGTTGATATCCTTAAAAATACCGCCAACCATGGTCGACAATATCAAAACATCAGCGTTAAGTGCGCGCGCTATCGCCGAGACTGTGGTGTCGGCATTAATATTAAAAATTCGCCCATGTTCATCAACCCCCAGTGAGGCGATCACTGGCACTAGGTCTAACGCCAGTAAGCCTCGAAGCAAAGCCACATTAATCTGATTTATGTCACCGACCTCACCCATATCCACCACCCCATGGTCGGCGAATGCCATCGGTGGCCGTTTACTCGCCTGAACCAATAAACCAGAGGCTCCGTGGCAACCGAAAGCGTTAACATTGGCCGCCACTAAAGATGCGACTAAGTCTACGTTAACTTCGCCACACAGAGCTTGCTTAACGACCAGTAAATCGGCCTCACGGGTCACTCGCCTGCCATCAATTTTAGTCGGCACTAGGCCGTACAATTGTTGCAAGGTATTAAGCTGCGGGCCGCCGCCATGTAACACCACACAATTCCAACCAGCATTAGTAAGGTCTTTTAAGTTCGATGCAAAACCGTCTCGATCAGCCTGATTAAGAAGCATATCGCCACCAACTTTTATAACCGCGACAGGTTTATTCATAGCCATTAATTCCCTATTGCTCGGTTAAGGCCACATGCCAGGTTGTTGTAATTGATAGGCGTTTTCATGCCCTGTCATTAAATTAAAATTCTGGATCGCTTGACCGGCACCCCCTTTTATTAGGTTATCAAGCGCAGCAATAGCGCATAGAGTACGCCGGCCTGAAACTGGGTCGGTTTTGATATCTAAGCCAATCTCAATTCGCAGCGTATTCTTTACCGACACAACTTCAGGTGTCATACCCGCCGGTAAAACACTGATCATGGGGAAATCGGCAAAGTAAGCTTGATATTGCGCTCTTAGTTCATCCTCACTCACAGCATCCGGGGCATCGACTTGCGCTATCGACATCATGCCTCGACTTAAGGGCGCCGATACCGGTACAAAGTCTAATGCGACATTGTTAGCGCCTGCAGCACTGAGTGTTTGAATAATTTCTGGCTCATGCTGGTGGTTATAAACCTTATAAGCCTTAAGATTGTTACTGCGAATGGTGTGATGGTTGCCCGCCTGAGGGTGCACACCAGAGCCGCTGGAGCCGGTTAATGCGACTAAGCGCACCGTCTTGTCGCTGAGCTGACCGGTATTCGCAAGTGGCAGCAAGGAGGCGGCAATACAGGTCGCGAAACAACCTGGGTTGGCAACGTATTGGGCGGTTCTAATTTGATCGGCATATAACTCAGGCATACCGTAGACGAAGCTACCCAATCGCTCTGGACATGGGTGCTCTGGGGCGTATACACGAGTGTAGTCTTCAAGCTTCTTTAAGCGAAAGTCTCCAGATAAATCAATGATTCGCACGTCTGTGTCAAACAGTTCCATTGCCACCTTGGCGGTGATGATATGCGGCATCGCTAAGATCGCGATGTCGGCGCCTTCAACGCATTCTTTAGGCGGAATATCTTCAAGAATAAGGTCACTCATCCCATAAAAACTTCGATGTACCTGGCCAATATTTTGGCCAATATGATCTTTACTCGAGACCCGCAACAACTCCACGTCGTCACGCACTAATAGGTTTCTAAATAATTCAGCGGACAGAAAGCCTGAACCGCCAATAATCGATACTTTTGTTTTTACAGTCATAATAATTCGTAGAAATTAATTGTTTACAAAATGGTCGGTGCAACTACTAGCATCGCACGCTGACCGATTGGCACATTGGTGATCGGAAAAACAAAACGTTCACCATCTTGCTTGGTGCGATATTCGTAGCCTTGATCTGAGGCTAAAAGGCTGCCTTTCGGGAACACTGTAAAGTTCTTAGCATCGTCGGCAAAGTGCAATTTAAACGCCTCACTGCGCTTAATCACTTCTTCGACAACCGAAAACACCTGAATGTTTTTTGGCTCACTCAAAAAGTGTTCTTTACCCGATATTAATCCGCTAAGCCCTTGCAGCGCAGCATCAAAATTACGCATGTCGTTATCGCCAAATTTACGCACCTTACCAAGCTCAACGGTAAATGAATCAGCATCGTAATGATGACTAGTAAAGTAAGAAAAAGTACCTGCAGGTTTGTTCGAGAGCAAGATTGCATCGACACCACAACGCTCTAAAAAGGCTATCTGCGCTTTTGACCAAGCTCGATTATGAATGTACGGATAAACGGCGAATTTCTCTAACTCGGAACCGCGGATGGCGGTATGTAAGTCGTAGTGCAAGCGCGGTTCATCGCCTTGGCGATAGAACTGGTCGACAATACCTTCAATCAACTTGGCACGCGTAGATTCTTGATTTGCCGAAGCTTCATGCTTACCAGAAAACAGTCGGTTAAGGTTTTCGTCAATAAAACGCTTAGCTTGATTTGCCGCGGGAGGGTTGCCTATAACCAATAATAACTCGTGAGACACGGATAAACGGCCGCTACTAATTTCGCCAAAAAGTTGCTCTACCATTTCAATTGGCGCCGTTTCATTACCGTGAATGCCGCAAGAAATCACAATTCGGTAGTCGCCTTTTTTTACTGGTGAAACGCACAGAATCCCAGTATCAAGCAACGCTAGCCGAACACCGCTGTCGAGCACTAAAGAGTAAGGCACCGCGCTTATCGGGTTAGCCAATGTTGATTTTAAAAAACTCATTGTTGAAATTCGTAGAACGAACCCAGTTCAAACAGTTGCGTCAATTCATCGAGCGCCACAAAGCTTTCTTCGGCCAAGGCTGGATCGGCTAAGTCATCAGGGGTGATCTCATCTCGATAATTTCGCTCGACCCAAGCGTTCAACTTGGTAACTCGATCGTCATTCAAAATAAAATTTGAATTGGTAGCGGCTAGCTCTTGGTCTGTCAGCGCAACACGCAAGCGCAAACATGCTGGACCACCACCGTTTTGCATACTTTGCCTTACGTCGACAAACTTGATGTCGTTAATCGGCGTTGATTGACTATTAAGCCACTCTAGATAGGCAAATACTTCGGCATTTTCCCGAGCCTCTTCTGGAAGCACAAGAGTCATACCGTCTTGGTTTGGCAGTTGCAGCAGCTGTGAGTTAAACAAGTACGACTTAACGGCTGACTCAAGCGATACCATATCAGTCGGTACTTCAACAAAGTGTAACTCTGGATTATCGGGCTGTAGCCGCTCAAATTTACGTCGCAGCTCATCTTGCATAGCGACCTTGTCAACAAACGCCTCTTCATGCATGAAAAACGTATTTAGATTAGAGACACTTACAACATCGTTATGGAACGCACCGGCATCGATAATCTTGGGGTTTTGCTGGGCAAATACAACTTGGCTATCATCCAAATGATGCAGGCGACTTATCGCCAAAGATGCCTCGTAAGTCTGACGACTAGGGAACTTTGAGGTAGCGACTTGATTCGACCTAAAGGCATATCGTCCAAAAACAAATAGCTGCAAGCCTTTATCGACATAACGACTCGCAAAACGATTGTGATTTGCTGCACCTTCATCTCCGAAATGGCTACCCATTGGTAACGCCTGGTGATGTGTGAAATGCGTCTCGCTATTAAAAATTGAGCGCAGTAACTTGCCAGTAAACTGATGCTCGATTGAACGATGAAACATGCTCGATAGGTTTGCTGGAGTAAAATGCATTTTACCATCAGCCGAATCGGAACTTGGTGATACCGTGCAGGCATTAGCGGTCCACATTGAAGAAGCGGAGTAGCAACTTGCTAGCAACTCGGGTGCGGTGTTCGAAACCTGTTGAATAATATGTTTGTCGCTTCCACTAAAACCGAGCTTTCTAAGCGTCGGCATATGAGGCCTTTGTTGCGGCAAGAGTATTCCTTGCTCTAGGCCTAAGCTGCGGTTGGTCTGCATTTTCTCCAGACCTTGAAGGGCGGCTTTTCGCGGCTGCGAAACCTTCAAAGCATTACTCTTAGAAGCTACGTTGCCATGAGACAAACCGCCGTAATTATGAGTAGGGCCAATAAGACCATCAAAGTTTACTTCATAGCCGTTTTGGCTAAATAAGTTTGGGTCTGAGTTGTTTTGCTTTGTCATGTTCTAACCGATTAAATAACGAACGGTGTCGCCAAGCTCGAGGTTCAGTGCTTTCATCGTCGCTCTAGGCATTTTTACGCCGCCCATCTCTACTGAGACAGTACTTATCAAGCTCTTGAAATCGCCTACATCGCTAGTGGCGATCATCGCGCGATCATCATGTTCAAACTCAGAAATGCCGATAACTTCAGCCTGATGACTATTCTTGACCGAAACAATATCGTCGATCTTGGTATCAACACTTGGTGCCGCATCAAAAATGTCAACATGGCCATTCCATCGAAAGCCTTCTTTCTTTAGCATTTCTAGCGCTGGCTTGCCTTTAACATTCGGTTGACCAATCACATCTTGCGCTTCTTGTGGAAGCATATTCACATACAAAGGATGCTTAGGCATTAAATCGGAGATAAACTGATTACCGTGAATGCCCCCATAAAGGTCCGCATCGGCGAAGCTCATACCAAAGAAGTGACGGCCAACCGCGTCCCAAAAGGGTGAGCGACCATGGTCGTCAAAATAACCGCGAAGATCAGCCATTACGCTGTTTGGAAAACGCTCACGAAACTGTGCCATAAATAAATAGCGGCTTCTTGCCAGCAACTTACCGTTGCCATTTCGACGATAATCTTCATGCAGATACAAGGTAGCCACTTCAGCAAACCCTTCAAAGTGGTTGGACAAATTCAGTGTTTCAAAAGTGACACGCTTATCGAGCTCGCGGCAACTTTGTGTTACCTTGTTAAGCTTGTAAGAGTAAAACTCTTCCTTGGCGCCGAGACTCGAGATAATCGCAGCAGTGCCGACGATTGCCTTCGAATCGGAGTCCTCCATAACAAGAAAATAGGTTTCTTGTTTAGGGTCTTTTAAAGTCTTTTCTATGCTGCTAACTGAATTGCGTAACTTTGCCTCAAGAACATCACGTTCTGGTGGCAGAGTGGTCATTCCGGGGTAAGCTTGTTTGGCTAATTCGAGCACGCCGTCAATATCAGATTCGCGCGCAGTTCTTACTAAGATCATGTAAATCCTCCAGTTAGAGGTATTTTTTCATAGCCAGAGCCAAATTAGGCGTTGAAGATCGAAGCTGAGTGACGCGATTATGCGGTGCACGATTGGCTTTGCCGTCGAATGTGCAGCGACTACCCTTAACCCATCAACCCGCAAGTGATCAACTTGACGTGAACCTCAGCGTGATTATCAGTGCAGCCAATTTTTTATATAACCCTATATGTCTATCAATATATCTAAGGGGAAACCTGAAAATGGTTTAGTTCGTTCTAAAATGATTAAGGTATTCATTTTTGCGATGCCTACTCCGTTGATAATTAGATTCTCGCTAACGCGGTTGTAACTCTTCACATCGGTACAAACGAATTTTAATAGATAGTCATAGGCACCGCTGATCTTATAACTGTCAGTCACCTCTGCAACGCTGGCGATTGCCGCATTAAAACGTTTAAAGTCATCCGGTGAATGGTTTTCTAGAGTGACTTCTGTAAAGGCTTCAACGTGCGGTGCTAAACGGTCTAGGTCAATTTCTGTAACGTATCTCTTGAGCACACCATCGGCTTCCAAACGCTTAACACGGCTCAGGCAAGCACTGGCCGAGAGGTGAACCTGCTCCGCCAATTGTTGGTTGGTAATACGCGCATTGATTTGAAGAATTGAAAGTATCTTTAAGTCAATTTTGTTAATTTTACTGACGTTGGCCATGCCATGTCCCCAATTATCTGTGATATCTGTTTAGCCCTTCCGCAGATTAATTTGTCGCTTTAGGCACATTAGAATCATATATCGAATTCCAATTGAGTGCTTAGCTTTGCGCATCTCTATGCTAACTTTGTCATATACAATCACTTAATTTAACCCGCGACCATTTATGTCATTGCACCAAAAAGACCTAAAAAAGATTGATGCTAATACCATCTTACACCCTTCGACTAATGCTAATGAATTCGCCAAAACAGGTTCGAAAATCATACAACATGGTAAAGGCATCTACTTAGAAGATACTGACGGCAATAGGTTGATCGACGCGGTCGCTGGACTGTGGTGCGTCAACGTTGGCTATGGTCGGCCCGAACTGGCCGATGCGATGCATTCTGCAGCCACCAATCTCAGCTATTACCATACGTTCACCGGCATGTCGAACGTACCTCAGATAGAACTGGCCGAGCGTTTACTAAGCTTAGCGCCTAACAACATGTCAAAAGTATTTTTCGCTAGCGGTGGTTCGGACGGCAACGATAGCTTAATGAAAATTGTTTGGTACTACCACAACCTTATTGGTAAGCCAGAAAAACGAAAAATAATTTCTCGATGGCAGGCTTATCATGGCACCTCAATTGCAACCGCTAGCTTGACTGGCCTGCCGTCGTTTCACAAGGACTTCAATCTACCTATTGAAGGAGTGCTGCACACTGAATCACCAGACTATTTTCGCTACGGCTTAGACGGCGAAAGCGAACTGAATTTTTCTAAACGCCGCGCCAAGCAACTTGAAGACATGATCCTAGAGCATGGGCCCGAGACAGTCGGTGCCTTCATCGCTGAGCCAGTGATGGGGGCCGGCGGTGTCATTACGCCGCCAGAAGGTTACTTCGCGGAGATTCAAAAAATCACTAAGAAATACGACATACTCTTTATCGCCGACGAAGTAGTATGCGCTTTCGGTCGCTTAGGAGCTTGGTTTGGCAGTGATGTCTATGACATTAAGCCAGACATGATGACCACCGCTAAAGCCCTAACCAGCGGCTACTTCCCGTTTTCAGCGTCTTTTATTACCGAGGAAATTTGGGATGTGATTAAGCAAGGCTCGGCTAAGCACGGCGGCTTTGCTCATGGCTACACGTATGCTGGCCACCCAATCGGTGCGGCTGTGGCAATGGCCAATTTAGACATTATAGAAAACGAAAACTTGGTCGATAAGGCTGCCGATGTGGGTGCCTATTTTCATCAATTATTAAATCAACGATTCGCTAACGACAACTTTGTCGGTCAAGTGCGTGGCCAAGGTATGATCGCCGCGGTGCAATTAATGCAAGATGCGGAAAATAAAATATTTCTAGATTCGAATTTAAAAACAGCCGGCAAGATCACTGCCAAATGTTACGAAAACGGTCTCATCGCTCGACCACTTCCATCGGTCGATTCGGTCGCCTTTTCGCCGCCGTTAGTCACCACCAAAGAAGAAGTCGACCAAATCGTCGACATCTTCGAAGCCTCAGTCAGGTCAGTACTCGACTAACCGTCTATTATAAAAATTGGCTTAAACTGAATGCCAAACTTCGCTTAGGTGTTTGCGAGAATTTGGCGTTTCGTTTTTACGTTGCTCATCATCGAGTTGGCTTAAGTCGGCCAGCTTGCCGATGGTAAAGCCCATTAATACGTCGGCTTTTACGCTGTCGATGTTTAGATAATCAGCGGCTTCAGCGGCCTTTATGCCACCCATACCATGAGTGTATAGACCTTCGATACGAGCTTGCAATGTCATCGACATCCATGCCGCACCACTATCCAAGGCGGCATAGTCATTTGGCTTGTCGTTATGTTCAAAGTTCTTTTCGGCAACCAAAAATCCAATTACCGCATTGTTTTTGGCCCAACCTTGATTACCCTCAACCAATAGATTCAGGAAGTCATCGAAAGTATTCTCAGTCGAAGTATAAAAACGCCAAGGCTGAGCATTAAAGCATGATGGCGACCAACGAGCCGCCTCCATAATTCGCTGCATGGTTGAATCGTCGATAGTCGTTTTCTCAAACGCTCTAGGTGACCAACGATGAATAAATAGTGGGTCGACGCCGGTGCTGTTGTCACGGGCGTCAAAGTCGATGGTTTGCTTGCTCATTAGTGTGCCTAAATTTGATTACTGTGAATTTATTTGCTTAGGAGTCAAATTTAGCTTTTTCATAGCTCGTACGCAAACGAATTGAGCTTCCGACACCACGTATTCCGTTCCATATTTTGTCGCCCAATACCAATAATGCGGGGACCAAAAATAAGGTTACAAAGAATGCGACTACCAAACCGAAGGCCAGAGAGATAACCGTCGGTTTCAAAAACGCCGACTGGCTAGACTGCTCAAGCATCAAAGGCACCAAACCAACAAAAGTGGTAATTGAGGTAATCAATATCGGGCGAAAGCGCGAGCGCCCAGCTTTGAGAATTGAATCGGCGACGCTTAAGCCCCGGCTTAGGTTAATCTTATAAGAATCAACCAAAACCAGATTGTCATTAATCACCACACCACAAGCGGCAATAACGCCGAAGTAACTAAACAATGAGAACGACACATCAAATAAGAGGTGGCCAATAACCGCACCAACAAAAGCGAATGGTAGTGCCATTAAGATAACTAACGGTTGGAAATAGCTCTTGAACGCCATCGCCAATAGAAAGTAAATTGCGCCAAAGGCGATCAATAACAGGCCGACTATTTCGACACCAAATTCGGCTTCCTCGACTTGCTCACCGACCGCAGCACGAGTCAAACCAGGGTATTTTTCTTCGAGTTTCGGAAAGAAATTTTCATCTAGATCTTTCATCACTTCGTCCAACACGGGTTCTTTCAAATAGGCTTGCACTCGGCCGGCTCTTAAACCGTCCCAATGGCGAATTTCCTTCAAACCTGGGCCATATGAAATATCAACCAAAGAGGTAAGAGGAACCGCTCGGCCGTCCGCTGTTCGTACTCGAAAGTTCTTCAAGCTCTCGAGCGAATTACGGCTTTCTAATGGGTAGCGCACCATCACTTTGACATCTTGTGAGGCACGCGGCAAACGCTGAACCTCATCACCGAAGTATGCCTGACGCACCTGTTGCATCACTTGCACCAGGGTAATCCCGAGTTGTTCCGCGCCCGGTTTTAAGTCAAAGCGTAGCTCTTCGCTAGCGCTATCGAGATTATTAGATATATCGTATAAGGAGCTATATTCTCGTAGCTTCTCAGTGATTTCATCAACCGCCAGCTGTAATTGGTCGAGGTTCGGATGACGTACAGATATGTCCATATCGGCATCGTTGCTGTCCATGTTATAGCCAACCGATACGCTTTTAGCCTCAGGAATTGCGCCGATACGTTCACGTAAATCGATGCCAACTTCTTTCGCCGTCAGAGCGCGAGTTTCAGCCGGCGCTAAGCGCATGATAGCCATCACACTATCCTTGCGTGAGCGAGTATACCAGTTCTCGATTACCGCGCTGCTTTCACCTTCTTCAGCATTCGCTTCAACATCTGCGATCAGGGCCTCTTGAGCGCGCTGTAGCTGGCCTAAAATTTCAAGTGCTCGCGCGTATGTGGTGCCTTCACGAAGTTGGATGTCAACATTAACCTGAGAAGCTTCAACTTCAGGGTTGAATGATTTTCGGACATAGTCACCTCCCATAATTCCGAATGAAACGACAATAAAGAAGGCGGCGAAGACCACGAAGGTCATACCCGGCGCCTTTAATACCTTTTCTAAATAGGCACCGTATTTAACATCGCCAAACCAAACAATACTCTCAGAAATTCGATTCTGCATACGAGCAATTTTGCTAGTTGGGTTAACCGGTTTAATATTGGCTAAGTGGGCGGGTAAAATAAACAAAGATTCGATTAACGAAAAGCCTAAGGCCAAAATCACCACCCAGCTAATTTGACGGGTAAATTCAGAAATAGTACCGCTGATAAACAACCACGGCATGAATGCGATAATCGTCGTTAACACTCCGAATATCACCGGCTTGGAGACTCGATAGGCTCCGCCCGCAGCGCCATCTAGCCCGGTATTACCATTTTCGACTTCGGTATGTATTCGTTCGCCAATAATAATCGCATCATCGACAACGATGCCTAATACTAGCAAAAACGCGAACGTTGACAGCATGTTTAAGGAAATACCTAACATCGGCATAAATACAAAGGTGCCGGCGTAAGCCGTTGCAATACCAGCAGATACCCAAAAGGCAACAATGGGTCGCAAGGTTAAGAACAATACGATAAAAACCAGAATCAGGCCTGACAATGCGGCCGAACCGATACTCGACATACGCGATTCAAACTCATCAGCAGCGTCTGTCCATAGGGTCAAACTGATGCCTTCAGGGACACTATCTTTACGCTTATCAAGCCATTCATTAACTGATTTTGACATCAGCACGACGTCCATCACTTCACTCGACATAACCTGGATCAGCACTGCCGGCTCACCATTCAGTGTGGCCAAAATCTCGTCTTCTTCAAAACCATCTATTACGGTAGACAAGTCACCAACCTTGATCACACCGCCCTCAGGAAGCTGGCGCACGACAATACTAGCGAAGTCGACCTCAGTATCGGCTAAATTGTCGGTTCGCAAGGTATAAGCACCACCAGACGTTTGTACATTGCCGGCCGAGAGATTTATCGACGCGCCACGAATCGCCCGTGTTATTTCATCAAACGAAATTCGGTAACGACGTAAAGCGCTTTCGCTTACTTCAATTGAAATTTCTTCGTCACGAGTACCAAAAATCTCGACAATAGAAACACCCTTAAGTTGAGCCACTTCGCGACGTAGTTTTTCGGCTAAGCGCTTCAGTGTCTTTTCATCAGCGTCGCCATGTACCGCGACACGCATCATTTCATTACGTATTACCCATTGACTAATCCGAGGCTGTTCAATACCCGGTGGCAAGCTAGAAATACCTTGAACACGAGCGGTAACATCATCCATTACCGACGCGAAATTAGAACTGCTTTCGGCCTTGATGAACACCCCACCCCAGCCCTCGCCCGACTCAGAACGAACCCAGTCTAGGCTCTCCAAATCTTTCAGTGACTCTTCGATTCGAGAAACAACTTGCTGCTCGACATCTTTAGGGCTGGCGCCAGGCCAGGTAACAATAACCTGCATTCCGGGGAACGCAATGGTTGGGAGAATTTCTTTCTCAAGTTTAAAAAAACCAATGATGCCGGCGATTAAAATCGCGATCATTAATAGATTAGCGGCTACGTGATTATCGGCCCACCATCTGATCATGCCTTTCATGTCTAGCTCCTGTTCTTTCGTGCTTATTCTTGCGCGCCCATTGTTAGGGCTTAAGTGTTACTTGTCTGGGCTTTACTAAAGGCCTTAGCCTTGCTCTGCAGCGGCTTCGCCGGCCTCATTTACGCCACCACTACTTGCGTCAGGTGAGATCCCATCTTCCCAAGCGGACTGTTCTTCGACGTCAATTTCCAGAGCTTGAGTCTCATCAGCTTTAACCTTAGCGGCAATCGCTTCGTCCGTTAATTTAATTGGCATACCCTCATAGGCGCCCGGCACAGGAGAGGTAATAACGCTATCGCCCAAGACTAGTTGAGAGTTCGAATCTTCCGAAAGAATAACCATCTCACGCGAGGTATAAACAGTCTTGACGTTTCTAAGCTGTAATTGATCAGCTATGTAAACGTAAACTTGATTACCGTTGCGCAACGCAGTTCTTGGAATCTGTAAGCCAGAGAGCTTATTCGGTGACGATAATTGCACATCAACAAACAAACCTGGAACCAACGGTAAAGACTGCTCGCCTCGCTGTTCAAACGGCTTATCGACCGCAACCGTGGCGAATAACAATCGGGTCGCGCTGTCGACACTGGCGTCAACACTTTTAACAAAACCTTTCCATGATCGCTGCTCGGTTCCAAACATCATCGTTACCGCAGCAGGCAAGCCGTCAGTACCGGCAGATCGAGCTGAATAACCAAGGGTCAGACCTAGCTCACTAATTTGTATGTCGGTCATCGAAATACGAATTTCCATGGTATTGGTAGCGAACACCCGGCCAACACTCGACCCGCGAGCGACAAACTGCCCGAGATCAGCGGACTTGGACATAATGCGACCGTCAAACGGCGCGCTGATTTTGGTACGATTATAGTTTAACATTGCCGCGGCCAATTCGGCTTTAGCCGCTTCTAGGCGGGCGTTTGCTCTATCGATCTGAGGTTTGTTGAGCCGCAAAGGGTTCGCCTCTTCGATTGGCTTGCCTTTTAGTTCCCGCCATTCTTTTGCATTAGTAGCCGCCGTTGCACGCTCTATATCAATATCAACCTGGGCCGAAGCGACCGAGGCTTGAGCCGATTTTAGCGCGACTAAATAATCGGCATCGTCGATTTGCAGTAGAGTCTCGCCAGCCTTAAATTCACCACCTTCGATGAATTTGTCAGATACTGACGTTACCTTACCAGTAACCTGAGTTACCAATTCGATGTCTGTCTTGGCTCGCACTTCACCTTGAAAGGTTGAAAATACCACTTGCTCTTTGTGTGAGGCTGCAACCGTGCGCACCACCAATGGCGGCTGAGTCGTTTCCTCTTTCTCAGTCTCAGGCTTTAAGGCCTTCAACGCAAATACCACTAAGACAGCGCACAGCAGGATACCGACGCCCATAATAAAAGGTCTAAATCTTGCAAGTTCCATAATCCATTCTCAATTGGTTTTAGCACAATTCGAGCGTCGAGTAAGTTTAGAAAACCATAAACTCAGATGACAACTGACTGTTAAATAAAGGCGAAAACGCTAAATAAAACGCTTTAGTCCCGTTCATAAGCATTTAGATGCAATTGAAACCGATTTGGATTCAACTTAATTGAACTATTTTTACGATCGGCACTAAATATAACCACTGCACCAGAAAAACACTGAATAGTCTCCGATATGTCGTAATACAGTCCGCAATAGCTCCCGCGGAACACCGCCTGCACGGCTCTTATAAGTTGCGTCCCTGCAACGATCGTTATAGTAGATCTAGGCAGCAGGTCCGGCGTGAAAAATAAGAATTTTTCATATTCAGCTCTGAGACTGTAATATTTCCCAATTTACTTCAACTTCGCCATTGTCGCCAGCAACATAGGCCGATTGCCCTGTAATCGTCACAGACAAGTCCATGGTGCGGGACAATAACGCAGCCATAGCGCTTATATCACTATGGTTAAAGCGAAATATCTCAGCTTTCAACATGCCAAACTTTGACTTACCTTGATCCCACCAGACGTCTGACTTGGAATTAAAGCTATACACTCGAACCTGCGTTGCCTGTCGCGATGCCTTTTTTATACGATCGTGAGCTGGTTCACCGACGTCAATCCAGAGAGTAGTTTGATCGTCCATAGTACGCGCCCAAATATCCGGCTCGGCAACATCACTTAAACCTTTGGCAAAGCTCAGCCCTTCTTGTGCATTAATACAATAGGCCATCACTCGAGCCATCATTCGCTCGGCTGTCTCCGAGGGGTGCAACGCAACGGTTAAGTTCAGCGTGTCATAGTAGTTGCGTTCGAGGTCAGAGAGTGCAATCCTCAGTTTATAAATCGTTGGTTTAATGGCCACGAGAGGTGTTCCTAAGCGAGGTGAGTTTTGGAGCAAGCTTTATAACGTTTATTCGTGCTTAGCGCGAGTTAAAAGATACGTCAGGCGATAAGCCTGTCAGGGTGATTGACATGACTATTGGTGTTGGTGGCAGCGATGCACAAACGGAACTGGCTCGATTAAGTAATATGACCGCGACGGTAGAGCCGATCGAAAGGTCTGAATTTGAGGCACGCATAAATAAGGCAACCGCCTTGATGAAAGCCAACGAAATTGATGCAGTGTATCTAAACGCGGGTACTAACCTGTACTACTTTACTGGTACACGTTGGGGCGCAAGCGAACGCATGGTAGGCGCAATACTCTCGGCCAAGGGTGAGTTACAGTATATTGCCCCGTATTTCGAAATTGCCACGATCAACGGCTATCAGCTACTAGACGGGAAGATCAATGGCTGGCAAGAGCATCAAAGCCCCTACCATCTATTCGGCGAGGTGCTTAGAGATATGGGCATCGAATCAGGTACCGTTGGTTTAGATGAGTCCTGCTCATTCTTCATCAGTGATGGATTATCTCAGGCACAGAGCAAACTTAAATTTGTCACGGCTAAAGCGATAACGGCTGGCTGCCGCATGTGTAAATCGAGTACCGAACTAGCCTTGCTGCAGCGCGCCAAAGACATGACTATTGAAGTACATAAAGGCGCCGCGAAAATCTTACGAGAAGGCATCTCAACAAACGAAGTTACTCAATTCATCAATGCTGCCCACGTCGCCGTCGGCGCGCTAAAAGGCTCATATTTCTGTATTGTTTTGTTTGGCGAAGACACCGCCTACCCGCATGGAGTGAGCCATCCTAAAGACTTAGAAGACGGAGACATGGTGTTAATCGACACGGGTTGTCAATTGCAAGGCTACAACTCGGACATTACCAGAACCTACGTTTTCGGTCAGCCAAGCGAACGAGCGAGGCAAGTTTGGAATCAAGAGAAAGCCAGCCAAGCAACCGGCTTTGAGGCGGCTAAGTTAGGCAATGCCTGCGGTACCGTTGACGATGCCGCGAGAGGCTACTTAGTGGATCAAGGCTACGGCCCAGGCTATGCAACGCCGGGCTTGCCACATCGCACCGGTCACGGGATTGGATTAGATATACACGAATGGCCTTACCTCGTATCAAGCGATACCACCCCGCTTGAGGTTGGCATGTGCTTCAGTAATGAACCAATGATTTGCATACCGGGTGAGTTTGGTATTCGTCTCGAAGACCATTTTTATATGACCGAATCGGGTCCAAAATGGTTTACCCTGCCATCTCATTCGATCGATGACCCTTTTGGTTACGAGGCCTAGAACTGATGAACATTAGCTGGAAAACCAAGTCTTTTGAGAATCTTGATACGCGCGAACTATACGAACTACTAATGCTCAGGCAAGCGGTGTTTGTTGTCGAACAGCAATGCGCTTACCCTGACCTTGATGCTAGCGACTTAGTGGCCATGCATTTGTGTGGCCTCAATGACAACGGCGAGCTAATCGCATACGCACGTCTAATTGAACCAGGCGTGAGTTACGCTCAAGCCTCTATCGGCCGGGTTGTGGTATCGCCAAACGCCCGCGGCCAGGGGCTCGGGCCAACCTTAATGAACACCGCTTTAGTCGAAATGGCGACGCTGTATCCGGGCCAAGCAATTAAAATCGGGGCGCAACAGCACTTAGAAAAATTTTATAACGACCTCGGCTTTGAAACCATTTCAAAGATGTACCTAGAAGATGGCATACCACACATTTATATGCTTCGACCATAAGCGGTAGTTATGTAAAGCAGCGGTTATGTAGAGCGGCTATTTTACCGCCACAGGCTGTCTAGCCACTATTCGTTAGTAGGCCGCTAGCAGCTTCGAATTAGTACCCTAAATTAGTGTCCTGGAATTAATACTAACTTACCTGTATGTTTTTTCTTGACGAAGTCTTGTTGAGCGGCAACGATATCACTCAATGGGTATGTTTTTGACAATGCCGGTCGTATCTCCCCTCGCTCTATATACCCAACTAAGTTCTCAAACACCTCATCAGGCTGAAAGGTAGCACCATAAAAACTCAGATCCTTTAAGTATAAAGTACGCATATCAAGCTCAACCATCGGCCCTGCAATAGCGCCTGATGTGGCATAGCGACCACCACGCTTTAAAACCTCAAGCAAGCTCGGCCACTTCGGGCCGGCCACCAAATCAATCGCCACATCAACACTATTCTCTCCAAGAATAGCGACTAAGTCATCGCTGCGATCAAGAACTTGATCTGCCCCGAGTGCCAGTACATCATCGAATTTAGCCGCACTAGTAACGGCGATAACTTTGCCGCCACGACGCTTAACCAATTGAATCGCCGCCGACCCGACCCCACCTGACGCGCCAGTAATAAGCACGGTTTCAGCCGCGACACCGGCCCTATGCAATAGCCCTTCGGCGGTAGAATAAGCACAGGGTATTGATGCCAACTCGGCGTCTGTCCAATCACACTCTATTTTCAAAGCGTGCCTAGAGCGCGTCGCCATATATTCAGCGAAGGCACCGTCGTGTTCCGAGCCAGTACAAGTACAGGTGAAATCGGCGGGGTCACCTTCAGACATCATCGTCCTGACTAGCACTCGCTCGCCAAGGCGGGACGGATCAATGTCGGTCCCCACGGCGACGATAGTCCCACAGCAGTCGCTACCTTGTATTCGAGGAAACTCGAAACTGCTTCCACCCCAACCGTTGCCATCGTCATGACCGTCTTCGGTTTCGACCGCCACATCTGTACTTTTCGATGTCTCGTCTTTAACACTTTTGGAATACCAGCCTAGCCGAGTGTTAATATCGGTATTGTTAATGCCCGCACCACCGACTTTGATAAGCACTTGGTCGCTGGCTGGAGTTGGCACATTCACATCATCGCGAAGCGACAACATTTCATAATCACCATAGCCAGTTAAAAGTACCGCTTGCATTAATCTAGGGATAACGTCGGCCTTGGTCTTCGAGGTAGTCATATCAATGCTCTCTTAAATAATCAGTTAAACACGCTATTATCTGCGCTGCGGGAACTATTCACCGAGCTCGTCACCAGGGCGTTTTTAAGCCTCTACTCTGACACCAACGATCGCACTATGCTAGTCCTCTAGAGATCGCTTGTACATTAAAAATAACGCTCTACAGCTAGTCACCTAATTAACGTCGATTTAGGCATTGAGTTTCTCTTGAACGCAGGTATCCTCGGCCGCATAAACGTCATTCGAAGACTCCTTACAGTTTCTTTATTGGCACAAAATCGATACGCTCATGACTAATAAATTATTCAAATTACTCGAAAAAAAGGCCGTTCTGCTACTTGATGGAGCCACTGGCACTAATTTATTTGCCATGGGCTTACAATCAGGCGACTCGCCTGAATTTTGGAACGTCAATCACCCCGATCGCGTCGCCAAACATTATCGAAGCTTTATAGACGCCGGCTCAGACGTGGTACTCACCAACACCTTTGGTGGTACGGCTTACCGCTTAAAGCTCCATCATGGCCAAGACCGGGTTGCTGAATTAAATATTGCCGCCGCTCGCATCCTCTCTGACGAGGTCGAAAAGTCTGGGCGTGAGATTGTCATTGCCGGCTCAATGGGCCCAACCGGGGAGATACTCGAACCAGCGGGTAGCGTCTCGGTCGAGCTCGCACAAGCCGCGTTTGAGGAACAAGCCTTGGCGCTAAAAGAAGGCGGGGTAGACGTACTGTGGATTGAAACTATTTCATCAATAGAAGAGTCACATGCCGCCATTCGAGGCGCTAGCGTAGCCGGCTTGCCTATTATTCTAACCTTAAGCATCGATACTAACGGTCGCACCATGATGGGGGTGACGGCTGCCGACCTAGTGAATCTGCAGAAAGAGTTAAAGGTGCCATTAATGGCGTTCGGTACTAATTGCGGCGTTGGCGCGGCCGAAGTGATCGCCGCGATTATGAATATGAGCATGACTGCCGAGGAAAACGGCATAACACCAGTGCTAGTAGCCAAAGGCAACTGTGGCATTCCAGAGTGGGTGAGCGGTAAAATCAGCTACAGTGGTACTCCCGAATTAATGGCAACTTACGCGAAGATTGCTATCGACTCCGGAGCCAGAATTATTGGCGGATGCTGCGGCACAACTCCCAGCCATGTAGCGTCGATGAGAGCGGCAATTGATGAGCATACTAAAGGCCCAACACCGGCAATAGAAGACGTAATAGCGATCCTAGGATCGGTCACCGCCGGAGCGCAAGCGCAACTCAAAGGAGATCAGACTGTTGAGGGTGGTGCGATCGGTAAAAGTCGTCGCGGCGGCGGCCGTACAAGGCGCAGGGAGATCTAATTAGGTGTGCATGAACGATAGCAACAACCAGTGAGAACCTTTGTCGCCGCTATCTTGCCGCTATCGCGCTAATATCATATCCAAAAGCTCAGCCGTTTTATTCATCGTCTCGGCCCCTTTCGGTCTATTCGTTGACCACTCAACGTGTCCGTCTTGCTGGGTAGAGGGGTTTAAGGTTATGCCCCACATCCCAGTCACCTGATTAGGAATCAGAGAGTAGCGAACATCAATAATACGGTTACTGTTTTGCGGATCTAAGCCAAGATGATGATTAGAAAACCAACGAAAGCGCTCGATATCTTCAGCCTGTTGTGAGCCCTCATCAAGCCACGTAAAGTGCTTATCTATCTCTAGTTTTTCTACTGACGTGCCGGGATACACTTTAGCTGAACCTACCATTCTAACGGCGTCTATGTAGTATCGACCTTGATGCTCATAAACACTCTTCCAAACAATTATATTAGCGAAACTCGGCTTAACACCTAAGTTATTAGGTGCATGTCCCCGGCTCAACGCCAGTTGTTCAGCAACATCGCTGACTCGATGGTTTTGTACTAGGCCTAGCCCAAGGTAAGTAAAAGCATACACAGCGCCGAATATGGCCATCGCCGTTGAGCGCTTAGACACCGCCAGCACAGTTATGATTAACAGTGGTAGAGTAAATAATGGGTCGATCACCGAGACATTATTCCAAGCTACTCGCATATCACTGAATGGCCAAAATAGCTGCGTACCATAGGTGGTACAGGCGTCTATTACGGCATGCGTCGCATAGCCCACAAAGCTAAATAAATAGGTGCGCTGAAAGCTCAGTTGACTACGTTTAAACCAACTTATAAATATCACTCTGAAAAAAATCGTACAAATCAATGCACCGATTGGAATAAATACTAATGCATGCGTAAAGTGGCGGTGAAACTCAAGAAACAATAATGGGTCAGTCGAGGATGAAATCAACACATCTAAGTCGGCGGCCATACCCGATAAAAAACCAATCACAGCGGCGGCTACTTTTTCCACTCGTCGGGAAACTAATTGCGATGCCGCGACGCCAACAATGCCTTGTGTTAATGGGTCCATAGCCGAACCTAATCAGGCTTGACGATAGTAACCGTCAAACCGTTTTGCGCCTCACCCATTGATATCTGGCACGATAAACGAGAGTTACTGAGCTCATATTCATCAGCCATCGATAGTAAAATTTCTTCATCCTCTTCTATTGGCGGCAACTGATGAGCCGCTTGATCAGCGATTTTCACGTGACAGGTAGCGCAAGAGCAGCAACCGCCACACATAGCCATAATTTCGTCGTAGCCAGCTTCACGCAAAATCTCCATCAAACTATCGCCCGAGCTAAACGCCAGGTCTTGTTGCTGGCCATCGACGGCGATTACGGTAATTTTATTGGTCATTTGGTAACTGAATTGATAACTGGTTAATAAGTAAGCTCAATTATACACTCAACTGACCTAAAAGTAGGGTGAGCAAAACTGCTTACGCTATACTCGCGGTAGAAATAGCTTAGCGACAACGGTCGTTAAAATCATTGTTAAACGGTTATTACAGGTGCTTCGGCAATTCGCCCGTCGCAGCTTATTTTTATTGAGGAAAATTATGCCTGCATACAACGCTTTTTATGCACAATCTGGTGGCGTTACACCGGTTATTAACGCCTCTGCAGCAGGCTTGCTTCAAGCCGCCGCCAAGTATCCGGAAAAAATCAATAAAGTGTACGCTGGTGAGGATGGAATTTTGGGCGCACTGTACGAAAACTTGATCGATACCAGTCTAGAAAGTGCCGCCGATATTGAAGCGCTAAAAATGACTCCATCGGGCGCCTTCGGCTCCTGCCGTTATAAACTAAAGTCGTTAGAGCAGCATAAAGCAGAATACCAACGATTAATTGACGTGTTCAAAGCACATGATATTCGCTACTTTTTCTATAACGGAGGGGGCGACTCCCAGGACACTGCGTATAAAGTTTCGCAATTATCTGAGTCGATGAACTACCCAATCACCTGCGTAGGAGTGCCAAAGACCATTGATAACGACTTGCCATTTACCGACTGCTCACCTGGTTTCGCATCGGTTGCTAAGTATGTCGCTGTGTCAATTCTTGAAGCCTCGATGGACGTAGCCTCAATGAGCTCATCGTCGACCAAGGTCTTTGTAATGGAAGTCATGGGTCGTCACGCAGGGTGGATTGCGGCCGCATCAGGCCTAGCAGCTGACCATCGAGGTTTAGGCCCTGATATTATATTGTTCCCAGAGGTGGATTTTGATCAACAGGCATTTCTGGCGAAAGTAGACGCCACAGTTAAAACTAAAGGTCAATGCAGTATTGTCGTCTCTGAGGGCGCCCATACCGCAGACGGTAAGTTCTTAGCCGACTCGGGTGTCCGAGATGCGTTCGGCCATGCTCAACTGGGCGGGGTTGCCCCGGTAGTTACCGCTATGATTAACGGTAGCCTTGGACTGAAATGCCACTGGGCAGTCTGTGACTACCTACAACGATCAGCGCGCCACATTGCTTCTAAAATAGATGTTGAGCAAGCTTACGCGCTGGGTGAAGCGGCTGTAGAACTTGCTATTGCAGGGCATAATGCGGTAATGCCAACCATTGTTCGCATCAGTAATTCACCTTACGCTTGGAAGATAGGCCACGCACCACTAGCCGATGTAGCCAATGTTGAAATAAAAATGCCCTCTAACTATATCAGCGACGACGGATTATTCATTACACAAAAATGTCGAGACTACTTAAGCCCTCTGATTCAAGGCGAAGACTACCCGAGCTATACTAATGGTCTTCCCGACTACGTCGTCCTTAAAAAGCAAAAAGTGGGGAAAAAATTGCCGCCTTTCGAGGTTTCTTAATCTTGATTAAATAAACCTATCGGCCTGAATAAGAGCCACTAAAGTCTTCTTGCTCCGGGCAATTTTATGGTTCACGAACTGCAAAATCGTTAGAACCAGCGCCACTTTCGCCCATTCCCAATGTACCGCCCAAGGTAACATCTCTGACATCTCCATAGGCAATTAGTACTGGTGCTTCATACGCCCTAACATTACCGGCCACACTTGAACCAATGACGTCATCTGTCAATCTACCACTGGCACTTGGCCCATCGACTACCGGAGTTATTTTATTTTTTATTTGCATTGCTTAGCCCTAATTTCTTTACCATTGGATTGTAACATACTGATTTCCAGTAATCATAATAACCGCAGCGCCACTTAACAACCTCAAGTTGGTGGTTTTGCTCTGAATTCAACTCAAAATAACACGCTTTTACATAATACAACCAATCATGAGTCTCTAGGTTAAACCAATCAGCGTTTTTATGATCGTTCTGTATACCCGCAATCGTGATGTCGCCAAAGTAGGCTTTTAAATTTCGATTAACCATGTTTTCCGGCAATTGACTCCTAAATGCGCGTTTTACGATGGGTCGCTTGACCCCGCCAAATACTAATTGACTACTTGGAATCGCCAGCATGAACTCGCACAAGTCTCGGTCTCTGAATGGGTAGCGGCGTTCGATTGAATACTCAGACTCAAGAAAGCGTCCAATCGCAGCATCACGACCAGCAAAATCGCCAAACACAACTTGCCATTGCTGCGGGCGAACCGCCTTTCGACTTTCTGTCTCTAAATAATTTGGCACTCGCCTCAGTTGCTTAACGATATGAGGTTGCAGTACCTCGTCATGCTGGGCTCGTCGCAACGCTCGCCAGCTTAAAAACCGGCGTATCAGCGACAGTGGCCTGAGTATGCGCACTTTAATAAAGGCGATCACAGAAGCATGGGCTCGAAGTTGAAACCCAGCCTCAGCAAGAGCCTCCTTTAACTTACCTGATTTAACCAGTTCGTAAAGTACTCCTTGGGTATAGGCATACAATATGTCGCCGTGAATTCCGTTTAACATTACCTTTACGTCGCGCGCTTTTGCTTGCGCAAAAAGTTCTTGGTTGTAACTCATAAAAGGGCTAAAGATAGGACACAAAGGGTCTAGCGGTGTGTCGTCGCCATAGTCGGGCCAACGGGTATCGCAATTAATCATGACTTGTTCGATCCCATAGATCTTGCAGATAGGGCTAGAATATTGACGCTCATCAACGTCAGGATATTTATCAAAAACCCACGAGTAAGCGCTCAATTGCTGACCTCGATTAGCCATTACTCTCGCTGCGGCAATTGTCACTGGCACCGAATCTAGGCCACCACTGAGCTGCGAACCCACATTTGCCGAGCAACGTAAACGACGCTCTACCGCTTGTGTTAGCAAACGATTGAACTCAGTAGCATAGCCCTCATCAGTGGCAAATGTTACTCGACGCCTAGGATCCGGCTTGTAAAAGCGCAAGGACGTTAGGTTCGCAGCAGTAACTTCTAGAAGGTGACCGGGATACAGCACCTCAAGGCCGTCAATAATACTGCTCGGGCGAGGCTGCATCTGGTTGGCTATTTGACGACCTACAGTTTCGTCATTTAAATGATAATCGACTGAAGGATGTGCCACCAAAGCCATTTCATAGCTCGAGGCAAGAACGGTCTTTTTATCGACTCTATAGGCCAAATGCCGAGCACCCATCCCGTCTCTGGCGAGTAGAAGGCGATCGACGTTAGCATCATAGTCGAGTAACACAAAGGGTCCAATCAAATCAGATAGAGATTGGCGGCCAAAACTTTCTAAGTACTCTTGAGACAAAGCTGCGTCACTAATTTGATAGTCGAGCGGCTTGTCTAAAACGGTCAGCAACTGACTGCGATTATCGAGACGACCGTAGAAAGCAAACCAACAGCCTTGTCGGGTTTTTAAGGGTTGCTGTTCGCCCTGCTCTTCAGGCAATGTCCAAGTACTTTGAAACCCGATTGCGTAGTGCTCAGTCACGATTAGCTTTTTTGCATCATCACCAAAACGGTCAAGCTGCGCCATCATCGCTTTGGCAACGGCGCCATTAAAGGGTCGGCGGTCTCGATTTATAGCGATGAAGAATGCACTCATTGCGGAATTGTAACGCATTTTAATAGAAGTAAGAAACCTCACTTATACACCTTACATTAAGACGGCATCGTTGGCCTTTGATTATAAATGAACGCAAATCTATTAAAGTGCAAGCACAAAAACCGGCTACAAAACCATCGAAAACTCGCTCTAATTTTAAACAATTGGTGTACCGCAGCTCCATTCAACTCAACACTATGCAAATGCAAATAAAAATGATTGGCATTTGCATTAAGGTATAGTATATTGCGCACGATTCTGCTGTAACAGCAACAGTCGAGCAAGCAACTCTTTAGAGGCAGAGCAGAAAGTGATCCTAAATTGAGACTGCGACCAAGATATTTATATTTAACAGACGTTACACCTGGTAACCGGAGAACAGAGAAGTGAAGAAAACTCAAATAGCGGTATTCACAACCGCATTGCTAATAAGCAATGCAGTCGTAGCACAAAACAAGAATTTAGAAGAAGTTGTTGTTGAAGGACAATACCTTTCAAGCAACCAGGTTAACTCAGTAAAGACACCGACACCAATT
>JBLHRL010000016.1:0-56562 GCA_047625975.1 Arenicella sp.
GCTCGAATGCACCCCTTTCAACTGTCATCACTCAACTTAAGCGCAACTCGCCTTACTCACTAAAGCGTTAACTCGTTCATCAGTTTTAGTAATACGCCATTGGTCCAACCAAAGCCATGCTGAACCTCATATTCACCGCCTTGCGCGGGTAAACCAAGATCGATCACATTGTACTTCTCGACTAACTTACCGGTAAGTTCATACACCATTAAATTATTAGCAACCCAACGCGACGCGCCTTCAGATGCGTCAGTATCGAAGCCGTAATTGATTAAGCCTTTGTAGCACATCCATTGTAACGGAGCCCAACCGTTAGGCGCATCCCATTGTTGGCTAGTTGTGTTTAGTGTAGTCAGCCATCCGCCTGCTTGTAAGAATTCTGAACGTAATTTTGCCGCTACCGACTTAGCTTGATGTTTACTCGCCAAATTAAAAAACAATGGATAGGCACAGGCTAGAGAACTTACTTTAGTCGGTTTGAAATCATTAATACTAAGGTCAACAAAGAGCCCTGATTCATCACTAAAGAATAATTGCTGAATGGCGCGTTTGCGAAAAGCAGACTTCTGTTCGAACTCGGATTTTTTATCCCATTGGCCCGAAAATCCGTAGGCTTTGGCTAGCGTAGATTCTAAGTTATACATCAGCGAATTTAGGTCAACCGGCAAGATATTGGTGGTCATAATTGAACTAAACTCATCAGGGTTCTGAAACCATCTTGAGGTGAAGTCCCAACCAGATTCACAGGCAGCCCGGATATCTCTATAGAGCTCACCGTTATTGCGATCAGACTGGCTAGCCAACTCTAAATCCTCAAGATAGCTTTCAGATCTCGGTTGATCGATATCGTCCCAATAGCGATTTAGATAGCCACCGTTGACTTTCACGACTCGGTGAATTAAATCGCCGTCTTGCTCTAATTGATCATGGCCTCTCATCCAAAACGCATACTCTTTCTCAAGTTGAGGAAGGTAGCGTAAATAGACCAATTCAAGATCACTAGTCTGAGCTAATAGGTCAACCATCAAAGCAAAAAAGGGAGGCTGAGAGCGACTGCAAAAATAGCTCCGATTGCCATTAGGTACGAAACCAACCAGATCAATCAGATGCGCAAAATTATCAAGCATCGCTTCAATTTTTTCGATCTGATCAGATTCAACTAAGCCAAGCATGGTGAAATAGCTGTCCCAATAGTAAATTTCCCGAAATCGCCCGCCCGGCACTAAATATGGCTTAGGCAGAGCTATTAAGGAAGATAAAGAATTTTCAATATCCGCATCTCGTGCAAGGACTCCCCAAAGCATTTCAATGTGTTCTCTTACAGGTCGCTTTGACGACTCTTGATAGCTTGCATCAACTTCTTCTGGTAGCTGAAAATGCGTATCGATAAAATCAGTGATCTCAAAATCTGGAGCCAAACAGGCTATTCGATACGCGCTCAGCACCTGCTCAGGAGATGACTTGGGAGTAGCATCAACAAAGCACTTCGAGTCTTTGTATGTACCGCTCAACTGCACAGCTTCGAACAGCTGAGGATACAGTTGATCGTATGTCTTAATTGGAAACATCTTTAATTCCTTCTAGGTCTATCGACATACCGCTAAGAAGCTCGTTCGAGCTTACCTATCTGGTGTCTAAATAGGCCTAGCATTAGCAATATAATGGCAATCGGTATCAACGAGCAGTAGAACGCAGTTGCTCCACCAAAATGCTCAAATAAGGTACCGGTAATAAGCGATCCGGTGGTACCACCAAGAGCCGAAAACACAACGATCAGACCGGTCATAGCGGCCTGCTGGTGCTTCTTTAGCGCCGACAGCATCACTGAATTAATTATTGGGTAGATCGGCGCAAGGCACAGGCCGATTAACGGGAAAATAAAGGCCGCTATAGGGGCAGTTAGCCAACCGGTGGTTGGCACCGACAAGTCGGCACTTTCGGCTAATGGCAGGGCCACTAAGACTAAGCCAGCAGCAAGCAATAGAGAGGTCACCAACATGGGGTACCAATCGACTTTCTTACTGACAAAACCAGCAATAAAACGGCCCAAAGCGATAGAACCGGCCAATATGCTGGTCATCTGAATGCTTAAAGAGGTAGGCAAAGAAAGAATTTGGTTATTGAATGTGGGCAACCAGGACATGATCCCCTGCTCAATCAATACATACAGAAAGATACTAATCACAAAGGTCAGAACCAATGGTTTGAAACAGAGTGTCAACATGCCGATAAAGTCTTGTAGCGCAGATTCACTAGGACTGTGCTCAACATCGGACTCATCGAGACTAGTGAAAAGTAATAACAAAAACGCTAAAAATGACAACGCAGACAAGACGTAGTAGACATCAAACCATGACAATGAACCAGGATTCGTATCATCAATAAAGCCGCTGAATACAAAATAGCCTGACAGCACAGCAACCATAAAGAATGCTTCAATAAAATTCATCATACTGACGTGTTGTTTACGCCCATCGGTAATTAGGCCAATGGTTGCGAACACCGATACTTTGATTAATGCGAAACTAGCCCCGGTAGCCGCGAACATCAACTTATTCATCCAGAATGTTGGCATTTGCGGCATGGCTAAACACACCAAACCAATAAAGCCCAAACCAAATAGCATTGTGCGCTTGTAGCCTGCACGTGCGATAAACGCCGCTACTAAGAACGACACCAATGCGATGCTAAAGTCTTTGTATGCCTCGAGCACACTGGCGGCAGATTCAGTAACGCCAAAACTGTTCTGCACTTGCAAAATCACAGTACCAACGCTGTTCAGCAAAATTGCGAACACACAGTAATTGATAATGATCGAGAACTTAATAGCCCAGTACTTATTCTGCAAAGTGATATTCCTCTAAATGCGTTCAGAATTGCGGAGTTGAAAAGACTAATACTCAGCTCAAGAGTGCGAAGTTTGGATAAGCAAACGCCACATAGCCGGAGCCGAGTAAAAGAAACAACAATTCAGTTGACCAACCCTACGACTAACACTAGAAGTCGTAACCAATGCTAAATTTAACAGAACGACCAAGAATTGGGCGACCATTCGGCGCTGATGGGTTGCGCGGGTCACCCTCGGTTATTCCCTCAGAATCGCTTAAGTTGTCGCCATGAACTTGAAAGAACAAGCCGCTTTCTTTTCGCAGTATTAAACCAAGATCAAATTTCTCAAAGCTAGGTAAGTCGACAGTATTGCCGTTATCGCCATAACGATCACCGATGATCGCCGCCGATGCGTATAGAGTAGCCGAAAAATCAGTCCCTACCGAAAACGCATACTGGGGCGATATTCGGATTTGACTATCAGGTTGTCTCAATACGGTATTACCAATATTACTAGCGGTGCTTGATGCCTCAATTTCGGCGTTCTGAAAAGTCGCAGACACCGTGGTCGAGAAGTTGCTGCCGAAGTTCGCGGTGCCTTCAATTTCAATGCCCGTTGCTTGAGTTACAAATTCAGCATTAGCAACAGCACTACCTACAACGTTGCTAAACGCGTCTACTTCATTGGAATAGACGGTGGCATACGCACTTAGCCATTGGTTTGAATATTTGATACCGGCCTCAAATTGCTCGACTGAACGAACATTTTGACTGCCGCCACGGATGTCATCAAAGGTTGGGAAAGTAAAGCCATCTGATATGCGCACAAACACGCCAAGCTCATCGCTTACTCGATAATCAACGGCCGCGGTATAAGCGGTTTCATCGCCTTCGATACTTGTCGCCATATCACGAACCCCATCCGGAAAACCTGGGCCGGTATCAAGTGTGTAGTCTATTTCGATATCTTCAAAGCGAATGCCTAAATCAACGCGTAATCGATCATTAACCTGCCACGAATCAGCCGCGTAAATAGCGCTAACTTGAGCATCACCTGAGCTTGCTAGACCAAACATAAAGCCTGCGTCACCGCCTGCCGCGGCAATATCTGAAGGTGTAATACTAGCGTTTAAGAAATCACCGTTGGTATTATTTTCAAGCGCAACAGGGTTGCCCAATGACCACCAATCGTTAGAACTGAAGGTCGACTGGTACAAACCAACCGTCAAATCGTGTGAGCCAAAGGTTTTACTTATACTCAAATCATTCGAGAAAGACTCGAGGTCTTTAAGCACAATCCAATGGCCGTAGGTTTGTACTAACTCGTTGCCACCAAGAGTGCGGCCATCTAATGTGGTTACTGGGCCACCAATTACATTCGATAAGGCATTTACGGTGGTCGCCGAACCTGATGGCACAAGACCAAAGGTGTTAGCATCGCCACTTAAAAAATTAACGTTATCTTTAAACGTATAACCATTACCAAGATCAAATTCGATGTTGGCGCCAGAAACCTGACCGTCCCAACCTCGACCTTGGCTAAAGTCGAATACTTCAGTTTCACCCGTCGGGCTTACTTGAATCTCACGCAAACGCGTCGCGTTGCCCAGCTGAGAGAAAGTGCCTACATCTATATTTGGGTTGTTTAGGCTGATCGGCAGATACCACTGACCATGATCATCGGTAATACGCGTGTATACATTCACCTTGCCATTTTCGAATAATTTGGTGATTTGTGCACTGAACTGCTGCCCTTCTTCAGACTGGAATTGTGCATCGCGAATACCAGGAGAGGTTGAAACATAACCGCCGATAGAGTAATAGAGGTCTTCGGCTATTTCGCCACTCAAGTGACCATCAAAACGCTGAAGATCGTAGTCGGAAGTTGAGTACTTCACTCGACCAAGCGTTTCTTCTCCACCCTCTTTCAACTTAAAGTTGATGGTTGCGCCAGGCTCGCCCTTTGCAAACACGGCGTTAGGACCGCCACGTAGGGCTTCTACTGAAGCCACTGTTTCATCAATCCGAAATAATGTGCTTCCTTCAAGAAAAGACAATGAGTTAAAGCCAAACAAGGGAGAACCATTGACTGAGAACGCCGCAAACGGAGCATCACCACCACCGGGTAAGCCACGCACATCGATATTTGCACCAGCCACGCCACCTGAACTCTCTGACCAGATTCCCGGAACTGATTTCAATAGGTCAGCGGTGCTTTTAGCTTGAATTTTTTCCAATTCCTCAGAATCGAATGTGGTTACCGCAAAGCTGGCCTCATCACGACTAATACCTTTACCACCAGCAGTACCAATGACAATAAGTTCTTCGAGTGCGGTCGACTCCTTATTTTGTTGTGCGTATAACGGGATACTAGTGACCATTAAACCTGATAACACCAGCGCTATAGCCGTGGGCTTTGGCGAGAAAACTACGTTGCTCATCTAAATTCTCCTCTAATTTAAAATTTAACCAATAATAATTCTTTTACATCCAAGGACTTTCGCCTCAGTTTTTGCAGTATATGAAAGAATGAAATGCATTTCAATACATTTATGAAATGCATTTCATTTAGAGCCGTAAAAGATCAATAATCTATTGTTTTTCGAGTGCCTCTATAGTCTTTATCGATCACTAAATAGCAATTTTTTGAATACAAAAAATATTAATATCGTTAAAAAACAATTACTTGAAAATAACTTTTAAATCAAATCAATAAAATTCAATGCGAATTTTTCATACATTTCAAAACCAAATAGAAATTACAAATAAATGAAATCTGTTACATAAAAATACAAAAATTGATCGAAAATAGAAATTTCGTAGAGCTTAAAGCTATGTTAATCTAGCCTCCTAAGCAGCAACTTAATAATTGCTGTCTTAACTAATCTACAACAGAGATCTAATTAAAAGCGACCGTATGTCTAAAAAACCAATAACCATGGACGATGTGGCTAAACTGGCAAATGTTTCTAAGCCAACTGTCTCACGCGCTTTAGGTGGGCACCCAAATGTGAAGCCCAAAACTCGCGAAAAGATACTTTCTATTGCTCGCGAACACGGCTATGCGGTTAATCGCAACGCTAAAAAATTGCGCGAAAAGTATACCAATACGGTTGCCGTTATATTAGATTTCAGCTCGCATCGTCGGCACCGCATTACGGATCCATTTATCTTTGAGTTACTCGCGGGTGTTTCAGAAGCCCTATCGATTCGAAATCAAGACCTATTGCTATCGCCACCGACCCTGTCAGATGCGACATCCTACAAAGAGTTGGTAAGTAGTCGAGTAGTCGACGGCTTTATCTTTCTCGGTCAAGGCTCAAACAACGCAATGTATAATGAGTTAGTAAAGAAAGATGTACCGATCGTAGTATGGGGTGGCAACACCGAGAATACAAAATACTGTACCGTAGGCAGCGATAATTTTCTTGGCGGATACCTTGCTGGCGAACGTTTTGTTCAACAGACTAAGAAGAATATTTTATTCGTTGGCAATACAGAGCACACCGAACTTCGCCTGAGGCGTGACGGCCTTGAAAAAGCCTTGAACACAGCTGACTATGATTACCAACTAAGCGAACTTCAAGGCGAGGACTTTTCATTCGCGGCCCACTACAACGCCATGATAAAGCGGCTTAAAGATAGCCCCGCTCCTGATGCAATATTTGCTTACAGCGACACCGCGGCAATGGCCATTATCAACGCATTAAATGAACACGGTCTTGAGCCAATCAAAGACTATCTTCTAATTGGTTACAACGACATCTCTCAAGCATCGCACTTTTCACCGAGACTGACGACCATTAGGCAAGACACCTTCTTAGCCGGCGCCCTTCTGGTGGAGAAGTTTATGGCGGTTTTAAATGACAACTCACCGATGTCCAGCACCATTCCAACTGAGCTGATTATTAGAAACACTTGAGCTAATTAAGAGGTGGGGCTATTGTTGCCATACCCATAATAGTTAGTTGACTAATAGAGTCTCTCGGCCATTTAGATGAAATCCATAGCCATAGTTTTAATTCTGTCAACGCTCGTTGCTTGTACCACTCATGCAACGAAGACAGGTGAGGTAAATGAAGTCGGTAGCATTGTTGAACCGGTACCGGAAAATAACGCGAGCCGCGCAGTAATAGCATCTCTAGAAGAGCTATCACCGGCCAGCATTACCGAGCTAACCATTGCCTCTCACGGCAGCCGTATGCCCGGTCACATTTATCAAGCGGCTGGTAAGGGCCCACACCCAACTGCGATCATGCTTCATGGTTACCCCGGTAACGAAAAAAACTTAGACCTCGCACAAGCGCTTCGAAAAGCAGGTTGGAACGCCCTCTTCTTTCACTACCGCGGCGCCTGGGGCGGCGAAGGTGAATTCTCGTTTCTCGGTGCCGAGCAAGATGTTCAAACAGTCATCGCATATGTGCAGAATAACGATAACGCTAAGCGCTTGAAGGTCGATCCACAGAAGGTTTCGCTTATCGGCCATAGTATGGGCGGACATATGGCCATTGCGGGCATACTCGACAACCAGAGTGTTAGATGCGCAGTAGCACATGATGGCGCAAATATGGGCGCTAACGGGAAAGGCCTATTCAGTGATGAACAAAGTATAAAACTGTGGAGTAATTACAGTGATACTCTGTTTATGCTTAAGGGCTGGTCAGGTGACAAGGCTGTTGCCGAAATCTCACAGCATGGTGCTGACTTAGATTTAGTTGTGCGAGCAAGCAACATCAATGGTCGTGCGGTTAGTCTAATCGCCGCCGACACAGATGTTATTCCCATCGATCTGCATATCAAACCCTTACACAAAGCACTTAGCGAGTACTCAAGTAAGGTGTCGTATGAGTTGATTGACGACGACCATAGCTTCTCAAATTCGCGCGATAAGCTAATCAGCTCGAACTTGAAATTTTTAGACGATAACTGTCGATAGACAACGGTGAGGATTCAACGATGACCGTCCAACTTTGGCTATCGTTCGTTATCGCATCAAGCATAATGCTGGTGATACCAGGGCCAACAATACTGAATGTGATCGCTTACGCCACCTCACATGGGCCTCGGGCGACTTTACCCTTGGTAGCGGGCCGTCGCTCTAGGAGACATTACCCTGATAACACTATCAGTCGTCGGGCTAGGCAGCTTGCTGGCAATCTCATCAACCGCATTTACTGTGATCGAAATCGCCGGTGGTCTATACCTCTTATATTTAGGCTTGACGATGATAAAATCAGCCGTCTACTCCCGCTCCGAGTCGATCGAGTCACCAACACCGAAAACCTCGAAGCTATTTTTTAACACTTGGTTGGTGACGGCACTCAACCCTAAGGGCATCCTATTTTTCGGTGCATTCTTACCACAGTTTATTAACACCAATAGTGCGATCCCGCCGCAGTTGGGTTTGCTTATCTGAGCTTTGTGATTCTGGCAGCGATTAATACGCTGGCTTATGCTTTATTGGCCGGTCGAGCAAGTCGCCTATTACGGTCGCCACAGGCTAAAAGAAGATTTGATTTTAGCGGAGGGCTCGCGATGTCGGCTGCAGGTATCTGGGCGATTAACGCCAGATCAGTTAACTAGATTTAGCTTATTTAGAAAAGCACTGATTAAAAAGCGTTTACCGTCAACGGGATGCATGTTCAGTATTTAATAACTAAGCCGGAGTCCAAGTTTCGAGACAATCCTTAGAACCCATTTCAAACTCTCGACAAAGCCAAGGTCGAGAATGGTAAATCGAACACATCATGGTCTTTCTATCGAGCGCTGAGCACCAACCGTCATCAAGGCGTCGCATCGTTTGTGTGCCGTCTTGATCGGTATCTATGTACTGCTCAGGCACGCCAGTGTTGGTAATCAAAAACACTTCGAAGCGACAACAGCTGGCAGCACAATTACTACACACTTTTTTAGTCGTGACTTTAGTTGCTGTCGTCACGTTTAGGCCGCTTAGCACCTTGGCCATAAAGGCTTTTGCCTTTGATTTTCGGCCGCTTAGGCGGAATTCGATCTTCTCGTGATACTACTTTACCTGAAACATCACGTTCAGGCTCCCGCGCATCACGGTGACTGAATTCTTCTGGCAACACGAATCGCCACTGCCCTTCTTCGAGCTTACCTAAACGCAACTCGCCAACGCGGACTCGTTTCAAACCACTAACATGCAATCCAACGGCTTCGCACATACGGCGAATTTGTCGTTTTTTACCTTCGCGTAAAATGATTTGCAGCTGCTCTGAATTAAGTTGTTTTACCTTAGCGTGCTTTAAGGGCTTGCCGTCTAGCTCAAGGCCAAAGGTAAGCTGGTCTAGTTGTTCCTCTGTGACATCAACGTCGACACGCACCAAGTATTCTTTCTCAAGCTCAGTATTCTCGCCAATCAGTTGCTTGGCAATACGGCCATCTTGGGTCAGTACTAATACGCCTTGCGAATCAATATCGAGACGGCCGGCTGGTGCCAAGCCTCTAAAATGAGAGGGTTTTAAATGTTTACGGGTTTGATCGGTTTCGGAATGCGACTCTTGGGTAATTAAGCGCACCGCAGGAATATAATCGTCTTCGGCTTGGCCTGAAACATAGCCAATCGGTTTGTTGATCATAATGGTCACACGCTCGTTTTGCATTACTTGGGCGCGTTGTGTTAGCTCGATCTTAACATCCTCGGGAAACTTAACCCCGAGAGTGTTAACCAGCGCTCCGTCAACTCGAACCAAGCCTTTCTCGATTAACTTATCGGCTTCGCGGCGCGAACATAGGCCGCGCTGAGACATGATTTTAGAAAGGCGTATGGGCTCAGACATTAGTTTTTCGCGAGTTCAGCAGCTAAACCAATGTAACTCGCTGGACTGAGCTTCTTTAACTCAATTTTAACGTTATTTGGAACTTCTAGATTTTCAATAAATACCTCGAGAGCGGCTTGATCAATACCGTCTTTACCACGGGTTAAGGCCTTCAATTTCTCATACGGCTCGGCAATATCGTAGCGACGCATCACCGTTTGAATGGCCTCACCTAATACCGCCCAATTGTTGTCAAGATCAGCCGCTAAGGACACTGGATTAACTTCTAATTTGCTGATTCCTTTCAGCGTTGCCGCACATGCCAATAGAGTATAACCGAAGCCTACGCCGATATTGCGCAGCACGGTTGAATCGGTAAGATCTCGCTGCCAGCGACTGACGGGGAGTTTTAGTGCCAAGTGATCAAGCATGGCGTTTGCCATACCAAGGTTGCCTTCTGAGTTTTCAAAATCAATAGGGTTAACCTTGTGTGGCATGGTCGAAGAACCGACTTCGCCTGCGATCACTCGTTGCTTGAAATAGCCAATTGAAATATAGCCCCAAATATCGCGATCAAAATCCAACAGAATAGTATTAAACCGGACAACCGCATGAAACAACTCAGCCATGTAATCATGTGGCTCAATCTGTGTGGTTAGCGGATTCCAATTTAGGCCGAGAGACTCTACAAAACTCTGCGAAAAATCCTGCCAATTCACTTCTGGATAAGCGACTACATGTGCATTGTAGTTTCCGGTAGCGCCATTTATTTTACCCATAAACGAGACAGCTTTAATTTGATCAATTTGACGTTCTAAACGCGCCACTACATTGCGCATCTCTTTACCGAGAGTAGTCGGTGATGCAGGCTGACCATGGGTGCGCGCCAGCATTGAAAGCCCTGCATTATCATTGGCTAAGGCATTAATTGCCGAGACCACTTCAGCAAACATTGGTAGTACAACCTTTTCACGCGCATCTTGCAGCATCAGCGCATAAGACAAATTGTTAATGTCTTCTGAGGTACACGCAAAATGAAAAAACTCACTTACCGCTTTAACTTCGGCGATTGACTCTGAACGATCTTTAAGAAAGTACTCGACCGCTTTAACGTCATGGTTAGTGGTCGCTTCAATAATTTTCACAGCGTCAGCATCAGCCACCGAAAAGTCATCGATAATGGCGTCTAACTGCGCATTAGCCTGTGCCGAAAAAGAAGGCACTTCAGCTATATGAGCCTCTTGAGATAAGGCTTGCAACCATCGAATCTCGACTAAAGAACGATATTTGATTAAACCAAACTCACTAAAAATCGGCCTCAAGGCCTTTACTTTGCTGCCATAACGACCGTCTAAGGGGGTCAATGCGGTAGTCGCTGAAAGTTCTAAATCAAGCATAATTAGGTAAACACAAGAAAGTTAAAGTGTGACTATTACAAAGGCGAGATGTTAACATACTTGGGTTTTAATAAAGCTTCAAATTCAATGTCAGTTAACTGGACCCAATACTCCCTAGAAGAGCTAAGAGCTCATGCGACACAGACCTTTCGGCAAGGTGGCGGGTCGCGTCCAGACGTTCTATTAATAGAAATTGATGGTCATTCCGCGGTATTAAAAGATCAAGCTAGCGCTGACAAAATGTTCGCCTTGGTGATCGGTCCGATTTTGAACTGGCGCGAATGCAAGGCATTGCAAAAGCTTAGCCATGTTAGCAGCGTACCAAACCTGCTCGGCAAGCCGACTTCTCGTTCATTTTTAATGACTTACCATCAGTCTGAGCAGATTACTAGGCTCGAGCATTATCAACCAGAATGGCCGGATTTTTTCGACAAATTACGTACCGCTATTGATGAGATACACCAAGCAGGGGTTGCTCATAATGACCTGCGCAACCCCACCAATACTCTAGTTACCCCCCATGGTGAGCCAATTCTTGTCGATTTAGTCGCTTGCTTTTGCCGCGGTCGGACCTGGAACTTTCCAAATCAATGGATGTTCAGAAAATTTTGTCAGGTAGATTTGTCGGCAATCACTAAGATTAAAGGCAAAGTAGCCAAAGAGCTTATTACCGACACTGACATTGTTGCTGAAGACATCGCTGGCCGCCCAGGTATGGCCGTTAGAGGCTTGGGCCAACTGATTCGGCGTATTTCTCGGCGCCTATTTACTAAATAACCTAGCCTAATTATTAATGGCCAGCAGTGATTACTAAAATCTCAACTGGCGTGGATTAAAGCCATTAACCTATGCCTAATTCTCAAGGCTGTCACCCAGCAAATAATATTATCTGTATAACGAGTATACAGCGTTGACTATTGTGTTGAACCGCACGCATTTGATACAAACGATTGTAAGTCAGGATAATTAGTTAAAAATTACATACCTAAGTATGAGCCTCAATAGAAAATGAAATTATTTTATGGTCTTTGTTAGTAAAGACTCATGAAGTTACCTTAAAAAGAACTATCAGGAGACAGCAATGACAGCACCTTCTCAAGCAGTAGACCCGAATGGTTTGCTCGAATATTCAGTGGTTTATACCGACCGTTCATTAAACCATATGTCCAGGTCATTTCAGTCGGTGATGAACGATATCTCTAGCACTCTAAAACATGTCTATAACGCTAATGCCGTGGCGATAGTGCCCGGTAGTGGCACTTTTGGTATGGAAGCTGTGGCCCGTCAATTTGCCAACAATAATCATTGCCTTGTGATTCGTAACGGTTGGTTTAGTTATCGTTGGACGCAAATCTTGGAAATGGCTGATTTGCCAAAGAGCTGTACCGTAATGAAGGCAAGCCAGACATACGACGATTGCCAAGCGCCTTTCGCGCCAGCGCCGATAGAGGACGTAGTAGAGACCATTAAAGCTGAGAAACCAGCGATTGTTTTTGCGCCGCACGTTGAGACATCAGCCGGCATCATATTACCCACCGACTACCTTAAAGAGGTTGCTGAAGCGGTTCATTCGGTAGGCGGCTTATTAGTTCTTGATTGCATCGCTTCCGGCGCGGTCTGGGTAGATATGAAAGACGTAGGTGTCGATGTACTAATCAGCGCGCCTCAGAAAGGCTGGAGCGGCTCACCTTGTTGTGGCTTAGTCATGATGAGTGATTACGCCGTTGCACGCATGCAAGCTACTCAGAGCAATAGTTTTGCCTGTGATCTGAAAAAATGGTCTGAAATTATGAACACCTATGAAAACGGTGGTCACGCATATCACGCAACCATGCCAACTGATTCGTTAGTTCGCTTTAGCCAGGTAATGCAAGAGACTAAAGAATACGGCTTTGCTAAAGTTCATGCAGCACAAATTGAACTGGGACAAAAAATTCGCGCAGTATTGCGTAATAAAGGCATCAAAAGTGTCGCGGCCGAAGGCTTTGAAGCACCTGGCGTGGTCGTTAGTTATACCGCAGACCCAAGCTTTCAAAACGGTAGTAAATTCTCTGCTGAGGGCATGCAGATAGCCGCAGGAGTGCCTTTGCAATGTGACGAAAGAGCGGATTTTCAAACGTTTCGTTTAGGTCTTTTTGGTCTAGACAAACTATATGATGTAGATGCCGCCGTGGCCAAATTCGAACATACATTGGAAAAATTACTTTAGCAAAAAGAGGCGCCATCGTTTCATGTAATTCTAATAACGTGGTGAGAAACAGAGTCCAAAGATTTCGTCATAATAGACGGAGCTTTAGCTTTTTTTGGTAACGACATGACCACATAAGGGCTACGCCCAACAGCGCGTAGCCTGACCTTGGAGTATGCAAGAGTCTGGTCAACCTTGTGATTCAAGCACGTCTTTACTAAACGGGAACGCTTCAACACGACAATTCTGCCCGGCTAGCTCGAGCGTGTTGTGCGTTTCTAAAAAACTTTTCTTTAACATTGCGATACATAAATGCTTGTTATAGCGAGGAGACCAAACCTGTGACGTAATCTCGCCAACCACTTTGCCGTAATGGGTCACGTCAAAGCCGCCCCGACCATTGCCAAAACCGCCTTCCACATCGCTAAACGCGAGTGGGGTATTGGCGACAATACCGACAATTTTGACCTTTTGTAAGCCCTGCTTTAAACGAAGCGCTGCGATGCTCAAGCTTTCAATGTCTGCCTTCATATCCAAATAAGTATCCAAGCCACAATCAAATGGAGTGTGGGTTTCATCCATATCTGAACCATAGGTTAAGAGCCCTGATTCAATCCGCTCAATGCCATTCGGCGATCCGGCTCTAACCTTAAGGTCCTGGCCTTTTTTAAATAGCGCGTCCCAAAGCGGTTCAGCTAAACTTGGTTGATGTAGATAAATCTCAAAACCACCTTGCTTACTCCAGCCCGACCGTGCAACATAAATTTCGGCACCCAAAAACGGTAGCATTTTACCTTTAAAAAAACCAATCGATTTAACCTGTTCGCCGAATACTCTCACAGCCAGCTCCTCGGCTTTAGGCCCTTGAATAGCAAGTGGATAGACATCAGGCTCAAACACCGATACATCCAGCCCGAGGCCTAAAGCCAAGCCTTTAGCAAACAGCTTTATATCGCTAGAAGCAATTGAAACCCACCAGCGATTTTGATCTCGCTTAATAATAATAGGGTCGTTAAGGATGAAGCCGTTTTGATCACAAATGGGGGCATATTTGCCTTGTAATAATTCGATGTTAGTCAAATCTCGCGGTGTCATCAACTGTACTAGCCTATCGGCATCAGCACCCACTATTTCCACTTGACGCTGACAAGACACGTCCCAGACCTGAACATATTCACATAGGTGCTCATAATCAGCTACCGCTGATTCGAACATAGCGGGCAGTAACATATGATTATAAACCATATACGATTTCACTCCTGCCGCTTCCACACGGGATGTAAATGGGGTCAGGCGGGTTCGTTTTGAAACACTCAGAAGCTTGTTATTAATCATAATACACTCTTAGAATCTAAATTCTGTAAATTGTTAGTTCGCTAAGGCAGCACATAGTGCCTCGCTCGGATGCGGTTGAGAATAAATTCGGGAGCCTAATATTTGCACTGACGAACCCTGCCCTTTAAATAAAGGCCAAGTAGCTTCAGACCCTCCATTAGGGTCGCCGTACTGGGTAAAGCTAGCCCAATAAGTCATTATCGATTGGGTCAGCATTTGATCTGTTTGACTGGTAGGCAACCAATCGTCATGAGTGTTGAACACATACGGCAGCTCAGCACCATGATAGGCACCCATTGCATCACCCAGCTCGCCATCTCTGGTCTTGGTAAATTGATAGACCCAAGATCGGCCACCACGTTCAGACATGGCCTCGGCAAGCATCAAAGACGGACAGGTAAAGTCGAACGCGGTGCTCAGCTCATCTAAATGATTACGCAACGAACCGTCAGAACTTAAATACTTTTTAATATCGCTTAGTTTTGTCTCCGGAGCATTGCTTGACAACCATTTTTCGAGCGTGTTTGAAGGATCTACATACATCAATCCTTCGTTCGCGTTTGAGCCTATTATCAAGTCGATCTTAGCAAGCTCACCAGCGTTAACAGCCTGTTGCATGGTTTGGATGACACTATCACCGTCGATTACCGGCGCAAAGGATAGCCCTTGGTAAACCTCATTGGCTTTCTCCAAAATAGCACTGGCCGAAAGCTTGCGTAATTTAGTAATGTCATCAGAATTTTCCTCTACGTGCTGATCATCAATCAAGCTTGAGACTAAGGCTAAACCAGTATGTTCGGCGCTTTTCTTAGTAGCCGTGCCATACATAGCCCAACCACCACTTTGCACAACCGCCCGCTGAAACAAATTTGTGGCTAATGGTGAAGCTAGAAGCTGAATAATATTATGCGCACCAGACGACTCACCGGCGACGGTGATATTGCTGGGGTCACCTCCGACATTGGCAATATTACGCACGATCCATCTCAACGCTTCAATTTGGTCTAACAGACCAAAGTTAGCTTGATCTAAACCTGGATGAGAGAAATAGCCGAAGGCGCCAAGCCGATAGGCAATACTCACCACCACCGCATCGCGCGAAGCAAATTGCTCACCGATATAATTTGGCTCATAAGACCAACCGCCTTTGTTGCTTCCTCCATGGATGAAAACTAATACTGGGCGCTTTTTAGAAGATGATGGCTTGCTCTTAAGCGGCGCCCATATGTTTAAATAAAGACAATCTTCACTGTACTCTGGATCAGGAAATTTAGACGGATCTCCTGAAAACGATTGAATAAGGTTTTTATACCAGTCTGCCAAATGCTCACCTTGTAAACATGCCGCTGCAAAGTCCTTAGCGTCGACTGGACGCTTGTCATGCTCAAGATCAGATACCTCTAAACGCTGCGGCTTAGCCCAGCGCAGATCGCCGATCGGCGCTTTAGCGAAGGGGACCCCAAAGAAAGCGAGAGAATCTCCAGTCGATGACGTTTTCCCAAGATAGCTAACGGTATCAAACTGGGTCAATGCATCGGCTGTCGACTGACTGATTTTAACCTCCAACCCGTTTGAAATTGAGGCTAGGCTACAGGAGCATAAAATCGAGTAAATACTCAACATTACTAGCGCCTTAAAGACCTTGCAGAACCACTGCGTTGTGGAAATTTTTTTCACTAGAGATCCTAATAATTATGTCAAAGAACTACTATCAATAGAGTAATCGTGGCAGTAAGTTGACCGAGAAACAAATGATATTTATAGTTGATGGCCTGATAAAAACTAATGCCAAACACACATGCTGCTATCTTTACCCAGAGAATTCGACGTATTAAGTAATTTGACACTAGTTTTATTCATATTTAGTTCGATATGAACATTCCTTTTGAGGCACGTAAACTACCCTCTCTTAATGCTCTAAGGGCATTTGAAGCGGCAGCTCGACATTTAAGCTTTAAAGCCGCAGCCAGTGAACTCAACGTGTCTCAATCGGCGGTTAGTCATCAAATTAAAACCTTGGAAAATCAACTTGGATTTAGTCTTTTCGCACGCCACCCGCGCGCTGTAAAGTTGACCATGCGAGGGCAAATTTACTACCCTATATTACGTGAGGCCTTTGACCAGATTGCTGAAGGCACCAATATCATGCTCAATAAGACTTCACAAACGGTGATGAATATTCAGGTGTACTCAACATTTACAACTCGTTGGCTATTACCTCGACTGAAGGGCTTTCAAGAGTCTAATAAAAACATTCAGGTTCATTTGCACACCTCGCAGTCGAACACCGACTTTCACCATGACTCGGTAGATCTTGGAATACTGATTGGCCAAGCAAATAATCTGTCATTGCACTATGACCACTTATTTGACTCAGAGTTATTCCCCGTTTGTAGCCCCGACTATTTAGCTAAAAACGGCCCAATCGAATCGCCTCGCGACCTTGCAAAACACTCGCTGCTGCAAGTGTATCCGTCACCTGATGATTGGCCAAACTGGCTAGCAGAACAACAAAATGTATTACTCAAACTCAACCCGAATATGCAATTGCACATGGAGAGTTACAATGACGCGTTCGAGAGCGCAGCCCAAGGCCTTGGAATTGCGCTCGGTCAACAACCCTATTTAAGCCGCGAGTTAGCTGATGGTTCATTGGTCGAATTATTTCCTGAGCAGCGAGTAAAAAACCCTAACCACTGGTACCTTGCATGCCGAGTTGAGCAGCAGCAAAGCCCAAAAATCGAAATTTTTAGGCAATGGATTTTGTCAGAGATAGCAAAAGACTCAGAGCTTCATACAAACACCGAATCAACGTCATAGGTCTCAGTATCACTTATACATAAAAAACAATAGGTTTAATATTTGTCTTTAGCATTTCCGAGACTGGTAAGCAGTGGAGTAAGAAATTGTTGGTAATTTTTCCATTGTTGCATCGAACTTTTGTATATTGGCTGCCGTACTTGCTCTGAGCTTGGTGTACGAACCGCGCGTTCAGTTTCATGAAAGTCGACACAACTCTGTTCAAACGGCAAGTCACAATAATCCAAAATACGTCGCACTTGTTTTTCAAGATCTTCGATTACGTCTTCATGTTGCACGCGTAAAACTCGGCCCGGTAACACCCGATCCCAGTGGTCCATCAAATCTACATAGGCCTTGAAATAACGGCCTATTGATTCTAGCCCATAAGTGAACTCTTGACCTTCAGAAAACAGTTGCTTGAAACCGCTAAAACAACAGGCCATAGGCTCTCGCCTTGCATCAATGATCTTAGCATTCGGCAAAATTAAATGGATTAGTCCGATATGCCGAAAATTATTGGGCATTTTATCGATAAAATAGACCGCTGATTGCCGGTGAATTTGTGTGTCGCTAATAAAATCTTCACCAAATTTTTGGCAATGCTCAGCACTTAACTTGCTTAACACAGCCGGATATTGCACCGACTGCTTGGTACTACCTCGGCCACCGAGCCGATGTGCCAAACCTATAATATTTGCCAATTCCATGGTGCCATCCACTTGTGAGTGTGACGCCAGAATTTGTTCAAGTAAAGTCGATCCAGCTCGGGGCAAACCAACCACAAAAATAGGCGCTTCTGATCGACAACCAAAGCCAACGCGCTGGGTGAAGAACTCAGCGTTGAATAACGCCTTCTGCTCGGTAAATTGCAACTCCGTTCTCTCACTTTTATATTGACTCGCATGACGCTTGAGTTGGTTCCCTTTATTGTAAAACTCAAACGATTCGGCAAATTCTTCGCGATCTTCTAAGGCTTTACCTAAGGCAAAACATAAGTGCACTTTGTCATTATCCGATGTCGACGGCAGAGCTTGCTGCTGGCGCATAGCATCTACCTCTGAAGCAGAAAATCGATAAGTCTTAAGGTTCGCGAGACTCCAGTATGCATCGCCATAACTTGGACTTGATCTATATGAGCTTTGATACGATTCGACCGCTTCATCGGTACGACCGATGGTCTTCAATGCATGACCACGGGCATTATAAACCATATGGTTATGCGAATCCTTGGCCAAAATATCATCGTATATTCGTAACGCATCGTCAAAATTGCTCACCGCCTGATTACTGCTCGCAAGACTCACTTGAAATGCAATATTACTGGCATCGGTGGCTAACAGCTTTTCAGCCTGCTGCAATGCTTTTTCAAATTTTTGTCGTTTATGCAAAACTTGTACGTAATCAGCCCGCGCATGGTGGAAGTCTGGATAAAACTCTACACACTTTTCCAATAGAAATTCGGCATCATCAAAAATTTGTAGACGGCTGCCTATGTCAGCGAGTAGACGCATTGCTTCAGGGTGGTGCGCATTTTTTTGTAAATATTGCCGACAGAGTTGCTCGGCTAGCGTAATTTTATCCTCGTATAAGAGGCTGCTCACCGAGACTAGTTCAGGTGGCATATTAGACAAATATTGAACTCGCCGCTGCGCGTCTTCGGCCTTTTTTTTCGAGCCGTTTTTTTGATAATAAGAAGCTAACACCTTCCAGCTGGCAATCAAGCTAGGATTTAAAGACACGGCGATAGCAAAGTTTTCGGCGGCTGATTTGGCATTATCTACAGCCATAAAATTATGCCCATAATCTTGATAGGCACGCCCATAACCAGGGTGTTCAGCAAGTAACTGATCAAGCGATTCAAAAGCCTTGCTGTGCTCGCCCTGCCGTCGTAGGCATACGGCTAGATAGTACAGGGCATCTCGGTGAGCCGGTTGTCGATCTAATATTTTCTGTAATGCGCCAATAGCGTCGAGTAGCTTGTTATCACGCAGTAATAACTTGGCGTCTCGCAGCATTTTCTCAGCCTGTAATGGTGGTAAATTTTCAATCTTCGGCATGCACAAATCCTGTCGCAATAAGTAAGGCTAAAAGTCTGTCAAATAAACGTGACAAATGAAAGCAATAAAAAAGGTGGTAACTGACCATGCAGTTACCACCCTACTAACTATGATTCAAAATTCACCTAAAACTATGATACTAAAAAGCTTTAGGATAATTTTTGTTTCACTACGGCCTATTGAAACTTATATGAGAAGCGAACACCAACCGTTCTAGGTCTGTTTGGTGTTGTTTTTACAATATCGTCTTCATTACTTTTGAACACTTCCGCCAACTCATCAGTAGCATTTTCAATAAACAAAGTCGTAGACCAGTTATCGCGTTGATAGCCGAGAGCCAGGTCTAAGGTTTTATAGCTCGCTAAAGGCAGTAATTCGCCAGCGTTAATCGAACTAACCGTATCGTCTGTAAACGCATAGGCTACTTGCGCAAAAGCACCGCCTTCTTTGACATCCCACTCATAACGTCCGCGAACTACGTATTGTAGTTTAGGCGCTAATGCCAGCGGACTACCCTCGGCCGCAATACTAACAATGTTCGGCGGCACGCGCGTTAACTCAGTATCGTTATAAGAGAAGTTTGTGAAGAAAGTGAAGTTCTCGTTAACCGCCCACGCTGAATCAAACTCGATGCCAGTAATTTCAGAATCAGCCGTATTATTAATAAATGCTAAGTTAGAAATATCAAAGTTAAGGGTGGTGACTTGCATGCCATCCCACTCAATTTTGTATAACGCACCATTAAAACGAAGTGAGTCATTCAATAAAGAAGTTTTCCAACCAATCTCAAAATTCAGCAGTTCATCTGACTCATAGAAATCAGGTATAAACGGGCCAACGCCGGCGATTAAACTTGAACCACCGTTTCGATTAAAACCACCTGGACGATAACCTTCAGATAATGTGGTGTACAACATCACATCGTCGTTTATCTGCCACTGAATATTACCTCTGAAAATGGTGTCGGTGAAACTCGCTGGAGATGAATCTTTCAGGATCTCATCAACGTTACGGCCTGAATCACGATCGACGCCACGATTTCCAAAGTTAGAGCTTCCTTTTAGAGACAGTTCTAGATCGTAACGACGTGCGCCGATAGTCGCTGTAACACTGTCGCTTATGTCATAGGCCAACTCGCCAAAAACTGAGGTTTCTTTTTTACCGCGGGTGAAATCGTTAAAGAAAGTAACGCCGGCTGGGCGCGGATTTGGGTCGGTCGCAGTAGAACCAGAGACCGGTGAATTAGGCGCGAAACCCTGAGCAATCGATGCCTGGTAGTTCCAGTTGCCACGTTCGATGGTCTGCGTATCGTCGTTAAAGACTCCAAGAATACCTCGCATGCGCTTATCTGCATCGGTTGCAATTCGAAATTCGTGAGTAGTTCGCTCAACTTCGAACACTTGATCCAAAAATAAATCTGGCTGGCCACAGTTCGCATAACCAGGATAGTCACAGATATAATACGGAATGAACGGACCCGAATCGGCATAACCTGAATAATCTGAAATTGCTTCAACGCTTCGATCTAAGAAAGAACCGGTGTAAACCATCTCTAAGTTGCCAACATTGCCATTTATTGTCCAAGTAGTCAGGTCGAAAACATCGTCACCTTCGTCTGGTGTATAGCTTTCAGATTTGTAGTCACCCAAGGTCGGGTCAAAGTCCCAAACACCTTCAGTTTCAATCTCTTGATGGGTATGCTGAAGCAACGCCTCCCAATTGTCATTGATCGCATACTTAACACTGCTGCGAATACCAGTATAAGTAGCGTCGTTAAAGTTGTCGGCGACCAATGAATTATTATTCACTACCGCACGATTTGGTGGGTTATTACGATCTAGTGCGGGGTTGTCGAGAGAAATCTGTTTGGTGCCACGAACATTGTCAATATAACCACCCTCTTTGGCGTTATACACGGCGAAACGAGCGGCCAGCTTATCGTCGATCAACGGTAGGTTAACGAAGCCTTCTACCGAATTGCCGACATCACCACCTTTGGTGGTGGAAACACTTGCGTCCATTCCTGCATCAAATTGATTGTATTGTGGTTTGTTAGTAATCAGACGAACTGTACCCGCTTGAGAACTTGCACCGAACAAGGTGCCTTGGGGTCCAGGGAGAACCTCAACACGGTTCATGTCAGTCATATACGGGTCTATATTACGACCACCAATAGAAATTGGCGCCTCATCCAAAAAGAAGGAAACAGTTGGCTCTGAACCTACCGCACCAGCAACTTTCAGGCCACCCTTACCAACCGAAACACCTCGAATAAAGACTTCGTTACGACCTGGCCCACGTCCACCTGAGGTAACGCCAGCTAAGTTTCGAACGTAATCTTTAAAGTTGGCGATCCCGAGATCTTCAAGAGATTGCTCTCCAATCGCCTGTACTGTGATAGCAATATCTTGTGCGCTTTCAGAACGTTTAGTCGCTGTAACGATAATCTCTTCTAGCTGCGCAGATGCTGTCGGCGCCGCACCAACGGCAACCGCAAAGGCAACTGCGTAACTAAGCTTAGTCTTTTTCAACATTTCTTATTTTCTCCTCGAATTTGTTATTTGTGAATCTTTTCAAACCTCTTACTATAAACATACTCCACTCAGGATAATCCTGAATAAGGCAGTCTCACAAGAGAGTATTTCTCTTCAATAGATGAAAAATTTTAATCTATAAAATACAAACACCTTTTACCTATTACAAGCAAAATGCCAAATAATAAGCATCTAGTATCGAAATACCGCTGATAGGATAGCCCGCCGGCTTGAAAAAATACAGCCGCCATATTTTTTCGAGCATTCAACTTAATCTATCGGGCTTATGTTAGGCTCTCTAAAATCTGTTTATCGCCAGAGACTACAACAGAGCTTCTTTACAAGATTTCTATAACATCACAATATTGACAGTTTTCTTTAAAACAACATTACATTTACTTTTACACGTCACGTACTGTGCCTATGACTTGGAGATTAGTGGGCAAACGATCGAGTTTTACCGGCTTTGCTAGAAATTTCGGAATTCGTATTGCAAGCCTTGCTCAAGGAATTGGTTTTGCAGTAACACATCACGTTGCTCAGAATCACGCTTAATCGTAAAATTAAAAAATTGAAGTAATTTCTTACGTTGTATGTCATGAGCCTGGCTGGTACTGATTAAATCAAAGGGGGCATGCGGAGAAAAAAATCGTGTTGCCGACCTAGGCTTTAATTCAGGCCACCAGTAAGGACCTGAAACACCAAAGCTGCCATGATTTGAGTCTTCAAGTAAGCCCCAGATAACCGGTGCCTGACTATTTAGATAGCTTTCTCGAAGCACCGGAAGTGGATTTGTTGGCGACGGCAACTCACCATTAAAACTTTCGGCTAAGGCCGCGCCAACACCAATGATGAGTGAGTCTTCGGCACCGCTTAGCAACATGGTGGGTTTATTTATCTGATCTAACGACACTCTGCCGCTGGCATTCAAAATAACAGATTCAGCGCCCTCAGGTTTTCTAAATTCTGCCATCAACCGGTCGCGCACATCGGGTAACACCAGTGGCACTATCGCCGCACCTGCGGTGAACCTAGGTTCCAAGGCCAAGCCAGCCAAGGTGGTAGTACCTCCAAAAGAACGCCCGAATAAACCGATATTACTAAGATCTAGCCGCCCTTTGAACATTCCTTTCGAATTCATCCGATCGAGCTCACTCAAGACGGCTCGGAGGTCTCCGACTCGTTGCAGTATAGCATCATCAAGCTGAACCAATGCTTGCGCACTTGCGCTACCGCTAATTAACGGCGTGTAAGTTTGACCATATTTCTCAACCGAGCCGTAGCTGCCATCGGCATTTAAAAATGGTTTTACGGCCGCCAAAGCATCGTCTATTAGAGGATCTTTGCCGGTCAACGAAAATGGTGAATTCCCAGTATGTTCAGGAGCAATAACGATATAGCCATAAGACGCTAAATATTCGCATGCGCTTTGCATGTTATATCGACTACCAGCATCCCCATGAGTCATTACCAGTACCGGGTAACGGCTTTGGTATCCGGCCAACGGCGCTTTAGTAAAGCTATTACGCTTACGACTAAAAAGCTCATCAATAGCGACCTCTATATCGGCTTGGCTGGTACCCGCGACGACGGTCTCAGGGGTTAAGTGAAAAAATGTAGTTTGCGTCATCATTAAACGATGGATCTCACGGTCACCAAAAACATAGTCACCGTATGTCGCTTGATGGTAATCGCCACCCTCAATCTCTTTATGCTCGACTGGGTACCAGATTTCGGTAATCAACGAGCGTATTCCGACGTCGACTCCAGCAACACTATCGTATGGGCGGCTCGGGTCATGAACAAACACCGTTTGCGAACCAACCGCATACGGCTGCGAATGCTCATTCGCAGCCATCGATAGCTGGTCGGGGTTACTTTTCGGAGACAGCTGACACGCGGTTAAGGCAAGCGCAAAAATAAAAGGAAACCCAATAGCTTTAATCATTTTTTTACCATGCTCGCTTAACTGTTTGTAAGAGGAATACCCGCCTAGCTTTTTTCTAGAAGAATACCCGCCTAGTTTTTTTCTAGAGGAATAATAGTACCCATATTCATAATGCCTTTAGGGTCGTAACTCTTTTTAAGAGTTTCGAGTATGTAGTAAGAAGAACCATACTCATCTTTAACCCATTCCGCACGATGTTTGCCTACTCCGTGATGATGACACATAGAGCCGCCAGCCTTGATTGTCTCTTCCACGATGATCTTCTTGATCGGTAAATGGTACTTAGTGATTTCTTCTTCGGGTGAACAATCTCGCACATCATAAAAATAAACGAAGTACATATTTGTGCCGTTTAAGTAACTGTGAGACGAATGCCCGCCAATCGAGGTTATGTCTGGTATTTCATCAGCGATTCGAGCTATACATACTTCATAAATCTGATGAATAGCACTCCAACCAGCCGATACTTCGGTGGTGCTACAGACATTCTTGGTTTCCATTATTTCTTTGCGCTCGATGGCGATATTCGATGGGTCCCAATTGAGGTGATCGAACCATGTTTCGATAAGGCCCGTTTCCACCGGCTGACATTCTTCAACCTTTTCGACAATTTCACGAATCGCCTGAGCGGTAGCATCAGCAATAGGCTTAGCGCCTTCGGCAACGAAAATAAGTACACATTTATCTTTGGCAAAGTGTGAAAAGTGGTAAGCACCATCTTCGGCATCATATAGCCTCGCAACTGATGGCCGATAACCATTAACCATAACTTCGCGTAGCACTTTTAGACCAACCTTCATACTATCTAAAGTATAGCCAAGAAACTGGTTATTCTCTGGAAAATACTTAAAGATCTTTACCGTTACTTCAGTGATGTAACACAGAGCGCCCTCGTTACCGGTAATGATATGCCGAATATCGGGCCCAGCCGCTCGGCGCGGTACATTTTTGATGCGTGTGATGCCGCCTTCTGGAAACACCGCTTCGAGACCAACTACCATGTCTTCAATACCGCCATAAAGGGTCGACAATTGGCCGATACTGCGAGTCGCCACCAGCCCGCCCATTTGCGCTAAAGGCTTTGATTGTGGGGAATGGCCAGTGGTGTAGCCGAGCTTTCTAAGCTCGTCATCAAGTACCTGCAGAGATACGCCACACTGAGTCGTTACTTGCATGTTCTCAATATCGATATTGATGATTTTATTCATACGCGATCCATCAACAATAATTGAATTCTCCAACGCTGTTTCCAAACCGCCTTCGGTAGCTGACCCGCCTGTGCGCGGTACAACATTTACTCGGTTTGCGTTTGCATACTCGAGTACATTAAGCACGTCTTGAGTACTGTTAACGTAGACAATTGCAGCCGGCATTGGCTGAGTATAAACTCCGTGAAAAGCTTCAAATTTACGAAATCGATCGACACTACTATCGCGTAAAATTTGTTCATTAGTTTCAATATTATCAGCCCCAATCACTTGTTGCATGGCTGACACTATTTGGTCGCGAGATAGCGGCATCACTGCGCTCCTATTGTTTTATCGAAAATATTTAAGGTTGTTGTCATAACTGAAAACCCGCTTTACTGAGTCGTCTATTAATAACATCGGTTTGTGACGAAACTTGTTTGAATATGCTATTCAATTCAAGATATCTGATTACTCGTTTAGGGTCTGGAGAAAAGGATTTATTAGACGCGACCATGTGTTCGGTTGCCTGATCAAAACCAGCGTAAGTACCACCGCCGACCGCAGCGCAAATAGCGGCCCCTAGGCCTGCCGAACCAGTGATTTGATTGTTCAAAGTGGGCAAGTCAAACACATCGGCAAAAATTTGCATTAACACGTCACTATTAGCACCACCACCTGAGACCAATATTTGTTTAGGCACCAAGCCAGACTCCGCACACATGGCATCAATGTGGTTTTTCATTGTCATCGCAATCGACTCTAAAATAGAGCGATAAAGATGGCCTCGTGTATGCGTCGAATTAAAGCCAATCATCGCCCCACGTTTAAACTGTTGGTCGTTCGGCGCTAGCCATTCAGGCAAGGTCAATAAACCGTCGCAGCCCAAGGGTATACCCTCAGCTTCGTTATTTAGACTTTGCTCGGCGGTGACAGAATCACCCTCTAACGCATAAGAAAAACTATTGCCTAACAACTCTCGAAACCAAGAGATTGTGCCCATGCCCTGACGCACTCCTGCGCTTTCATGTAAATAACGCTTAGGGATACAAGCCATATTATGAAAATAAGCATTTGCACCGCCACTGTCGAAGTCGCCATAGGCCATGCCGCCAATGTAAGTGCCTAGGGAAATCAATACTGTCGACTCTTCCCCCAGGCCAGAACCTAATGCTTCCACGGCCTTGTCGTTAGCCGTAGCAAACACCGGCAACCCTTCGGGCAAGCCGGTTAAACTGGCCGCGTCAGCACTTACTAAACCAAGCTTTTCACCCGGACTGACTAAGTCGAACAGCATTTTTCGCGGCACATTACATTGATCGATCACGTATTGATTATCGCTCCACTGCCATGTTTTTTTATCAATTGGCCAAACCCCCTCGTAGTTAGCCGCGGTGTCTTTAAACTCGCCGCATAGTCGGTACCCTATATAACCTGAAGTGGTTGTGACGTAAGCCACGGCTTGATCTAGATGTTGGTAGGGAAGAGAGAGACGATGGTCCATCCAGCTGATTACTGGCATTACCAATTGACCCTTATTATTAAGTAAGACTCTACAACAACGAATGGTACAGAGACCGACACCGAGAATATCTCGAGGGTCGTATGGGAAATCGTGCATCGCCTTAGTACAGGCCGATGCTATCGAGTCCCAAACGTCATCATCAGGATGAATAGCGACGCCTTCGCTTGACCGCTCAATCGGTCTCAACTTTTGCACGCCGCTGCAAATCAGACCGCCCTCTAAATCAAAGATCGAAACCTTTGAACTTTGAGTGCCACCGTCGATACCGATTAAATATTTTTGATTCATTGATGCCGACACTATCGAACCAAATAACCGCCGTCAACCGCCAATATATGCCCGTTGACATAATCAGAGGCTCGGCTTGCAAGAAATACCGTCGCGCCCATCAGATCTACAGGGTCACCCCAGCGATCGGCCGGGATATGATCGAGCACTCGTTGATTAAGCACTGGGTCCTCTCGCGTATTTTTAGTTAAGTCAGTGGCATAATAACCTGGCGCCAAACCGTTAACCTGAATATTGTGCTGCGCAAGCTCATCGCAATAGGCTTTGGTGAATCCAGCCAAGCCGTGTTTGGTTGCTGCGTAAGCAGGTGACATTCGCCCCCCTAGAAACGAGAACATCGAACAAATATTAATAATTTTACCATGCCCTTGCTTGATCATCGGTGCCGATGCTTCATAACTAAGTTCAAATGCGGCGGTTAAGTTGATGCTGATCATTTTATCCCATTGAGCACGACCAAAATCTTCGACATCGGCCAAAATTGAAATGCCGGCGCTATTGACTAAAATATCGACTGAGCTAAATCGCTCAATACAACCTTCAATGACTTTTTTAGGCGCGCCAGTAGCGGCAAGGTCAATATCGACCATTTGATAGCCTACCCCTAGCTCTTCAACTAGAGCTTGGGTATGGCCTAAATCATCCACCACCGATGGAACGTAGAGGTTTGCGCCAGCCCTAGCCAATGCCAGCGTAAACGCATGCCCAATACCGGAGTTGCCACCCGTCACAATGGCGTTTTTTCCACGTAGTGAAAAGAAGTCCATATTGAAATTTTCTATGTTCATCGACAACCCGATACAAAATTTAGTTTGGGTGCGGATTTTTTCAGAGACTGAACATAAAGTCTATGGCTAAGGGGACTCAGTTTGTCTAGCTACGGCAAATTAAATCCAAAACTAATATGTTAATGAGAGTTCGGTCGGCAGATTTGAGAGCCCACGATGGTTTACACCGTGACACTGATTACAGGATGTTGTTATAGTGTTTTGAACACATAACTCGCCAACGCTTATTTTCAACTTGAAAATAGCGCTTAAAAAAACAGTTCAATAGAACAATAGCGAGATAAAAACACCATAGGAATTTCAGTAAATGAATCAACCAGTCTCACGCAACGATAGCCCTCATGGCCACCGTCCACACCTAGATCTTCGTGTATTTACGATTTCACTGATCACTTTACTGCTAGTAACAACCTTTCTTATTGTAAAACCAGAGGCGACTTCGCAGTGGGCTCAAGAAACAATGAAATGGGTGACTAATCAGTTCGGCTGGCTCTACTTACTCACTGGTGTTTTACCGTTAGCGTTCGCTGGCTGGCTAGCGTTTGGTCGCTTTGGACAGATTAAACTGGGTTTAAAGGATGATAAGCCTGAGTATTCAACTACTAGTTGGATAGCCATGATGTTTACCGCTAGCATGGGGGCTAGCTTGATCGCATGGGGCTTTGCCGAACCGATCTTTTACCTTCAGACACCGCCACTCGGAATAGAGCCTCATAGTTCGATGGCGTTTGAATGGGCGCATATGTATCCCTTATTTCATTGGGGCTTGGTTCCATGGGCTATTTACTGCTTACCGTCAATACCCGTGGCCTACATGCTGTTCGTACGCCGTACGCCGAGCCTTAAAATTAGCGAGGCATGCAGCGAAGCGATTCCGAATCGCGGTTCTAATCTGTCACGTATGCTGATAGATATTTTCGTCATTCTGGGCATTGTCGGCGGCGTCGCGACATCGCTCGGCTTTGGTGTACCATTGGTATCATCCTTGGCTGTGAAGCTGCTCGGTGTGCCGGATAATCTCATTACTCAGATCGTGGTTATTCTGATCTGGACCGCCATCTTTGGAACCAGTGCCTACCTTGGCCTAAAAAAAGGAATTAAGATTCTGGCTGATCTAAACCTTATTATGATGTTTTTTGTGATGGCCTTTATTCTGGTACTCGGCCCAACCATCTACATACTTACAATTTCTACTAACTCGTTTGGGTTAATGTTAGATAATTTTTTCCGAATAAGTTTCTGGACTGATCCGATTGACCGCGGTGGTTTCCCTGAAGCGTGGACTATCTTCTATTGGGCATGGTGGATAGCCTACGCACCGATGATGGGCTTGTTCTTTGGCAGAATTTCAAAGGGTCGAACAATTCGACAAGTTGTGGTCGGTATCATTGGCTTAGGAGCCTTGGGCACCTTTCTATTCTTGGGTATCTCTGGCGCCTATGTACTGTACCTAGAAAGCAACGGTATCTTAGATGCCACCGGCATCATGCAGTCGCAGGGTATGGCGCCATTGGTCGCCGCGGTTATCAATGAGTTGCCAGCACCAACACTAATAATGACCGTGGTACTGGTTTTGTCGGTAGTCTTCTATGCAACTACCTTTGACTCTGCCGCTTATATATTAGCCAGTATTTGCACCAACGACTTACCCAGCGATGAGGAGCCTGCCGCTTGGAGCCGACTTGCATGGGCCTTAGGCTTGGGGGCTATGGCAATTGGTTTAATGGTGGCGGGAGGCATAGAAACTATTAAAGCTATGTCTGTGGTATCGTCTTTACCGGTCATTCCGATCACCTTCATGATGTGCTATACGCTCTATAAATGGCTACACAAAGACTTCCCGGAACTGGCAACCAAAGTCGAGCATACGTTAGATTAGCGTTACTGATATGGCATAGTTCAAATACGCATCAGTGGCAATGAAAGAAGATCAGAACGTGATCATATTGCCACTGATAAACAGTAGTCTAGAATTCAATCGACTATCAGCTAAATGCTCAAAAAAATTGAGTTAGAAGCATAATAGCAACGCTCAGAAGCAAGCAAATACAACTCAAAATTGACTGGCTTGCCGTCGCTCTAATTATCCTTACCGATGTTTACTGGAGTAACTTCCGAGTATTGAGCCGTCTTCGGTATCCGAAACGATACACTGATTGACACTCGACCTTATCAGCACAGTCAACATCTAACTAGATAGATTTCGAATACTCAATTAAAGCCATTTTCTGATGCTCAGACAGCTGTCTTCCTAAAACCCCGTTACTGGCATAACCTGTATGGCTTTCTTCAAAACTGTGACCTATATTTAAATTCCCTTTTTGTCGGGTATCAAGGATTAAGTAACCCTCTGAAGAATAATCATCAGTAGCACTTGGTGACTAACTCTTATCGTATTAATCGTTAAGTTCACTCACTTTACTGCTCTGCATTACTTAGAGGTATTCAACGTCGAGAGCGGGGATGTCCATACGCCGTTTAGCGGCCGAGCTTTACAGCCTTGGCCAAATCGGAGACAGTTTGGTCGCCCGCCTTTTAATTCTGGTTGGTTTATTTCTGACCTATAGTTTTGCTTAAACCACTGTTGATTTGTTCGGCTAACCACTGCAACTAAACTAAGACCGAAGTTGCCGGTCGCGCTGTCATCAAACTTGACGTATTTAAGACCCGTAAGCAATTCACCGTCTGGTTCAAATTGAACTTCAGTACACTTCGGTATCTAGGTTTAAGCCAGTACTGTTAATAGTCAGAACGTGGAGAACCTCCGATTGACTCGGATCAGTGCCAATGTCGCCTATCTTAATAATTTTAAGATTTAAGTAAGGCTTTGCCGTCTCTTTATACTCATTGTCACTGGTATGATAGCCTATGGTTTTCCAGTACTTGTCGGTCCAAAACTCGGCCGAATCTGTGGCTGGCAGGTGGCACCAACTTCAGTTTTCAACATAGCGCTGCTTACCTTTAAGCGCTAGGTTTTGATCAATAGGCGGTAATGTTTGTGGCTATTTGGGTGCACGTAGTCCATTAAACTTATTGTCATTTTCTAGAGGGTGATCACCGGTTAGCCACTTCTCTATTTGATTAAGGTTTGTGATGTTAACCGACGGTGCGAACCGCTGTTGGTCTGCCACCTTGGTATCGAGATATGCTTTGACGCCAAGCGTTTCTCCTGAATTTCGAATTAGCGGCGGCATTATCGACCCGTCGTATTGGACTCAATCAAACTACGAGGTTGTCCATATATATGGGTAGGTGACGGGCACACTAATCGCCTTGTAGTTTCCAGGGTGTTCAAAATCGGCACTAAACACTTGGTTACCAATACAGTTCAAGGCGACATTACGAGTAAACCCTTCGGTTACTTCAATTGTATCAGTACTCCCTTTCAGGCTATCTATTGTTTTGGCCCGCACATCTTTGAGTCACGATAAGGATATCAAATTGTCATTATCGCCAAGCACACGCGAGGAAAATCGCTCAAACCTTCCATCGTGCAGCTTAAGCTTACTCGACAAAATAGTCTGACCAAGCACCGCACCGATGGATTGACCAAATAAGCCAAGACCTGTGACTGCTGTACCACCATCTACAATGTATCGAGTATCGCCGTGGGGTAATTGTCCACAAATAACGATACAAATGTCAACTAGCGAATATGCTTACTGATGTTGCTGTAATCAATTCAGAAGGCGAGTTTTAAGCAAATAAAAAAATATTCTAGCCGTATTCTTTACTAGCCAAAGGGAGATCATATTTGAATTGCAGACCAACAAAGTTCCAACTCTATTGCAGCGTGTTAGCATTGGCCTTATGTCTCTAGATAACGGCTAAGCGTTGACACCAGCCACATAGCCAGACGACCACGCCCACTGAAAGTTAAAACCACCTAGATGACCAGTTACATCCAGCGCCTCGCCAATAAAAAATAGCGTCGGCTGACCGTTCACAGCCATTGTCTTTGAAGAAATACCATCAACATTTACCCCACCCCGAGTAACCTCAGCGGTTCGATAACCCTCGGTTCCTGATGGTCGAATTGACCAGCTATTAAACAATTCTCCTAAGCGCTGCAAGTCTTCATTTTTCATTTCGTGCAAGGTAGACGCTGAATGCTCTGGCCACCAACGCGCTTGCAGTTCAGCGACCAGTGATTTTGGCAAGAAGTTAGCTAGTATTCCCGAGAGCATACTTTTAGGGTTGGTTTTTTTGCGTTGCACAAACAGTTCCGCTGCATTTTCGGTCGGCAACAAATCGATGTTGATGGGCTCGCCTGCGTTCCAATAATTTGATAGCTGCAAAATTGCTGGACCACTTAGGCCTCGATGAGTGAACAACATACTTTCAGCAAAGGCTTTACTTGCAACCGACACCACTACCGGCAAAGCGACGCCAGAAATAGCAGTCGATAAATTTTGCCATTTACCACTCAATGTCATTGGCACCAGAGATGCTTCCGTCGTATTTAGGCTTAGACCAAACTGCTCGGCTAATTGATAACCCAAGCCAGTAGCCCCTCCCAAGCTTGGTATCGATAAGCCACCGGTGGCTACAATCAAACTTGGCGCTGAAAAAACACCCTGATTAGTCTCGACTAAGTAACCTCCGTCACTATCAACCCTGGCAACCTTAAACGTTTCACAGTTTAGCCTCAGGTCAACATTAACCGTCTTACACTCGTCAACTAATATCTTAAGAATGTCCTTCGACGACTTATCACAGAATAATTGCCCATGGCCTTTCTCATGGTAGGCCACGCCGTGCTTGGCAACCAATGCGATAAAATCCCACTGTGAATATTGTGCTAAAGCAGACTTAACAAAATGCGTGTTTTGACAAATAAAGTTACTTGACGTCACCTCTAAATTAGTGAAATTGCAGCGACCACCACCCGACATAAGAATCTTCTTACCAAGCTTATTCGACACCTCAAGCACCGCTACACTCTTACCTCGCTGGCCGGCGATAAAAGCGGCCATTAATCCAGCAGCACCACCGCCTAATACAATAACGTCGAATTCCTCAATTGCTGGGGCGCTAGTACCCATATCAGTACCCATATCAGCACTCATAATGAGGAATTGTCTAGCAACAACGTTAAAATAGGTATTACAGTAATAAGCATTGGAGATCTCGTATTAAAATATATGCGCGACGGGCTTCGCGTTAGGCGCAGATTATAACGCTTAGCCACATGCTTAGTCGCAATTAATAATTAGACATATCTACCTCATTATTGAATAGAGAGTGAGCTATCAATCAGAAAGTGAACCTGGCAGTCAGTATTTAAGCCACAATAGCTTTCTATTCTTGCACTGATTTAACAATGGATTACCAATGCTCTTTCCAAGGACGTAGATCGAGTTCATGAGTCCAAGCTGTGCGCTTCTGTTTGTGCAACCAGACGAAATTTTCAGCGATGTCTTGGGTAGACAAAATCGCATCCTCATCTCGTAGTTCGTCAACATTGGCTAAATTTTCTCGAATAAAACTAGAATCAATCGCGCCATCAATGACCACGTGAGCCACATGAATATTTTCTGGCCCCAGCTCTTTTGCCATACTTTGAGCCAATGCTCTTAGAGCGAATTTAGCTCCAGCGAAAGCGCTAAAATTTTTACCCGCTCGTAAACTAGCGGTGGCACCGGTAAAAATAATTGTGCCTTTATTTCTCGGTCGCATTTTTCGAGCGGCTTCTCGACCGGTAAGAAAGCCGGCAAAGCACGCCATCTCCCATACCTTTCGATAGACACGCGCACTGCTCTCCTCAATACTAAAGCTCACATTAGCACCAATATTGAATACAACCACCTCGATGCGGCCAACGTCGCTTTCTATTGTATTGAACAAGTCCGTCATATTCTCTTCATCACGCGCGTCTACACCAAAAGCGTGAGCGATTGCCCCTAAGCCTTCGATTTCCGTAACTAAGTTATTAAGACTATCCATATGTCGCGGTCGTCGAACAACACAGACCTTGAGCCCTTCGACCGCAAATGCTTTTGCTATAGCACTACCCGTATCGTCACCGGCTCCGATTACAACGGCTACTCCGCTCATGCCTGCTGCCTAACAATTTCTTCTTCAACTTGTTGTAAGCGTTCTTTGCCGAAAAAGATTTCGTCGCCAACGAAGAAGGTTGGTACGCCAAAAGCTCCGCGAGTAATAGCTTTAGCCGTATTGGCTTTCAACAGACCTTTGACTTGATCTCGCTGTATCAGCCCCATAAATAGCTGAGGGTCATACCCTGCTGCAGCAAGTACCTTAGCGACCTCTACTGGATCGCCCATATTTTTTGAATCTTCCCACATTGCCGCAAACATAATTTCTAAGTATTGATCGAATGCATCTGCGCCTTTTAGCTGCATTGCGCAAGCGCCTCGCATTAAAGCAATAGAGTTAATTGGGAAGAACGTATTCATATTGAAGTCGCTAATGCGATGTTTGACTAAAAATCGCTTTAACTCTAGTTCTTCATAACCAACTTTGCTGGGTACATGTGAAAACGCTTGCCATGGCGCTTGGTTGCCAGTTTGTTTAAATATTCCACCTAGAAGGCAAGGTATATAGTTAAATTCGGCACCGGTTCGATCCGATATACCAGGGAGTAATTTATGTACTAAGTAAGCGTTAGGGCTGACGAAATCGAAGATGTAGTCTACTATCATTTGGTTTTCCTTAATTGAATCACTTTTTAATTTTGAGCTATGAAAAAAAATAACTATTCCACAGAGGAAAATAATTTTAAGGTATCATTTTGGAACCGTCAACTCCAAACAGTGATATTATTAATTCACACATAAATTTACTCAATAAAGTGCCGCTATGCGTTGGGAAAACACACACACTCAAACTTGCTCTATTGCACGATCGACAGCAATCATTGGCGATCGCTGGACCTTACTGATTATTCGCCAAGTTTTTTTGCGTATAAGGCGATTTTCAGAAATACAAACAACATTAGGGATTAGTAAACACCGATTGTCAGATCGCCTAAATCGGCTAGTGGATAGCGAAATTATTTACCGAGAGGTGTATGACCAAGCCAGAAATAGGTCTGAATATAAACTGACTGACAGTGGGCTCGAGCTCTACCCTGTTATCGTTGCGTTAGCTAGCTGGGGTGATAAATGGCTAGACGATGGAGACGGCGCACCGGTCGAATATGTGCACAACTCGTGCGGATGCATCGCTAACCCTAAACTGTGCTGTAGTAATTGTTCTGAAGAAGTTACCGCACTAGATACGATCGTCACGCCGGGGCCAGGCATAACTAAAAAAATAGACCGAGGTGATCTGCCTGCGGCGGATTTAGAATTATATGAAAAAATAATGAGCCTTTAGAAATGGCAAAGTAATGATCAAAATTAAGATGTACTAAACCATAGCACCTAGGATCAGCCGATTGCACGAGATCAATTAGACCTCTAAGATAAATAGAGTCGCCGAGCAATATTGTTTCATTTGTACGTCGATTTTAGCCATTAATAGTCAGATTTTGAAGGTGCCTGAGCGTTTCAAATTGTTTACCAATTAACACACGAAAAGCCCACAGTAGAAGTAAAAGCAGCGTAAAATCAGCCTATGGAATCTATCATATCAATTAAAGGCTTGAGCAAAGTCTACGACAACGGTTTTCAGGCGCTAAAAAGCATTGACCTTGAGATCGAACGCAGCGAGATTTTAGCATTACTCGGCCCCAACGGTGCCGGAAAAACCACACTAATTTCTGTTATCACCGGTATCGTTTCAGCTTCATCAGGCTCGGTAACCGTCGACGGCCACGACAACGTCAAGAATTACCGACAAGCACGAAAGCTAATCGGATTAGTTCCTCAAGAGCTTACGTTGAGTTCGTTTGAAACAGTTTGGAATACGGTGCGTTTCACCCGTGGCCTTTATGGTGCAAAAACTGATGATGCCTATCTTCAGCAATTATTGAAGGATTTATCTTTGTGGGATAAAAAAGATAACCAACTGCGTATGTTGTCTGGCGGAATGAAACGTCGTGTTTTGATCGCCAAAGCGCTTTCACATTCGCCTCGGATATTGTTTTTAGATGAGCCTACGGCTGGTGTTGATGTAGAGCTGCGCAAAGATATGTGGCGTATGATAGGCAAATTGCGAGAGTCCGGAGTTACCATTATTCTGACTACGCATTACATTGAAGAGGCTGAAGATATCGCCGACCGTATCGGTGTTATTAACAATGGTGAAATATTGTTGATAGAGGACAAGGCTGAATTAATGCAAAAACTAGGCAGAAAAAAATTAATCATCGAGTTGAGAGACGCCACTAGGACTATACCTCAGAGTCTATCCGATTTGGACGTAAGCCTTTCTGAGGACGGCACAACCTTGACTTATACCTATGACGCCACGGCTGATGCCACCGGCATCACTAAATTATTAAATTTACTTAGCGACAGTGGACTGCAACTTAAAGACTTACAAACCACACAGAGCTCACTCGAGGACATCTTTGTCGATCTAGTGCAAAAAGACTCTGCGTTAAAACCATCAGCCGAAGCTTAGCCTATGAATTTCTCAGCCATTAAAGTAATCTATCGAGCCGAAATGATGCGCGCGATAAACACATTATTTCAAACCTTAGCATCTCCGGTTATTTCAACGTCATTGTACTTCGTGGTCTTTGGCTCGGCAATTGGCTCGCGTATTCAAACCATCGACGGGGTAAGCTATGGTTTGTTTATCGTTCCCGGCTTGACCATGTTAACGATACTTACCCAGAGCGTATCAAACGCCAGCTTTGGAATTTACTTTCCCAAGTTTAACGGCACTATTTACGAAATTTTATCCGCACCGCTGTCGTTTTTTGAAGCCTTGATTGGCTACGTTGGTGCGGCGGCGACCAAATCATTCGTTATCGGATGTATTATCTTGGTGACTGCCAACTTATTCGTAGATTTAGAAATACAACACCCTATCTGGATGATGAGCTTTCTGATTCTTACCTGTATATCCTTTAGCCTATTCGGCTTTATAATCGGCTTATGGGCTGACACATTTGAGAAACTTCAAATCATCCCTATTCTAGTCATCACGCCATTGGTATTCTTGGGTGGCAGTTTCTATTCTATCAATATGCTACCGCCATTTTGGCAAACCGTATCCCTGTTTAACCCAGTGGTTTATCTGGTAAGCGGCTTTCGTTGGAGCTTTTTTGAAGTCTCTGATGTTAATGTTTGGACCAGTCTTTCCATGATTTTCGTATTTCTAGCATTGTGCTTGATTACGGTCTCTTGGATGTTCAAAACTGGCTACAAACTAAAAGACTAAATTCATTCGTCAGAACTTAATAATTCAGAGAAAATAATGAGCAGCAAAAAATATCAAAGTGAAGTATTGCAAGATGGCGACGACTGGGTAGCACGCATTACCCGTCAAGTTACTTCGGTTAAGTCGCTTGTGTCCAAACAACAAGATGGCTTTGCCAACCAAGCCGAGGCGCAAGCCTGGGTCGAAACTAATATGGCCGAATTTATCAATACACAAAAAAGCGCCAATTCACGCCAGGGTGGCAGCCGTAAAGACCAAGAAGAAGTGCGACGCCTTCGGTCTTCTCGTCGTGCAGAAAAAACTGAAACAGCTAAAAATGCGAAAAAAGACGCAGAGCTAGCAGAACAAACGCCTGAGGCAGATACTGGTTTCGAGGCAGAATTTGACTCCTTCGACGACTAACTCTTACGTATATAAAACCTAGTCTTGAACAGCAACTAGGACTAATCTAACTGGCTAACGGTATAACCAGCAACTTGCAAACGTTGGATAAAACCTTCTTCGCCGGCCATATGTAATGCACCAACGAGGATGAATTCTTTATCTTCGTCATCCATCATAGTGTCGATTTGCTTGAGCCAATTGTCATTTCGATTAACCAAGATAGTCTGATGCATACTTGGAAAGTCGCGTTTCATTTCGACGATACCGATTCTCTCTAACTGAGCTAAGTCTCCAGTTCGCCAAGCGTTCAAAAGATCATTCCAAAAATTATCCAATCTCTCTATGTCTTTGATCCCAGACTTAATAACTAGGTTTGGTTCGAGCTGATTCATAACCTCAAAAAAGTCTAGCTGCTGTTCAAACGTCTCGAGAAAAATTAATTCCTTTTTATCTTCTATCGCTCGCGCACCAAAGTGTGCATCAACACCTTCGCTAACAATTAAGCCCAGCTTTTGAAGTTCATACTGAATCAACGTCATCATCGCAGCCGCTGGCGTGAATCGGTCGAAAACGGCTATCGGTAGACCTTTTGATTTGAGCAATTGATCTAGCTCACTGTAGGTCTCACGAGCTAACACATTAGATAAAGACCTATGATCCTGGTAGGACATAGCATTTAGCACTCTTTCTTGAACTTCAGGTGCTGCTAATGCGACAGTGTCGACTTCTAAGACAATTTCATCGACGTCGTTATAGGCCGTTTCGAAGGCTTCAGGCAAGGGATAATCACTCTTAGACAGCACGTGAATTGTACCACCCAAATAGACATAATCATCTCCCTTACTGACTTTCCAGACAGGCGCTTTCGCTGCTGTAGGCATCACCGGAAACACCAGTAAGCTTATGAGAAATACGCTGTAAAAAAATTTCATTTTTATCCTTTAAATCTAGGTTTTATAGAGCACTTGAATCAAGTGAAAACCGAACTTAGTCTTAATTGGACCAAGATACTTTTTGTCTTCGCTGCCGTTGGTAAACACGGCTTTGTCAAACTGAGACACCATAGCGCCTTTTCTAAACTCACCTAAATCACCGCCTTTATTAGCGGACGGACAGCTTGAATGCTTTTTGGCTAGTAGGGCAAAATTTTCACCCGCATCTAATTTTTTTTTGATGTTATGCGCGTCTTGCTCGTGCTTAATCAAAATGTGCGATGCACAGGCCATTTTAGCCATATCTACTGACCTCGCAACGCTGAATTAATTTGTTTTGCCGTTTGAAAATAAATTAGCTCACAGTTTGACTCGTTGATCTCACGCCATTGCTCAACATGACATGCAAAAGAAGCCACTGCTGCGGTCGGAAACGTATCCAGCTCATTCTCACTTAAGCGGTTCGCCACCTGATGAATCGCCGAGTTATGAGCGACAACGGCAACCCGATTAGCATCATTAGGGAGGCTACGAATTATTTCCATTAGCTCGTCTTCATCGAAGGTATAGAACGATAGTTCTGGCACCAAGGTCACGTCGGTAAACTCGCTAATAACATGAGCGAATTCTAGCGCCCTGGTAGCGGTACTAGTAAAGATCACGTCTAAACCTTCATCAGCATCGGCTATATAACGGGCCATAGTGAATGAATCACGCTCGCCACGGGCATTAAGTGGTCGTTCGTGGTCATCTAATTGATCGTCGGCCCAGCTCGATTTAGCGTGACGTAATAGTAGTAGTTTTTTCATAAAGGCATTGTTAGTAGGGTACTGATGCTCTTGAGGTATTTATAGGCGAGTTAACGATTTGCTAGTCCGTCTACTTAGGCTAAGTTAGCTTAAAGAGTTTGGTTTTAAACTTGATCGCAAATTTTCGAAACTCATTGTAACTCGTGGTTACCAAGATTGGGCGTGAAAGTTAGTGTGACACTCTTTAATATAAACTTTCTGTACTCTGTTATGTGCCTCTCAGTGATTATTGGCTAATCGCCCAAAAAAAGCTGACCACAGTGCTGCTGAGCGACTAAACCCTTTGCCTGTAATTCCCCGCGCGCGTCCCAGCATTTGATCTCATATTCTCTGGCTACGCTTTACGGTAGCAAAAATAATAAACAACGCGCTCAGCACTAAGCCACAGATCAACGGCACACGGGTGTAACTATCAAAGCCAAACCAGCGATTAAGCATAATGTTGTCGCCTATCACACTTCTCAGAAAAAGCGAGTCAATAACCCACAACAAAATGGGGGCAATAAACGCTAATAAAAACGGATTTTTCTTGGCGACTTCGGAACAGAACAAACACCAAGCGACGGTTGGCAATAGAGACCAGAAAATCATCTTGATCAATAATGTCAAAGAACTACCAAAGTACATTGCCAAGTAATCAAACGCACCAAACCCAAAAAAAATAAAGGCCACTACTACTTGGCAGATAAGCACGCTTATGGGAGCTACAACTAAAGCGATTAAGAGTTTGGATACAATCGTAGTCGTATCAGACACAGGCAATGAACGCCAAAACAAAACACTTTCGTCTTGGCGCTCATTGAACAAGCATGACAAGGTATAAAAGCAGGCGGCCGCCATCAGCGTCATGGTAATGATGTAGTTCATCCAGTTAAGGCCATATACCAAAACATCATTAACAACACTGCTTAGCTGATCATCAAGCATAAGCTGAGGTGGCAATTCAGAATCGATGTTAAGGTTGCCAAAGATCAGCGATAAACGTACCAGTATTGCCACAACAATCAAAATTACGGGTGTAAACCAGATATTACGATGCTCTAAAATTTCGCGTTTTAAAAGGGCTAGCATTACTCTCATATTCATTCTCCGTTAAATCTCAAGCTACACATTAATGGCTACGAATAAGTCTTCAAGACTCGGGGTGACAACGTCACCATACTCGAGTAAAGCGGCGGCATCTACATCGTGAAAAATGAGCTCACTATGTTCTGGCAACGCCCTTTGGTAGATCGGTTTTATGTCAGGGTCACTAAACACGACGTTTTTATTAGTGATTAGTTTGCTGTATCGATCTTTTAAATCCGACATCTGAAAATCGAGCGTAATACGCCCTTCTTTAATGAAGATAACTCGCGTGAGAATACTTTCGATTTCATCAACCTGATGAGTGGTGATTAGAATCGAGCGGTTTTGATTATAGTAATCTTTGACTAGGCGATCCTGAAACTCTCGACGTACTAGAACGTCTAAGCCTAGCGTAGGTTCGTCAAGCACAAGAAAATCGGTATTTATCGCCAGGATGGTAATTAAATGAAGTCGAGTCTTCATCCCTTTTGATAATGTTTCTATTCGGCTATCGAGCTGAATAGGCGTATCTTTTAAAAAATCGTTGGCACGCTGGCTATTAAATTTAGGGTGCGTTTGCTCGACAAACTGCAATAGATCCTTAACTTTCATCCAACCGGGTAACGAGGCTACATCTGCAATATAGCTCATATTCTTCAGCAACTCAGTTCGGTTTTTTAAAGGGTCTTTATCAAAAATAGAGAGCTTTCCAGAGTATTTAATTAGCCCCATGATTGCCTTGAGTAGGGTCGATTTACCTGCACCATTAGGGCCGATTAGCCCGACCACTTCACCAGCACCGATGCTTAAATTAATATCGTGCAACACGGTTGTACGACCGTATTGCTTGGAGAGATTCTCTACTTCAACAAAGTTTTTTGCCATACTAGTGATAAGTCCTTCAGCGCTTATTGAGATTCTTTTGATCATTCTAGCCTCTAGCCAGTGATCCGCCAAATTTACTGCTTAGTAACCAGCTGAGGTTAATTACTAATTGGTTATGATCGATACTTTTCAAGTAAAAAAGCCGCATCTAAGTGAGCACCCAACGTCGATACAAAAGTAAAAACTCCAGTCAATTTACGCACCATCAGTAAAAATTCAGCAGGCGGGATCACAAACCCTTTCACTAGCATTCCCTCACTCCCAAGCTTACCTGCTCGCTTGAGTAGGCGGGATGAATGCCAGTCATATAAGTTATCGCTGGTCTTACAAAAACCAGGCAAGCTACTAATATCATTGGAAAATGGCTCTAACATAAAGCTGCAAAACTCAGCAAAAGACTGCTTAACTATATCGCTGTCAGTCTCACGCAAACAGCCAAGCTCGATCGCACCTTCGATACTTTTTGCCGCATCACCACTGTGCGCAGCAAGAATAGTTTTACGCAGTGGCCGAGTAAAGCTCTCTGATAAGTGATGTACGGCACCAAAGTCTAGTAAGCCGAGCTGGTCGCAGTTGCCAATACTATCGATAATTATTCTATAATTGCCAAAGTTGGGATCAGTTTGCATTACTCCCCAATCAAACGCCTCCTTGAAAAACAACTCAAGCATCGACATTGCCAGCGCGTTGCGCCGGGGTTGACTCAAGCCTTGAACCTTAGGATGAGTAACCTCGTAACCACCAATAAACTCCATGGTGAGTACAGATTGATTGCTCAGCTCTGAAAAGTACTTGGGCACGCGATAGCGGTCGTCATTAGCTAGTTTTTCTCTGAGCAATTTAGCGATACCCAATTCATAGCCATAATCAACCTCGCGGATCAGCTGAAATTTGAGTTCTTTGGTCAGTTCCTCTAATTGCCTACCAGACTTAATCCATCGAGCCAGCGTTAGCATTTGAGTCACATTACGAAAATCATCTTTTATGGCGCCTGCAATGCCTGGGTATTGAATTTTGACGCATAGCGGCTCGGGAATATTGCTTGCAACCGCCATATGAACCTGAGCCAGTGAGGCCGCGGCAAAACTATTCGGTTGAATCTCAAGCACACTAAGCTGTTCAACAAACACGGTCTGCAGGTGAGGCTTTATAACGCTCCATTCCAGTTCAGTAGTTTGTGCCTCTAAGGTATGCAACGCATCAGTAACTGGCTTTGGCAGTAAGTGTTCGCCATAGAGCGCCAACATCTGACCAATTTTGACATATGCACCCTTTAGTTCACCTAATTCTTTAACAAAGCGCATTGCCTCGCGTTCTAAGGCGGCTTGCTGGTGAGCATGTTGTTGTTTTTTTGGTAGCAATAGACCGGAGGCTTTAGACGAGAGTAAGCCGAGCCCACCCCTCGCGCCAGCTGCGCCGATCGCAAAGCGCCGTCGCATGCCACCTGTCTTTATTTTCTTCATTGGTCAATTGTACCTCCTTCGAGCAAGCAAGAGATGAATAACAGTCGGATCTATAATGTGTATAGGCTCGAAGAATTCCCCCCATAAAGCTTAGCTCTCGCGCATGCGTATCGATCTAGAAAGAATCAACCAACAATAGATAAAGTACCTCGTTAAACGGCGTGACTCCTCTATCGGAAGCAACCATCACTCGCGAATAGCGATTGGTATTTTTAGTTAATAAAAAATGCTCATCCATGAGCCGACTTCCTCCTCATCTTGAACTGTGACTCAACAGCTCAAAGTTCTCCATGACACCTCAAATCCAATTAGGTGCAGAGGTTGTGGTTAGTGATGCTTACGCTCCATGCGACAGCACCACCTTCCACAACATCGTCCAATTAGAACCAACATAACGACTGGTTGGAGGTCGCATGAAAGTTCAATCAATAGAGTTCTACATTAATACATCTTGCGCCTCCCCAAAGATTTGCATGACTTAATAACATCAAATTCTACTTAAATTAGTTTACAAAATTTAACGATTTTTGAATATTGGAGATTAGTTTATACAACTAAACTATAGTTTATAGTTTTGGAAAAAAAGCATAAAAACAAGACTATTTAATCTCATTATTTTAAAAATCGTTACTGTTTGATAATGCTTTGTTTGAAAAAGCCGCTCATCGATGAACAAACTTAGACCTCACATTAGAACTTTTCGACTCAAAAGGTTAAAATGTCTTTGTGTGCAGCAGATGTTGGATGTGCTGCTAAACCTTCTTGCTGACGAGCCAATTATGGAACGGATTGTAAACCCGCAATAAAGTTCATTCAGACTAAACAAATTTTTTATTATCCGCACCATATCGGGTATTGTCTCAGGCGACCCAACCACCGTTGGGTCAAGTACAGAATAGTTCATCTCCGATCAACGCACCTTAATCGAATGGACATTAGTAACGACAGCGAATTAAATAACAGTTGACTGTCATACTAATTAAACACCGTTAGAATAAATTTAGTCATGCTAGTGCTTTGATAACATTGCATAATTCAAAAAATAGTTTGCGGTATATATATTGGTTATTACCCAGCCTGCCTGGTGTCTAACGGCTTAGAGTCAAGGACATCATTGGGATTATTTTTCCTTGCGGCACCGTTTCTAGATCTAATTTTATTTCGATTAATTCCACGCATATCGAAAGCCTGACAATACTTACAAACGTTACTGCATCAGCGCATTCTGAGCTGCTGTATAGACCATTCTCACATCGTATCTGAGCGAGTCTATTTTTTGGCTTGTTCAATATTTATTATTAGCCTAAAAGGGCTTATCTAGAAAGCTATTCAACCTCCGCTAGGGGACTCGGCACATAGACGCCGCAGATAAATAACTCTAAAGCATAAGCATTAAAACTAATAACTCTGCAAACATAGTGTCCGCGAGTCTTGCTCGCCGACTCGATGCATATCGCGCTGGCTTAGGGTCTTTGCTTGCTAATTTCGTGATAGGGTTGATTAGAAAAAGCGTTCCGCTCGAACTGAACTAAAGTTTAGGTCCACCTGAACTCTCGTTGATTGACTACTCCCTTTTTTAGGATAAGAATACAGTGCATGAATATACTAATAATCGATGACCATCGTATTTTCTCGGCAGGGCTCAAATTCCTGCTCGATGGTATCAGTGACAACAACAACATCACCACTGAAGTGAGCTGTGAAGGTGTGCTACAGAATCAACAAAGCATGGCTCCACCCGAACTAATTTTATTAGACTACAACCTTCCGAATTCATTTGGTGAGCAAAGCCTAACTCTTATAAAAAAGACCTTTCCAACGGCTATTGTGGTGATTATTTCTAGTGAGGAATCGCACGCAACTATTCATTCGATGATCGAAGGTGGTGCGGCTGGTTACATACCTAAGTCCTCCGAACCGAAGCTGCTAGAACATGCCCTAAACTTAGTCATAGCCGGAGGGGTCTACTTGCCTCCTCAAGCATTCGACACATTGGGACGCCGCATTCAAGCGTCCAAGTCAAGATCACTAACCGACAGACAAGAACAAGTCCTTCGAGGCGCGGTTGCAGGTAAAACTAACAAGGTGATTGCCAATGAGCTTGATATCGCAGAGGGGACAGTAAAGTCGCATCTTTCCTCGGCCTACGAATGCATGGGAGTTAGCAACCGTACCGAAGCCGTGTTGGTCGCCGCTAAATTTGGTATCGGTAGGCCAATGACGCACTATCGCTAAGGGTTAGACCAGAGTCCTAGATAGTTAAGATGAAATTAGACACACGCAAGCAGCCTCATCACGACGCTCCAGTGCCTGGCGCGACACTCGATTTACCACTCTATAAAGGCGAATCGAGCAGCATTAGGCCACTTGAAGAAGAATTGTTATCAGCAAAAACACAACCAGTTATAGGTGTTGTGTTGTCGTTTTTTATTATTAGTTTTCTAATTTCTTACTTTGCTTATGATTCGCTGCCAATGTACGTATGGGGCAGTTGGTTTGCAGCCATGATGATGACCATAGTGGCTCGTATTTTTGCACAAAAAAAACTCGCTATTGATAAATCTATCTCGCTAAAGGCGCGCATGAACTACGCGATTGCCTTGAACGCTGTGATCGGTATTGTTCAGGCCTCGTCATTTCTGTTATTCCCTTACTTTAGTTTTGCCGAAAAAATGACGCAGACTATTATTATGCTTGGCTTAACCAACGGCTCGATCATTACTAACTCTGGTTATAGACCCTTATTTTTAGCGCATTCGATTCCGGTGATTGCAGCCCTGACACTGGCATGGACTCTAGTGCCTAATAATGAGCTGTCATTGATTGGCCAAATTGGAATTTCAACTCTAAATTTGGTTTATTTCGCAGTACAGTATTCCAACGCATCGAATTATTTTCGACTATTTAAACAGTCCTATGACATTAGAGGGCAACAAACGGCGCTTAATGCCGAGCTAAAGGAAAAAAACACTAAGTTAGATGTGGCTCTTAGCTTAGCCGTGCAAGCGAGGCAAGAGGCGGACCAAGCCAACACATCAAAAACACGTTTTCTGGCATCAGCTAGCCATGACCTACGGCAGCCGACGCATGCACTTTCGTTACTGGCTGGAGTCTTGTCGAAAAGGCCGCTTGACGAGAAGAGCAAAGCGATTGCCAGTGACATGCATACGGCCAGCCAGAGCCTAGAGTCGTTAATGAGTGGTTTGCTGGATATATCCAAGCTGGACGCTGGTTTAATGAAACCGAAAATTGAAATGGTTGACTTGTACTGGTTGGTTAGCCGCGTCTGCTCTGAGTTTGAGAGCGACTGTAAGAATAAAGGTTTACGCCTAATTCTCAATACCAGCAGCCTTACCGCCACGACTCGCAGTGACCCGCAATTAACTGAACGTATTCTAAGTAATTTGATCTCAAATGCAGTCAAATACACCGATGAAGGACGCGTAGAAGTAAAGTTAGAAGAAGTACAAGGAGACTGGAAGGTCAGCATCGAAGATACCGGCCGTGGCATCAAACAAGATGAAAAAAAACGTATCTTTGATGAGTTTTACCAAATCGAAAATGACCATCGAGATCGATCAAACGGCCTGGGTTTGGGCTTGGCGATTGTCAAGCGTCTGAGCGACGTGCTCGACATTAACTTAAAATTTGATTCTGAGTTTGGCAAAGGATCTACATTTTCGTTCATCCTGCCAAGGTTAAGTGAAGAGGCCGAATCACGCGACGACTCAAATCAAGTCAACGTTTTAAAAGGGCTTCATATTCTTTGCGTCGACGACGAAGTCGATATTCTGAATGCATTGGAATTAGTTTTCGAGGTGCTCGGTTGCTCTTTTGATCTACTCGAAGATACCCAATCAGCGGTGCTAGCAGCAAGCTATAGAAAACCAGATATCGTGCTTGCCGATTTTCGCTTACGGGGTGATGACAATGGAGTTAAAACAATAGATGCGATAAGAACAATTTACCCAGATATGCCAGCCCTACTGGTTACTGGTGATACCTCCCCAGAACGGTTAAAGCATGCTAACAACGTTGGTATAGAAATGTTACACAAGCCCCTAACGATGGAAAAACTGGCTCAATCCATAGGGGATAGTGTAGTAAAGCAATAATCACGGGAAAGCTAAAATCACTATGGATAAATACGTTTTTACGCAGCATTCATCCTCCGCAACTCAGACACACCCGCAATCAAAGGCTTGGCTGGCAAATGGTGTCGAACTCCTATTTCAGCGCCACGGCCTAAATAGACATGGTAAACCGTTCGATGTCGTGATTGTAGGCAGCGGCTATGGCGGTTCGATTGCCGCGGCCGAGTTGAGTAAGGCGGTGGAATTGGGATTGTCTATTTGCCTTCTGGAACGCGGTCGAGAGTTTCTTCCAGGTTCGTTCCCAAACTCAATGGCCGAGACGCCTAATGAGTTTAGAATATCTATCGGTAGCAAACCAAAGGGTAAACTAGAAGGCCTTTTTGATATCCGTATAAATGATGACCTAAACATAGTGCAAGCCAATGGATTAGGTGGCGGTTCACTGATAAACGCTGGGGTCATGGCACGCGCTAACAATGATGTATTCGAGGGTCCTCGCTGGCCTGGTCCGATTACATTTAAGAGCTTGGAGCCCTACTATGATCAAGCAGAACTGCTACTTGGTTCAAAGAATCTGAATGCAGACGGAAACTCTGAAGACAACACCATACTCCTGCACCCAGATTTTAAAGGCGGAGACCAGGGTCCGGCTAAGTATGAGTCACTGAAAATTCTCGCTCAAGGAGCGGTTCAGCAAGGTAATAAAAACACAACAGCGGAGCAAGGTAGTAGCGATTTCAAGAATGCCAATATTACGATCAATATGAGTCAAGGGCAAAAAACTTCGGCAGGTTTACCGCTTAATGCCTGCAACTTATGTGGCGACTGTGCCTCGGGATGTAACAACAATGCAAAGATTTCTCTCGATAAAAATTTATTAATCGAAGCCGCTAATAATGGTGTTGAAATATTCACTGGTGCGACGATACTTTCGCTACAACAGGGCACCTCAAACGATTGGCTGCTAGATCTTGTCTATACTGATTCGCAATTGCGCGCACGTCAGGCCGAACCCACGTTTACTCTACAAACCACAAATATCATACTCAGCGCAGGTGCATTGGGCTCAACAGAAATTTTAAAGCGATCTCAATCGGATAAGCTAGCGTTTTCAGATAAGCTTGGTCAACAGTTCTCTTCAAACGGAGATATGTTGGCGGTAGGATTTAAACAGAGTCAGCTAGCTATGACCGTTGCGGACCCATCTAAGGCTCACTCTAAAAGGGGCGTAGGCCCAACGATTACTGGCATGATCGACTCGCGCAACCACTACGACCCAAAACAAAGAATGGTGATTCAAGAGATGGCAGTACCTGCCCCGGCAGCACACCTATTTAACGAGCTCTACACCACGGTAAATACGCTAAACACCTTATGGGATTCCGATAAAAGTGTACACCAGCGTGGCGGTAGTTTTACAGACCCAGCCGCGTTAAACACCAAAGCCTTAAACCACACGTCGTTATATGCGGTTATGGGCAACGACGGTGCCAGCGGGTCCCTCGTTCTAAAAGGCCCTGATTACAAGGACCATGAAGGCACCATTCAGGTGAAGTGGCCGAGCCTAAAAGAACACCCACTCTTTGAACATCAGACAGACCGTTTGAAAAAATTAACAGCTAGTAATAGCAACAACTCGAAAAGCAAAACACTTGGCGGTAGCGTCTTTCCCAACCCGGTGTGGCAATTGCTAAAGCCCGAGCACATGAATTTGCTGAGTACTGATCGTGGCGCACCCTTGACCGTTCACCCTCTAGGTGGTTGCCCGATGGCTGATTCAGAAACAGACGGCGTAACCAATCACCTTGGTCAGGTATTCAAACCGAATAGTAGCAATAATTTAACTAATGTGTATCAAGGACTGACGGTACTCGACGGCGCAATTGTTCCAGAAGCGGTTGGCATAAATCCTGCACTCACAATTTCGGCGATTGCTCTAAGGGCCATTAGCGAACAAATTCGCCTCAACTATTTCATCGCCGCCGAATCGACTGACAAACCAGCGTCGGTTGATGACCGATCAACAAAGACGCTTAAAGTTCCAATAATACGTTCATCAAAGCAACTTGAGGCGCTTGTAACCGAGCAGCAAAAAGATACTGAAATTCAAATTACCGAGCGCTTAGTCGGTTTCAGTAAACTAAAAAGCGACACCGGCATAATGCAAGATGTGGTGATCGAGCTCACGCTATGGTCAAAACCGGTCAGTGTGGAGGCATTGCATAAGCAAAGTGCCAGTAAGCAGACTAGGCGCGCTTCAATCATTGTAGATTGTCAAAAAATTGACCCTATTAGCAAGCTACCAATAAGTAAAATTCGCATCTATCAACGAACTCAGTGGGACGACATTTGCAGTGGCAAAACGACAGTAGATAAGCACGAAAATGCACTGGATAAAGCGGCACAATTTATCGGAAGAATTGATGGTTGCTTAGACATTTTCGCACGCGCCGAGTCTTCTCCGATGTCACGTATCGTCAACAGCGGCTGGGGCTGGTTACTGAATCGCGGCGCACGAGATATATATCAATCCATATTTTCGAAAAAATGTAAAAAACTGGCTAAAGCTAGTCAAAGCAAAACTAAAAAACAGCCATTTTTGCTAATTCGTATCTGCAATTTAATCGGCACATTTACGCGAGCTGGGGAGATAAGAACACTTAACTATAACCTAACCGTTACCGAAAGCCTTAAGGCGCTTGATTTTAGCTATTTTGGCCCAGCCAAAGGCAGCACAGCAACAAACTCGCAAAAGAAGATACTCGCGGTTAAGCAATTGACCTACAAACGAAGAGCTAACCCTTGGATTCAGCTGGCTGAAGTGTCTCTGCAGCAAATACCAAGCACAAGTGGCTTAGCCGATGTCGACCACGACTCACGAAATTTAGAGAAACAACAAAAAAAATTAGTTCTAAATGGCAATACCTTAGCGCTTGATATGAATTATATAAGCAAAGCAGAGGTGCCTCTGATTCAGATCACTCAGCAACAAAATCAGGTCAAAGCCCTGCACGACCTGAGTTCGTTCGGAGCTTATGTGACACGTATGTTGATGGGCATTCATTTCTACAGCTTTCGAGCGCCCGACACACCGAAGCCTCGAGAAGCGATAAGATTGGCCGGTAATATTAAAGGCTTACCAAAGCCGTCTATAAAGTACCTATTAGTTGGCAAGATACCCGATGATCGCGTTAGTGGCTTGGTTAAAGGTACCGATGTCGAAATCATTATTACTCACTATGCTAACCAATGCACTAGCAGACCACCGGTCATGATGCTGCACGGTTACAGTGGCAGCAGTGTTTTTTTTGCACACCCGTCAACGCCCAATAACTTAGCCAAGTTTATGCATGATGATGGCCGCGATGTCTGGCTTGTAGATATGCGTACTAGCTCCGCGCTCGCAAGCGCTAAATACCCTTGGTCTTTTGAAGACGTATCGAGTATCGATATTCCACGCGCCCTAAGTCATATTTACGATCATTATAACGGTAGCCAAAAAATTGATGTTATTACGCATTGCATGGGGTCGGTAATGCTAGGCATGTCGATTCTTAGAGCAAGCGACGAACTCGATGACCACTTCTTTAGAAACAAAATCAATCGTATTGTTTTTTCGCAAGCCACGCCGACAGTCGTGTTCACACAAGACAGCAACTTTAAGGCATTCGTTACCAGCTACTTAAAAGAAATGGTGCCTGATGATTATCAATTTCAAAACCAAGAAACCTCAATAGTCGAAGAAGCTAAGCTGGAAAGTCAATTACTTGACCGAATCTTATACACGCTGCCCTACCCCAAGCAAGAGTATGACTTAGTAAATCCGCCAATGAAGCCGTGGCGAAGAGCGGAATTTGCTTCTGTGCGTCATAGGGTTGACGCATTATTCTCTAGAACGTTTGAACTGGCTAACCTAAGCACTAATACCTTAAAACATATCGATGATTTCTTCGGCCCAATCCATATTGACACCATCATTCAGGCAAGTCGCTTCGCAAACCACAATGTCGCCACCAATAATCGTGGAGAAAACGACTATGTAAGCCACCAACGATTACAAAAATTTTGGCTTGGCATTCCGACTATGAGTTTTCATTCTCGTAATAATGGCTTGGTCGACTTTTCAACGGGTCAACGCACTAAGCGAGTTTTTCAAGAAGCTGGTTTAGACTACCAAAGTATCCTAATTAACAAGAAAAATTACGGCCATCAAGATTCGATTATTGGAACGCAGGCACATTTAGACGTATTCCCACTGATCACAACCTTCCTCAAAAACAATAAAGATTGCCAGCAAAAAGATAGTTCGGAGTTAGATCTCAAATCGGAGAGCATCGCCGAGGCCAAAATAATCGCCGAGAGCGAAGGCACAGCGCAAACTCACAAATGGGTAGTCGAAGCGCCTGCTTATGGGCCAGTTATTATTGATCAGAATGAACAAGCGACAGCCGATGGCGTGAGCAAGGTTATGCTCGGCAGCAGCAGCGCAAGAGCAAGCCGGCCGTACTGTATTTTTGTGCCCATTGTGTTTGCCGAAGACAGCCTTCGCCTTGTCGGTTCTGATGCTAGCCAACAGTCACAAATATTAAACCGCTACATAACCCAATCCTTGGCGCTTGAAAATGCAAACTCTGAGGAACTAGCATCGCGTTGGAACATAATCACTTTGCCAAATTCAATGTTGCGCTTTATGTCGAACGCTACCGACCCAGAACCTATCTCTTTAGTGATGGACGGCTTAGCGGTATTACTGATCTACCATGACCTTACCGAGCTCGACAGTAGCTTAGTGCTTAGCAGTGCTGAATCAAACACAAGCGATAACAATACAAGCTCAGAATTGAATAAACCCGATAGCCAGATCAGCGACTCTCTCGAGCTGTCTGCAATTCTTCACCGCGTAGTTGACGGTTTCTTTAAATCAAACCGTAATGTAAAACATGAGTTCATAAAAGGCGTAATCGAATATAGCGGACAGCGGAATCAACCTAAAAAATCGATTAGCTTTGCTGTCGGTAGCTGCCAATACCCAGCAGGCATCTTGGACAAAGAAGTGGCTTACCGTTCTTACCAACAGCTGAACCAGCATTTAGAGTCGAAGCCAGCAAATACACCAGAGTTTTTAGCCTTACTTGGAGACCAAATTTATGCCGACGCCACGGCAGGTTTTTTTGATCCAAGCACTAAGTTTGACCAATTCGTGGCGCCCTATTACCGCCTTTATGAAAACCAACACGTTAGGTCTGTGTTACGAAAACTTCCGCTATATGCAATGCTGGATGATCACGAGTTGAGCGACAACTGGGAGCCAGTTAGCAATAACCCGAGGCTACAAAAAGTACTAGATGAGACCATTGATATCGGTGTTACCGCATTTCTAAAGTTCCAGCGTGGGCAAATTAACCGGCTGAAAAAAAATCAAACTAGAGATTCTCGACGGCCTCTATGGTATTCGTTTGAGCGAAGCGGCTACCCGTTCTTTATGTGTGACACTCGAACTGAGCGTAGTGCAAGAACCGCTAACAATATTCTAAAATCAAGCACCACTATTATGCAGCAGACCCAGCAGTCTGCTATTGAAAACTGGCTACAAAATACAGAGGAAAATCAGCCCAAATTTATTCTCTCAAGCTCAATATTATTACCACGACATCGTTTAAATCACGCTAGCGAAAATTCGTCGGCCAATTGTATCCGCTCAGACGGCTGGGATGGTTACCCTGTGTCGCTGTATAAAATGCTAGCTCTGGTTGTTGACCTAAATATAAAGCAGCTGGTATTTTTGTCGGGCGACGAGCACATTGGCTGCTACGCCGATATTCATATCTGCAATCTCAGTTCAGGTAAAACCGCCGTCGCAACCTCTATCCATGGCCCTGGCTTATATACGCCCTTCCCATTCGCAAACGCGCGAGTCGACGACTTTGATGGACGCTTAGAAAATGATACAGAAGAGAGCGTTGATCCGTCAAAAACCCGCTATATTAGCCAGTTCACGTTCGAGTACCAACAGATGTCTTACAAATGCGAGATAAGCACACGCTTCGAATTAACTGATAATGCGACGATCATCGGGCCGATTGAGGTGACACTATGCGATGGCTTTCTGTTAATAACAACCCTCTAGCACTGAGTTTGAGTCTATTTTTATCAGCAATCTGACAATATCTTCATGGCTATGACTTTCAGCAATGCTACAATTAGTGTAATTAAATTACATAATTGCAGGACTCTTAACCGTGAATCCACCTATTAATGCGCTTAGCAGCGACGCCAAGATTTTGCCTGACTTACTTGGCGAAGTCATAATTGAACAAGAAGGACGTCAAGTCTTTGATGCAGTAGAATTATTACGACAAGGCTTTATTAGTCAACGAACAAATCCTGATGCCGCTAAACTCGAGAAATTATTAGCCGTAATCGACAACTTGGATGTAGAAGCTATCGACAGAGTTATTCACGCCTTCAGTACTTTTTTCCACCTCGCCAATATTTCTGAGGAGCACGCCAGCCAAAAGGAACGGGAGGCATCGGAGGAAGCCGGTGGCAGCTGGAACAATTCTTTTATTGATACAGTTGCAGGATTTAAACGTGATGGAAAATCACTTGTTCAGGTAATGGAACTAGTCAGTGACCTTAACTATTACCCAACTTTCACGGCTCACCCTACCGAAGCGAAGCGCCCGATTGTACTCGAAGCGCTGCAACGCATTCATAAAGAGTATCAAGGCCTGACCAATGGCGGTATTAGTGCGGTTGAGCTCACCGAATTTCGCCACCGTTTAAAAGCTATGATCCAAATTTTTTGGAAAACTGAAGCGGTACGACCATCAAAGCCGACTGTCTATGATGAAATAGAAAATTCATTATATTATTTTCGCGAAAGCATTTTTGCCTGCTTGCCAGAGATCTACAGAGACCTCGAAAGTGCGATTAAGCACTCGTACCCGGAAGCTCGAGGCCAAGCAATTAATCTACCGAATATCGTTCGCTTCGGCACATGGGTAGGTGGTGACCGTGATGGCAATCCTTTCGTTACGCCTGAGATCACTCGTAACGCCTTGCGTATGCAACAAATCGAGGTGCTTACCGAGTATGCTCGGCGAGTCGATGAATTAAGCAAAATTCTTACCCATAGTATCGATCAGGTTGCACTATCAGATGAGTTCACAGAATCCATGGAACGGGACCGTATCCGCTTAACAAAATATCTGGGTAAAAAACATCTGAAAGAGCCGTATCGTCGTAAATTGAGCTTAGTTAAGCTGCGCTTAGAGCACACCATTGCAATCGCCGAAGCGCATTTGGGTGACGGTCATCCATCGTTTGAACCATTAGCGTTTCAGAACGAAGCAGAGTTTAAATATGAACTCAACACGGTTCGCGATTCGCTGATCCATCACAATGAAGCCAACCTTACACGCGGCAGTCTGCAAGATCTAATGCGTCTGTTAGATAGCTGCGGCTTTTATTTGTCGAAGATGGATATTCGTCAAGAGTCGACATTACACAGCCAAGCAATACACGAAATTGGTTTAACCATTGACCCACCTATCGATTATTATGCGATGGATGAATCAGAGCGCCAGGCTTGGCTAACCCAACGATTGTTAGATACCGAGCCACTTGAGTACGACCGGCGGCAAATCACGATTCAGAGCGCAGACATCCTCTCGGTTTTTGACTTGATGAGCGAAATGCGTGAAGAAGTATCAGCGGATTGTTTTGGTAGCTATATTATTTCTATGACGCATGAGGCAAGTCACCTCCTTGAGGTTGCACTATTAGCCAAAATGTCGGGTCTAATTACGGCGGATGAGAACGGTAAGGTTAGTAGCGAGATACACATCGCACCGTTATTCGAAACAGTAGTCGACTTAGAACATGCCGAGCCGACGCTCGAAAGTTTGTTCATCAATCCAGTTTATCGCCAGCTCCTGACCTACACTGACGACACTCAAGAAGTGATGCTAGGGTACTCCGACTCATGCAAAGACGGCGGTATCTTAGCCTCTAGTTGGAACCTTTATAAAGCCCAGCAAAATATCGTGACGGTGACTGATAAACATGGTATCCGATGCTTATTATTCCACGGTCGCGGCGGCACCATTGGCCGTGGTGGTGGCCCCACTCATGAGTCAATTTTAAGCCAACCAAAAGGCACAGTAAAAGGCGGAATAAAATTTACTGAACAAGGGGAGGTACTCTCATTTAAGTACAACTTCAAGGAAACGGCTCGCTACGAACTTACGGTTGGCATCACTGGTTTGATGAAAGCCAGCGACCCAAATAATGACCGCCAAGACCAAGCTGAACATATTGCTATGATGGATCAATTGGTGCTCTCGGGTGAAGCGGCGTTTCGAGAACTCACCGACGACAATGTTGCTACTATGCAATATTTTTATGAGACCACTCCGTCGAATGAAATTGGCTTATTAAATATCGGCTCTCGCCCGTCGCATCGTAAAAAAGCCGACTACTCAAAGAAATCTATTAGAGCAATAGGCTGGGTATTCGGCTGGTCACAATCTCGCCAGAACATACCTGGGTGGTATGGTTTAGGCAGCGCTCTTAACGATGCTATTGATAACGACGGCCTCGCAACCTTACAAGATATGCAGAGTAATTGGCGTTATTTCCAAAATTTACTAAGTAACTCACAGATGGTAATCTTAAAAACCGACCAAAAAGTAGCGCAAGAATATTCAAAGCTTTGCAGCGATGCAGATATTGCTGCAAGTACATATGCTCAACTGACAGGAGAATTTCGTTTATCCATCGACAATATCCGAAAGATTACCGGTGAGCGCTTGATGATGGCAGACTTCCCTGAGATTGGTCAGTCTGTACGCTGGCGTAATGCGTATCTCGATCCGCTCAACCATATTCAGGTAAAATTATTGGCGCGTTTAGATCAAGCCGATGACCGAATGCAATCTAAATGGCTCAAGCCCGCGTTAGATAGTATTAATGGTATTGCTACTGGGCTACGTAATACAGGCTAATGGAACCTTAGTTAATAGACTAAAAACTGAGATAGCCTTCTACATTTATGGCTATTTTTTATTTCTTTTTGACCAATTCATCACGTAAGCCTCGCACTTCTTTTTGCAGGTCTAGAATCATAACTTCGATATGGTCATGCTCTTTATGCAGCTCTTTTTCAGATTCTTTCACCGTTGCCATCGCATCGACTACAATACCAATAAACAAATTGAGTACAGTAAAGGTGGTTACAGTGATAAATGGAATAAAGAATGCCCAAGCGTATGGGTGTACTTCCATAATAGGTCGCACAATTCCCATAGACCAAGACTCCAATGTCATGATCTGAAACAGTGAGTACATTGAATAGCCAAGACTGCCAAACCATTGCGGAAAGGTATCTCCGAATAACATTGTGCTAAGAACGCCCGAAATATAAAAGACTAGTAGCAATAGACCGGCCACCGAGCCAACACCAGGAATGGCTAATAACATTCCCGCCACAACTCGTCGAAACGATTCAACCGCAGTTATCAGTCGCAAAACTCGGAGGATTCTAAATGCGCGAAGAATCGACAAGCCACCTGATGATGGGACTAACGAAATTACGACAATAATAAAGTCGAATACATTCCAGCCGCTTTTGAAAAAGTGAAGGCGATATACTAATAACTTTAGCACCAGTTCAATTACAAAGATGAACAAGCAGATGCCGTCTGCAAATTTAAGTACTGACAGCGTTGTTGCATTCCAACCGTTAGACGTTTCTAAACCTAAAATAATGCCATTGATAACAATTACAGTAATTATAAAGTTTTGAAACCAACTGGATTCAATTAGTTGTTTAATAGAGGCCATAATAAGCATGTTGGGAGTTAGTCGAGAATAATGTCGCTGCTGTGATATATATATAGTAGAAAAGTAAAAATTCAATGCTTCAAAGACCACAATTTAAACTCATAAATAGTTCTATTTGTTGACAGTC
>JBLHRL010000017.1:0-54238 GCA_047625975.1 Arenicella sp.
CTGGTAACCCTGATCGCATCAGTACATTATTTTTATATGCGCGATGTATGGATTGCTACCGAAACGACGCCAACAGTATACCGATATATTGATTGGTTATTAACGGTGCCGCTATTGATGATAGAGTTTTATCTGATCTTGCGCGCTATTGGTGTTGCTTCTGCCGGTATTTTCTGGCGATTATTGATCGGTACATTTGTAATGCTGATCCCAGGATACATGGCCGAAGCTGGCTTCTTGAACATCTACATCGGATTCATAATAGGCATGTTAGGTTGGTTCTACATCTTGTATGAAATCTTCTTAGGAGAAGCCGGTAAAGCAGCGAAAGCAAACGCTAGCGAAGCGGTTATGTTTGCATACAAAGCGATGCGCTGGATTGTTACCTTAGGTTGGGCAATTTACCCACTTGGTTATGTACTTGGATACATGATGGGAACGGTAGACGAAGCCTCTCTAAACATTATTTATAACTTAGCCGATTTGGTTAACAAAATAGCGTTTGGATTGTTAATTTGGTATGCCGCTACTAGTGAAAGTCAAGCCACGTCGCCAAAGACTGCCTAGACCTAAAAGTAACTATTAGTCTAGTAACAAGCCCGCAATCTCATATGAGGTTGCGGGCTTTTTAGGTGTTATTTGTTCACCAATTAAGATCAGCAATAGTAATCATTTTCTTACCTAGCTAGACGCTAGCAAAAAGGTTTTCAGAACACTTTTTTACTCAAGAAATTGCAATCGAAGATTTCTAGCCTTTAAATTAATCGTCACTCAAGCGCTGCAAACGCTCTTCTTGCTCCTCAAACGCTGCTTTAATTTCCAACATTACCGAGTCGACATTGGCTGGGCGAGTATCTATCTCGACAATACCAGTGAGTTTCGTATCTGCCTTAAGGTCGCCCTTTTCGTAGAGCTTCCAGATTTCTTTAGCGTGTTGACTGTCAAGTAGTTCAGCCGCAAATTGGCCGTAATAATTAGTCATATTACGTACATCACGCTCGAGCATGGCTTTTGCGTTATTGTTACCAGCGGCATTAACCGCTTGTGGCAGGTCAATAATCACCGGACCGATTTCATCTACCAACACATTAAATTCAGATAGGTCGCCATGTATTAGGCCAACGCATAACATCCGAATAACGTCTTGCATGACCACCGCGTGATCATGACGCGCACGTTCTGGGCTCAGCTCTACATCGTTTAAGCGCGGTGCTACAAAACCCTCTTCATCGGTGATTAGCTCCATTAACAATACACCGTTAAAACAGCCAAAGGGCTCTGGCACCCGAACTCCGGCGGCGGCGAGCTTATACAAAGCATCTACCTCGGCGCTCTGCCAGATTTCTTCTTGTTGGTCACGACCAAATTTAGAGCCCTTTTCCATGGCTCGGCCACGACGGCTATTGCGTACTCGGCGGCCTTCTTGGTATTGCACCGCTTTTTTAAAGCTTCGCTGGGCCGCTTCTTTATAAACCTTCGCGCAACGAACTTCGGATCCACAGCGCACCATATACACAGTGGCTTCTTTGCCACTCATAAGTTGACCAATGACTTCGTCGACCAGGCCGTCTTCGATCAGCGGCAATAATCTTTTGGGTATTTTCATACAAATAACAACAACAATCTAATTGCCCCATCATAAGCTAAAGTCGGAATCAGCTATGACTGTATTTTCACTTAATTACTAAGTTTAAGCCCTCTCAAGAGAATAGATAAATGGACATCACTAGGCTAACACTGATTCGACCGAGTAGGTTAATACCGTCTGATTTCGATTGTTAACGTTAATTGAGTCCGTTTGGTTGGACTTAACGCGCTGTTTTGCATATCCGAAGGTCGACAGTCTAATCAATACTTCTCCAAGGTTACAGACCAGTTCAATTAGTGCGGCCATAATATCGTTATCGCTAGTACCTTGGGCTAGTACCTTGGCATTGATGACAACGTAAACAGCCAAGCTGTTTAAACGTTTGGTAACCAGCTATCTAGTCTTGTTCTAAGGCGTTCTGATCCTCTTCGTAAGTAGCGATCAGAATCTCAATCTGGCGTTGCTAATGAATTCTCAAACTTAACAACGGCGAGACTAACCGACTTTTTGGTAATGCCTTCTGGATAATTATTTACAGTCGCGGCTGGTAGCTTACCGATGGTTAACCACACGAGTTAAAGTAGGACCTATTTCCAACGAGTTCTCGAGCATGCGACCTTCCTGCTGTTTAAATGTTTTGATTCGGCCATCCCAAAACTTGATAAAATTCAAAATGAAATCGTACATAGTCTGTCGATTAATGTGTAAACACCGTCAAAAATACCTACTAGTATTGGTATGCCGTCGGTTTAACCTACTTCAAGCTTATGGCAAGTTGCTCATGAGACCCTATTGCCTTCGCAGATAATCGGGTTACTGTATAATTAATCTCCGAGTAAGGCTCTGTCGGAATTTAAACCGTTGGCCGCCTGTATTGGAGGAATAGAGCCGCCGTATTTCTGAACTATCTTTTCGTCCAGCGCGCTTCGGTCTACTTCAGCCAGTAGCGTACTCGGCGCCGATAGGAAGAGCGATGTCAAGATTACTAGCGCTGCAACCGCAATTACTATCAGCAGAACAATTAACTCTTATTAGTGTCGGCTGAAGTAGAGTTGTATGAACTGAACCGTACCGAGGTACGCTTCAGTTCATACATCAGGCTTTGCTCTCTGCTCAGAAACATGAGTGGCGAAACCGACTCCGGCTTCAGTATAGATATTAAAAGTCATATCGACGCCATGTTGCTTCAAGCTTTCTATATCATCTGGGAACCTCGACGTGGCAGCCACTTCGCCCTCGAAAGAGGCATTACTTAGCTGCTCAACCACCTCTAAAGTAGTATTCAGTTTTGGCAATGTCAGCAGCACTAGCTCAAGCGTGTGGTCATACTGAACTCGCTCCCAAAAATCGGGGTCAGTGGGGTCTCCCTGCAGCACATTTCGCCCCGCCGCCTGATGACTCTTTGCTATGGCAGGGTCTATATCGACACCGATTACCTTGTCACCATAAAGGTGATGCATTTGATCGTAGGCACTCGAGCCAACTCTACCCATGCCGACTATCACTACTGCAGCATCACCAATATCGAGCAGGCGATCATCGGCTAATCGTTCACTGCGTTGTAATGTATCTAAACTCGGCCGGAAGCGGTAGTAAAGCGAATCTGCTTTGGCATTTAGCACCGCTGCAATCGCGAAGGAGAACGATACCGCAATCGCCACTATGACTAACCATTCGCTGCCTATCCAGCCAATGCTGACGCCAATCGCCGTTATGATTAATCCAAATTCACTGTGATTAGTAAGATTAATAGTGGTGAGTAGCGAGGTTCGAGCACGTAGTTTAAAGGCGGTGAGTAACACAAAAAAACCAACCGACTTAAGGAACACAAACGGAGTAATAATTGCACCAATCAAAGCCACTTCCCATGTCAGCTCACCGGATAAGCCAATAGAAAGGAAAAAGCCGAGCAAAAATAGATCTTTAAAACCAAGCATGGCCTTCGACATTTCGTCAGCTCTGACGTGTGGTGCAATTAATATGCCTAACACCAAGGCACCTAAATCACCTTTCATACCAACCAATTCGAATATTTCAGCACCCCCCATTGCCAACACGAATCCGTATAAAATCATCAGCTCACCGTGACCTAAATAAGATAATATTTTATGCAAACCATATCGTAGGGGAATCAGTAAAAATAGCGACAAAGCCCAGACCGATGGTAACTTATTAGCCGACATCGCTAAGAAGATAACCGCAGCGATATCTTGCATAATCAAGATGCCTATCGTCAAACGCCCGTGCAGTGATTTCATCTCGCCTTTTTCTTCTAAAGCTTTTACCACAAACACAGTGCTTGAGAAGCTTAGAGCAAATGCTATTAGCAGTATGCTTCGAACGTCTAAACTTGATATTACAGGTAAACCGAACATCGCTAGGCTAGCTAAAATAAGCGCAAACACGACAGTAATAAGGGAAGTATGAATGCCAGTAACAGCCCACACTTGAGGTCTGACTAGAGTTTTCAGATTAACCTTAAGACCAACCGTGAATAGCAATAATGTAATACCGAGGTCGGCTAGCTTTTGGACTAACTCTTGGTCGGCAATACCGGCAACATTAAGAATAAACCCGGCCGACAAAAAACCAACTAATGGCGGCAAACTTACTGACTTAAATAACAAACCTAGAATGAACGCTAACGCTAGGCTGGTTACATCGTTTGGTGAAATGGATATCCATTCAAAATTCATATCGGGCTCTCAAACATATCGACAAGTGCCATTATAAGCGTCGATGTTACGCCGTTATGTTAAACAAGTAACGCTAGTATTATAGGAATATGCCAGCGCCGAAAAATAAATCAGAGTGGCTGTACCCTTACACTCGACTAGTTGCTGTTGTCACAAAAGCATTTTCAGGGTGCCCAATGTAAATAGGACGCTCTAAACAATATAAACACCCAGCTTAGGTCAAATCAAAACGATCGGCGTTCATAACCTTTAGCCATGCCGCGACGAAGTCTTTTTTGAACTTTTCAGACGAGTCGCTGGAAGCGTAAATTTCGGCAATTGAACGTAAGACTGAGTTCGAACCAAAGACTAAATCAGCCCGAGTTCCAGTCCACTTTACACTTCCAGTTTTACGCTCTCGAGCTTCAAAGGTTTGCTCACTTTCATCACTTGGCGACCATGCGCTTGTCATGTCTAGCAAGTTTACGAAAAAGTCGTTACTGAGTGTATTCGGCTTGTCGGTTAACACACCATGCTTCGAGTCTGCTGCATTAGCGCCTAACACTCTCAAACCGCCTATAAGTACCGTCATCTCTGGTGCGCTAAGACCTAATAATGATGCTTTGTCGACTAACAATGCTTCGGTTGGACGTGGGTCTTGGGTATTCTTATAATTACGAAAACCATCAAATTTTGGCTCTAATACATCGAATGCATCAATATCGGTTTGTGCGTCGCTTGCATCCGTTCTACCCGCCATGAATGGCACAGAAATACTATTGCCTGAGGCTTTTTCAATCGCCGCTGAACCGCCTAAGATGATTAGATCAGCGAGTGAAACTTGGGTCCCTTGCTGATTGAACTCGGCCTGCACTTGCACTAACTTATCGATCACACCGCCAACACCCGAGGCAATATTAATCTGCCATTCTTTCTGCGGAGCTAAACGAATTCGTGCGCCGTTACCGCCACCACGTTTATCAGAGTTACGAAAAGTGGATGCCGACGCCCAAGCAGTAGTTACCAATTGTGACACTGACAGGCCGGCAGCTAAAATCATTGCCTTTAGCTCAGAAATCTCTTGCTGGTCAATAAAGTCGCCTTCGTGGGTTGGCACCGGGTCTTGCCAGAGTAGCGATTCAGCGGGCACTTGATCGCCTAAGTATCGACTAATTGGGCCCATATCTCGATGTGTAAGCTTAAACCAAGCTCGCGCATAGGCATCAGCGAATTCTTCTGGGTTCTCATGGAAGTGCTTACAAACCTTAGCGTATTCAGGGTCTAGCTTGAGCGCCATGTCGGCGGTCGTCATCATTAATGCTTGAGTCGCCGACGCATCATGTGCTTGAGGTGCTTGTTTGGCTTTGGACTCGGCTGTCGGTGTCCATTGCACATGGTCTGAAGCGCTGGTAGTTTGCTCCCACTCATAGCCTAATAGCGCGTCGAAATAACCCATGTCCCACTGTGTTGGATTATCGGTCCACGAGCCTTCAAAGCCGGCGGTAGTGGTGTCTCCACCTTTACCACTACGGTGTGCGTTTATCCAGCCAAAGCCCATATTAGCGATGCCGGCGCCTTCTGGTTCTGCACCCAAATGTTCTTCCGAGCCAGCACCATGACCTTTACCAAAGGTATGCCCGCCAGCCACTAAAGCAACAGTCTCGTAGTCGTTCATGGCCATACGAGCAAAGGTGTCGCGCACATCAAAAGCCGACAATAGCGGGTCAGGATTTCCATTTGGACCTTCTGGGTTGACGTAGATCAGGCCCATTTGCACAGCACCTAGAGGTTTCGCTAGCTCGCGCTCACCCTCATAACGCTTATCATCAAGCCATTCTGTTTCTGGACCCCAGTAAATATCTTCTTCAGGCTCGAAGATATCAGCACGGCCGCCGGCAAAACCAAAGGTTTTAAAGCCCATAGACTCCATCGCCACGTTACCCGCCAATACCATTAAGTCGGCCCAAGAAATGCTATTGCCGTATTTTTGTTTGATCGGCCACAGCAGTCGCCGCGCTTTATCTAGATTGCCATTATCAGGCCAACTATTGAGTGGCGCGAAACGTTGCGAACCAGAGCTTGCACCACCGCGACCGTCGTAGGTTCGATAGGTGCCCGCGCTATGCCAAGCCATGCGAACAAACAAACCGCCGTAGTGGCCATAGTCAGCCGGCCACCAATCCTGTGAGTCGGTCATCAATTGAGTCAGATCACGCTTCAGTGCTTTTAAGTCTAAACGTTTAAATGCTTCTGAGTAATCAAAATCATCGTCTAGTGGGCTCACCTGTGGCGCGTTTTGATTAAGTATTTTTAAGTTGAGCTGATTCGGCCACCAATGTTGATTGGCGGTACTGCCAGTTGCACTCTGCTTATTGGCGCCATGCATCACAGGGCATTTCGCTACTGATGTATCGGTGGGGTCAGTCATCTGTATCTCCGTTGATATAAGAACAAGTCAGTGTTTCTTATACTCAGTTATACCCCAGTAATTACCACAGGTGAAATTGATTGTGCCGTTAACCGTTAACGTTACAGGCGGTAACGGCATTCCTCCACTTGGACCCAGAACCGCTTAGCCCTCAGATGACGTGGCTTTGTCAGCAACCGTTGGTCCTCTATGGGTAAGCATTGTGCTGTGCAGCTGATTGATGATGCCACTGCCGGTTTTAACGCAAAGACACGGAAATACGCCGTGTAAAAAGCAGGCAATGCCAGCCCAAACTAAACGTGCAGCAAAACCACTGGCGGTAATTAGGTGCTGAAAATATGATTCACCAACAGATTCTGGGTGATCTAAGAAATATGTTTGTATCATTTTTTTCACGGCTCTGCACTCTCTCTATTTGCTGTATGTGATGATTTCTATTGTAGTTTTTATTGTCAATTTCGGCATCCCAAATTATGCTAATATTTAAACCTAAAATGGTATAAAAACATGATAAAAAGCAACAATATAGAATTAGATACTAAAGATGTGCAAATTTTAAATATATTACAAAAAGATTCGACAACATCGATTCAAGCTATTGCGGAACAAATAGGCCTCACCAATAACCCATGCTGGCGTCGCGTTAAACGACTGCAAGAGGTCGGTGTTATTGCTAAATATACGATCGCGCTAGATAGAAAGAAGATCGGCCTTGGAACAACGGCTTTCGTGACTCTCAGAATAGAGAGCCATAATATTGCTTGGCTAGATATTTTTGCCGAGTGTATTCACGAGATGCCGGAGATAGTCGAATGCCACCGCATGACCGGTGATGTAGACTATATTCTCAAGGTCGTGGTGCAAGACCTAAACCACTATGACCGAGTGTATCGAGAACTAGTAGATAAAGTATCAGGGCTGATCGACGTAAGCTCGACCTTCTCAATGGAAGAAATCAAAGCCGATGCTCAGATTGATACTAGCACCATAGTAAAAGCCAATACGCCGCGACGTGTTCGCTAAGTAACTGCAATTCATATTTCATCGGTATAAACTAGGCTCGATTAACCATTAGTAACACTATGCCTTAACTTTTCGTCCGCCCAGAAAAAGAGGTACAAGAGCAGCAATAAAAGGCAGTAAGCGTTCCGCGATATCGCCTGGAGCATTAGCTGTGAGTGACAAGATTGCGGTTAAGCCGAAGCCCAATAAAATTGACATAAAAACAGACATAGGTGTTACATAAAAACCAGCTAAGCGAGCAAATAAAACTGGTCCAAACGCGGCGCCAAGAGCCATCCACGCAAAAAGAACTCGGCTAAAGATCTTTTCCGGTAAGTAGATCGCCACGATCACAGAAGCGACGACTAGAACAACAATAGTAAGCCGAGAGATTAGTAAAACTCGCGATTGCTTATCACCGCCTAAACCCAGATCATTGGCAATCGCCGCGGCGGCAGAAAGCAATTGGCTATCGGCGGTAGACATAATTGCCGATAGTACCGCCGCTAAGAATATAGCTCCGATCACGGGTGGGAACAAACCGTCGAGCATAACGAAAAAGATTTGCTCTGAATTTTCTAAACCGCTGTGTAATACATGCCCAGACACACCGACAAACCACATTCCTAGAAAAACAATCAAATACCAAACAATTGTAATCAGACGTGCTTGGCGCATCGCTTTATCGTCTCGTAAGGCCATAATACGGGCCATTAGATGCGGCTGACCATAGGTACCAAAGCCAATTGCTAAACCGCCAACTATTATACCGAGTGCAAATAGTCCGACATTACCGGCGGTTAGACTCAGCTGCGTATCATTGCTCGAGGCGGCCAAACCATCAAGTAAGCCGGGCATACCACCCACTGCCTGATAGGCCGCAATCGGCATCACCAGGGCGGTAATTGCCATTAACGTTCCTTGTAAAGCATCGGTGACGCTGACGGCCCAAAAGCCGCCTAACAAGGTATAGAGCATGATAATAAAGGCTCCCAATGCGATACTAACCGGCATTGACATATCAAAAGTTGAAGCGAAGGTATTACCAGCCCCCTGAAATTGTGCTGCGACGTAGAGTACAAAAGAGCCGACAATGATGCAGGTCGATAACCACACAATTAAGCGTCGTTGGGTGCCACTAGTTTGGTGAACAACCACCTCGGTTAGAGTGATATGACCGTGTTGCCGACTAAAGGCCATCAGCCGCGGCGCAATCCAGAACCACACCACCAACATCGACGTGATCGAGCCTAAAGCAACCCAAATAGTAGAAACCCCATAAACGTAGGCGATGCCAGTAAGGCCTAATAAAACCCAGGCCGAAGCAGCACTTGATGAATAGCTCAATGCCGCCACCACAGGCCCTAAGCCACGACCACCCAAAAAGAAATCATCGTTATCATTAGTTCTTTTCGAAGCCCAGAAACCAATGCTAATTAGTATCACCTTGTAAACAACTAAGGTTATTAAAACAACGTGTGATTTATCCATCTCTATTGACCTTCAATGTAGCCAGTTAATGTGCTCGCCTGGTCAGTAACTCTATCAGTTAGTCGGCAACGAAAACCGACCGTTTGTCAGATATTAACTTTCTGCGCTTAACTCCTCAGCTCGTTGCGCCAGCATATGAACCGTTTGTTGTGGGAACGGGATTGAAATACCTTCTTTGTCAAAACGCTTTTTAATCTGTTCGAGGAGTGACCGATTGACCCCCCAATAGTCTTCCGTCTTAACCCACGGCCGTACCACAAAGTTGACACTACTATCCGCTAGCTCTGAAACCCCGATCACCACTTCAGGTTCTTCCAAAATTCGCAACTCTTCGGCAAGCACCGCCTTAATCGTGTCTCTAGCTTTATCAATATCGTCTTCATAGCCAATCCCAAACACCATATCAATTCGACGCGTGCCAGTACTTGTATGGTTAATAATATTACTATTGAGCACTCGAGCATTAGGGATAATCACGCACTTGTTATCGCCGGTGCGCAACTCACTAGTGAAAATTTTGATTTCTTTTACCACTCCAGATTCACCAGCAATATCAACGAAATCATTAATCTTAAAAGGTCTCAAAATAATGATTAGAATACCTGCGGCGAAATTTGATAAAGAACCCTGTAATGCAAGGCCAACGGCCAAGCCGGCGGCACCTAATACCGCAATAAACGAGGCCGTTTGAATGCCCAGTTGAGTCAACGCAGCGATGCACACCATGGCTAATAAGCCCCAATACAGCATGCTCTCAATAAAACCGATCAGTTCATAATCGATATCATTACGTTTCATCGCCTTGACCACCATGTTGGCAACAAAACGAGCGATGCGTTTGCCAATCAAAAAAATTGCGAGTGCCGCCAAAATTTTGATCCCGTAATTAATGCTTATTTGAACAAGCAAGTCTGCGTACTTCTGTGGATAAGTGAGTAAATTTTCCATTTTTAGCGTTGAGCTGTATCTCTAGGTAAGTTTGAATTTAAGTGCCGCCAAGCAAGAGTAAGCGATAATTAGAAGGCTATTATATTAGAAACTAGGGCTCGTTTATAGCCAGTCTGCATACTGAAGTCGGGTGAATAAAGTCTCGAATAAAAGTATTGTCTACGGCAATTAAGATAGACTAATTGATCAACACACCGACGATCACTTATTCATGTTTACTCTCCAAGTCACAAGAAAATTACTCTTTACGCTGACTCTAAGCTCATTGCTAGCAATCGCCAACACTGGCTATGCGCAGCAAGGTGATACACCCGTTAGTGACAAAATTGGGCAAAAATTTGAAAAGGTAGAGATTTCAGAACAGCAACGCAAAGCTAAAGAACTTGAAGAGCTTGGTTTAGCCATCAAAGAAAAATCCCAAACCTTAAAATTATTAGGAGCAAAAGTTAAAAAGTCGGTTAGCGACCCTGATCTTGAGTTCGAAATATCCGCAAACCAACAGCAACTCAAGACTCTCGATAAAAGCTTTGAACAGGTTGCTATCGGCAGTATCAACCTAGACGTTTTAGGCATTGATAACCAACCTAAGACGTGGCAAGAAGAGCTAACACTGGTAGTCAAACCGCTGCTAGAGAACCTGCGGGGCCTGACTGAACAACCACGCAGAAAAGAAAATCTCAGGCAAATTATTGCCACTCAAAAAGACATTGTAAATAAAGCGCAACAAGCTCTGCTATCGATTGACGAGCTGTTAGCACAGTCGCCTTCAAGAATTCAGAAAAGACTACTCGATGAGATTAGAAGCCGATGGTTACGAACCAAGGAAGATGCCCAACGACAAGAGCAGCTAGCGCTTTATCAACTAACCAGTCTTAACGGTGATAACGAACACTGGTTGAGTAGTTTAAAAGAATCACTGCTGCACTTCTTTCAAGATCGTGGTCTTACCTTATTGATCGCCATCGTCGCATCATTGAGCATATGGTTAATCTTGACTGGCTTGAGGAAAACATTTGATCATCAAGGTAAAAAATCGGCTAAGCGGGTGAATCGAACTACTTATCGCGTCATCGCTTACGCACAACGACTCCTTACCATTTTCTTGATAGTCATAGCGGTACTGACTGTGTTCTTCGTCCGCGGTGATATTTTACTATTAGTGATTACTTTGGCCTTGTTATTTGCCAGTACACTAGGGCTAAAAAACCTATTACCTCAGTTTGTGGCTGAGAGCCGATTACTGCTTAATATTGGCGCTGTACGCGAGCATGAAATGGTGATGATCGACGGTGTTCCTTGGCGAGTTGCCTCGATCAATCTTTTTTCAAAATTCGTCAACCCCGAAATACAAGGGACCTTGAGGTTGCCTTTAGCCTCACTAAAAGACATGGTTTCAAGGCCCGTGAGTGATGAAAAATGGTTTCCAAGTTCGATTGGCGATTGGGTACTAGACGACGAAAAAAAGTTATATGAAGTGATTAGGCAGACGCCAGTTGTGGTTGAGTTACAAAGTGCGCAAGGCACCAACAGGTTAGTATCAACCCATGACTATTTTTCAGCCGGACTCGTTAATCTAACGCAGTCAAAGCAAATTCGTATTACCAACACGTTCGGCATCGACTACAGTCTCCAAAAAATCGCCCTAGATATAGTGCCTGAAACCCTTCAGGAATTTGTAAAGCGACATCTAGAGCAGGCTCGTCTTGATACCAAAAATATAGATGTCCGTGTCGAGTTTCAATGTGCCAATGAGTCATCATTAGACTATATAATTATTGCCCTACTAGGCTCAAACGCGTCGAAGTATTTTTATCGTATCGAGCGCACCATTCAACAAGCTTGCGTTGCCGCGTGTAATGCCAAAGGCTGGATAATTCCTTTCGCGCAACTCACCATCCATAAAGGTGATGATAGCTAATCATCTGATCCAAGAAAACCACCCGATTGCCGAGACCACAGGTTTGCGTAAACACCTCCAGACTTTACTAACTCGGCATGAGTACCTTGTTCAACGATACGGCCCTTTGACAGCACGATCAGTCGATCCATTTTGGCAATGGTAGAAAGTCTGTGAGCGATAGCGATTACTGTTTTGCCTCGCATCAACTGTTCAAGCTGCTCTTGGATCGCAGCCTCAACCTCGGAGTCCAAAGCTGAGGTTGCTTCATCTAGAACCAGTATAGGTGCATTTTTTAAAATCACTCGGGCAATAGCAATACGTTGCCGCTGGCCGCCAGACAACTTAACTCCGCGCTCGCCTACTTTCGCGTCTAGTCCAGTATTGCCTTCGTTGTCTTCTAAATGGTCGACGAATTCATCAGCTTTGGCTAATTTGATTGCGTTTAGCAGCTCATCTTCACTTGCGCCTGGCCTGCCATAAGCGATGTTCTCTCGAATCGTTCGATGCAATAGAGAGGTGTCTTGGGTCACCATAGCAATATGATGTCGAAGGCTTTCTTGAGTGACCTCGGCAATATTTTGCTTATCAATTCTAATCTGCCCATGCTCAAGATCATGAAGCCTTAACAGCAAGTTTACTAAGGTCGATTTCCCCGCACCTGACTGACCGACTAGACCGATTCGCTCACCAGCGGCTATTTCTAAGGAAAAATTGCTAATCACGCCGCTTGATTTACCGTAATGAAAATCAATTTTATCAAATTCGATCTGGCCTTCGCTTACATGTAACTTTTCAGCGCCGAGTCTATCTTCAACAGATTTTGCTTGGGCCAGTGTGTTCATGCCATCTTCAGTGGTGCCTATTGCTTCAAATAGTCGTGCCAGTTCCCAGATAAACCATTGACTCATAGCTTGTAGCCGTAAGGTCAACGCTCCAGCCACAGCAATGGCACCGGTACTAACAATAGATTGGGTCCAAAGCCAAACACCAAAGCCAATGGTCGAACAAATAAGAAACGCGTTTAATGTAATCAATGTGGTGTTCAATTGCGTTACTAAGCGCATTTGTTTGTAAACGCTTTGCAACATATCTTGCATGCTGTCTTTAGCGTATTGCTCCTCGGCATTGCTAGATGAAAACATTTTCACTGTTTGTATGTTGCTGTAAGCATCAACAACCCGACCGGTCATCGATGAACGAGCATCAGCTTGCTCGGCTGAAATAACTTTTAACCTAGGTAAGAAAAAACGCATTACCAACACATAAGCCGCGAACCAGCAGAGTAACGGTAGCGCAAGCCGTATATCGCTGCTGATGAAAATTACGAGAGCACTGGTGAAGTAGACCACCACATACACAACCAGGCCATTAATACTGACTATTGAGTCGCGCACACTGAGTGCTGTTTGCATAACCTTAGTGGCAATACGACCAGCAAAATCGTTGGCATAAAAATCGGCTGACTGGCCAAGCAGGTAGCGATGCGCACGCCAGCGAATTTGCATCGCAAAGTTACCCAACAAGCCTTGATGCTCAAGCACTGAATCCAGTAAGCTTAGCAACGGCCATACCACTAAGATCAATACCGCCACGGCGATAAGCTGCGAGCCATAGACCTCGAAAAATGTAGAGCGATCGCTCACCTGCATCCAATCAATCATGTTGCCAATGGCATTGAACATGTAAACCTCAATGCCAGAAATTAGCGCAGACGTAAAGAATAGGCACAGCAATAGGAAGCGAAACGGTTTGGTGTAAAACCAAACAAATTTCAACATACTATTGGGCGGTTGCTCCGCTTTATCATCGCAGAAAGGCGGCACTACGTTTTCGAAAAACTTAAACATAATTATTTTTTTGACTAATAATTTATGAGCTTAACACCCTTACCTTCAGGTCGCGGTGAGGCTACCAAGATGGCAACTCAAAATGTCAATTATTGTTACTAAGTTCTGTTTTCGCCAGCGTTACCTTGATGCACAAGCAAGGTTAAACTAACACCTATTTAAGAACTAATACTATTGCTTGACAATTTAATCTGGATCTCGTTTTGGGGCTTTGTCGTTTTTAGCTTCGTTACCCCGATACTAACCGCTTCTATTGATATTGGCGGTGGCGTATTGATCGGTGGTCAATTAGCAGTCAACTTACTAAAGGCCGGCTTTGGAGGCTTTATATTACTCACTATTTGGTGGCCAAGACGTTGGCGCTCTAAGCCTCTCGGCGACCTTGATAGCGATAAGCAAAGCAAGAGATCACTGCTCTAGGGAGGCTTAATATCAATGTTCCTGATTATGTATATTGGTGCCACTAGTATTAGTGGCGATTAGCACCTTCAATCATAATTGATTAAACTTGGTGGCTACCAGGTCGCCTGCTTAGTGTTTCAGCATGGGTTTAAGATCATAGTTTTCAGGGCTCTAGGATTTGTATTGCTAATATTTCTTATGATCTGCAGTGGTTTTAATACTGGCTCAGCATATTGGCATTTCGACTAATTTGGACGGTGATGTTTTAGGCCACCTAAAACGACCGTAACGATAAGCTAAATTGACGGTCAAAAGTTAACCAACGAAAGTACCTCGGTCTCGCCCAACTGACTGCGCCCTTGTAGCCCATCAAGTTCGATAACAAAGGCAAATAAGGTGACAATGCCACCCACCTTACGAACTAAACTAGCCGCCGCTTTTGCGGTGCCACCCGTCGCCAGCAGATCATCGATAATAAGGACTTTATCACCTACCGAAATAGCGGTTTTCTGTAACTCGACCTCGGCATCTCCGTACTCTAAAGCATAGCTTTCGGACACACAATCACCGGCCAGCTTGCCTTTTTTACGAGCCATCACTAGCGGCAATTTTTGTTGATAGGCAAGCGCCGCACCAAACAAAAATCCGCGTGCGTCTAAGGCCAGAATCTTATCTACCCGATGAGATTCGAGAGCCGCGGCAAACCGCTCAGTAACATAAGTAAATGCCTCTGGATTTTCAACAATCGACTCAATATCTTTGAATTGAATGCCAGCCTTTGGAAAGTCAGGAATATTACGAATAATTTGTTTTAAATCCACGCATCGCTCACTATAAAATTCGACAATTTAATTCTCGAGGTTACAGCACAAGCCACATAATGAAAACACCGAAGGCAATTAATAGCACTCCTATATTTAGTTAACTTTTTCATCGAACCTTTATCTAGAACGAGGCTTTATTCTGCGTCTCACTCTATTACGCTAAGATCTTAAATTTGCGTGTCAATTGTTAACCAGTGTTAATCATTGTTTTGAGGACAACAGACTATGATCTCCCGTCTCTCTTGTTCGAGAGCCTTTTCACCCTTACTATTAGAAATATGAAAAATTCACCACGAGAGTGTCATGGATATAGATAACCGAACGATTTCAACATCATTAATTATATTGAGTACCGTTGCGGTGTTCTACGTGATGGTGGTCGGTCAACAATTTTTAGTGCCGCTGGCGGTAGCATTAATGCTGTGGTGTGTAATTAATGCCATGAGTCGCAGTTTCGCCAAAATTATTCCGTGGACCGTGGAGCCAAACTGGTTAAGCATGGTGCTTTCCATTATTACTATCGGCTTGTTCATGTCTCTGGCAATTGATATGGTGCAAACCAACGTACTCGAAGTCAAGGCAGCGATACCAAAGTACAAGGAGAATTTTGCTGACCTATCGATTAAATTAGGCGCTATGCTGCCTCTTTTTATTCTTGAAAGGATGCCTAATATGACCGAGCTAATTAGCGGCATCAAACCAGCGCCAGTAATCACCGGCCTTACCGACACCATCGTTGCAATGGTCGGTAAAATATCGCTAGTGTTGATTTACGTCGCCTTTATGTTAGCGGAACAAGGTACTTTCAAAAATAAAATTCGTGAAATTTTCCCTGATCAAGATAAGCGTAATTCGGTGATGAGCATTCTGTCGCATGCCCAAGAGGACATTCAGACCTACCTTTGGATTAAAACACTGACTAGCAGCCTGACCGGCATAGTAAGCTACTTTGTATTGCTCGCGGTAGGCGTCGATTTCGCCATCTTTTGGGCCTTTACTATTTTCATGCTCAATTTCATACCGACAATTGGCTCGATTATCGCAACTCTGTTTCCGGCGATGTTAGCCCTGATTCAATTCGACACATTCTTACCCTTTATCATTGTTCTTACCGCTGTAGGATCTATACAGTTATTAGTCGGCAATATGCTGGAGCCAAAATTGATGGGTAACACCCTTAACGTAAGCCCATTTGTGGTAATGATGAGCTTAACCCTATGGGGAAGTATTTGGGGAGTTGCCGGGGCATTTTTGAGCGTTCCAATTACGGTAATTTTACTGATCATCTTCGCTCACTTTGAGAAGACACGTTACATCGCGGTATTGTTATCCGGTGATGGCAGCTTAAAATTTGCTAAGCAGACTCAAGATAAACTCGAGAGTCTCGACTAAGCCTCAGGCGTGCTGGCAGCTCCAAATACGACAATACTAGAACAAAAAAAGGCGGTCTAAAAAGGCCACCTTCTAATCACTACGTTAACAACTAAGAACTACAGACCTGCGGCTGCCCGCAATGTCTCCGCTTTGTCAGTAGATTCCCATTTGTACTCAGGCTCGGTACGACCAAAGTGGCCATAAGCGGCCGACTTACGATAAATAGGTCGTAATAAATCCAGCGTTTGAATAATGGCTTTGGGGCGTAAGTCAAAATGCTCGGTGACCAACGCTTCGATCTTAGCTTCATCAATTTTGGCAGTGCCAAATGTATTCACCATAAGACTTACCGGCTTAGCGACGCCAATGGCATAGGCAACTTGAACTTCACATTTATCAGCCAAACCAGCCGCAACAACATTTTTAGCCACATAACGACCAGCGTAAGCCGCTGAGCGATCTACTTTTGAGGGATCCTTACCTGAAAACGCACCGCCACCATGATGCGCAGCACCGCCATAAGTATCAACGATGATTTTACGACCTGTAATACCACAATCACCTACTGGCCCACCGATAACAAAGCGGCCAGTCGGATTAACTAAAAATTTAGTATCGCCGGTAACCATATTGGCAGGTAAAACTGGCTTAATTATTTCTTCAATAACAGCCTCGACTAAGTCTTTATGCGAAACTGACTCGTCGTGTTGTGTCGACAATACAACGGTATCGATAAAAGACGGCTTGCCATTTTCGTAACGCACTGTTACCTGTGACTTGGCATCTGGGCGTAACCACGCAAGCTGTCCACTTTTACGCATCTCAGATTGCTTTTTAACCAGGCGGTGAGAATACTCAATCGGCATAGGCATCAATACGTCGGTTTCAGTACAAGCGTAACCAAACATCAATCCTTGATCGCCGGCACCTTGATCAAGGTCTAAGCCTTCGCCTTCATTAACACCTTGAGCAATATCTTGCGACTGTTGATCTAAGGTCATCATTACTGCACAACTGCGATAATCAAAGCCCATTTCAGAGCTGTCATAACCAATCTCTTTGATCGTTTGGCGAACACGCTCAGTAACCCCATCGAGGCTTCGGTTACTGGTAATTTCGCCGGATAATACCACTAATCCAGTATTAACCAGTGTTTCGCAAGCAACGCGAGATGCGCTGTCTTCTTCTAACAAATAATCTAAAACAGTATCAGAAATCTGATCTGCAACCTTGTCAGGATGACCTTCGGAGACGGATTCCGAAGTAAATAAATAATCGCGCATTTTAGCTACCTTTTTTAACTACTTACACTAACAACAAGATTGGCCGCGTGACTAGAGCAAAATGCGCTAACAAAATGCGCCGGCGAAAGCTCAGAGGATAAAACTCTTTCTCACAACCAACAGCCACATGATCCAAATTTAATCGCTGATATTAACAGCTTCTATGGTCTAATACATCGTTCAAGTGTCACAATTTAACTGATTCATACGACTTTATATTATGGTTAATCGCTTACAAAGCTGGGTCTTTATTTTAGTCGCTCTGTCGACTATGGGCTGGGGCATGATCCCCATAGTACGAGCTATCTTAGGCCTAGACGATAAACTCATGGGGTCTTATATCTGGTCAGTGAGCTTTATTATTGGCGGGCTAATGTGCGGCTTGACCGCGATGTTAATGATGGTGCGTAAACAACCTAAAATTAATACCTATCTCAGAGATGCATCGCAGCCAAACGATACGGCTACCGCCGCCAAACTTCACGCAACGGGTCTACTCATTTTCACTGGCATCCCGCTGATGAATTTTTTAGCTTGTTATTTTGGATGGCTAAAGACTCGCGGACAATCTGAGTATCTAGACTATCAAGGCCGCGAAGCGATATGCTTTCAGATAAGTATCTACCTATATCTACTAATGTGCATGTTAATGGCTTACATCATTGTCGGCGCGTTCGTGGTTCCTTTAATACTGCTATTTCATTTGTTTGCGACGTTAACCGCTATTTCCTCAACGCTTAGCGGAAAATTATTCCGCTACCCAGCCAATATCGAGATAATCAGTCGAACGCCCGAATAATTGAGCGCCTAGGGCAAACCAATTGGTGCTTGTAAGACCCAAGAAAAACATATGGCGGCTGTAGATAAAGACCTTATTTCAAGGTCTTCATCACTTCAGATGCGTGTTCGATAGTATCGGCAATATCATTTTCACTATGGGTGATCGAGATAAACCCCGCTTCAAACGATGATGGAGCCAAATAAACTCCTCGCTCAAGCATTCCATGAAAAAATTTATTAAACCGTTCGCTGTCGCAGGCCATCGAGTCTTCAAACGTGTTAACTCGCTCGGCATCGGTAAAAAAGAAACCAAACATACCGCCTACCCCGTTTGTCGCTAGAGGGATATCATTATTCTGAGCGGCATTCTTGAGTCCCAGCATCAGGCTTTTAACTTTAACCGTCAAATTCTCAAAAAAGTTCGGTACCGAAATTAACTCGAGCGTCTTTATACCAGCCGCCATGGCGACTGGGTTACCAGATAAAGTACCGGCCTGGTACACCGGCCCATCAGGCGAAATGTGATTCATTATGTCCTCTTTGCCTCCAAAGGCGCCAACGGGCATACCGCCGCCAATTACCTTGCCGTAACAGGTTAAATCGGGAGTAATTCCATAAACGCCCTGAGCGCCTTGCAGGCCGACCCTGAAACCGGTCATTACTTCATCGAAAATCAACACCGAACCATGTTGATCACAGACCTTGCGCAAGCCTTCTAAAAAACCGGCTTTAGGAGTTATCAAATTCATGTTTCCGGCAACTGGCTCGACAATAATGGCGGCAATTTCATCGCCAATATCGGCAAACAATTCTTCGACTTGCTGCAGGTTATTAAATTGAAGTGTTAATGTTAGCTCAGCTAAGGCCGCGGGAACACCAGGTGAGGTTGGAACACCAAAGGTAAGCGCTCCTGAGCCCGCTTTTACCAATAGGCTGTCTGAGTGACCGTGATAACAGCCCTCAAACTTAACAATTTTATCCCGAGCGGTATAGCCTCTGGCTAAACGCAAGGCACTCATTGTTGCTTCGGTACCTGAGCTAACCATACGCACTTTATCGATACTCGGTATTAATTCACAAATCTTTTTAGCCAATACTGTTTCGGACTCAGTTGGCGCACCAAAGCTCAAGCTATTCTCGGCAGCGTCTTGAACCGCTTTTATTACCTCTTGGTTGGCATGGCCAAGAATCATCGGCCCCCAAGAACCGATATAATCGATGTACTGCTTATCGTCGGCATCCCACAGATAAGCGCCCTTCGCGCGCTGCATAAAAATCGGTTCACCACCGACACTTTTGAAGGCCCGAACAGGCGAGTTAACGCCACCGGGGATGTATTTTTGAGCTTCTTGAAATCTTGAATGAGTCATTATCAATGTGCCTTATCTAACAATATCGTTCACTTTAAGGGTTACGCAGCTTGCCACGTTGCGCGGAATACGACAATAAATGTTTAGACGAAACTTACGGTGAAGAATAGTGAGAATTTTGGCTACTTACTAATCATAATATAGCGGCATGGAAGCTATAAAAGCAAAGTGCTCTGCGATTGTAAACAAAATAGCCCTTTTTAAGATAGGAAAAATTATAGGTCTGTATCTGTACTGCGAGGCGCTTGCGAAAGTTTTGAGACCAGGGAAAAAGCTATTTTAATGGCTTGCAATATGAGAAAGATATCCACTGTAGCGGCAACCCGCCTCAAGGCAACAGTAACCGATATCAGTGATGAAGATAAAGACTGAGCATTTGAGGCTAGATCAGGTGCCCAGTAATACACTATCGAAAGTGGCAACATACTGTAGGGGATACTCGCCAAGTTGCTCAGTAACGACTCTAGATACCCTAAAAATTTTAAAGTAAACAGTGACGATATTGAGGATCTGGATAAAAAATTTCATTGGTCAATAATCAGCATTCCACGCTCTAGCTTTTAAGTGATTTAGCCTCGCCGTAAAATAGAGCCGCCTGCTTTTGCAAACTGCTTTTTATGTCATCTGAATAGTATTTCTGTACCAACAGCCTTGGAATACCCACTACCGAAAGCACTTTAATACCGACAACTCTATTAGCGCCTATAATGTACGGTTCAAATAAACCAGTACTTTCCGATCCAAAAAACCGAACAAATAGTCTTGTTCAGGCCTTCTTGGGTCTCTATAATATTAAACCTGAGTAATTTACTCAGGTTTCACAACAACGTAGGTACAGTAGGCCCATGAAGTTAACAACAAAAGGTCGCTACGCAGTGACCGCAATGATGGATTTAGCGCTGCACGCGAGGCTCGACCGTATCTCTCTAGCCGACATTGCTGAGCGACAGAGTCTCTCGCTCTCCTATTTAGAGCAATTATTCAGAAGCTTGCGTAATGCCGGATTAATAAAGTCGATTCGTGGCGCAAAAGGCGGTTACATGTTGGCTCGTAGTGACAAAGAAATTTCACTCGCCGACATTCTAATAGCCTCCGATGAGCAGATTAATCTTGCTTGCGGTGGCGGCAGCACTTGTAACGAGATTGATCCGTGCCTGACCCACAATTTGTGGACAAATTTAAGCCAAGAATTTTTTGAATTTTTGGACAGTAAAAAATTGAGCGATTTAGTCCGCTCTCGTCATGTGCAAACCATGGCCACTCAGCAAGATGTAACCTCTATCGGTGACATCCCAATTCATATAAGCCGTAAGGCAGGATAAGTTGCCATGTCAGCCCCAATTTTAGATGAAAAGAACAAAGACCTTAAAGAACTCGTAAAACGTGAGTATAAAGAGGGCTTTGTAACCGACATTGAATCAGACACTTTTGAACCTGGGTTAGATGAGGACGTAATTCGTCGCATCTCAGCCAAAAAGAACGAACCAGAGTTTATGCTTGAGTACCGTCTCAAAGCATTTCGCCGTTGGCTCAAGATGCCCGAACCTAATTGGGCACAAATAGATTACCCAAAAATCGATTTTCAAAGCATCGCCTACTTTTCAGCGCCTAAAGAAATGCCTCAGCTCGATAGCTTAGACCAAGTTGATCCTAAGCTACTTGAGACCTATGCAAAACTAGGCATTCCTTTAGACGAGCAAAAAATGATGAACAACGTCGCCGTAGACGCTGTGTTCGACAGTGTTTCGGTGCGTACAACGTTCCGCGGCACACTTGAAAAAGCCGGCGTAATCTTTATGCCTATTTCAGAAGCTCTACAAGAGCACCCTGAGCTAATCAAGCAATATCTTGGCAGTGTGGTGCCAGCTCAAGACAATTACTACGCAGCTTTAAACGCAGCCGTGTTCTCTGATGGTTCGTTTGTCTATATCCCTAAGGGCGTTCGCTGCCCAATGGAGTTATCGACCTACTTTCGTATCAACGAGATGAACACTGGGCAATTCGAACGTACGCTTATTATTGCCGAAGAGGGCTCTTATGTGAGCTACCTAGAAGGATGTACAGCACCACAACGTGACGAAAACCAATTGCATGCCGCGGTGGTTGAGCTGGTTGCTCATAAAGATGCGGAGATCAAATACTCGACAGTACAAAATTGGTACCCGGGCGATGAAAATGGTAAGGGTGGCATCTATAACTTTGTTACTAAACGCGGCCTATGCAAAGGCGATAACTCTAAGATTTCTTGGACTCAAGTAGAAACTGGCTCAGCCATTACTTGGAAATACCCAAGCTGCGTATTACAAGGTGACAATTCGGTCGGTGAGTTTTACTCAGTTGCTCTAACGCATAACAAACAACAAGCGGATACCGGCACCAAGATGATTCACATGGGCAAAAATACGTCCAGCACCATTATCTCTAAAGGTATCTCAGCCGGTCACGGTCACAATACGTACCGTGGTTTAGTAAAAATTCTTAAAGGCGCTGATAACGCACGAAATTTCTCGCAATGTGACTCACTGTTAATGGGAGACCAATGCGGTGCGCATACCTTCCCGTATATGGAAGTGCAAAACCCGTCAGCAAATCTAGAGCATGAAGCAACCACTTCGAAGATTTCAGAAGACCAGCTATTTTATCTAAAACAGCGTGGCTTAGGCGAAGAAGCCGCCGTTTCAATGATCGTAAATGGCTTCTGTAAAGATGTATTCCGTGAGTTACCCATGGAATTCGCGGTAGAAGCACAGAAATTATTGGAAGTGTCGCTAGAAGGCGCTGTCGGCTAAACCCGAAGAGAAATACACAAACTGCGCCTGCGGCGTGTTTGAGGCCACAGGCTGAGTAAAAATTAAACGAGGCCACAGGCCGAGTAAATATAGAGAACAAAATGTTAAAAGTTAAAAATCTACACGCAACGGTTGGCGGAAAATCAATTTTAAACGGCATCGACTTAGAGGTGAAGCCGGGTGAGATACACGCAATCATGGGCCCTAACGGCTCAGGTAAGAGCACTCTCGCGAATGTGCTGGCAGGCCGTGATGGCTATGAGGTGACGCAAGGTAGTGTCGAATACTTAGGCAAAGATCTATTGCAATTGGAGCCAGAAGAACGCGCCTGCGAAGGTATTTTCTTGGCATTTCAATATCCAGTAGAAATTCCTGGTGTGAGTAACATGGCAATGTTGAAAGCGGCTATGAACTCTATGCGCAAATACCATGGTGAAGATGAAGTAAAAGCTGGTGAGTTTTTGAAATTAATCCGTCAAAAAGCCGATCTAGTAGAAATGAAGCATGAGTTTTTAAAGCGAGCAGTGAATGAAGGCTTTTCTGGTGGTGAGAAAAAGCGTAATGAAATTTTACAGATGGCCATGCTTGAGCCAAAACTAGCCTTACTAGACGAAACTGATTCTGGGCTAGACATTGATGCGCTTAAAATCGTTTCTAACGGCGTAAATGCCTTGCGTTCACCAGAGAGAGCAATGGTTTTAGTTACTCATTACCAGCGCTTACTCGATTATATTGTTCCTGACTACGTGCATGTTTTAGCCAATGGCAAAATTGTTAAATCAGGCGATAAGTCTTTGGCGCTCGAGCTAGAAGCTAAAGGCTATAGCTGGATCGACGGTACAGACGACGCTGCAGCAGCTGTGCAGCAGGCAAGCTAAATGATTACTGCAAACGAAAACCAAAGCTGGGTAACGGCGCATGCCGATGTCGCATTAACCGGTGCCAACGTTGCCTGGCTTAATCATCAACGTCAATCAGCGCTTGCTCAATTCGAAAGTGTCGGCTTACCCGGTGTGCGTGACGAAGATTGGCGTTACACCAATTTGCGCGCACTAAAAAGTAATGATTACGCATTGAGTGCCTCATCGCCGTTAAGTATTGAATTAGCTGAAACAGCAAACCCTCGCTTAGTATTTGTTGATGGTCACTTAGATGCTAACGCTTCGACCGGCCTTAGTGACAGCGTTACATCGTTAAAAGAGTCGCTTGAATTAGTTGAAGCTTATTTCGGCTCAACGCTGCCTAAAGAACCTCATGGGTTCACCTCACTTAATACCGCTTACGCACACGACGGTTACGTTGTTCATCTAAAGCCAGGTAAGATACTAGACGGAGTTCTAGAGGTCGTATTTGTGTCGCAGTCTGCTGACGCTGTTAGTCATACGCGCAACCTAATTATTACCGAAGCTAATACTCAGTGCACAATAGTTGAACGCCATATCGGCGCTCACGGTACGGTATATCTGAATAATGTGATCACTGAAATCATTGCTGGTGAAAATGCTCACATTGATCACTATAAAATTCAGCAAGAATCAGACGACGCCTTCCATATGGGTGGCGTATTCATTAACCAAGCAAAAGGCTCACAGGTTAAGAATCACAACATTGCATTGAGTGGCTTAGTTACTCGTAATGACGTCTATACCGATATGCTTGGTGAAGGTGCACATATGGAGATGAACGGTTTAGTTGTAGGCCAAGGTCGCCAACATATAGACAACCATACTGAAGTCAATCACGCGGTACCTAATTGTACTAGCGACGAATATTATAAAACAGTACTAGACGATCATTCGCGCAGTGTATTCCGCGGCCGTATTATTGTCGCCAAAGATGCGCAATTGACTAACGCCGACCAACAAAATAATAATTTATTGTTGTCTAAAGACGCTGAAGCCGATTGCAAACCGCAACTCGAAATCTACGCAGACGATGTTAAGTGTTCTCACGGCGCAACCATGGGCCAGCTTGACCCAGTATCACTGTTCTATTTGAAGTCTCGCGGCATCAATGCAGAGGCCGCCAACGCTTTGCTGACTTTTGCCTTCGCCAATGAAGTGATAGAACGAATCAACGTCGACAGCGTTCGCCAAGAGCTAACCCAAATTTTAGCAGGCGAATTATTAAGCGGCTTGGAAGAGCTGGTTTAGAGACGTAAAAATTTTAAATACTCGAAACGTTGAAGGTTTCGGGACAAATAGCTTAAAGGTAAATGTTATGACAGTTATAGCGATGAACCAACATAAAGGTTTTGATGTGGCGCGTATTCGTGCCGATTTTCCGGTGCTTAATCAAAAAGTATCTGGCCACCCGCTAGTGTATTTAGACAATGGTGCGTCTACCCAAAAGCCCAGCCAAGTAATCGATGTTATTAAGCATTTCTATGAGCATGATAACTCCAACGTCCATCGCGGCATCCATACCTTAAGTCAGCGTGCAACAGATCGGTTTGAAGGCGCTCGTAAGACGGTACAAAATTTCATCAATGCCGAGAGTGATGCTGAAATTATTTTCACCAGCGGTACCACCGAATCCATCAACTTAGTTGCGCATAGTTTTGTTCGCGCTTCATGTAAGGCCGGAGATGAAGTGCTGATTTCAGCAATGGAACATCACTCAAACATCGTGCCATGGCAGATGCTTGAACAGCAAATTGGCATTAAGCTTAAGGTCATTCCGATTAATGACAAGGGTGAGCTGTTGTATCAAGAATTTGAAAAGCTATTAAGTGAAAAAACCAAATTACTGGCCGTAACACAACTCTCGAATGCGCTAGGTACGATTACGCCGCTGAAGAAAATGATTGATGCTGCGCATGCCGTTGGTGCCAAGGTATTAGTCGATGGAGCACAAGCTGTAGCCCATACAGAGGTCGATGTTCAAGCTCTGGACTGCGATTTTTACGTTTTTTCAGGACATAAGATTTTCTCGCCTACCGGTGTTGGTGTACTGTACGGAAAACGTGCTTTACTCGATTCAATGCCACCGTATAAAGGTGGTGGGGATATGATTAAAGTGGTTAGTTTTTCAGGCACCGAGTTTAACGAGTTACCCTATAAGTTTGAGGCTGGCACACCCAATATTGCTGGAGTAATTGGTTTAGCCGCAGGCTTAGATTACGTCAGTGAGATTGGATTAAACGCGATCGCCGAACACGAACATGAACTGTTACAATACGCAACTAAAAAAATGTTAGAGATTGAAGGCTTGCGTATCATCGGTACAGCCGCCGAAAAAGCCAGTATCATCTCATTCGAGATTGATGGCGTGCACGCATCCGACCTTGGTACCTTGCTAGATTCGCAAGGCGTTGCGATTCGAGTTGGACACCATTGCGCTATGCCAGTAATGGAATTTTTCGGCGTGAGCGCGACAACTCGTGCGTCATTAGCTTTTTACAATAATACGGCGGATATTGACGCTTTAGTTGCTGCGGTTAATAAAGCCGTATCAATGTTACGATAATTTTTAATAAGGTAAACGTTATGAACGATACTCTTGCCCCATACATTGTTCCCGCTGAAAAAAGCGAGTCCGCTCAAGCCGCTCCAAAAGGGCCTCGTACGCCTGAACAGCTGGGGCCAGACATTATCGACGCGCTGCGAACGGTTTATGATCCTGAAATTCCGGTAAATATTTACGACCTAGGTTTAATCTACGACTTTAAAGTAGATGATAATTTTTTCGTCGACGTTAGCATGACACTCACAGCACCCGGTTGCCCTGTTGCTGAAACCTTTCCGGGTTTTGTTGAGAACGCTGTTAAAAGTGTTGTCGGTGTTTCCGATGCGCGGGTTGAACTGACCTTTGAACCACCGTGGACAATGGCTAATATGTCAGAGGAAGCAAAACTTGAGTTAGGCTTGATCTAAGGCTAGAAGAATGACTACGGATATGGACAAACCTAAAATCATCCAAGTATTGGAAGACGCAAAGCTAGCCCATAAAGCTGGGGACTTTGTAAACGCACTGAAATTCTATGAGTACTTTTTCGACCATGCTTTGGATGACGACCCCTATGCATTTTATGGTGCACGTTTATCGCACTGCCTAAACGGCTGGGGCGACCTAGCGCTAGAGTTTACAGGTGCAAAAAACCGCTTAGAATCGAAGAAGCGTGAGGTGCTAGAACTCTATCTAGAAAGCCGTGAACCCGAACGTTTTCATGATTATTTAACTATCTGTCGCGTACTTGGAGTTGAAAGTGATGCTTTAGATCAGTTCTTAACACTGCACCATAGTGAACCAAAATCAGCGGCCAAGCTGAGTAAGTATTTATGGAACGACTTGATCAATGCTGAGCAATGGGATGTTTGTAGCTCACTAATGGAACAAGCTGCACAAAAAATGGATGAGCTGTTTGCGGTATTTGACGAAGCCGCTCGCCTGAAAGAGTTCGATCCTTCGTTTAACAATATTCGCTTCGATCAGCATATTGTTGACACCCTACTTGATGATGTTCAGAAAGTAGTAATGGTGTTACGTTATGCAGATCGTGGTGACGACATTGACTCACTACAGCGTCAGTTTCACCAAGGCATTGAAAGCCGAGACCACTCGATGCTAACAACACAAGTTCATGCTAAAAGCTCATTCCTTTTCGCCGGACATTAAGTAACGGAACCTAGATAGAGCAACAACAGCCATGACCATAGCCAGTGACAAAATTAGCGTATCAAACGAGCTTCTTGAGGCTACCGAAAACGGGCTCTATTACCGATACTGGCCAGCGGTCAAGGCAAAAGCAATTGTCATATTAATTCATGGCTTAGGCGAACATTGTCAGCGCTATGAACCTCTGGCCGCTCACTTAAACCAAGCAGGCTATTCGCTTAGCTCGATGGACCTTCCCTGCCACGGTAGATCTGAGGGTGTGCGCGGCCACATAGATTCATTCGAAGTGTTTGAAAATGCCATATTAGAACTTTATCGCAGAACAACTGATGACAACCCGAATACCCCCATATTCGTATTAGGGCATAGCTTGGGAGGCCTAATAGCGACCAGATTGCTACTTAACCATCAAGACAAATTTCAAGGAGCTCTGCTTTCAGGTGCCGCGATACAAAGCCCGCAAGAGCCACCCGTATGGCAAGTCGCAATCATTCGGTTTGTAGCTAGATTTTTTCCGAAAGCCAAAATGCTGGCACTGGACACTTTGGCTGTCAGTAGAGACCCAGCGGTGGTGGAGAAATACATAACTGATCCTTTAGTCAGCAAGGATAAACTGTCTGCACAATTCCTGGTGAGCATGACTGACGCAATGGAAAAGTGTAAGGATAATGCTGCGAGCATTACCTTACCGCTTAAGATTATGCACGGTTCGGCCGACGTAATGACTGCTCCTGAAGGTTCTCAACTTTTACATGACGCCGTTTCGTCGAGCGATAAGCAAATAACACTCTACGAGGGCCTGTTTCATGAAATTTTTAATGAGCCTGAAGCGGATACAATTTTTGCTGAGATAGTGAGCTGGATGGACCAGAGAATTTCTTAAATAACGTTTTAACTATTATGGCTACGGCATCTCGCGATCACGAGCGCAACCGAAGGGCCCGATAACCCTAAAGTCGTCCATCTACTTGTTTTTGCCAACCGACACCCAGCGCATGAAGATCACTGACGTATAGGTCACGCACCCTATCGTTCCAATGGTTTTGTTCAAATCACTCATTTTTGACCTCTTATACTATGGCCCTCTTTAACAATAGAGATAGCATTACATCCAGCCCACACACGTTTGCTAATATAGGAAAATGGTAAACTTCGAAAAACAGAATGATATTCAGCGCTTAGTAATCACCGCTAACCGTTCTATGTCCTGGCAACAAAATAAGCGGATTTTGGCGTTTATGTTTTGTGTCAATATGGCTATAGCGCTTGGATGGGCGGCTATGGGTGCTTGGATGATATTGCCGTTTGCCGGGTTAGAGATAGCTTTAGTTGGCCTCGGTATGTACTACGTCTCGTGGAAACTGAGCTTCAAGGAGATTATCATTATTGAAGGCGACTCATTAATTCTGCAAAAGGGGATCTATATGCCTAAACAGCAATGGCAGTGGCAACTTGGTAGTACCACTCTGATTAAGCAACCAAGTAGATACAGGATGAGTGCACCCGCACTTTTTCTAAAACATTTAAACCAAACAGTTGAAATAGGTAGTGCCTTGAATCGAAATGAGAAAAAGGAACTTCGTGAACACTTAATTCGCTTGGGCTTGGGTATGCGAGTTGTTGCGGCTAAATGAGAGTTTGCCTTATTGTTGCTGCGCTATTACTCCAAGCTTGTACCCCGCAGTCTAGTACCTTAAGTAGCCACTTAGATAACTACTTAGAGCGACTAGAGAATGTGTTAGACCGTGAATCAACGCATACAGCAACGCTCGTTTTAGCATTTCCAAAGTCTCGACAACTACGATTAGAGGGTACTGGCTCAGAACTCAGTATTCGAGAATTCTTGAGTCTCAGACAATGTAAGGTACATTCAATAATCGCACACCGAAATAGCCAACTAGGCAAGGTTGCTACTGCTTCGCAGCAACTGTTCAGCGATCTGGCTATTCTAGACTTAGGGCCACGATGTGTAGAACGTTTGGGAACGATTAAACTAGCAAGTAAACTGGAACTTTTTCTAAAACATAAAGAACAAAACCTAATGGCGGTTGTTTGGTCTGCGCTACTAGGCCAGAGTGAGCATGCTAGCTTCTGGCACGACAAACGAAACAATACGCTCTATCCACTTGAGCTGTCGATCGATGTCATTGGCGATATTGCCAACCTAGAAAAGTTTGTCAGTGACATCGTTAACGGTGAACGATCTTTCTCGACCCAAACCACTGATCAAATAGAACAAAATTTAGGCCGGCTACGAGCCGGTGATGGTGGTCGACTATTAGGCGAGTACCAGCGACTTTCAATTGGCCTGAAAAAAGCAAACTGGGTGATTCAGCAAAGACTTGATAAGCCGCTATGTTTGTCTAATTCGCCAACCCAAAAAGCCCACTACCTTGCTAATGTGGTAAATACTCGATTCATAGAGTATGTTCAAAAACACTCGGTGCGGCTCGATCAGCGGGCTGAAAATTTATTAAGTGCTTTTTATCGATTGGAGAAGCCGCTGCTAAATTACGCTACGCATGGCTATACGGCCTGGGTGCAACGCCGAGATAGGGTTATCGAAGACGGGCAATCAGCGACTCTCGATCATGTACTCCTATTGCAAAAGCTTTACCAACAGTGTGGTTTAACGGCCGGCAACTAGTGAGTCGAGCGTCGGTAATAGTTGACCATCAAGAAGCCGGCTAGCGCGCCACCGAGATGAGCAAAATGAGCAATATTTTGACCAAATATAGAGAAACCAGTAAAACCTGCAGTTAAATCAATAAGTAGTAACACTGGCACAAAATGCTTAGCGGCAATCGGCACTGGCAGAAAAATCAGCATTATTTTAAAGTTCGGAAACATAAGCGCAAACGCGACTAATAGGCCATAAATCGCTCCCGATGCCCCTACGGTAACGTTGTAAATCGAAACTGGGCCTAGTACAAACTGATCTACTAATTGCGAAATGACCGCGGCACCAACTCCGCACACCAAGTAAAAAATCAGAAACCGTTGAATACCCCAGACTTTCTCCAGAATACGTCCAAAAGACCATAGTGCCAACATATTGAAGGCTAGATGAGAAACGCTGCCATGTAAGAATATATGTGTGCCTAACTGCCAAAGCTCAAATCGAGAGGTTTGCCAGCTGAACATTTCGAAGCCGGTAAGCGCATTGGCAAATAAACCTTGCTGAACGGCAAAGTATATAAACACGGTTACAAACACCAAGCGGTTGGTCATACTACTCAGTAACTCTTTAAATGACGGCATAGACAGTATCGGCAATGGTTGATCGACCTACATCATAACAAAGTGAATCGCAATACTGTGTTGCGTTATCGGATATAAATACAAACAGGCTTATGCCAAATACACTACAAAAATCGTCTATTTCTGACAACCAAGGCTTAAGCGTTGATCTGCTTAACTTTGGCGCTCGTATTTGCAGCATTAATTTTCATGATTCTCAACTCGCTCTCGGTTTAGATAAGATAGAAGACTACCTCGACGAACCCAACTACCTTGGAGCATCGATTGGGCCGATTACCAATCGAATTGCTAATGGCCAACTAACTGTCAATGGTGAATTATTACAAATGCCCATTAACCAAGGCAATCATACTTTGCATAGCGGTGGCATTGGTTTTGACAAACAAATTTGGCAAATTAAATCGCATAGTTCAAATCAAATTTGCTATAGCTTAGATTACGACATGAGACTGGCGGGCTTGAGAGGCAGACTCAAATGCAAGGCCATTTTTCGTGTGGCTGGTGGCTGCTTAACAGTAAAGTATAGGTCTGACTGTGATACGCCGTGTTATGTCAATCTGACTAATCACGTCTACTTAAACTTAAGTCGCCTAGACGATATTTCAGACCATCAGTTTCAACTAAATGCCGATTCTTTTGTAGTCGTTAATAATCAGAAAATTCCGACTGGCGAGTTAAAAGAGCTGAGCAACCCATTTAAGTATCAACTAGGCTGCTCACCGAGTTCAGAGTTTGATCGGTTGTGCGATCATCATTTTAATGTCGGCGAACCTGAAATCGAAACCGTTCACGAAATGATGAGCGTGGTTTCTCCCGACTCTGGAATTAGCCTGACAGTCTCTAGTAATTCGCCAGGCTTTCAGTTCTATACCGGTAACTTTCTCAACTCGCCATTTAAACCTTCGGGCGGTTTTTGCGTCGAAACTCAGTTGGCACCAGACGCGATTAACCAGCCGACATTGTTCTCACCGCTATTAGATCGTGGTCAACTACGCGAGCAGCTTACTCGTTTTCAATTTAGCAACACTCCGAGTGCCGATAACCGGTGTACTTCTTGCGACCCGAGGCTATTCTAGTAAGCGGGCTCGCAACGACTCTACTTGATCGGAATCAAACGCTAAAACGTTTAAGGCATATTGATTAAAGCTACCGTAGTGCTCACTGACGTAACTCATTAGCGTAGTGATGTAACTTATATCGGCGTCGAAGACGGGCTGTACGAGAGTGCGAGGGTAGCTTGCTAGTCGATGCTGAAAATCAGCGTTACCCTGTGGCCCCGTAGCGCCACCTGCGTGAAATGACTTGAGTAAATTTTCAGTAGCGCTCTGGGTCAACAGGTAGTCCTCGATAATCACCTCATCACTTACGCCAAGCAGAGCAAGAATAAGGGCCGCTGCAACACCGGTGCGGTCTTTACCCGCAGCGCAATGAAACACCAAAGGTGTTTTTTGGGCCAATAAGCGCATTAACATTGTTTTATAAATAGCCCTGTGTGAATACAATTTTTTCGGGTAGTTAACTCGCATCGCTTCGCGTACTTGAGCTGGGTCGTTACTGTCAAGACTTTGGCGCCATGAACGTTTAATCGCGTCACTATTTTCGTTGGTGAGGGGGTCGACTTCATCATGCCAACTAAGAATATCCGCCCCTGGAACCGCCTGGCGCATAGTTGGATAACGTTCGGTTTCCTCACTAAAGCGTAAATCGATTACCGTTCGAATCCCCAGCGCGACCATATCTTGCAAGCCCTGCTCGCTAATTCGGTCGAGTTGTGCAGATCGATACACTTTGCTCCAGCTCACCGTACGACCATCGCTGGTTTGGTATCCTCCAAGATCGCGAAAGTTAATGACACCTTCTATATCTAAAATTCGTTTGTTTTTCATATTTCATCATGCAGACTTTTTGTCATTGATTGGCGATAAGTGTTCAATATAATGTCACAATGCTACAGTTTATTGATCACGGAGTGATGAGGGTAATGTTAATGACAGCTTTACTCTCAGACACGGTCTTTAAAGGTAAAAATCATAAATAATTGCCCAGACACTATGAGCTTTAATCATCATTAATAATCACTTTAGACCATTATAGAAGCACAATGACCAGCAACCTTAAGAATCCGATTCGCCTGATATTAACCTGCCTATTGCTGGTATCACTTAGCGCTCAAGCGCAGTTTTGGGGTAACAAAAAAACAGAGTTGTTAGCTGAAACTGAGGCTTTTGGCATGACCGCCCTGATTGACGGCGATCAACTAAAAATTCAATGGAGTATCGCCGACGATTACTACATGTATCGCGACAAGTTTGGTGTGTCTTCAAAAACACCTGGGGCTGAATTTGGTGGGCTAGTTTTCCCGCAAGGAGTGATCGAACAGGACCCAGAGTTTGGCGAAGTTGTGGTCTACTTCTATAACGTCGAGTTAAGCGCACCAATAAAAAACTTACCCAGTTCAGGCAAGCAAATTGAATTAGAGGTCTTTGGCCAAGGTTGCAACAAACCTGTTGGTGTCTGCTATCCTCCGCAAACTCGCACTATTACAGTAGCCTTCGAGCCCACAGCTAACAACAGCACCTCGCTGAACACTGGTTTTTCAGCTGCGTCAAATTCAGACCTAGATAAAGGTTTTTGGAGCTACGTAATTGCTGCATTCTTTATCGGTATTTTATTGAGCTTTACGCCGTGCGTGTTGCCAATGATTCCGATTTTATTAGCGATTATTGCCGGTCAAAAGAAACCCAGTAAACTGAGTTCTGGCTTACTTGCCTGTTGCTATGTGTCTGGCCATATTGTGGTTTACACCATCGCCGGCTGGGTGTTAGGAAAAGGCGGCGGCCAGTTGCAGGCACACTTTCAAAGCCCCTATATAATCGGGTTCGTTTGTAGTTTATTGGTGGTGCTATCGATTTCATTATTTGGCGGCTTTAAAATTCAGTTGCCAAGCTCTTTACAAACCAAACTAAGTGGATCTAAGCCAAGCAGTCGATCACTTTCAGCTACCGCCTTTATTCTCGGCGCCATTTCCAGTTTAGTGGTTGGCGCTTGCGTATCGCCACTGTTGATTGTGGCGATTGGTGCGGCGATCACGCTTGGCGACCCGTTACTCGGTTCGGCGGTCATGAGTGCGCTGGCTCTCGGCATGGGCACACTGTTAATTGCCGTTGGCTTTGGCGCCGGCTGGTTACTCCCGAAAGCCGGTTCTTGGATGAATAATGTGCAGGTTATTCTTGGCTTTTCAGTACTTGGAGCGGCGATTTTTATAGCCGGCTTTATTGAGCTCGTACCGGTGCTTTATTTTTGGTCAGCGTGGCTAATCTGGCTAGGATTCTACGTTTGGAATCTCATTTCGGCTACGGCTTCAGACGTTGTTAAGACATTATTTCGGGCGGTTGGCGTTGTCATGATTATTTGGGGCGCAATGGCTCTTATTGGCGCCCAGTTCGGTGGCAAGGATATCACTCAGCCGTTGGAGGAGGTTCGCATAGGCTCGCTAAACCCCGACGGCGTTACAAATATAGCTACTAAGCTACCGTTTAATCGAGTCACCACTGTCGCTGAAGCAACCAAGCTACTAGCAGTGGCAAAAGTATCTGGCCAACCGGTACTAGTCGATTTCTATGCCGACTGGTGCTTAGATTGCAAACGCATGCAGCGCACCACGTTCAGGCATCAAAGCGTGCATATTGCGCTGGATAGCTGGCTTTTAATCGAAGCCGATGTAACCGATACCAATAATGATAGCGAAGCACTTAAGAAATTTTTTGACGTGTTTGGCCCCCCCGCGACGCTATTCATAAAAGCCAATGGCAAAGAGTACCAAAACCTAAGACAATACGGCTATATGAACAAAGATGACTTTCTTGCCTTAATTGACCAAACAAAAGCATAAAATACATGACTAATCAGAACAAAGTACTTCTTCTATTTATTGCAATCGTAGCATTCACTATTGGTATCGCGATTAATACCTCTCGTACTGATCCGATTACTGAAGTATCAGCATTGCTGAGCGCCAAGTTAGAAACTAGCAATCCGAGTACTGGTACTAGCGGTATTGATACGGTTGAAAACCAATTAGCCCAGCTTACCTTAGTTAATTTTTGGGCTACTTGGTGCAACCCTTGCCGTGAAGAAATGCCATTGTTTGAAGCTATGTATCGCTTGCATCAGAAAGATGGGTTCGGCGTTATCGGTGTGGCAATTGACAATCCCAGCCGCTCGCAACCGTTTTTAGATTCAATGGATATAAGCTATCCAATTCTATATGCTGAGAAAACCGGTATGTTATTACTGGAAAAAACCGGCAACGCCCAAGGTTTATTACCTTATTCATTGCTTTTAGACAAAGACGGTAAGGTTCTCGACCAGGTTTTAGGAAAGATTGACGAGGCCCAAATCCGAGCGTGGTTGAACGCTCACTTGTAAGCTTACTCGGCACTTCATAACGCAATTTTCTGACGGAGCCAAGGGAATGACCTCAACTAATGTAACAATGGCCTTAGAAATGATCAGAACGGCTAGGTATACTCGCCGCTAATAGGCACAGTGATACGACTTACTGGGCAACCAACCGAGTAATCACCATGAGCTGGATTCAAGCTACATTTGTTGTCGACGCAGCAGACGTTGATAAACTATCAGAGATGTTAGAGGGCTTCTTGGCACAAGCAGTCACCACCGAAAATGCAGGAGAAGACGAGTTCTATGAGGTCGCTTTCCCCGGCACCCCTGATTGGCAAAAAGTTAAACTCACAGCTCTATTTAACGACACGGTCGAGCTGGAGCCTATTATCAGTTTTGTGCAAACTCAATTTTCCAGTAACACCGTTGGCGCCGAAATTCCGGTAGGTGTGGCAAGGCTAGTTGACCAGGATTGGGAGCGGGTATGGTTAGCGTCATTTAAACCGATTCAGGTTGGAACCGACCTCTGGGTTTGCCCTAGCTGGTGTGAACCAACCGAGCCATCAGCCCGGAATATCGTACTCGACCCTGGCTTGGCTTTTGGAACAGGCACGCATGCCACCACGAACATGTGCTTACATTGGCTTGCCGAGCAAAAATTAGACGGTCAACGGGTATTAGATTACGGCAGTGGCTCTGGTATTTTAGCTATAGCCGCAATCATGAGTGACGCCGCATTCGCCGAAGCTGTCGATATTGACCCGCTGGCGGTAAACGCCTGCAATGAAAACGCGTTACGCAATAACGTTGATAGCCAAATGCGTGCCTGCTTACCGCAACAGCTACTAAACGTTCCTGCGGCGACATTCGACCTCGTTATTGCTAATATTTTGGCTGACGTAATAATTCAATTACGTGATACCCTATTGTTACACTTGAAACCTGGCGGTAAACTCTTGTTGACAGGCATATTAAGCACACAGGCCGATAAGGTAAAAGCGGCATTCGGTGACCAATTCAATTTTGACCAGCAAGACCAAGACCAGTGGTGCTTGATCAGCGCTCGTCGAAAATAACACTAAGACAACTCCGACCTAATGGCTTTACATAACACGCAATGCCCTCACTGCTTCACCACCTATGCGATAAGTGATAATCAACTGCGAGTGTCCCAAGGAATGGTTCGCTGCGGTACCTGCCGAGAGCCGTTTCAAGTCCGAGCCCTCAAAGAAAAAAATCAACCGCCTCAATTTGACCCTCGAAAGACCTTTATCGAGCCGCCAACCTACGATCTAGAGCAAAGGCAAGCACAGGCAAAAGCCGACGCAGAAACACAAGAGTTTTCTTTTGCCGACATTGACATTAAATCAACAAAAAGTACCACCTTAAGTGAAGCCTCTATTGGCGATAACCTTAACTCAGATATGAGCTTAGATATCGACCAAGATGCGCCCACTTTTCAAAGTAACAACATCAATACCAGGTCTGATGCGGATAGTAAAAAAGTAGGTGATCAGCAATTAGTACTGCCAATCAAGGCTCTCGAAAGTATCAGACAGCCAAGATCTAGGTCGAAAGTCACTAATTTTTCCAAGCAAAGCCAAACCGTAACTAACAATAAGGAAACATTAATTGATCAAGTTGATTCATTGGTCGATCACAAACTTATCAATACATCAGGCGCCAAACTAGCGACCGAAGAAGCCCCAAAAGGTAATCATGCTTTAGTGCCGGAGACGCCATTTGAATTAGATCGGAAAGCCAGTACTAGCCCTTTTTCTTGGTTGCTCGCGCTACCCTTGTTGTTGATAGCGGCGGCATTAAGTGCAGCATTGATTTACCAACTGTGGATTAAACAAGTTTTGATGCTTGAAAAAAACTCATTTGTACAGAAAAAAATTGCCGAACTCAGCATTCCTGTGACTAAAACACTAGCCGAATACAATATCGTATTGCCGGTACGCCGAAACCTGAATAAGCTCGAGCTGGTAGGTGCGCGTACTGAAGCACACCCAAGCCGTTCGTCGACCACCTTATTGCGTATCAGTATAATCAACCATGCCGAGATAGAGCAACCTCTACCTTGGCTTGAAATGTCGTTGACCGATGCTGAAGGCCGCTTAGTTTCTAGGCGTAGCTTGTCGCCCACTGATTACGTTTATCAAAATGCAACGAATGATCTGATTGGTGCGCGAGAATTAAAGAAAGTTACTATTGAGTTGTTGTCGTTTCCAAAGCGTGCGACCGGTTACGAAGTAACAATTTTGAATAGATAGGACGGTTATTTTTACGCGCTAAGGCGCTCGCTCAGGGCGGTTATTTTTGTCGGCGAGCTTATTAGCATAGCGGCTTAGCGGCTTAGCCGTAAGGATCAACTCCGAGCTTTTAAAAAATGGTTATGACTTTCTGGGCTGCTTAAAAAGTGGCGCTTTTACTCAATTCGATCTTTACCCGTTTAGACCCCTTGGCGTATGATCTGACGTTCTCAGAAGGATATTAATCGAAACCCTACCACCACTTTAGCAATGCAAATTGGACCCTACATATTAGCCAATAGAGTGATAGCCGCGCCCATGGCCGGTGTTTCCGACAAGCCATATCGGCAAGTATGTCGTGCTCATGGCGCTGGCTTAGTTGTTTCTGAAATGATTACCAGTCAACTCGATCTTAGACACACAACCAAAAGTAAGTTTCGCCTTGATCTTGCTGGTGAGCCTGGGCCTGTAGTGGTTCAACTTGTCGGTACCGAACCAACTATGCTCGCTGAAGCGGCACAATATAACGTTGCTAACGGCGCACAAATCATCGATATAAACATGGGTTGCCCGGCAAAAAAAGTATGCAAAAAAGCTGCCGGTTCAGCGCTACTTGGCAATGAGGCATTAGTTGCTGAGATTTTACAAACCGTGGTCGCTGCGGTAGATGTGCCGGTAACTGTTAAAATTCGCACCGGCACCACGCCAGAGACCCGCAATGCGCCAAGCATTGCGCGAATCGCCGAAGACGCGGGTGTTAGTGCCATTACCATTCATGGCCGTACCCGCGAATGCAAGTTTGTCGGTGAGGTAGAGTACAACACTATCGCCGAGGTTAAGCGTAGTGTTAGCGTACCGATTATAGCCAATGGTGATATCAATTCGCCTGAGATAGCACTCAGAGTAATGAATGCGACGAATGCTGATGCGGTAATGGTAGGTCGTGCGGCGCAAGGCCAGCCTTGGTTATTTCAACAGATAGCGGACTTTTTAGAGACTGGCCGTTATAGCGATATACCGGATGCTGAAAATCGCGCCCACACCATTATTCAACATCATTCTGAGATTCATCAGTTTTATGGCGAAAGCCTTGGCCTTCGTTTAGCCAGAAAACATATCAAGTGGTATCTAGCTAATTGGAGTAGCGAGATTACGCCGGAACTAAAGACACGGATATGCACTACTGAAAATGCTTCTGAACAACGTTTATTGCTAAAAGGATTTTTGCGTTCGAGCTGCTCACAGTTAGCGGCCTAGCAAGACGTTCATAAAAGTGATTAATATAATTATAAAAATTAGCCCATCGACATGACAAAATCAGACCCTCTCTCAGAATGTGTGACGCACGCAATCGAGCAATATTTTAAAGATTTAAATGGTGAAACCCCAACTAACCTGCATAATTTTTTCATCAATGAAGTTGAGAAGCCGTTTCTCGAAGTTGTTATGGCCCAGGTCAAAGGCAATCAGACCCGAGCGGCCGACATACTTGGCATCAACCGCAACACCCTACGCAAAAAGCTGAAAATTTATAACCTCGGCTAACATCGCTCTTACTAAATCGAACTGATGACCACTATTAATCCGAGCTAAAGGCTCAACAAAGGTATAACCATGACTGACCAAACCTCTGCCCATCGTAGAGTCAAACCTGTTCGAGCACTGTTAAGCGTTTCGGATAAAACCGGCATTGTCGAATTCGCACGCGGCTTACACGCGGCTGGGGTTGAGCTTCTATCAACTGGAGGCACAGCCAGCTTACTCAATAGCGAAGGTATTCCGGTGACCGAAGTATCATCCTACACCGGCTTCCCCGAAATGATGGACGGCCGAGTGAAGACGCTACACCCTAAAGTTCACGGTGGAATATTAGGTCGCCGCGGCACCGATGATGCGGTGATGGCCAAACACGGTATAGATCAGATCGATATGGTTATCGTCAACCTCTACCCATTCCAACGAGCCGTCGCCGACCCAAGCTGTAACTTAACAACAGCAATTGAAAATATCGATATCGGTGGCCCGACGATGGTGCGCTCTGCCGCTAAGAACCATAAAGACGTAGCAGTTGTTGTTGATGCTAATGATTACTCTGGTTTACTCGCCGAGGTCAATAGTGGCGGGTTTTCATACCAAACCCGTTTTAAGCTTGCGACCAAAGCCTTTGAACACACAGCCCAATATGATGGCGCGATTGCTAATCACTTGGGGCGAATTCAAGAAGACGGCAGTAAAGCTGATTTCGCGCAGACCTTCAACGTACAGTTCAAGCACCAACAAACTATGCGCTACGGTGAGAACCCACATCAGAAAGCAGCCTTCTACGTTGAAGAAAACGCGCCCGTTGGCATTGCCTCGGCGGTACAAACACAAGGTAAAGAGCTTTCTTATAACAACATCGCCGATACTGACGCAGCGTTAGAATGCGTCAAGCAATTCGATGGTGCGCCGGCGTGTGTGATCGTTAAGCATGCCAACCCATGCGGTGTAGCGGTTGCCGACTCAATGCTTGAGGCCTACCAAAAAGCATTCGCTACAGACCCCGAATCAGCCTTTGGCGGGATTATCGCCTTTAACCAAGAGTTAGATGCCGAAACTGCTAACCTAATTGTCGAGCAACAATTTGTTGAAGTGATCATCGCGCCATCGGTTTCAGCCGAAGCCAAGGCCGCGGTAGCGTCTAAGAAAAATGTTCGCTTACTCGAATGTGGCTCTTGGGCTAACACCGATCATAACCAGCTTGAGTATAAACGTGTTACCGGTGGTTTGTTACTGCAAGAAAATGATTTAGCACTGACTGAAAAATTAGAAGTTGTTACCAAAGTACAGCCTACTGAGCAACAGATGGCCGATCTATTGTTTGCTTGGAAAGTAGCAAAGTTCGTTAAGTCGAATGCCATCATTTACGCCAATAACAATATGACCATTGGTGTCGGTGCAGGCCAAATGAGCCGGGTTAATTCAGCCCGTATCGCAGGCATAAAGGCCGAGCATGCCGAGCTAGAAGTTAAAGGGTCGGTGATGGCATCTGATGCGTTTTTTCCGTTTCGTGATGGTATCGAAAATGCCGCAGCAGCGGGCATTAGCGCCGTAATTCAACCAGGTGGATCAATGCGCGACGACGAAGTGATCGCCGCCGCTGACGAAGCAGGCATGGCAATGGTATTCACTGGCATGCGTCACTTCCGCCACTAAGCAAGACATCAAAAGTTAAGAGATTTACCGCCATTCTTATAGTGTTGTCGCTACTGGGATGGTGGCAAAGTGATTCAGCTAAAATAGACCTCTCACCAGGGCAGAAAGCGCCGAGCGTTTCTCAACAAACTCTCCTCAAAAACTCTGAGCCATTTGATTTTAAAGGCTATCAGGTGTTGCCTTTAGTTAGCTTCGATATCGACGCTAAAAAACGCTATAGACTCGGCCGAGGGGCTGAGCTTGCACCCTTTGACATGGCATTGGGCTGGGGAATGATGTCGGACCACTCGGTGTTAGATTCTCTAAGCATTCGCCAAACCGGCACTGGTTTATCTTCAGCAGCAACAAGGCTTGGTTCCCTCATCCGATTAACTTAATCAGTCAGAGTAGTTCCAATATGCACATGGTGCCGAGTACCGATCAAATAAAAATAGCTCTAAGCGATATAGGCGTTGGCTCGATTGTAAGGTTTAACAGTAAATTGATCTCCATCAATCATCCCGATGGCTATCGCTGGTCTAGCTCGCTTACCCGAGTTGATCAAGACGACGGTGCCTGTGAACTCTTTAATATTGAGTCTGTTAACGTGACTCAAAACTAAGTCAGCGGTCTGACGCCTACGATACCAATAACTTAATACCAACCACCCCTAAGAAAATAGCCGCCGTTCTATCAAAACCGACCTTAGCTTTTTTGTAGACGTTACGAGTTGTCCTTGTCGAAAGACTAATTGCGACAATCGCGTACCAAGAAAAATCAATAACAAAGGCGATCAGCGCCACTAGTAAAGCCGTATTCGAGGGTGGCTCAGCGGGTACAAATGCAGCGAAGATTCCAGCAATAACCAATGCCGTTTTAGGGTTACTAGTCTGGGTCACAAGGCCAGTTAAGAACGCGTTGAATAGACCCCCTCCCGACTTACCGGAGTGTTTGCTTTTTAACTCGTCATCATCGGCTATTATCTCTAGCGGATGACTCGCTCCAGCCCAAATTTTGTATGCCAAATAGAGTAAATATGCACCGCCCAAAAGTTTAAATACTAGGTACGTACTGGGTACGTTTTGAAGTAAGGCTGTGACCCCAAAACTGGCCAATATTGCGAACAGAGAGACACCTAATCCGGTGCCCAAGGCGGTTGAGACGCCATGGGCCCTCGACTTCGATAGCGAGTTTTGCGCAACAATAAAGAAGCTAGGTCCGGGACTCATAGCACCAATAAATAATACTCCTGCAATAGCCCATAAAAATACGTATTCATTCATTCGATGATTATAGGCGAAATTAGTTTGGTTGAAAGCGGCCACGCTTGAAAACAGCTTAGCGAAATTAGCTTTCAGTAAGCTAAGGCGAAAGATCATCGAATTAAAAAACAAACCTAATAATAGTCAAAAGACTCGTTTAGACCACACACGAACTCTGGTAGAATCAGTTCACTTGATGCAGTTTCGTTAAGTTTTACCCAGGGGGTGGCCCAAGGCCTGAGATGAGAAAGCGTTTGCGACTCGAACTCCTAGAACCTGATCCGGTTGATACCGGCGTAGGAATGGGAACACATTTAATACCCTTCTCGCCTTACCGGGTCTTTTTAACAGATATTAAAGAGACCACCATGAAAATCCATTTCACCATCGGCCTATTAGCCGTCGCGCTATGCTTAAGCACTAAAGCTTTTGCTGCAGAACCCTTAACTGAGATAGTCGTCACCGCAGAACTACTTGAGACTAATGCCTTGCGCTTAGCCAATAGTGTTACCGTTATTGATAACGCGGTTATCGATCAACGTAACGCTCAACACTTAGAAGATTTATTGGGACTGGCTCCAAACGTCAACTTTGCCAGCGGCGCGTCGAGAGGCCGTTTTATTCAAATTCGCGGTATTGGCGAGCGCAGTGAATTTCAAGCACCCATAATCAACTCGGTTGGCTTGCTTATCGATGGCATTGACTTAACCGGTATTGCGACCGCGGCCAGCACTTTAGACGTGCAACAAGTCGAAGTATTGCGTGGGCCACAAGGCACGCTGTATGGCGCTAACGCGCTAGCTGGGTTAATCAACATTGTTTCGAACAGGCCAAGCGAGGAGTTCTATGGTCGCCTAACGGCCGGCTACGAGGACTTTGGTGGACGCGAAGTTAGTGCCGTTATCAGTGGCCCAACGTCAGACCAATCAGGCTACCGAGTAGCGCTTAAGCATTATCAAAGTGATGGTTTTACGCAGGCCACTTTTTTAGATCGTGACGATACTAACAACATTGACGAGACCACCGCCCGAGCGAGTTATACGACTAAGGTCAGCGATGTGCTAGCATTGGATTTCACTCTGTTGCTCGCCGATATTGACAATGGTTATGATGCCTTCAGCTTGTCCAACACGCGCCAAACCGATACCGACCAACCTGGGTTCGATCGACAACAAACCACGGCCGCTGCGGTAAAAGCGAGCTATGAATTTTCTACTAGCTTGAACCTTGAGGCCTCCCTTAGCTTGGCCAACTCTGACTTGGAATACGCCTACGACGAAGATTGGAGTAATCTTTTCATTTGTCAAAACACTTCATGCGACAGCGACTTGCTTGGTTTTGACTTATTCTATTCGTCGTTCGACCAATATCTACGCAGCAATAATAACGTCACTTTTGACATGCGTTTGTTATCAAACGCCTCAGACTCCGTGAGCTGGGTTGCGGGGCTTTACTATCGCGATCAAGATACTAACCTCGAGCGCATTTACACTTTTGCTAACGATTTTAATAGCGATCTAGAGACCACTAATTCAGCCATTTACGGTCAAGTTGAGTTTGACCTAAGCAATCGGTGGTCATTAACCACCGGGCTACGCTTAGAGCGCCGTGAGGTTAGCTACTCAGACATCACCGGCGCCTCTGCCGCACCAGAAGAAAACCTTTGGGGTGGACGTTTAGCCTTAGAATATCAAGCCGATGGCGGCGCGTTCTACTACGGTCTCGTGTCTCGAGGCTATAAGCCCGGTGGCTTCAATTTGGACGGCAGTCTGTCTATTCAAGAGCGCGAATTCGATACTGAAACTATGCTCAACTACGAGCTTGGCATCAAACAAACATACTTAGACGGCACTTTGCGCCTACAAGCGTCGCTGTTCTATCAAGACCGAGATGAGGTACAGGTAAACCAGTCTATTGTACGTTCACTAGCAACAAATAGGATCGGTGGCGTCTGTCCCTGTAGCTTTACAGATTTTACTGAGAATGCGGCAAGCGGCACTAACAAAGGTCTAGAAGTAGAAGTAGATTGGCTGACCAGTGACCGTGTCACAGTCTTTGCTAAAGTAGGTTTACTAGACACGGCATTCGATCAGTTCTTAAGCTTCGACCACATCCTAGCTGACCGAGCCAATGGCAAGCCGTTTGATTTAAACGGTCGAGATCAGGCACAAGCGCCAAGTTATACTGCTGTAATTGGTGGTCGTTATGCAGTAACCTCAGCACTATCGTTAAGCGGTTCGATTGAAGCTAAAGACGACTTCTTATTTTCAAATAGCCACGAAAGCCGTTCAAACTCTTATCAATTGGTGAACCTAGAACTTGCCTATCAAGCCGAGAATTGGAAAGTAGCGTTGTATGCTAAGAATCTAAGCGATGAGCTAGTAAAAACACGAGGCTTTGGCTCTTTTGGTAATGACCCACGAGAAAACTATGCGGTTGATGAATACAATCAGTTTGGTTCACCACGCGTTGTTGGCATGCGCGCTAGTATGGAGTTTTGATTACTGAGGGGTTACCAGTCTTCAGGGTAGCTAATAGCCAGTCACCTTAGGGGTTGGTTGCCCTTTACCCTGAGCGTAGCCGAAGGATCTCACCGTTAACCAATGAAAGACCCATCGGTCAGCTCGTTGCTAACCAAATTATTAGTATTGGGTCGCGGTTAAACTGCTTCTAAGCAAAACAAGCAATCATAAAAAGAGACACAAAATGCACTTGTCAGTCGATATAAGTATGTACCCATTACAAGATGGCTATAAAATAAAAATCCAAAACTTTCTGAATATGCTCAATAGCTATGCCATCAACGTAGACATTCGCACATCGAACATGAGTACACGGATTTTTGGCGAGTTCGATGACGTTAATACCTTGCTTAATGCCTGCATTAAAGAATCGATGGAGCGGTACGGTAAAGTCGTGTTCGTCTGCAAATATTTAGAAGGTGATGCACGCAAACTTGAGGGCTATGACTGAGAGCTTTAGTATGACTGAATTCATCATTGGGCTTAATTCGGCTTGGGCCGGGACCAGTAATATTGAAGTAGTGGCGGTGGTGTTTGGCCTAATCTACATAGTCCTCGCCGCTAAGGAAAATATTTGGTGTTGGCCGGCGGGCTTTATCGGTACTGGTACGAGCATCTATCTATTTTGGGACGGTAGCTTATATATGGAATCGGCGTTAAATAGTTACTATTTGCTGATGGCTATTTTTGGTTGGTGGCAATGGCAGTATGGCAGCACCCAAAGATCGACCCTGGTTATTCGCTCATTGATTGCCAGAGAGCATTTTTTAATCTTGGCGCTAATCGTCGTTCTCACCCTCATAAGCGGCTATTTACTCAGCGCTAACACTGATGCAGCGCTGCCTTATCTGGATTCGTTTACAACCTGGTCCGCTGTAATTACCACGTGGATGGTGGCACGAAAAATTCTAGAGAATTGGCTGTATTGGATAGTGATTAATTGCGCATCAATCTATCTGTACATTGATCGTGGGTTTTTACTGTACGCGGTTTTGTTTGCCCTTTACGTGGTAATTGCTATTTTCGGCTACCAACAATGGCGATACAATAACCAGCATGTTAAATCAAGCGCTAGAGAATTGGTCTGATTGGGGCTTTACTGAGAAGCCTAGCTTAGTTACTGTATTTGAAAACGGGCAAAATCACCATACGGGTCTTATTCAGTCTGTTGGCAAAAAATTTGTACTTAAGGTATTCAAACATTCGTTCGAGCGCACCGTTGAAAGCGAATATTGGGCCAGCGAACGGGGTCTGTCACCGCATTTAATTAGCGCCAAAAACAACACCGCCTTGTATCAGTTCGTTGAAGACCAAGGCTACACTCCTGAACGCCTAAAAAGCCTAGCACATACCCTAAAGCTTACCCATAAAGGCACGTCAAATCGCGGCAAGCAATTTAACCTAATAGGCTTTTGTGAGAGCTATCTAGTCGCGGCTGACGCAGAAATGCACCACTGGCATAGCATGCTTATGCCAGTACTAGCCGAGTTCAGTAACGACCCAACCCCGAGCACCTACTGTCATAATGATTTAGTCATCGATAATTGCTTATTCACAGATGATACGGCTCTGTTGATTGACTGGGAGTTTGCTCAAACGAACAATCCATGGTTTGATTTAGGCGCGATTATTTATTACTTCGACTTAAACAAACGCGAGGCACAAGAGTTTCTGGCCAGCTATCAACCCGGATGGCAGAACAAGGTCGAACAGACTATTTTCTTAAGCTCACAAATCGCTGTACTTTGGTGCGACTTATTATGGAATATACACACTTGCGGTAATCAATACAGACACCAACATGCCAAACGCTTTGAGCAACTCAGTCGACTGGCGCAAAAACTGAATATACAATTAGCGGCGTAATCGCATTAAACCTTCTTGTGACGTTGATGCGACCAAATGGCCAGCCTCGTTGTAGACTCGACCAAACGCCAGACCCCGGCCATTGCTAGTAGATTGAGATCGACACTCATAAAATAGCCAATCATCAACCCGAAAGTCGCGGTGAAACCAAATCGCGTGATCAAGTGAGGCCATCATCAACTTCTCTTTATGCTCGCTGAGAGTCAGCTTATTCAAGCCATGAGGCACCAACGTCGCCTGCAACAATCCCATATCTGAAATATAGGCTAACACCGCATGATGGCTAGCCATATCGTCTGGCAAAGGGTGCTTAGTTTTCATCCAGTATTGAATACTATCTTCTCGAGTCACTTTATCGCGTGGCACATAGTGAACATCAAAATACTCGGACTGAAAGTGTCGCTCAGCGGGTACATCACTGTTCAACGCCGATTTTAGTTGATCCCTAGGCGGTATCCAAGAACGATGATGATCTAAGCCTTCTTCATGCTTCTGGAACGACGCCGACAAGTGAAACATTTGTCGGCCATGCTGGATCGCGACGACTCGTCGAGATGAAAAACTGCCGCCATCTAGACTTCGGTCAACTTCATAAATAATCGGCGCTTCAACGTCACCACGCAGCAAGAAATAGGCATGTGCCGAATGAATTTTGCGGTCATCATCGACGGTGTTATAGGCCGCCTTTATCGCCTGTCCCAACACTTGTCCACCGAACACTTGTCCGCTCTTAAAATCTCGGCTTTGACCCCGAAACAAATTTAAATCGAGCGCCTCGCAATTTAGAAAATCGATTAATTGGTTGTTTGATTCACTGCTATTCATTTATCTAGCCTTAAATTGGTGTAGTTCTAAACCAGCATCTTATGCGGCATGCTCGAATTTCTAGGCGCCGCACTTGAGCGGTCATTAGCGCCGGAATTTAATTGCCATCAAGATAATAAACTTGTGCTTTAGAGGGCCAAGCCATTAAATTCATTTTTAAACAGCAGAGTGTATGTCAAAACTAGTTGGCTATCATCTATTTTGATAGCCAACCGTTCTTTAAGCGATGCTTTGCTGGGCCTAGACGTCGTAGCCAAGAATAGGCGATAGCCAACGCTCAGTGCTCATTAAATCAATTCCTTTGCGGTCTGCATAATCAATAACTTGATCTTGCTGAATACGAGTAACCGAGAAGTAACGTGACTGAGGGTGAGCGAAGTACCAACCGCTAACGGCCGCTGTTGGCAACATTGCGAAACTTTCGGTGATGCTCATGCCGGCATTTTCACCTGGCTCTAACATTTCCCAAAGAGTCGCTTTCTCAGTGTGATCAGGGCATGCCGGGTAGCCCGGTGCAGGGCGAATACCTCGGTATTTCTCTCGAATCAAGGAGTCGTTATCTAAGGATTCATCAGACTCATAAGCCCAAAATTCTTTACGGACTCGTTCGTGCATATGTTCGGCAAACGCTTCGGCCAGACGGTCGGCCAAGACCTTTAACATGATCGATTGATAATCGTCATGCTCGGCTTCGAATTCTGCGATTTTTTCATCAATTTTGTGACCGGTAGTAACTGCAAAGCCGCCAATATAATCTGCCTTACCGGTCTCTTTTGGGGCGATAAAATCAGACAAACAATAGTTTGGCTGTGTACCCTTTTTCAAATCTTGCTGGCGTAAGTGATGCAATTTTTTAGCAATCTCGCTACGTCTATCGTCGGTATACACTTCTATATCATCGCCCACAGCATTGGCTGGGAAAAAACCAATAACACCGCGCGCTTCTAACCATTTTTGGTCAATTATTTGCTTAAGCATAGCTTGACCATCAGCAAATAACTTGGTCGCTTCTATGCCAACCACCTCGTCTTGTAAAATGCGAGGGTAACGACCAGCTAGCTCCCAGGCACTGAAAAATGGTGTCCAATCGATACGCTCTACTAGTTTTGATAAATCATAGTCGTCAAACACCTTGAGACCTAAGAAGGTTGGTTTATCGGCAGTGAAGCCAGACCAATCTATGTCTTTTTTATTGGCTCTCGCCTTTTTAATCTCGGCTGTTTTATGCACCTTGCCGTGCTTAGCACGCTCTACACGAATACGATCATATTCATCTCGTATGCCAGTCACAAAGCCTGCCTTGTTTTGTTTTGACAATAAGTTTTGAGCGACCCCTACGGCACGCGATGCGTCGGGCACATGCACCACCTGGTCTTTTAAAAAATTTGGCTCAATTTTTAGTGCGGTGTGAACTTTAGACGTCGTCGCACCACCAATCATCAACGGCATGTTGATCCCTTGTCTTTCCATTTCTTTAGCCATATAGACCATTTCATCAAGCGATGGTGTGATCAAACCAGACAAGCCTATGATGTCACATTGATTTGCGACGGCTTCTTTTAATATTGTTTCGGCTGGCACCATAACGCCAAGGTCAACGACTTCGTAGTTATTACATTGCAGCACTACGCCGACGATATTTTTACCAATATCATGCACGTCACCTTTCACGGTGGCCATCAGAATTCGGCCGTTAGTATCACCCAATTCTTTTTCGTCTTCGATGTAAGGCATCAAATAGGCAACCGCTTTTTTCATCACACGAGCGGACTTAACTACTTGCGGGAGGAACATTTTTCCTGAGCCAAACAAGTCACCAACAACGTTCATACCGTCCATCAACGGACCTTCGATAACATGTAATGGTTTTTCAGCCGCTAGACGTGCCTCTTCAGTGTCGCCTTCAATAAATTCTGTAATACCTTTGACCAGGGCATAAGACAAACGCTTAGAAACATCCCAGCTACGCCATTCTTGATCTTGCGTGTTCTCAACCTGTTTACCATCACCACGATAGTCATTGGCAATAGCCAGCAAGTCTTCGGTCGCATTAGGATTTTTATTTAGTACAACCGCTTCAACTTTTTCACGTAAATCATCAGGTAGGTCTGCATAGATCGCAAGCTGCCCAGCATTAACAATGCCCATGTCCATACCGGCGCTAATTGCATGATACAAAAATACTGAGTGAATCGCTTCGCGCACGGGGTTGTTACCGCGAAATGAGAACGATACATTCGACACGCCACCTGAAACTTTAGCGTGCGGCAGTGTGCGTTTTATCTCACGCGTGGCTTCGATGAAATCAACCGCATAATTATTATGCTCGTCGATACCCGTCGCTATGGCAAAAACATTAGGGTCAAAAATAATATCTTCTGGCGGGAATCCAACAACCTCGGTAAGAACTTTGTAGGCTCGAGTACAAATCTCGACCTTGCGCTCCTTGGTATCGGCTTGCCCTACTTCGTCAAATGCCATCACCACAACAGCCGCGCCATAACGCATGACTAATTTTGCCTGATGAATGAATTTCTCCTCGCCTTCTTTTAGCGAAATAGAATTGACGATACCTTTGCCTTGAATACATTTTAAGCCAGCTTCGATCACCTCCCATTTTGAAGAGTCAATCATCACTGGTACACGAGAAATATCAGGCTCGGACATCATCAGATTAAGATAGGTCACCATTACTTCTTCAGACTCAATCAAGCCCTCGTCCATATTAACGTCTATCACTTGTGCTCCGGCCACAACTTGCTGGCGGGCAACTTCCAAAGCCGCTTCATAGTCTTGTTCTTTAATCAGCTTCTTGAAACGTGCTGAGCCAGTAACGTTGGTGCGTTCGCCAATGTTAACGAATAGACTCTGATCGTTAATATTGAATGGCTCTAGGCCTGATAGGCGCATGTTTACTTGATTTTTCATTTTTACACTATTGGTGTTGCTAATTTTATGTGTGAATACTCATTCATGAGGAGCTAAGTCGAAAAAAATTAGACCACTCTAGGATCACTTTTGGCCATCGCATCCGCGATCGCGCGAATATGCTCAGGAGACGAGCCACAACAACCACCGACTATATTCAGAAAACCACTGTCGGCCCATTCGCGAATATGATCAGCCATTTCTTCTGGAGTTAAATCATACTCACCTAATTCATTTGGTAGACCCGCGTTCGGATGGGCTGATACGCTACACTCAGCGATACGCGATAGCTCTTGTACATATTGGCGTAAATCCTCTGGCCCAAGCGCACAATTCAAGCCAACGCTAATTGGCTTTGCATGGCGCAAACTATTGTAAAAAGCTTCAGTAACCTGCCCAGTTAGGGTTCGACCAGAGGCGTCCGTGATGGTTCCGGAAATCATAATAGGCAGCTCTATACCGTCTTCATCAAACACGGTTTTCACTGCGAACACCGCGGCCTTGGCATTCAGCGTATCGAAAATAGTTTCGATCAGAATGATGTCAACACCACCTTCAATGAGGCCGCGCGTCGCCAACGAATAGTCTTCAACCAACTCATCAAAACTGATCGCTCTAGCGCCAGGATCATTTACATCGACAGACACGGATGTTGTCTTTTGGTTCGGACCAAGTACGCCAGCTACGAAGCGTGGCTTATCGGCTATGCTATAAGAGTCAGCACTTTTACGGGCTAGTTTTGCCGCCTCTAAATTTAACTCATAAGCGTAATCTTGTAAGTTGTAGCGCAGCAAGTCACTGGTCGTAGCATTAAAATTATTAGTCTCAATGATGTCGGCTCCCGCTTCCAAATATTGCTTATGAATATCGGCAATTATTTCTGGTTGGGTCAGCACCAACAAGTCATTCATTCCCTTGAGTGGCGATTTCCAGTTGGCAAATCGCTCACCTCGATAGTCTTCTTCTTCAAGTTTATGGCGCTGAATCATAGTGCCCATCGCGCCATCAAGAATTAGAATACGCTCGGCCATTAATGCTCTGATTTGCTCAGATTTATTCATAATAGAATACCTACATTAAGGCTGTTGTTGAAAACCGATACGCTTACAGATTTCCTGTACTGGCTCAGTTTTATTGAGAGTATAAAAGTGTAGACCAGGCACATCATTATCAAGCAAATCTAAACATAAATGAGTAACCACATCTAAACCAAAAGCTTTCAACGATGGTTCGTCGTGCTGATATTGTTCAAGACGAGCGCGAATCCAACGTGGTATCTCGGCACCACAGGCATCGGAGAACCGAGTAAGCGTGGCGTAATTAATTATCGGCATGACACCCGGTACGATAGGCGCACTAATGCCTGCTCGCTGAGCTTCTTCAACGAATGAAAAATAGCTATCCGCGTTATAAAAATATTGAGTTATTGCTGAATCGGCGCCAGCATCAAACTTACGCTTAAGATACTGAATATCAGTAGATGGGCTGGCTGACTCAGGGTGAAAATCTGGGTAAGCGGCCACTTCTAAGTGAAGTTCCTCTGCAAACTCATCACGTACAAATTGAACCAATTGTTCAGCGAACTTAAAATGCCCTCGCTCAACCATGCCTCCGGGTAGGTCGCCACGCAACACAACAAGTCGTTTTACACCAAGTTCAAGGTAACCCTGAATGGTAGATTTGATATCATCGCCAGAGCTACAGACTCCAGTTATATGAGGCGCCGTAGAAGAGCCTGTCGCGAGCATATTTTTAACCGCGTCAAAGGTTCCCTCTTGAGTGCTACCACCAGCACCGTAAGTGACGGATACAAAGTGCGGCTCAAACTTATCTAACTCACCATGCACTTTCATCAAGTTTTCTGAACCCGAAGGTGATCGCGGAGGGAAGAACTCAAAGCTGAGCTCGGGGATGTTGTTCAGCTCAAGGCCGTCATTGTCAGACACAATAGTCTCCAGTGGATCATTAATACATCGATTTACAACACTGAAGAATTCACTATTGTAAATGGATACATCTAATTTTGATATTTTAGATCGGCGGTCCTAACCATCGCTTCAGCTGAATATAGCGAACGAAATTATGCTCGCTCAACCAAAACGGAAGAGTGGACTTTAATGCTGATCAAGGTGCTCCGACGCACAAGGTCATGCGCGTAGTCACGCGCTGGGACAAAGAAGAGCGGCCCTTAAAGCCGCCCTTCCAGACTACAAACTAGTATCGCTCTAGTATCTATAGTGATCTTGCTTGTATGGACCATCTACTGGCACATTGATGTAATCAGCTTGATCTTGACTCAATTGAGTCAGCTTCGCACCAACTCGATCAAGGTGTAAACGTGCTACTTTTTCGTCTAAGTGCTTAGGCAAAATGTATACGTCGTTGCCGTACTCTTCGCCTTTAGTCCAAAGCTCGATTTGCGCCAAAACTTGGTTAGTAAAAGAAGCTGACATTACAAAGCTCGGATGACCCGTTGCACAACCAAGATTTACCAAACGACCTTGAGCTAACAAAATGATGCGCTTGCCATCGGGGAAGATCACGTGATCCACTTGGTCTTTGATGTTGTCCCATTCGCAATCGGCTAATGAAGCTACGTCGATTTCGTTATCAAAGTGACCAATATTACAAACAATAGCTTGATCTTTCATTGCGTCCATATGCTCGCGACGAATGATATTGTAGTTACCTGTAGTCGTAACGAAGATATCGGCATCCGCCATAGCATCTTCTAATGTCACAACTTGGTAGCCTTCCATAGAAGCTTGCAATGCACAGATTGGGTCGATTTCAGTTACTTTTACAATAGCGCCTAGGCCACGTAAAGAAGCCGCTGAACCTTTACCAACGTCACCAAAACCACAAACTACCGCTGTTTTTCCCGCGATCATTACATCGGTTGCGCGCTTGATTGAGTCAACCAATGACTCGCGACAGCCGTATAAGTTATCAAACTTAGATTTGGTTACAGAGTCGTTCACGTTGATCGCTGGAAACGGTAAGTCACCGCTAGTAACCATTTGATACAAACGAGCTACGCCTGTAGTTGTTTCTTCGGTCACACCTTGAACACCAGCAAGACGACGTGAGTACCAGGTATTATCACGCGCTACTGTTGCTTTGATCGCGGCGAAAAGGAAAGTTTCTTCTTCACTGCCGGGGTTGTCAAGAACGGAGATATCTTTCTCAGCTTTTGATCCCAAAATCAATAACATGGTTGCGTCACCGCCGTCATCAAGAATCATGTTCGGGCCAGTATCGCCTTCCCATGACATGATGCGGTGTGTGTAGTCCCAGTACTCTTCTAGCGTTTCGCCTTTGATAGCGAAGACTGGGATATTCTGCGCAGCAATAGCCGCTGCAGCGTGATCTTGTGTAGAGTAAATGTTGCAAGATGCCCAACGTACGTTAGCACCAAGAGCCACTAAGGTCTCGATTAGCACAGCAGTTTGGATAGTCATGTGCAGTGAGCCCGTGATCTTGGCGCCTTTTAGTGGCTGGGCAGCACGAAACTCTTCTCGAATTGAAACCAAGCCAGGCATTTCTGTTTCGGCAATAGCGATTTCTTTGCGGCCAAAGCCAGCAAGGTTGATGTCGGCGACATAGTAGTCGATAAATTCTGGGATAGATGGATTAGCACTCATCTTTCGTCTCCGTTTAAAAAGTTAGAAAAATGAGCGTCGTTGCAGTTTTTCCTATTGTCAGCTGAGTTAAAACTAGCTAGTAACAATAGAACAACTTCGCTTAAGCCTGACAAGAAGAATTCTTGTTGCAACGCTCCTTAAGCATTCGACGCAAGTATAGACTCGTGTTCAGTGAAATTCCAGTGTAAAATTTACAAGAGTGTATGCTTTCGATAACGATCGCTATTCTTTTCGCTCAAGCATGCTCGGTGATATGAACAGCGGATGTTCAAATAGCGGGGCGGCTAAGGGCCGCTTTTGCTCATGAGTCCACACCCGTCAACTGATTACCGCTAGGCTCCTAAAAATGAAACCTACTATCGCCAGAGAAGGACAATATTAGTTTTACCCTATGGCACACAACGGCCTCCATTCTAATTTGAGTGGCATTGAAATCATTGCTGTAGAATAACTTCTAACGCGGCCCCTTGGTCTGACTTACTGGCTAAAACCGCCACCACCCTTTTAGGCCACTTGCCTGCAAAGCAGTATATTCTGTGCCATGGTCGTTAGACATCCGGCTAAATACGGATTCGAAAAATCCCTTAGTATTGGCTAAGTTGTGAGCTGAATATTTAAGGTAATCAATTAGCTGATGTTTTCACGCCTCGCTAAGAACTGTATCGTTTTTGTTAGTGGCGATGGTAATTTAAGCTAGGCATATCGTAAGAGAATTTGTTTTAGAATACCCAAACGCTAATCAACTCATATCTTTTTTCTATTAAAAATTATCGAAAAAA